>JAQUVD010000002.1 GCA_028693555.1 Hespellia sp.
CTTCATTTGAAAGTTCGATTGCTGATGCTTTTTTCCCCATGATAATATCCTCCAAAAATAATGTTAAGGATATTATAACACACGCAAGAAATATAGTCGAGTTATTAAAAAGATGCTATACTAGTTATGCCATAAAGGCCATAAAGGAAAAGTAAGGTATACGAAAGAGGACAGAGGGAATATGAAGACTACATTAGGTTTATTAATTGTAATGAGTAACGTGAATCCGGTCAGGGCGCTGATAGCCGCAGGAGTGGCTGCTGTCGCAACGATTGGTGTGTATGTAATCAGACATACGATCAATCAGTAAAAGAAGAGTAGGAGTAATTCACGTGAGCAAAATGAACAACGAAGAAAGCAAAAAGAAAACAGAAAATACGAAAAATTTGTCGAATAATCGACTGTGGATCAAAAGAGCTGCCTTACTAGCGCTGTGCGATGCGATGATTATCATCATATCTTATTTCATGGCACTTTTTGTGCGGTTTGATTTTATCTTCTCCAAGATTCCGAAAAATTATATGCAGGGATATATTTGGTCGATGCCATTTTGGATTATTGCTACCATATGTGTGTTTTATGGAATGCGTTTATACCACAGTATCTGGAGATTTGCAAGTACGTCTGAGATTCTCAGATTAGTCTATGCATTTATTGTTTTGATTCCGGTCTATTTTGCCGGTAGAGTGTTCATGCATCTGCAGATGCCGAGATCATACTATTTTATCGGATTTTTGGTGAGTGGAATATTTACGACCGGGCTGCGTTTTTCTTATCGGTTCGTGCGTTCGTACCACAGCAGGTTTGTCAATAATACCGAACCGGATGATATAGAACGAGTGATGATTATCGGTGCCGGAAGTGCTGGAAGAATGCTGATCCGCGAGATGCTAACGAGTCAGTATCTTCATATGAAGGTATGCTGCGTCATTGATGATAACAAGAATAAGGTAGGACGAATGCTGGAAGGGATTCCGATCACCGGTACAAGAGATGATATCATCGAGCAGGCGAAAGTACATCATATCACCAAGATTATCTATGCAATCCCGGCAACGACGGGACAGAACCGAAAAGAAATCTTGAACATATGTAAAGAGACAGGCTGTAAGATGCAGACTGTTCCGGGTGTATATCAGCTAGTGAACGGAGAGGTCAGTGTCAGCAGACTGCGTGATGTAGAGATTACGGATCTTCTGGGAAGAGCTCAAGTCAAGGTCAATAATGAAGAAGTCTTCGATTCCATTGCAGGGAAAGTTATCATGGTAACGGGCGGCGGTGGTTCCATCGGTAGTGAACTCTGCCGACAGATCGCCAAGAACCATCCGAGACAGCTTATTATTTTCGATATCTATGAGAATAATGCATATGAGATTCAGATGGAGCTGGAGCGCAAATATCCGGCACTCAGTCTGGTAGTGCTGATTGGATCAGTCCGTAATACCAATCGTGTTAACTCCATTTTGGAGAAATATAAACCGGTCGTTGTTTTCCATGCGGCAGCACATAAGCATGTACCGCTGATGGAAGACAGTCCGAATGAATCCATTAAGAACAATGTAATGGGTACATATAAGATGGCGCAGGCTGCAGCACATGCAGGCGTTAAAAAGTTCGTGCTGATTTCCACAGATAAGGCGGTCAACCCGACGAATATTATGGGAGCATCCAAACGTCTCTGCGAGATGGTCGTACAGATGATGAACCGTCAGTCCAATACAGACTTCGTGGCAGTGCGATTTGGAAATGTGCTTGGAAGTAACGGAAGCGTCATACCGCTCTTCAAGAAACAGATTGCAGAAGGTGGTCCGGTCACAGTAACAGATCCAAACATTATCCGTTATTTTATGACGATACCGGAAGCCGTATCACTGGTACTTCAGGCAGCCTATTATGCCAAGGGGGGAGAAATCTTCATTCTGGATATGGGAGAGCCGGTCAAAATTGCTGACATGGCAAAGAACCTGATTCGCTTATCTGGGTACAAACCGGACGAAGACATCATGATTCAGTATACCGGACTCAGACCGGGAGAGAAGCTTTACGAAGAGTTGCTCATGGCGGAAGAAGGTATGCAAGAGACCGATAATGAACTCATTCATATCGGAAAACCAATTGAGATGAATGATACTGCATTTAAAGAACAGTTAGATCGTCTAGATCGGGAGAGCCGTAAAGAATCGCAGGAGATCAAAAATATAGTCGCAGAGATTGTACCGACTTATCATCCGGATAATACAGTAAGACCGTAAGCACTACAATGTCGAAATTTGACAGCATAAAAAATAGATGCTATAATTTCGAAGGTTTAGGAAGTAACAGAAACCACAAATTTCAATCAGGTTCAAATCGTCGCCTTGCCGCGTTTGAACAGGTTGAATGACATAGTGAACAATCAATTCGCCTGAATCAAGGCGGAGTGGCGAAGCATATTCATTTTTGCATGCAGAGCATATTCACTATGGAAATGAGGATTCATTACATACAATTATATAACAGGCAAGGGATATTACAGAATTACGAGAGGAACCAACATGTGGTATGTAGTTCAGGTGTGTACAGGCACCGAAGATAGTATCCGGCTCCAATGTGAGAGCCGCATCCCAGGAGAGATCCTTGAGCGATGTTTTATCCCTTATTATGAAGAACAGAAACGTATCCGCGGAAAATGGAGTACTCAAAAGAAAATCCTTTTCCCCGGGTACGTCTTTATGATTACAGAAAAATTAGAACAATTATATGAAGAACTAAAAGCGGTTATGGGTCTGACAAGAGTATTGGACACCGGAGGCGCAGTCGTACCACTTAATATAGAAGAAATTGAGTTCTTAGAAAGTTTCGGCGGCGAAAATCAAGTCGTGGAAATGTCTGCGGGGATCATAGAGAATGACAAAGTCATCATCACTTCCGGACCGCTTCAGGGAATGGAAGGTCTCATCCAGAAAATTGACCGACATAAGCGGAAAGCTTATCTGGAAGTGTCAATGTTCGGAAGAGCGCAGAGGATGGAGGTCGGACTGGAGATTGTGGCAAAGACAGTGGAATAGAAGTTGGTGAGGAAATGGTTTCTAGTTGCTGTGTAAAGAATCAAATGTGAAGATTGAAATTGAAAAGAATGTATGAAAATGGAAAGTCCCGAGAGGGGCTTTTTTTCGTGCGAAAAAATAAATTGATAAAATAGGAGAACTTTCTTCCGTGAAAAGTTTATTAATTATTGGAGCTGGTCAATACGGGCAGTTAGTTAAAGAATTGGCAGAGGCAATGGGGTATCAAAAAATAGACTTCTTAGATGATTCAGCAATAGATGCAGTTGGAAATCTACAAGATGTAACCGTCATGCAAGAAGAATATGATGGATGTATTGTTGCAATCGGCAATTCGGAAATCAAAAAGAGAATGTATCAGAACATAAAAAATCCAGTTACGTTGATTCATCCAAGCACTGTCATAAGTAATTCTGCTGTCATAGAGGCAGGATGTGTTATTGAAGCAAATGCGGTAATTCATACAGCAGCTGCAATTGAAATTGGAACATTTATCTGTAGTGGAGTTGTTGTCAATCATAATTCTATAGTGAAGAGCTTCAGCCAGATTGACTGTAATGCCGTTGTTGCAGCGGGAACTATTGTGCCGGAAGGAACAAAAGTGCTTCCTTGTACAGTATGGAATAAAAAACCACAGATGCCTGTTGGGGATGAAAGTTTCTTTTAGACAATAAAAATTTTGAAAGTAGAGGTGCAGGAGAGTGCGAGAGACTCTTTATAGCAGATGTATAAAAAACGCAATCGATCGTGTATTGGGAATCTTAGGTTTAATATGCTTGTTCTGGTTATATGCGATTATTGCAATGGCAATTGTGATAGATGATCCTGGTCCGGTTTTGTTTAAGCAAAAGCGGGTTGGAAAAAAGAAAAATGGACAGCTTACATATTTTAATATTTTTAAATTTAGGAGCATGAAGATGAGTACGCCACACGATGTACCAACACATCTGTTAGGTGACCCTGAACAGTATATTACAAACGTGGGTAAATTTCTTAGAAAAACAAGTCTTGATGAATTACCTCAAATTTGGAATATCGCCATTTCACATGATCTTTCTATTATTGGTCCTCGTCCGGCGTTGTGGAATCAGTATAATCTGGTTGCGGAACGAGAAAAATATGGGGCAAATGATGTTATGCCCGGGCTGACTGGTTGGGCACAGATAAATGGGCGAGATGAACTAGAAATTGAGGAAAAAGCAAGGCTTGATGGAGAGTATGTTCAGAACATGAGTTTTGCTTTTGATATAAAGTGCTTTTTGGGGACGATTTTCAGTGTGATTAGAAGAGATGGTATTGTTGAAGGTGGAACTGGTGAAATAAAAAAAAGAAGCCGATAAGGAAATTGTAAAGAATAAAGGAGACATTATATGTCACTTAGACTAATGTACATAACAAATAGGCCTGAAATTGCTAAGATTGCTGATAAAACAGGTGTAGATCGTATCTTTGTAGATATGGAATATATAGGAAAAGAGAAGAGGCAAGCAGGAATTGATAGCGTAAAGTCACATCATACGATTTCAGATATTGTTTCTGTGAGAAAGGTACTAAAAAATGCTGAATTATTGGTTCGTGTGAACCCAATTCATAAGTCTACAATTAAGTATGGTAGTTCATATGAGGAAATTAATGCCGCAATTGATGCCGGAGCGGATGTTATTATGTTGCCAATGTACCGCACGATTGACGATGTGGAGAACTTTTTACATATTGTAAATGGAAGGGCAAAAACCCAGCTATTAGCAGAAACTCAGGATGCATGTTTAATCATGAATCAGGTGGTTCAGATTCATGAGGTTGATGAAATTCATCTGGGATTGAATGATTTGCAATTGGCATATCATAAGAAATTTATGTTTGAGCTGCTAGCGGATGGAACTGTAGATGATATTTGTAATCATATAAAACAATCGAGTAAGAAGTTCGGCTTTGGTGGTATTGCTCGCGTTGGATATGGGATGCTTCCGGCTGAGTATGTTATTAAGGAACATTATCGTATTGGTTCCACTTGTGCGATTCTTTCAAGAGCTTTTTGTAATGCAGATAAAATCAAAGAATTATCAGTAATAAATGAACTTTTTGAATCAGAAATAGTAAAAATCAGAGAGACAGAAATCTTTGCAGAAAATATGAACAAAGAAGCACTTAATCTTAATCATGAACAGGTAAAGAAGGTTGTCAACCAAATTATTGCAGAGATGTGAGGTAAGGAAATGGAAGATAAAAGGCCAATCAAAATATGTGCGCTAACGACAATATCTAAAACGATGGATTGGTTTATTGTTGATTCAATGAGAAATTTATCGAAGAATGGTTATGAAGTTACATTGGTTTGTAATATGGATGTTGGATTTGTTGAATGTAACAGCGATTACGCAAAATGCATCAATCTTCCGATGAGTAGAGGTGTAAGTATAAATGATTTAATTAAAATGCCTTTTACATTAAGAAAGATTTTTAAGAAAAATCAGTTCGATTTAATCTATTATACATCCCCTAATGTTTCGTTTTATGCTTCAATAGGTGGATTTTTAGCAGGAATTAAAACTCGTTTATATAGTCAGTGTGGATTAAGATATGTAGCATTTTCGGGAATAAAGCGTAAGATTTTTTGGCTTATAGAAAAAACAACTTGCAGTTTATCTACTACGATCAGATCGCAAAGCCCTTTGAATATGCAATTTGCTGTTGACGAAAAACTTTGTCCAGCAGATAAAATATCTGTTGTAGGAATGGGGGGGACAACTGGTGTTTCGTTAAGTCAATGCGATAATTTTGACCATGAAGAAACAAAAATAAAGTTCAGGAAGAAGTATGGAATTCCTGAAAATGCTTTTGTTTATGGTTATGTTGGTCGCATTAATGCAGATAAGGGAATTAATGAGCTTATTACAGCGTTTTCTATGCTTCAAGAAAAGTATAGCAATATTTATTTGGCTTTAGTAGGTATGTTGGATGATGCTAATCCTGTTAAAGATGAAAATCTTCATGTGGCACAGTCTAATGCTCATATTATAATGACGGGAAATATTCCTCCAGTTCAAGTCTATCCGCACATGGCAATGTTTGATGTTCTTACTCACCCAACATATCGAGAGGGATTTGGAAAGGTGTTACAGGAGGCAATGGGAATGAGTCTTCCTATTATAACAACTGATGTGCCAGGTCCCTCCGAAGTGGTGGAACGAAATAAATCTGGGATATTAGTAAAAGCACAGAATATCGAATCTTTATTTGAAGGTATGGAACATTTATACAAAGATGAAGAGTTCAGGAATGCAATTGCTATAGAAGGAAGAAAAAGAGCAGAAAAATATTTTGACCGCCCGATTATGTTGAATAATATACGTAAGGATTTGAATCATGTAATGGGTGTTGAGAATGAAGAGGAAACTACTTATGCTGTTTAGTATTATTTTACCAGTTTATAATGTGGAAAAGTATTTGCAAGAATGTGTGGATAGTATTTTGAAACAAACCTTTGTTGATTATGAAATTATTTTAGTAGATGATGGATCAACAGACGAAAGTCCACAATTATGTGACAGATTGGCAGAAAATTATGAATGTATTAGAGTTATACATAAAAAAAATGGAGGGATATCAGATTCTCGTAATTGTGGAACAAAATTAGCGTTAGGCGAATATATCATTTATATAGATAGTGATGATTTTTTGATAAAAGATGATTTTCTTAAAAAACTCGCTGAGAAAACAAAAAACAAGAGTGACTTGATTTTTTATAAATATCAAAAATATTATGATTTAATTCAAAAATTTGAAGATTGTAGATATGCTTATTTCTCTGCTATGGAGGAATGTGTTTATGCAGACCAAATAAGTGCTTTGGTGAAAGATGATGCATTTTATGGGATGGCGTGGATAAAAGCAATTAGGAAAGAAATAATAGATAATCATGGAATTGAATTTGAGATTGGACTTCTTGGAGAAGATATGGATTGGAATTATCATATTATTTTTAATTCCACTAGTATTGCATTTATAGATGAATCATTTATTGCATATAGACAGCGAGAAGGTTCAATAACTGCTACACATAAATTGAAAAATCTTACAGATTTTGTCTATATTCTAGAAAAATGGTCAAAGAAAATCACTAACAATGCTACAGATGATAAATTGAAAATTGCACTATACGGATCGCTAGCGAAATACTATTGTAATCTTTTAATTGTATATTCAAGATTGGCTGATCCTGAAAAAAAGAAATCCAGGGAAAAAATTAAGCAACTTGATTGGTTGTTAAAGTATAGCATGAGTCGTAGGCCGAGGATGATTTCAAAAATATATAGAATAATTGGCTTTGATTTAACAATAGAAGCCTTGAAAATAATGGATAGGATTAAGTGATATGAAAGCAAATAATGAGGAAAGAGAATTACCAAAAGTTTTAGCAATTTCTCTAAGCACATGGAGAAAAGATAGTGGTATACATACGCAAACAGATCTCTTTAAATTTTGGGATGTCGACAAGGTGGCTCAGATTTATACAAAATCGGATTTGCCAAACACTCCTGTATGCAATCAATTTTTTCAAATTTCTGAAAATGCAATTATTCATAGTGTTTTGAGTCGAGAGTCAGTTGGCAGAAAAGTTCAAAATGGTGATTTAGCTGACCAAAAGGCCGTAGCAGCGGAGCAACAGTTGTATGCGAAAGCTCACAAGAAAAAATCTTGGGCAATGACAGTTGTACGAGAAATTGTCTGGAAACTTGGGAAATGGAAAACACCTGCACTGAATCAGTTTATCCAAAAATTTGATGCAGATGTTTATTTTGTTCCGATATATCCAGTTATTTATACGGCGAAAATACAGCAATATATTCTGAAAAAATTTCCAAAGCCGTATGTTTGCTATTTGGCGGATGATAATTACTCATATATGGTGTGTGGTAAGAATCCTTTTGCATATATCCATCGATTCTTTTTACGAAAAGTTGTCAAAGATTTGGCGTCGAACTGTGATGAGATGTTTACAATAACAAAAACCGAAGCTAAAGATACTGATAAACTCTTTGGAACACATAGTGTTGTGCTGACAAAAGGTATTGATTATAGTAATTTAGAATATACACTGAATATCCCTAATAAACCGATAAAGATGGTATATACAGGAAACCTTCTGATCGGTCGTGCATCATCTTTAATTACTATTTCAAAGGCTCTAAAGAATATTAATCAAGAAATGGAAATTGCAACTTTAGATATTTATTCACCCACCGTTTTGGATGACGAGGTTATGAACTGGCTGAACTCTAATGGCTGTCACTATCGTGGAGCAGTTCCAAAGGATAAAGTTGTCGAAATACAGAGAAATGCCGATATTGTTGTTTTCGTGGAATCTTTAGAAAATGAACATCGCTATGCAGCCAGGCTTTCCTTCTCGACAAAACTGACTGATTATTTTGCAAGTGGTAAATGCATTTTCGCAATTGGAGATAAGGATATAGCTCCAATTGAATACTTGAGAGAGAATGATTCGGCTGTTATAGCAACGGATTATTCTGCGGTTGAAGGACAACTGAGGATGCTTGTTTCATCTCCAGAGAAGATTCGCGAATATGGAAAGAAAGCGTTTGATTGTGGCAAGAGAAATCACGAAGAGTCAGTTATTAAGAAAACATTCATTGAGACTATAAAACGCGCTTCAGGTAGGGGGAATCATGAACTTTGAAGTTGAAAAAACTAAAGTTATTAAGGTGTGTCAAGAGAATGGAATACCATTGAATCAAGCTGAAATAGTTGCAGATGTGATGGTGACGGCAGATATGTATGGCGTAAATTCACATGGTACGAGTATTCTTGATGCGCATATTCAAAGAGTAAAGCGCAATGGATATAATTTGAATCCGAATTTTATGCATTTAAGAGAATCTACCTCGTTTGTTGTTATTGATGGAGACAATGCATTTGGTTTTGTAAGTGCATCATATTGCATGAATTATGCTATTGCAAAAGCAAAGGAAGTTGGGGTGTTTCAAGTGTTTAGTAGAAATAATAATACATTCGGTCCAGCATTTTATTATTCACTCAAAGCAGCAGAACAGGGACTAATTGGTATTATTATGTCAAACAGCCCTGCTCAGATGGCTCTGATTGGGGGAAAGGATAAAATGCTTGGGACAAATCCTTTTTCCGTAGTTTTTCCTGTGCCTAGTGGAGATCCTATTATTATAGATATGGCGACAAGCGTTGTAGCAAAATCGAAGTTTAAACAATATAAAGAAGCGGGAAAGCTATTGCCTGACGACTGGGCTTTAGATAAAAACGGAGTTTCAACAAACGATCCGGATGAAGGAATGCAGGGGTTTGTTCAGCCAATGGCTGGATACAAAGGACAGGCAATAGCTATGATGATTGATGTCTTGTCTGGGGTTATTTCGGGAGCATCATATTTAAACCGAGTGGGAAGGTTTTATTCAGATGATAACTCCTCTATGAACGTCGGTTTTTGCTGCGTAGCGATTGACCCTGAAAAAGTACTGGGTGAAGAATATAGCGAGACAATCAAGGATTATATAACAGTGCTACGGAACTGCCAAACAGTTACAGGAGAAAATGTATCGTTGCCAGGAGACAGAAAGCTTCAGTGCATGTTGAAGAATGCGAGGTATAAAAAGTGAAAAAAATAGCAATTTGTAATATTTTTCAGTTACCCGTTCCAGCAGTTCGGGGGGATGTACAACAATTGACCAATGCGCTTTTGGAGCAAAACGAAATTACGCATCAATACGAGTTTGATGTATATTCACCATATAATAAACAAGCAGTGGTGGAGCAAAGAAATACAAGCATGCACATTTTTACTATTTAAGGATGGCTGGGATAATTAGGTTAAATACAAATGTTTGCTTTAAGCCGAATGCTCCTGTTGATTTATCAGTATTACCACTTGATGCATATGTCACTTCTATTTTAAGAGAAACATAGTATGACGCTATTTATGTAAGTGGTTATATCTGTGGAGTGTTGTCAATAATAAAAATAGACGGAGGCAAATGCCCCGTATATTATCATCATGTGATAACAAATATTCTTGAAGAGAAAACAATTGGGGGAAAAGATATTTTCGACAGTTGTGAAAAAGTAGCGTTTGTAAATAAGTACGGATGTGAAAAAGTTATTCATAGAAAACAACATAATTATGTGTGGAAATTTTTAAGAAAGTTGAGTGAGGTGATAATGAATGAAAGTTCTACAGGTGAATGCAAATTATGGATTCGGCAGCACGGGGCTAATAGTAAAGGATATAGGTGAAATGCTGACAAATACAGGAAATGAAGCATTATTTGCGTATCAGAGAACGAAAATACCTCTTCAAAATGGATATCAAATTGGAAATATCTTTGATTGGAAACTGCATGCCGTTCTGTGCAGAGTGTTTGGAGCCCAGTGCTTTTATTCTTCGTTTTATACACGAAAGTTTATTCGTGAATTAGATAAGATAAAACCTGATGTTGTACATTTACATAATCTGCACAGTAATTTTATTAATATCGATTTATTGCTGTCGTACTTAGCTAAGAATGATATTGCAACGGTCATAACGATGCATGATTGTTGGTACTTTACTGGTAAATGTTTTCATTATATTGATTGTGGATGTATAAAGTTCACAAGTGGTTGTGGAAACTGTCCTAAAAGAAAAATGCCGCCTCAAAGTTTGCTATTTGATCGCTCAAAAGGTTTGCTTGAAAGGAAAAAAAAGAAATTACTATCCATACCGCGGCTTACGCTAGTAGGCTGTAGCCAATGGATTTGCAAAGAAGCTCAAAAAGGAATATTGAAAAATTGTAACATACAATGCATCTATAACGGCGTTGATACAGAGATTTTCTGTCCTTCTAAAAGTGATTTCAGAGAAAAATACCAGTGCGAGTCTGATTTCTTGGTTATGGGGATGGCGAACAAATGGCTTCTGGGGAGTAATATCGAAATAATAAATAGAATCATTTGTATTCCTGGCATCAAACTAATTATTGTGGGGTGTACAGAAAACCAAATGAAATATTTAAGTCAATTTAAAGATCGAGTAATAGCTTTAGGATTTATTCGTGAGCGACATGAATTGGCATCTATTTATAGTGTAGCAGATGTATTTGTAAACTTAACTCATGCTGATACATTACCAACAGTTAATATGGAGAGTATTTGTTGTGGCACACCTGTAATCACATATGATTCATGTGGAAGTCCGGAGTTGGTTGACGATGAAAGCGGATTTGTTGTAAAAGAAAATGATCAAAATAGTATTATAGATAGAATTATTGAAAGCAGAGAAAAGAAATTTCCAAGGTGTCGAGAAGTCGGCATAACAAGATTTGAAAAAAACGAATGCTATAAAGAATATATTGAGATATACGATTGGTTCAAGAGGAGAAGGGAGTAGATAGTTTAATGTTACTCTATTTAGCTGTGGCTATTTGGCCATTAATTATACAACGCTTATATGCGCATGGAAGGCTTGTGATTGGTAATAGGAGGGTGGAATTTGAAACGCATCTGATAATTGCAATGACTCCGATTTTTGTGCTGCTTGCCTTTCGCAGTGGAAAAATGGGAAATGATACAGCGACTTATGTTCGTCAATTTGGGGAAATGATAGATATTCCTCTAGAATATGCGTTTGCAACTTCTAGGATGGAACAGGGATATCTTGTTTTTGTTAAAGCACTTACTTTCATTACTCATAATGGTCTTGTTTATCAAGTTATATGCGTGACAATAATGATGATGGGAATGTATTTTTTTCTGATAGAACATGAAAAGGATGCATTTCTATTTCTGTACTTCTATTGTACACTGGGTTTGTTTTTCTTCATGTTCACAGGGACCCGACAGTGCCTGGCAATGACGATTTGCTTGTTTTCTTACCGGTTTGCTCAAAGAAAGCAGTATATCCGGTTCCTTTTATGTGTCGTATTGGCATATTATTTTCATAAAAGTGCGGTTTTGTTTGTTATAGTACCGCTCGTGATGTTAATTAAGGTCAATTTAATCACGACTATCATATATATTATTGTACCCTTTATTCTGGGGCGTTATTTGCAAGCTATTCAAACATGGTTTAATGATACGTTGGATTATTCGTATGGAATAGAGAGTACGGGATCAGGTATGATTTTCTTGATGGTGATAATAGTATTTACTGTTTTCTCTATGATACAATTATTCAATTCAGGATATATCGGCAAAAATAATACTGTTATGTCTGGTCTGGGTAAAGAAACGCAAGATTTCACTCAGGAAGTGTATAATCTTCTCAATATCAATTTTATTACCTTAGCCTTTTGGGCTATGAGATTGCAAACTAGAGTGGCGGAACGGCCGAGCTATTACTTTCTGTTTTTTTCATGTCTGTTGTTTGCAAAAGCTTTCAACAGAATTACGGAAAATCAGAATAGGCAGCTTTATTGGTTTTTGATGATTGGTTTTACATTAGCACTTTATGTATACCGTTTAAGCACTAACTTTGCCTCATTTGTCCCTTATCAATTTTATAGTTAAAGGATGGTGTATATGCAACCGAAAATTAGCGTAATTGTTCCTATATACAATACTGAAAAGTATCTTTCGAAATGTGTTGATTCCCTTCTCAATCAAACCTATGAGAACATAGAAATTATTTTGGTTGATGATGGATCCACAGATTCTTCACCCAAAATCTGTAATCATTATCAGGATAACTATGCGAACATCCGTGTGATACATAAGAAAAATGGCGGTCTAAGTTCGGCAAGAAATGCTGGTTTGAATCAAGCAAACGGTCAGCTGATTGCATTTGTGGACAGTGATGATTCGCTGTCACCTACCATGTATTCTGAATTATATGATGCTTTAAAAAATGAACCCGACGGGTGTATTGTATGTGGCAAGTATGTCCGCGTGGATGAAGGTGGAAATATTTCGGATGTAAAGTCAGCTCACGAGCAGAGTGGGAAAACTACGAATGAGGAGTTCTTGAGGGAATTGCTTCTCCATGTGGGAGATGCTAGTGCTTGTACGAAGTTGTTTCCGAGAGCGCTAATCGGTGATATTCGTTTCGATGAAAATAAATTGAATGAGGATTTGTTGTTCATGCTTGAGCTGATTCCCAAAATCCAATCAATTAAGTACACAGGGAAAGTTGGCTATTACTATTTATCAAGGAATCGCAGTATTAGTTCTGGATATGGAAAAGCTGTAATTGATATGGCTAGTAACTCAGTGAAGGTGAATTCTATTGTTCAGGCTTATTATGCAAACCTATCCGAAGAAGCATATAGGTTTGCATTGTATCAGAATATGGCATATTTGTTATGGGTTCCTAAAGCAAAGAGAATAAATGCAAATCAAGAATACTGTGCGGCACTAAAATACGAAAAAGAAAACTTCTTCAAGAATGGTATTCTAAATCGATATCTAACTATTAAAAATAAGTTGATAATTGTTGGACTCATGATATGTCCGGATGTAACTATTGATATTTTTCAAGGGAGGCGTGGAGCATGCTAATAGTATTTGTATCTAATTTCTTAAATCATCATCAGCTGCCACTTTGTCAGGCATTTATAAATACGGATGGTATTGAGTTCTATTTTGTGGCTACAGAGCGTATTCCTCAAAGTAGATTAGATATGAAATATGAGGATATGAATTGCTGTTATCCATTTGTAGTAAGAGCTTATGAGGAAAACGAAACATTTGTTAAGGCAAAAAAGCTGGCAATTGATGCTGATGTTGTTATTATTGGGTCTGCACCAAATGAGTTCATAGAGGAACGATTAAAAAAATATGATAAGATGACATTTCGTTTTTGCGAGAGATCACTCAGGAAAGGTACATGGAGAAGATTTATTCCAAAAACTAGAAATAGAATAAACAGAGAATATATACAATACAATAAAAATAGACTATTTATTCTTGGAGCTAGTTCATATACATCTTCTGATATTGCTTTGTGCGGGTTCCCACCAGAAAAGTGTTTTAGATGGGGATATTTTCCTAATGTTATCAAATACAAAGAAACAGAGAGTATCTTCCAAAATAAAACATGCAACTCTATTATTTGGGTTGGCAGGTTTATAAAATGCAAGCATCCCGAAGCGGCGCTTAACATAGCACGAAAATTAGTTAAAAATGGCATCCATTTTAAACTTCAAATGGTTGGCGATGGTCCGTTAAAATGTAAACTTAAAAGAGATATTGAAAGACATGGATTGAGAGATTATATTGAACTAACTGGTTCTGTTACTCCTGATGAAGTAAGAGAAAGAATGCTTAATGCGGAGGTGTTTTTATTCACATCAGATTTCTATGAGGGATGGGGCGCAGTGGTAAACGAGGCAATGAATAGTATGTGCGTTCCAGTTATTAGCCATGCATGTGGGTCTGCTGCTTTTCTTATTGCTCAAGAAGAAAATGGATTTGTATATAAATATGGAAATGAAAAAGAAGCATCTCAACAGATTTCAAGAATTTTTGAAGATAGAAGACTGCGTGAAGATTTGAGTAAGAGAGCTTATTGCACCATGGAATCAATGTGGAATGCTGAAACAGCAGTTGAACGATTTCTAGTTTTGACTCAAAAGTTGAGCGAAGGAAGAAAAGCTTCTTATGAAATTGGACCATGTAGTGTAGCGCCTGTTATTCGAAACAACTGGTATAAGGGAGTATAGAATGTATATAGGGAGAGGACAACAATTAAGATATAAAGAAATCACGTTACTGCATCTAATTGGTGCTGTAATGATATTACTTTGCCATTTTACTCAAAAGGAACATCTTTATGCATTGGGTGAAGTTTTTATTAGTGGTGTACCATTGTTTCTTTTTGTCGCTGGATTCTTGGCTGCACTAAAACCATTGCCTAAGTGTTCAATTTGGATTAAACGTAAAATGATACGTATACTGATTCCGCTATATCTATGGATTCTTCCGTGTATGCTAATGCTTTGGTTAGACAATCATGAGAGTGTAACTTGGACACAGTTTTTACTCCTAATCACTAATATGCAAGGGTTAAATTATATATACTGGAAAAGTGAGTTACACGCGGCTGTTTTAGGACTTGGGCAGTTATGGTTCACAACGGAGATATTGTTATGCTGGTTACTTACACCATTTTTTGAAAGCTTAATAGCAAAATGTGAAGAGCATGAGTGGAATACAAGCAAATGGTTTCTGACAATGAGTGGGATTATTCTGTTTGTACAGCCGCTGTTGGTTGGTTGTGGTGTTCAAACGAGTTATATTATTACATATTTTTTGGGGTATCTAATTTCACGCCGTGGAATACACATTACCAATAGATTGCTCTTACAGGTGACTAGTGGGTGCTTAGCTATTACTGTAGTTCGATTTATCTTGATGTGTTCAATTGATGGAAGCATGTATTACGACAGATATATTGCCCTTTTGTCGGCAGCAGCAGTAGGTATTTGGGTGTTTTTCTTTGTGTTTTGGTTTTCATACAGATTTAGCACATTTACAGAAAAATTGACACAAACCAGTGTAATAACATTTTTTTCGAGTATATCATTTGAAATTTATATCACTCATTTCTGGTTTTTAAACGGAAAATGGTCGGTCGCCAACTATATCACTAATCAGCCGGTGCTATCGGATGCAATAGTTTGTGCTTTGACTGTTTTATTCTCGTATTTGCTACATATCGTATCGAAATGGGGGATTGAGATGGTTAGTTCGAAGACTAAGGAAAGTACATGAAAAAGATGTGATTGTGGTGTTTGACATAATATCATCAAAATGGGCAAGCGAATTATCACAAGTCGATGTAACCTGCATGCGAAAACGGTATTTTGAGCAGAAGAAACTAATGGAATAGAGATAATGGAGAATGGAAAATGAGTAAAGTACTAATCGTTGTTTCAGCTTTTTGGGGCATTGGAGGCATTTCGACTTCTGTAATTAATATGTGTCATGAACTTGTGCAACAAGATAACGATGTTCATTTTTTAAATATGGGGGATGCAGATCGAGGGTTATTAGAAAAACTTCCAAATGAAGTTAAGGTACTTGAACTCAAAGGATTTGCTCAAAACTGGAACCTATCAAGAGAAAAGATGAAAGCGGAAAGCGGAATTGTTAAGGGGTACAAATATATAATTGGCGCAATAAAAAAGCTTACAAATAAGAATGAATTATGGCTAAGGATTGTATTTAAAAATGCACAAATGAAAGAAGATTACGATTTAGCAGTTGCATTCATGCCGTGTGCACCAACGTATTATTTTCTGATTCATTGTGTTAATACAAAGAAGAAAGTTGGCTTTGTACACGGCGAATTGAAGCATTTAGGTGATATTAGCAGTTGGGATAGATATTTTGAAAAAATGAATTTTATCGCATGCGTGTCAAATGCTGTGCGAGATGAATTTCGAAAAAAGTATGCAACCATATCAGAAAAATTTATTACTGTATATAATATGTTTGATGCACAGAATATTGAGGAAATGTCAAAGCTCGAGTGCAAGAGTAACTTTGATAAACATCTAATCAATATTGCTACAATTTCGAGAATCGAGAATTCAACGAAACGAATTGACAGAATACCTCAAATATGCAAAATTCTGATTGAAAAGGGAGTCAGAAAATTTCATTGGTATATTATTGGCGGAGGAGAAGACGAAGATGCTGATAAGCGTCTTGCGGTTGAACTTCATGTTGACGCCTATATTGATTTTGTAGGAATCCAGAAAAATCCTTATCCATATATATTTGGATGTGATTTTACTGTATTGACTTCCCTAACGGAATCTTTCGGAATGGCTGTACTTGAGTCGCAGATTCTACAAACACCGGTTATTTCAACGAAATACCCTGCAGTATATGAAATTATTGAAAATCAAGTGTCAGGAATAATTGCGGATCAGAATATAAAAGATATTGCTGATAAGGTAGAAACACTTATTCGGGATGAGACTTTACGTAACAGGATACGGAAGAACCTTTCACAACAGAGATATTCTAACCAATTACCATATTCGCAACTAATGGGGGTTCTTGACCATGAATAATAAAAGCATAAAAAATGTTGTTACATCGTTAGTCTACAAGATTGTTGCTTGCGTTGTAGGTCTACTGATACCTAGATTATTCATCATATCTTATGGTTCTGAACTTAATGGGCTACAAAGCTCCATAGGTCAGTTCTTTACCTATATCGCACTAATTGAGGCTGGTGTCGGAGAAGTGACTTTGCAATCTCTTTTCAATCCAATTGCTGAAAAAAAATATCAAAAGTGCAATGAGATTTTGTCAGCAACGACAATATACTATAATCGCATCGGAGGGCTTTATCTAACAATTTTATTAGGTTTTGCATTCTTATATCCGGTCGTGATTCAAGTTGAAAGTGTTCCATACACAACAGTAGTCTGTTATATTATATTTTCTGGTTTAGTCAATGGCCTCAATTTCTTTTTTCAAGCGAAGATTATTTTGGTGCTCCAAGCCAGTGGGGAAATGTATATAAACAATCTTGTCACGATGGGCGTATATTGCTTAACATCAGCAATAAAAATAGGGTGCATTATGTTGGGCTTGAATATTGTTTTCATTCAAGTCGGGTTCTTTCTAGCCAATATTTGTGGGACTTTTATTTATTACATTGTTGTAAAAAAGAAATTTTCATGGTTGAACTTTAAAGCAGAGCCGGATATGGGGGCGATTGAGCAACGAAACGCTGCACTTGTACATAAAATCTCTGGATTGGTATTTCAAAATACTGATATTATTATTTTATCCTTTTTTTGTGGGTTGAAAGTCGTTAGCATATACACGATGTACAAGCTTGTAATTAACATGATTACCACAGTAATAGCATCGTTTGCAGACAGCGTTAACCATGTGTTCGGGCAAACATATAATGGAAAATCTCTGGAAGAGTATTGCAGAAAAATAGATGCTTTTAATGTGTTATACTCATCATTGGCGTTTGCATTATTTACAATAACGAGTATACTGATTATTCCTTTTTTGCAGATATATACAAAAGGAATGGATCAGAATTATATTTATCCGCTGCTCCCATTTCTGTATATCAGTATAGAAGTTCTGCAAGTTGGAAGAGAAGCTATGCTTAGAACGATAACGGTAGCAGGGCATTTTCAAAAAACAATCTATGCGGCAATTATTGAAACGGCGATAAATCTGGTGGTATCTATTTCTGCGGTGATTATTTTCAAAAAACTCTGGGGGGAAACAGCTGGTTTATTCGGGGCTCTGCTTGGTACAATTGCGGCACTGATGTACCGAACGATTGATATCAATAGGTATGCGAATCATAATATTTTGATGAGAAAAGCATGGAAATCTAACAAATTAATATTGACAAATATAGCAATCTATATATTTATTGGTTTTGTTTTGCGTCGCGTGGAGTTGAATGTAAATACTTATTTGCAATTAATTGGATACGGATTGGTGTTGACTGTAGTAATTGTGCCTCTCTATTTAATTATTCAATTACTTATAAACAAGAAAGAAGCAAAAGATGTATTGGATGTTGTATTAAAGAAAAGATAGTGGGAGGAAAATTAAATTGGAAAAGACGAAAGTGGTTTTTTTTATCTATGATTTTCATTGTGGCGGAATAGAAAAATCATTAATCGATTTATTAAAAAAAATGGATTATGAGAGATTTCAGGTTGATGTTATTGTCTTGGAAAACCGTGGGCAGTATGCAGCGGATATCCCGAACAGTGTAAAAGTGATAGAGTATCAATTAGATCAATTTACGAAGATTCACACACAGGGGTCGGCAAAAAAGGGAATCACAGATCTCTTGAAAAAGGGAAAAAGAGGACTCGCTGTTGAATGTATATGCACATGTCTAAGGGAGTGGTTGTTTTATAGAAATAGCAGATGGAAGTTTGTATGTGAACGGTTTCTGAAAAAGGGCTATGACATTGAAACACGGTATGATGTGGCAATTGACTATCAGGGATTGGGCTCATCTATTTTGGGTTTGCCTTTTGTTGCACATAAAATCCATGCGAATAAGAGAATTGCATGGATACATCAAGACGTAAATTATATGACAGAAGAAGCAAAGAGCTTTTCGAATTATTTGGACTTGTTTGATAATATTGTTTGTGTTTCGAGTGCCTCGAAAAAAGAGTTTGATACACAATTTCCCAAATATAAAGAAAAGACAACAGTTTTTTATAATCTTGTCGATAAAGAGGAATTAACCAAGAAATCAGTAGAACCCAATGAATATGACATCAAAGAAAAAGTCCTTATCCTCTCTGTGGGGCGCTTGGATTATCAAAAAGGCTTTGATATTGCAATTAAAGCGTTGAAAGATATAAAAGATAGTATTCCAGATTTTCTGTATGTTATTGTTGGATCGGGATCAGAAGGTAGTTTATTGCAGAAAACCATAGAGGAAACTGGGCTTATTGAAAATGTCAGGTTATTGGGGAGAAAAGACAATCCCTATCCATATTATCGAAATGCAGATCTATATTTACAGCCCTCGCGCTTTGAAGGTTTCTGTATTACATTAGCGGAGGCCAAGGTTTTTAATATTCCGATTGTGACAACAGATTTTGCAGGAGCCAGAGAGCAAATACGAAATATGGAAACAGGAATGATTGTCAGGTGCGAACAGTCTGCCATTGCCCATGGAATTGAGCAACTCATTAATTCTCGGGATTTACAATCAACATTTTCATCAAATCTGAGATTGGAAAATGAATTGAAATCTGATTTATCAGAACTATTTGTTTTTTTTGAAAAAAACAAGGCGAGGATGAATGCAATGGTAAAAGAGGATTAAAGAAATTTTTCATATGATAACGGAGTTGACCACAGCGGGGGCAGACCCATGAGGAACAACTAATAAAAGGGAGTTGAGACTTGCTGCGTTTTAGGACTTTTGGAATGGGAAAATGTAATGTATACAGAATATGTTATTTTATCAATGAACAAAAATACATACCGTATAGCAATCGGAAATAGAAAAGGATGCAATCCTATTCTTTATTTGCTGATTAGAGCAGTAGATGATCCTGATCATGGATTTTATTCACATTATTTGCATTTAAACAGAATAACAGAAGCGGAAGGATTAGAAATTCAGTCATTGGTGGAAAGTCATAAGTTTACCTCTGCATACAGTAAGCTTAAGTTGTATTTGAAAAGAGAAAATTCAGATATAATTATATATGGTCCCTGCAGATCGATGCAACTAAGTGATGCAGTTCCTAATGAGTGGTTTGACGGATGTAAGTATATTATTGATTTGCTGCCGACAAAGATAAAAGGAATTATTCCAATAGATATTGATGCGGAAGTGGAATAAACTTCCTCTGGAGTTTCAAAAGATGATAGAACGAGAAAATTCTGATAGCAGGAGGAAAAACTGGTATTTAACTTTATATAAGAGGACATTCCGATATCGTTTTAATAGAAAATTAAAAATATAGTAGGTTAACACATTTTGATTTACTATTTGGCAGGGGCATTGATAGGACGATACAGCTTTGATTTGTTTCAGCGGAAAAGCACCCTTTCTGAAAGGATTGTTGCGATTCCAATTGCAAGTGTCTGTGTTATATATTTTTTTAGTTGTGGAAAAGGGACACAAACGAGTATTTTTGTCACTCCCGTGTTGTTGATTTACTGTTTCGCATTTTGGGTGATATCCGATTTTTTTGTTGGCGAAAGATATTATGTTTTTGAAACGGAATCATTTCTTGTTTTTGCGATGCATCTGAATGTGGGGACCATTTTCGCAAAAATTCTATATGCTTTATTCCCGAAATCAATGTATTTCGGACCGATAAATTATGTTTTGACGATTATTTCTACCGTTTGTTTTATCCGTGTAGTTGATTTTGGGCTTAAGCGTTATACACCGTGTTTGCGTGAGTTGCTTACTGGACAAAGATAATATAATGAAAAATGGAGTGTAGAAGTATAAGTTTTTAATGTTTTTTGGAGTCGATAAGAAAGTATATATTTTGTGAATATTATTGAACAGACTGGTATTAGAGTGAGTATGGAAGATAAAGGGAAAAAGATAAACAGAAAAGCATTTTACCATTTAGGTAAGATGCTTTTTTAATAAATTACAATATGATAAAAGTTAAATGTAAGCGATATTAGAGGGAGGAATTATGTCACAATTTACAAACAAAACACTACTCATCACAGGAGGAACCGGCTCATTCGGGAATGCCGTCCTAAACGGTTTCCTAGACACAGATATCAAGGAAATCCGTATCTTTTCTCGTGATGAAAAAAAACAGGATGATATGCGCCATGTGTTTCAGGCGAAGATGCCGGAGGCATCGAACAAGATTAAATTCTTTATTGGAGATGTCAGAGACATTGCATCAGTCAAGAACGCAATGCACGGCGTAGATTACATATTCCATGCGGCTGCTTTAAAGCAGGTTCCATCCTGCGAGTTCTTCCCAATTGAAGCAGTCAAGACGAACGTACTTGGTACGGAGAACGTTTTAACTGCAGCAATTGAGGAAGGCGTGAAAGCGGCCATCTGTCTTTCTACCGATAAGGCAGCGTATCCGGTAAATGCAATGGGAACATCAAAAGCCATGATGGAGAAAGTAATCGTTGCCAAATCCCGTACTGTGGATTCGGAGAAAACTAAAATCTGCTGTACCCGTTACGGTAATGTAATGTGTTCCCGTGGCTCTGTTATTCCACTTTGGATTGAGCAGATTAAGAACGGTCATCCGATTACGATTACAGAACCAGCGATGACTCGCTTTATTATGTCACTGGAAGAAGCAGTCGATCTTGTCCTTTTTGCTTTTGAAAATGGTACAAGTGGTGATATTTTAGTTCAGAAGGCTCCGGCGTGTACGATTGAAGTGCTGGCCAAAGCAGTTGCAGAATTATTTGATCCAAATACAGAAATTAAAGTGATTGGAATTCGTCATGGAGAGAAGATGTATGAGACACTTCTTACCAACGAGGAGTGTGCGAATGCAGTTGACTTAGGGAACTTCTATCGTGTACCATGTGATAAGAGAGACTTGAATTATGATAAGTTCTTTAAAGAAGGCGATGTAGAGAGAAATACATTGACGGAATTTAACAGTAACAACACGGAGTTGTTGAATGTAGAAGAAGTAAAGGAGAAGCTGTTATCATTACAGTACATTCGCGATGAGTTAGCTGCTTGGGAGGAAAGATAATGAAGATATTAGTTACCGGTTCGGAAGGATTTGTAGGTAAGAATCTTGTAGCTTCTTTGAATAATATCAAGGAAGGAAAAGACAGAACCCGTGAAGGCTTAGTGGTCGATGAGGTTTTCGAGTATGACAGAGATACGGATGAGATTCTTTTAGACACATTTTGTGAACAGGCAGATTTTGTATTTAATCTGGCTGGTGTGAATCGACCGAAAGAGCAGGCAGAATTTATGGAAGGTAACTTTGGCTTTGCATCTACATTGTTAGATACATTAAAGAGACATCAGAATTGCTGTCCGGTCATGTTGTCTTCTTCGATTCAGGCGACACTAATTGGACGCTATGCCGACAGTGAATACGGAAGATCCAAACTGGCAGGGGAAGAATTGTTCTTTTCCTATGGAAAAGATGTCAGTGCACCGGTTCTTGTTTATCGATTTCCAAATCTTTTTGGCAAATGGTGCCAACCAAATTACAATTCTGCGGTTGCAACATTCTGTAATAACTATGCCAATGATTTACCGATTCAGGTCAGTGACCCATCGGTCGAACTGGAACTACTGTATATTGACGATTTGGTAACTGAAATGTTAGATGCACTTCAGGGAAAGGAACATTACTGTGAGTTCGAAGGCGTGGCAGCAGTAGGACAGGCAAGCGGTCGTTATTGTTATGTACCAATCACTCATAAAGTAACACTTGGTGAGATTGTTGCTCTGCTAGATGAATTTAAAGAGCAATCAACAACGTTAGTAATGCCTGACATTCCGAATAATTCATTTGCCAAGAAGCTTTATTCTACTTATTTATCCTATCTTCCAAAGGAGAAGACAATCTTTCCTTTGAAGATGAATATAGACAATCGAGGCAGCTTTACAGAATTATTAAAAACGAAAAAATGTGGACAGTTCAGCGTGAACATCAGCAAACCGGGAATTACAAAAGGGGAGCACTGGCATCATACAAAATGGGAATTCTTTATTGTGGTATCGGGACATGGAATCATTCAGGAACGTAAGATCGGGACTGATGAAGTGATCGAATTTGAAGTGACAGGGGAGAAAATCGAAGCGATTCATATGCTTCCCGGCTATACACATAATATTATAAATGTATCAGATACACAGGATTTAGTAACATTGATGTGGGCGAATGAACAGTTCGATCCAAATCATCCAGATACATTTGGAGAGATGGTTGTAAAAAAATGAAATTAATCATGATAGTACTGAAAATGATGTTGTTGGTAAGTGTGAAGAGTAATTATTAATATGGGAGCTCTGATTGATCATAATTGCATGATTGGTGAGGGCTCCCATATTTGCATTGGAGCAATCGTAAAAGCAGACAATAATTTGCCGAGATGTGTTAAAATAGAAGCAGGTACTGTAATAGAGAATGGAACATATAGAAAGAGGGATGAAAACCAGATGGAGATAAGGATCGATTATTCAGATATAAAATTTAAAAATGATGGAAGATTAAAATTGTTGATTATCGTTGGTACAAGACCGGAAATCATCCGTCTTGCAGCTACAATTAATAAGTGCAGAAAGTATTTTGACTGTGTGTTAGCACATACAGGTCAGAATTATGATTATAATTTGAATGGTGTATTCTTCCATGACTTAAAATTAGATGCACCGGAAGTATATATGGATGCAGTAGGAGACGATCTTGGATCAACCGTAGGAAATATTATTAATTGTTCTTATAAATTGATGAATCAGATCAAACCAGATGCTTTATTAATTCTTGGGGATACGAATTCTTGTCTGTCTGCAATTGCTGCAAAGAGACTTCATATTCCTATCTTCCACATGGAAGCGGGAAACAGATGTAAAGATGAGTGTCTGCCAGAAGAAACGAATCGTAGAATCGTAGATATTATATCTGATGTGAATCTTGCCTACTCAGAACACGCAAGACGTTATCTTGCGGACTGCGGACTTCCGAAAGAGAGAACATACGTAACAGGTTCTCCGATGGCAGAAGTATTACATCAGAATCTTGCTGAAATCGAAGCATCAGATATCTTAACAAAGCTGAATCTTGAACCTAAGAAGTATATGCTTCTTTCTGCACACAGAGAAGAGAACATTGATACAGAGAAGAACTTCTTATCTTTGTTCACAGCAATTAATAAGTTAGCTGAAAAATATGATATGCCAATTCTATATTCTTGTCATCCAAGAAGTAAGAAGAGATTGGAGACATCCGGATTTGAACTTGATAAACGAGTAGTGATGCATGAACCACTCGGGTTCCATGATTATAATCATCTTCAAATGAATGCATTTGCAGTAATCTCTGATAGCGGAACGCTTCCGGAAGAAAGTAGTTTCTTTACCAGTGTAGGACACCCATTTCCTGCAGTTTGTATTCGAACAAGCACTGAGAGACCAGAAGCGTTGGATAAGGCTTGCTTTATTCTTGCTGGTATCGATGAAGGGCATTTGCTTCAGGCTGTGAATACTGCGGTTGACATGGTGGTGGAAGGAGATAATGGAATTCCGGTACCGGATTATAAAGAAGAATTGGTGTCGACGAAAGTGGTGAAGATTATTCAGAGTTATACGGGGGTTGTAGATAAGATGGTGTGGAGAAAATACTAGGCAACAAGTCAACGATACGATAGTATAAAAGATGTTATTTTATATAAATAATTCTACTGAAGTGCATAACCATTCACATTTGGGGGAGCCGGAAGTGCGGGAGCAGCAGGCGTATGCAGTGTGTTTCCCCATCCCTGATGCGTGTGATCTGCCACATTCGAAGGGTGATGGTGGGTATTGGGGGTAGAGTAGGAATAGATTACCTGGGAGACTGCGGGAGCGGGATTAGGAGCAGGAATATGGGCAGGATTTTGGGTGGTCGCCGTTTGGGAGTAGCACCCACCATGATGAGTGGCCTGTAAGTATGTGTAAGTGGGCAGATTTTTGGCAGCAAAAACAGCCGAATAAATGCAGTCTCCAGCCAGCATGATGGTGTTTCCCGTGGGCAAAGTCATCTCTGCAAAAATGCCATTAGCATGAGGGTGAGAGGAACCCGGAGTGGAAATTTTGTGAATGTTTAAATGGACTCCAAAATTTGGCATGGCGGCGCCTGGAAGTAAAAGGTGCAGGGCTCCTCCGTGAGTACGTATCAAGCCATTTATCTTTGTGATTGTAGGGGTGCTGAACCCGCCCGGAACATACCAGTCTAGAGACCAGCTTCCAGTTACTTGCAGGGCCAAATTAATGTGGTCCGTATGCCAGTGAGAGAGAATGATTGTGGTGGGAGGTGCTGCTTGGGTCGTAAAAAGTCCTTGAATGGCAGCTGCAATCACGTTGCTTTGAGGAAAATAACGTCTGTTGAGGGCGTTTGGAAGACCGAAGTCAAAAAAACCTTCCACGTTTCCAGCATTTTTAAGCAGAACTAATAGAGCCTGCCCCACATTACATACGTCAGCCTCATCAAAAACAGAAGTTGGAGAAAATGCTTTGAGAGGGGCGGAAATAGAATTCTTACTTTGGGAGCGATCAAGGGGAACCAGAGAGAAAAGTTGTTCCAGAGGGAGTGTTACAGATTCCATATGTAGTAAAGCACTGCCACTTAGAATGATGTTATGTGTGAGAAGGATAACACCGTTTTCCGGTATGTCACGAAAGACTTCATAGCCCGTATCCATTTTTCTGGAGAAGAAATCGGGGTTATCGATACATACGTCAGCGAGATAGAACTTTCCAAGCTGATAAAAATGATAGGAATTGTCTGGGAAATAGCAGTTACCGGCAGTGCACGGGAGGGTTATAAGATAATCCAGCTTTGCCAATTGAAATTCTCTGCTTTGGATTCCGAAGGAACGGTAGGCAGCAATAGCATTTCGCAGGGGACCCGCCTCCAGCTCATCAAAAAATTGATAGTCTGTGTCAGAAAAAAGAATATCCACATCATTTTTTGCGACAAATTCCATTTCAGCCAATACGAAGCCCGGTCCCACTACATCAATTTCATGAATGATTGCATAAGCAGTGAAGCCTTCATCTTTGACAAAAGGTGGGGCTTCCTCATCATTTTGCCTGATTTTTTTAGCTCCAAAGGAATGACAGAGCTGCTTTATGGAGTTTTGTTTCAACAAAGCCTTGTTTAGCTGTAATACCATATTTTCTGTGAACTTCTCTTCACTATAAAACTGAAAGGTGGTTCGGGAAATATGCAGAGTGCCCTCCACCAGTTTTAATCCAAGTTCGTCAAGAGCTTTCTGAATTTGATATTGAGAGTCTGCCAGATTTATGCGAATGGCCGGCTGTTCTGTATTAAAACGAAAATAGTTAAAATGCATAATAAAACCCCCTTTAAACAACATCCTTTTGAATATTATAACATAAGATTTTAAACTGAAATAAAAAACATGTAAAGAATAAACAATAAAATTGCTGTATATTGGTAAACATGTTAGAATTAGTACAAATACATCGGAATTCTTGTTTTTGGAACTATGCAACCAGATGATGAAATCGAGGTGCAGCATGAAGCCTGTCAGTTTAGATTTTAAATGGTATTATGAAACACGAAACTGGATGCTGGAACTTACTTTGGATACGGAAACGCGAATTTTAAATCATTTGGAGGAGTTATCCGACTATGTTGAGCTTCCTTTTTCGGAGAATCTTACTGGTCGGGTGCTTCTACAGTCACAGATGGGGTTAGGGGAAACTTTTGATGTGCATTTAAAAGCGGTTACGACCTTTGATACCAAAGAATCGGTTTGGAAGGTGACGGGACTGGAGGAAGACAAGGAACTCTCTTTTCATACAGGATTGGGGCTTCTCACTCGGTTAGCAGGGCAGAATTTCCCTATAGAGCTCATACCAGATGGAACGATAAAAGAACTGTGTGGCTCTTATCAGGGAGAAACGGAGAATGAACCGGATAAGCTGGAGGGCAAGATTGTTTCGGACCAAACATGGCAGTTGTTTGGGAACCTGACCTTTGGAGAATTGGGAGTATCCATCTGCAACCGGGGAGAGTATGGTTATCTCTGTCTCTTGTGCAGCTTGAGCATCGGGGAAAGCAGACTGCCCATCCAAATTGATTATGAACTGGGAGCACTTAGCATAGCTGCAGAGCGAAATTCCTTGCCTTTTCCACTACCTGCGCTGTCTGATTTTGGCGGACTATTTGGCTTGGAGCTGGCGACATTACTGCCAAAAGAGATCATAAGTCTTGGAAATCCCCAATTGGAGAATCTGCTTTTTGTGCTGGCACCAGATTTAAAAGGTTTGGAACGTCTGGAATTTTCTTTCAGTCTAGGGGATACGTTTTCACTTATGGGAATAAAGAGTCTCACTCTTTCTGAAGTCGGTATGGACTTAAGTGCCGCGTTTTCGGAAGGCAGTGCACTCTTTATGGGAATACGAATTCATGGCAGCCTTTGTTTTGAAAAAGAAAAACTGGAGCTTATGGCTTTTCAATATGGAGAGAAGGATTCCTGGGTATTTTCGGGAACATTGTACAATGGAAATAGATGGGGGTTGTTATCTCTGTGGGAGCTGCTTGAAATGGGCGAGCCGCCAGAGATTCTTAAGAAACTGCTGGTGCCGATCCAGATGATATTGATTTCTTATGATTTGGGACGAAACATATTTTCGATAAGCGCCAGATTTGAAAATGACAATGAGATTTCCATGGAGGCAGAAGGAGTAGCAAGTGGAGTCAATTACAAGGCGCAACTGAGTCTGGCACCTGCGATTCGTCTTAGCTCACTGCCTGTAGTGGGAACCCATCTCCATATGTTTGATGATATCTTTTTGAGCAATATTAATCTTTTATATTGTACGCAAAATGGAATCATTTTAAGCGGAAGTCTGAATCTGTTTTCAGAGAGTCTGCCATTTTCACTTTGTCTTGCAGGAGCAAAAACACAGAAAACGCAGTGGTCAGAAGTTTCCGACTCAGAAGATGATTCTGTATGTTATCTGAAGGTCAAGCTTCATCTGGGAGCATTGGAATTTTCAAGGGTGGGAATTGGCTGCGAGGGGGAGAAGATTATATTTCTGGTAGATGCGTCTTTGGTCTGTTCTGGTCTGAGTATTCGGTGTCTGGGGTTAGGTGTGGCTATGGAATTATCAGATTTCAGGAAGATTTCTTTTGGACTTCAGGGGATGGAACTATCTTACATAACCTCGTCCTTTTCTATGGGCGGTTCCTTTTATCGCAAAGGAAATGCGGAGGAATATGAGGGGAGTTTACTGATAAAAGCAGGTGATTTCTCGCTTCAGGCTATCGGCTCTTACTCTGAGTTTGAAGGAAAGCCATCTATTTTTGCTTATGGTGTTCTGTTAAAGGCTTTGGGAGGACCTCCGGCATTTTTTATTACAGGTGTAGCAGTCGGGTTCGGTTATCAACAAATATTACAGCTGCCAAAGATAGAGGAAGTGCAGAATTTTCCATTACTTTCCATGGTATTTCATCCGGGGAGGGAGATGGAGTATCTCAGAGAATTAAAGGAAAACTATGTTAGAGCAGAAAAGGAACAGATGTGGATAGCGGCTGGAGTTCGTTTTACTTCCTTTCAGATGATTGACTGCTTTGCACTTCTTACAGTGTCAGCAGGAAAGCGGGTGGAGATTGCGCTTTTGGGACTGGGGGAAATGCGGCTTAAGGAGATTGCGTATGCGGCGTTGGCATTGCAGGTGATTTTCTGTCCGGAGGATGGCATCTTTTCTATGATGGCGGTGCTGACAAAGGATTCCTATATCTTTTCCAGCGCATGCCGTTTGACGGGAGGCTTTGCTTTTTTGATTTGGTATGGCGGATTGCATGCGGGTGATTTTGTTCTCTCTATGGGCGGTTACCATCCGGATTTTGTCAAACCGGAGCATTATCCCAATGTAGAAAGAATCGGATTTGTATGGGAAATCAGCAGCCACCTTACTTTTTCGGGAGAACTTTATTTTACCCTAACTCCGGCATGTATGATGGCAGGAGGCGGAATTGACGCCAGATATGAAAATGGAAATTTAAAAGCATGGTTTTATGCAAGAGCGGATTTCATTATGTATTGGCAGCCTTTTTACTATCAAATTGGGATTGAGGCGGGCATTGGTGTGTCTTATCGGGTGGATGTGCTGTTTATTCACCATACGTTTAAAATTGAGCTATCTGCTTCGCTGCGGCTGTGGGGACCGGAATTTACCGGGAAAATGAAGGTGAGTCTGTGGATTATTTCCTTCACAATCTCCTTTGGTTCCGGTAAGGATGAAATCAAGTTTCTGGGATGGAAGGAATTTCTAGACAATTGTATCTATAAGCAGCAGTATACGAAAGAAATGTCCGAAACACAAACGGAGTGTATAGAGCTTTCGGTGGCATCCGGATTGCTGGGGGAAGGAACGGATGGAAAGAACCGAACTGTTTTTCTGGCGAGGAGCGAGGAATTGTCTCTTGTGATAAAAACAAAACTGCCCAACAACGGTATTCAGGTGAATGAGGCGTTGGAACGAAAGAGCAATGGCAAACCAAATTATGTGCTTCCTATGGGAGGAAAAGAGCTTTCCTGTTTTACCGATATTCAGGTGGAGCGCTGTGTTTCCACGCATCAGGACACTTGGGAATGTGTGGATTCAGAGAGTCTTTTGACGGAAACGATAGTAGAAAATCTTCCGCAGGCACTTTGGGGAAAGGAGCTGACAAATGGCAGCGGCATGGTAGAGGATGCCCTGACGGGGGTACGGCTTAGACCAGCTCCGATCCCTTACTATCTCTTCCCGGAGGAGCCGGTAGATTTGGACCGGCTGGCATATGAGGAAGCCGTGAAGGCAGAATGGGGATTTTATATTTCCCCATATCGGGTGAAGGAGGAAGCGAAGCGCGCAGATACCAATCAGGAGTTTTCACGGATTGCCGGAAGTACAGAAGAGACAGAAAAAAGAAAACAGGTGATTGGCTGGTTAAATCAGTTTGGTATGGAGCTGGCAGGTGGAGAAATCGGGACACTTTGCAGGGAAGCGGAGAACCTGTTTGTAGAGCAGATGACTTTTTGTCAGGACCAAAAAGCATAGAAAAAAGGAGAGAGGGGGAATTATACTTGAATATATATGGTGAAATGCAGTTTATGTCATCTGCACCGCCTGTGATGGACAGTGGTGAATACCGGGTGAGAGCAGCGCAGAAGGTAACGCTGCCCGAATCAGACACATTACAGGGAGAACCACTTTATTTTTATGCGGGAGAACAGAGATTTACGATGGAGAGGGAGGTGGTCAGTGATGTGTATCCGCCGAAAAATTCCATGTCTGACTATGGAACTGTCCTTCCCCATATTGTATTGAAAAAAAAGTCTTATCCATGGGAGCGTCTCATAAATGCAAAGAAAACGCTTAGGCAGGGAGAACATATCACGGGGAACAGAACCCCATGGGTAGCACTTCTGCTTCTTGAAGAAGGGGAGGCTGAGGTAAAGACGATAACCTTGGAGGAACTTTTAAAAGAAAAGGAAACCATATTTTTTCCTCAGGCAGGAAGTGAACGGATGGTAGGAGAGAAGGAGGCGGATGTCTGTCAGGTGCTGGAACTTGCCCCCAAAGTCTTTCGAGAAGTAGTACCAAGGGAGGTGGAACTGGAATGGCTTGCTCATGTGCGGATTGTAGACCTTCACGCAAGAGAGGAGAATCGTATTTCTCATCCTGGCTGCTATTCGGTGGTTGTTTGCAGTCGTTTTCCACCCGCATCGGAAACAGCCATAAAATGTAGTGCACATCTGGTATCCTTAGAGGGTTTCCATGGATTCCTTCCCGGGGACATGGGAGTAGAAGAAGGAAAAGAGAGTTGGGCACAGAAGGAGTGCATTCGTCTGGTATCTTTGCATCAATGGGAGTTTTGCTCCAAAAAAAGAACCACGGAGGATTTTCGTACGTTAGCAGAAAAGCTGGATACAGAAGCCTTTCGTCTTCCTGTAACGCCTTTGAAGGGGAAGGCGGCCGAAGGGGATTTTAAGGTGCATGCGCTTGAACGGTTAAAAAGGGGATATACAGTTTTAAGTCATCTCGTTCGAACGGGAGAGAAGACAGCCTCTTGGTATCGTGGACCGCTCATTCCATGCGAGAAGGAACTATCTGACCAAAGTCAGAATCAGAGTGCAGATGGAAGACTTATGTATGACAGGGAAACCGGACTTTTTGATATGTCCTATGCAGCGGCATGGCAGCTTGGCCGTCTGATGATTCTAAAGAACCGTTCTGTGTCGGCAGCCTTGTGTAGCTGGAGAAAACTGGTAGAACAAAAAGGCAGAGAAGCGTTGGAAGTTCACATTTTAAAGAACCATTTGGGAGAATTACATAAGAATGCGAATACAGAATCAGCAAGTAGCGGAAGATATGCAAAGCAAAGAATCTATGAACTGCTAGCAGATGGAGAAATAGAGTCGCTGCTAGGCAGAGCAAAGGAGGAAAAGGGACATGAAATCCTGGATGGATTCGAAGAAGGAGTGTAACTTGCAGGCAGCCGATACGCTGCCGCTGCCGGACGATGTGGTGAAATGGCTGCAGGAAAGCAGGCTGCTTTACGATGTACCCTTTTCGTATTTGGTGCCGGATGAGAATTTCCTTCCCATGGAAACCATCCGCTTTTTCCAACTGGATGAAAATTGGCTGGATGCCATGACGGAAGGTGCATGCAGCATCGGCGGAGGAACCACGAATGACTGGACTACAAATGGGTATTTTTTACGTAGAGTAAAACAGAGCCTTCCGTTAGGGCTTTACCGCAGAAGGCGGGAAAAAATGCATCAAAATCATCTGGTGCATTGTGCTCTGCCAACGGATTTGAAAGACAGCAAGGTACGAATGGGATTTCTGCTGAGGTCGGAGCTGGTGGAGGCATATCCCGGCATGAAAGTGGAAGGCTGGGACCGTTCTTCGAACATAGAAAGAAATCTGCTTCGGCTGAATCTACTGTCTGATACGGTTATGCTGGGAATTTTTGATGGATATATAGACGAAATCAATGTTACGGAACCGTCGGAAGCTCTGCATTTTGGAACAAGGACAAGTGATAGAAAAATCTATGTTCGTAGAATTGAGGAAGAAGGACCATATAAGATTGGGGACAAGCTGTCAGAGGAGCTGATTCCGGTTCCGATTCGGGATGGCAGGATGGTGGATGTGAGCAATCTGGTGGAAACCTTGAAAAAGAAGTTACATGCAGATGATTTTGTCTGTGGCGAAGAGGTGCAGCAAAAACCGGCATTTACGTCAGCAGAGCTGGCTCTTGAAATGGTTGAGATGGCAGCACAGGAAAGGTGGACGAAACAATAATTCAGTAGGAAAGGGAGGATTGACGATGATTCTAATTCCAATGGCTTTGGAGGTTCTGATTGTAAATCAGTTTGGAAATTCAAGGAAATTCTCCAACATCAATGTAAACTATGAGTTGCTGGATTCCGTGTCCTTGCTGGGAGGAGAGATTGAACCGGGAGTCTTTGAAGAACGGGCGCCTCTTGCCCCGGGTGTGCATCTGCATTTCATTTTACCGGATGGTTTTACGCAGGGAGCAGAGACAAAAGACGGCTTTGAATATCCAGCGGTGCCTGACCGTTATCTGGTAAGCAGGATTTCTGTGAATAAAGAGGTGCCGGACAAACCAGTGATTACCCACCGTTCATGGATGATCGAGAGCAGTTATGTGGGGACGGACAATGTAGAGAGTGTCACCATTCCCATGCTGACGGGGGAGGACTCCCTGTGTCGGTATTTGGGCGGGAATTATCCGTATGAAGAAAAACGCCCCGAAGGTCAAGCCTTGACCAAACTGACAGCAGTCAGCGGGGGGAGTCCTTATTTTGCGGCATGCTATCAGGAGTGCAGCAGTGTATTTGGGTTTCATGATTCTTGTAAGGATGTGGGAAAGGGAGAGTTTATTTATAGTGTATCTGGCTGGTATTCCAAACCGGAGCAGTCCCCTTTTTATGGGCTGACAGGACTCGAATATCAGGAAAAAATAAATCAAATGGGCTTTTCTATGGAGGGAGCATCTGTTGAAGATTCACAGCTTTTGCTCCATGGCTCGGTCTTTCATGTGAAATGGGAGGGCGAAATGGGAACTTATGAATTTGGGTATCCCGGTGGAAATGTAGAGGTAGCGGTGGGAAATACATCTTCGGAGGCACTTTCCGCGCTTGTGGCAGGAAAATTAGCCGCAGAAAAGGAAGAAGCAGAGTCAGTGGAACGAGTACTGAATTTCCTACAGTACAATCTGCTGGCAGAATTAGGTGAAATGGATGGCATTTTAAGGGCGGAAGACCGAATCCATTATCAGGAATTCGAACGGTTGGAATCCGGCAGTGTATGGCAGCTCACGCCCCAAGATGACAGCATGAAAAAAACAAAGCCGGAGTGGGACCTTGCATTGGCGAAGCTAAACCGCCTGCAGGAAGAGTGGGAGCATTTGAGCCTTCAGGAGAATTCTAAAAAGGAGGAGCTCTACGATGTGTGGTATACCTATATGCTGCTTTATAGCTATCCATCCCCACCCTTTGTGAAAAAACCGTTGACGGAGGAGCAAATCAAACAGGAAGCTGACTGCATCATCGAGGACTTCATTCTTCTACAAAAGGAATTGGCAGAAAAAGAAAATTCCGTAAAAGAACAGCAGGAACAGGTAAAAGCCCTGACGGAGCAGGCGGGATTTGTATTGGAGAAAAAGGACAGTGGAAAACCATTTTTTATGCCGGAGGTTCCGGTTATTCTGGCGGCAGGAGAGGGAGTTTCTCCTTCTGATTTATTCGGGAAGGATGGCAGATTTTTACCGGATGATAAGCTGAAAATCCGGTCTGAGGCAGATGTGCTTTCTTCTATCCGTTATCTGGACGGAGGTACTGAGAAAGGCTGGGACAAAACCATGCTTGCCCCTTTCTTAGATTCCTTTGTCATTGCACATGGAGTGCCGGAAGCGGTTCTTTCAGTATACGAGGAGAGCATTCTCCTTTATTTGGTGGAAGGCTTTGAAAAAACAAGCTACATCGGGACGTTACCTTCTCCGATAGCAGCAGCTTCCTATGCACCGCCCTGGAATCCTTTGTTTTTAGAGTGGAGATTGGAACTGCTGACAACGAGAGAGCGGAAAGAAGAAGGAGGGGTGATGGAGGACTGGAAACTGGGGAATTTGGATTTTTATTCTATTTTTGAGGGAACACCATTAGGAAGATGCGAGTATCAGGGACGGATGTTTATTACGCCTCACGCAGTGAAAGGTCTGGGGGATTCCATTCTACGTCATTTAGAATCGTTCCGATATGACGAAGAGCTTTACAACAAGCTGAAAAAAATTGGGGAGCAAATAAGTAAGCTTCCGGTTTTGTCGCAAAATATGACGGGTATGAATGAGAATTTGTTAGGGAAAAAGCAGGCATATCAATTTCCAATCTTCGGAGTGACAGAGGAGGCAAAGGAACTGGCAGAAAAAATCAAGACCTACATACCAGAGTATGGGGAATATTCGCTGGATGTCAATCAGCCTTTTCTTCCAATTCGAGCAGGATTTTTTAAGCTGTCCAAGCTGCAGGTGACGGATACGTTTGGACAGATTGCAGATTTAACACCAGATTTAACCAGAGTGACCCTGCCGGAAACACTGAGAGGGGATGGAAGATTGAAGGGATATGGAACCTTTCCGCCCCGTATAGCAGGCGGAGCCCGCCTAAACCTTCAGTGGGGGGACGAGGAACCAGATTTTATCTGCGGATATCTGATGGCTGATTTTTTGAATGGACGTGTCAACCTGTTTCACAAAAGTGGGGAATATGTAGGGAATCTTCATTTGATTCATTTGCCTGACAAAACCACAAAGGCTAAGCTGGAGTGGGAGAACAGAAATAAGCTGGACGGTCATTTGGAACTGCTGGCATTAGAATTAGAAAAACAGGCTCCGGGAGTATTTACTCATTATTTAGAACTTTTTGACCAGAGGCTGTCCGGTCAAATCAGCAGGGATGAGACGGATAATCAGGAGCTTTCCATGCTTATAGGCCGCCCCATTGCTGTGGTGAGAGGAGCCCTTTCCCTTTTGTATCAGGGAGTGCTTCCCGTTTCTAAAGTATTGGAGGATTTTGGAGCTCATCAGACTTATGGGTTTGAAAAAAACCAATACCCAGTCAGAATCGGGGACGTCAGATATGCTTCGGACGGTTTAATCGGTTATTACTGCGGAGAACTGGATGCAAAGACTTATGATAACTTTTATCCTGCGTGGGGTTCTAAGGTCAAAGAAGATGGTTATTTTCACTGCGACAGTCATCGTATGCTTTCATTAAACGGAAAGCCGGAACTGCTGACTTTTTTGCTGGATGTCCGTGGAAGCATACATGTGAGGACAGGAATTTTGCCAGTATATGAAATGAAACCGGATTACACCTGTTTTTCGGAAAGCCTAAAAAAAATGAAGCTATTTCTTCCGTTTTATCCAGTACTCAAAGGGGAAGAGCCAGTAAATCTGCCGCAGATTGGCGATAAAAATGACCCCTTCTTTCTGCTTTACAAAGCCGACTCAGAGTTTTGCAGGGAGGCAGTAAAGGAAGCACCTGGGGAGGGCGAGGCTAAGAAAGAGAAAATGACATTGGTGGACGGGTATATGGGACTTTAAAAAGGAGAGAGAAATGGAGGGATGAGGTTGGAAGATAAGCTGCTGTTTGGTGTGTTTCCTTCTTCTTTGATTTTTATCACAACGAAACTGGAAAAACCATTTATAAACAAGCCGGAGCTCTATATGATGAATAATGGTGAGGGTGAGGTGGAGTTTCAGAATGAGGCAGGTCTTACGACGGAGGACGAACTGCCTAGAATCGATGAAACAGAGAGAAGACCAGAGTGGGAAACCCTTTCCAGAATTTATGTGGAATTTTTCTGGGGAACCGGGGAGGGCTGTTTAAGCTCTAAGGAACGAGGGGCGGCAATAACGCCCAGTTGGGTAAAAGGTGAAAAGCAGTGGTATATCAAGTATGATAAGGGAGGGGGATATTTTATCATCATACCTGGGGCAACGGTGAAGCTGAAGCAGAGATATAGTGTTTCGTTCCTGTTTGATAATCTTATCTCAGATGCGATTCCGGGAATGACAACAATGTGTCTCTATGTACAAAATGTTCCGGGAGTCAAGGATTTTTCCGTGAGTATTCCGCTTTATAAAGAGGAACCTTTGGAGATTGTCCGATTTAGTGCGGATGATGCGGTTGTGAAAAAGAAAGGAACCACGACGCTCAGATGGGAAGTGAAAGCTTCTGACCAACAGTCCCTTTCGAACTTTGGGGAAGTGGAAAATATTGGGAGCAAGGAGATAACTCTGACGGAGACGAAAACCTTTTGTTTAAAGGCCTCCAACTATCTAAACCAGAGGGAGGAAGCCTTTGTCACGGTGGAAGTATCTAATGGACGATGGACGGTGGAAGCAGAAAAATTGGAAACGATTCTGCCAGTTAAGGATGTAAACTCCGAACAGAACCACGCACTGTTTTCTATCAAGAATAAATTATATGTCTGGGCAGGGGACAGCTTATATGAATCTTCCGATGGCCTCAGTTTCCAAGCCGTTTCAACGATACCCTGTGAAATGAAGGCTTATAGTATTAGCTGGGATGATTCGGGATTTTACCTGTTTGGAAAAGATTCAGAATTAAAAAATGCTGTAGCAGCACGGTATGAACTCTCGAAAGGTGTGTGGGTAAAGAGGCTGTTTCCATATGACATCGGGCAGGAAGCTGTCTTGATTTTGGGAGAGGAGGAGTTTTTTGTCGCTATTTTATTTGAAGCAGAGCAAATAGCTATATATAAGAAAGAAAACTCTCCGCGTAGAACCTGGCGGCTGCTTTCTATCTTAGATGCCAGTTCCTATGGAGCCCTTTCATGGACAACTTTTGAGGAACAAATATGGCTGGGGTATGGAGAGGACAACCGTTTTTGGATTCGTGGAACAAAAGACGGAGGTAACTGGACAGAGACTTATGGAATTGAAAAAGAATTAGGGAAAGAGATGTTTTGGATCCTGTCCCATAAGAAGGGACTATTTGCCGTAACAAGGGATGGCATTTATGGGAAACGAGACAGTGAAGGGTTTAAAAACGAGGCAGTAATTCCGCCGAGGCTTCAATGGAAAAAGGAAGCCTTACCGTTTGTTGGCATTTTTGGTGACAAGATTTGGTTTATCAGCAGCAACGAGGAAAATCGGAGTGTTTGGTCTTATTCTTTAGAATGAGCAACGAGATAGGAGGCAACCTATGAGTCAAAATTTAGAGGAACAGAAAAAAGCATTTTTCAAGGAAATGAAAGAAAACGGAAATAAACTATCCTATGATTTTTCAAAGGAAGACCATCGTGCCGTATTCTTTGCACAGTATGGCGGAGAGGGTCTGTTTCAAAAAGAGTTACCCCTGCTTTATGAAGCATTAAAAAATGAAGCGAAGACAATCAATCCGGTGAAGGCGGACAAATTTTTAGTGGGGCCGGGAGACTGCATGGAGGTAGGAAACATTAACTACGATTATCAGGACGTTACTTCTACTTTGGTGAGCGGAAAATACACCGAAAAGAAACTGGGAGTTGACCTTATGGGAAAATTCCTGGATACAAATCGTGGAACCATTTTGCAGAGTATGGCTATTTGGGATGAGGATGTAGCGAATATCAGCGATATTATGGCTGTTGATTCTAAGCAGCTTCGTTCTGCGGACGAGTTACGACTACAGACTCAGGCAGAATTTTTCTGGACTGAAATAAACGAAGAGAACAAGCTTTGCGCTGCATCTCAGAAGGTTTGCAGTGATGTGCTGAAAATAACCGGGAATAACTACCTTGTAAAATCAGTCAATGTCATTGACCCTATGCCGAAAGATGCGAGCCATCTTTATACGGAACTCTTATATGACCGAGACCCGGATGCTGGGGAAACGGCAGACTATGATAAGTTTACAGGTGTCCGCCATGAGTGGGACAAAAAGGTGTATGTAAATATTCATATTCCGGCGCAGGTTGAAATAACACTGGGTGATAACTGTGAATTTCTGGTCGAGGAGACGGATATTGTAAAGGGAATATATCTCAAGGATTTTGAAATGAAAATCTGGAGCCTTCATAATGGTACCGTGGTTTTTAATAAATACGATTTGGCAAAAGATGTGGTGGTGACCTATGATTCAAACACTCCGAACAAAATCAAATATCAATTTCCAAGTAATTGGGACCACTTAATGGAGCTTAAAGTAGTGGAGGCTAAAATGTATGCTGATTTTAGCTGTACACTTCCGCTGGTGTGCAAGCATGGAAGTATGGAATACAGAGAGGGAGAGGTTACGGTTGTTATCTCCAGCGATTTAGGAACTACCTCAGTGGACCCGGCAAACAAAGAAATTAAAAAACTTCATATTAAATTCGGCTGTCTGGATAAGGAATGCAAGATTCAAATGCTGGATGGTTCTGAACGGTCCATTGAGGATATTAGAATCGGAGATTTGATTCGGGGAGCGGACGAAGGCTCACTCAGAGTAGACAACATATATAAGGGAATGGAGTCGGAGCTGGTTTTCATAGAAACTATGAGCGGAAAAAAGATTCAGACGACAGAGAGTCACCCTATAAGCGTGGTGAGAGATGGAGAAACTAAGGTGGTTCATGCCGGAGAAGTAAACGGCGCAGACCTGCTTAAGACCCGCGATGGGGATGAGGTCTTAAAGTATATTTATATGAAACCTTATAACGATATGGTTTATAATCTGGAGTTGGACGGAGGACATTTTTTCTTTGCAAATGGATTTGTGGTAGGTGATTTCCAGACACAGAACCAATGTGAATATGAGGAAGTGAATACAAAAACTTCGTATCCTCCTGAGATTGATGTTGAGCAGGTACAAAAGGAAATGAAGCGTCTTTTGGAATTATATCAGGAATATTGCACATACTAATTGAAAAAGAACAGGAGTATGTGCTATGATTGACGATACGAAATATTTATTAAAGGAATGCAACTCGGGATGTAAGATGGCTGTGGAAAGTATACATCAGGTGAGCGGTTATGCAACAGATGAGAAGCTATTACGTTTGCTGGAAGAATACAAGCAGAAGCATCGGGAAATCGAGGTAGCATCGGAAAAGCTGTTATTGGCAGCAGGACTTGACGGGAAAGAACCGGGAGTGATGGCTTCTTCATTTTCGTGGCTGAGTACTGAGATGAAGATGCTGATGAAGGATGACAGCAGGCAGATTGCCAAAATCATGATGGATGGGTGCAATATGGGAATTCAATCCATCAGTGAATGCCGGAATCAGTATGCGAATGCTGACCGTGAGGCATGTGACATTGCGAAGCAGCTTGTGAGAGTGGAAGAGAAATTCATGAAGGAACTGGAAGTGTTCCTGTAATAAAATGCAGGCATGGTAATTGGGGTACACCTTTGCCAAGAGAAAAGAGTTATGATATGAATAAACGAAAGATTATTTTTATGATTCTGACTGTTTGCTGGATGATTGGTATTTTTACGTTTTCATCCAGAACGGCAGAATTGTCTTCGCAGGATAGCAACCATGTGGGAATCGTGATAGGTGAAATGTTCGTGCCTGACTTTGAAAATTGGTCGAAAGCAAAACAGCAGGCTTTTGCAGAGAAAGTAGATCATCCGATTCGAAAAACGGCCCATGCTGCGGAATATGCAGTGCTGGGAGCTATGCTTATGGGCGTTTTTGCAGGTGAACAATCAAAGCGGTGGTCGGTTCTTAAGTCGTGGATATTAGGGACTGGTTATGCGGCAACAGACGAATTCCACCAATTATTTGTTGCGGGGAGAAGTGGACAAATGAGTGATGTGATGCTTGATAGTTTCGGTGTTTTCGCCGGTGTGTTAATTGCATGTTTTTTCTTGGTTTTGCAATCGAAGTATCGGAAAGGGGAGAACAGTTGCTAACATCCGTTATGTATAAACAGGAGATCGTAACATTTATATTAGCTGCTTTTTTGCTCGAGGGTATATATCATTTGTTTGGGAAACAGTATAAAGTGACGAGTTCTGCGGCACTGAATCATATGATGATTGTAATTCTTGCCGTATATTTTACCGGAATATGCCATTTCACACTGCTTCACCGTGATATGACGGCGGGAATGAGATATGAATTGTCGCTGTTCTGGTCTTATCGGTATACGGTGGAAAATGATTCAATTGAATACTTCAGGGAGGTTGTGTACAATATTATTCTTTTACTCCCGATGGGGATTTTGATGCCGATGTATTTGAAGCCATTTCAGAAATGGAAGATGACAGTGGCTGTGGGATTCTTACTCAGCGCTGCAATTGAAACAAGCCAGTTGATGTTCCATATAGGACTGTTCGAGTTTGACGATATGTTCAATAATACACTTGGAGCCTGTATGGGATACAGTGTGTATTATCTGTTTGCATGCATGATAAAAAAAGAGAAAGAACGCAGATGGAAGAGGAAGCTGGGAATATTGCTTGTGGCTGATGTGTGTGTGATACTCTATTTTGGGGAAATGTGGAATTGGATTGAATAACCCTCAAAAATGTCACGAGTTAATAATGACAAATTTTATGTAGAGTTGGACTCTCTATCTTTACATTTTATTGTGAATTTGTTACAATAACCCCTGTTATACTAAAATACAAATTTTAAAGCTGATTGTACAAAGAGAAAATCCATTTTACTTGCAGTAAGACATGTTTCTGTTAAGGAGAATGAATTTAGAACGTACGAATTATGGAGGGCAATTGTAATGTGTGGAATAGTTGGATATATTGGTGGTAAGCAGGCAGCGCCGATTTTGCTGGACGGACTTTCTAAGTTAGAGTATCGCGGTTATGATTCATCAGGACTCGCAGTTCGAGATGGTGATTCGGAAGTGAGAGTTGTCAAAGCGAAAGGACGTTTAAAAATTCTTGCAGAAAAGACTGATAATGGCGCAGCGATGATCGGAACATGTGGTATTGGTCATACGAGATGGGCAACGCACGGTGAGCCTTCTGAGGTGAATGCGCATCCACACCACAGTGATGACGGCAATGTGGTAGGTGTACATAATGGTATCATTGAGAACTATCAGGAACTGAAGAACAAGCTGCTTCGCAAAGGGTATGAGTTCTATTCTTCGACAGATACAGAAGTAGCAATTAAGTTAGTTGACTATTATTATAAGAAATATCTTGGAACTCCGGTTGATGCGATCAATCATGCAATGATTCGTATTCGTGGTTCTTACGCGTTGGAGATTATGTTCCATGAATATCCAAACGAGATTTATGTTGCCAGAAAAGACAGCCCGATGATCATCGGAGTGGAGAATGGAGAGTCATTTGTAGCATCGGATGTTCCTGCTATTTTGAAGTATACACGTAATGTGTATTACATCGGAAATATGGAGATTGGTCGTCTCAAGCAGGGCGAAGTGACATTCTATAATTTGGATGGCGATGAGATTGAGAAAGAGCTGACAGAAATTAATTGGGATTCGGAGGCAGCGGAGAAAGCCGGCTATGAGCATTTCATGATGAAAGAAATCCATGAACAGCCGAAGGCAGTTGCGGATACGATTAATTCGGTTGTAAAGGACGGTAAGATTGATCTGTCTGAAGCTGGTCTGACAGAGGAAGAAATCAAGACAGTCAGCCAGATTTATATTGTGGCTTGTGGTTCTGCTTATCATGTCGGAATGGCAGCGCAGTATGTAATCGAAGATCTTGCACGCATCCCGGTTCGTGTCGAGCTTGCTTCGGAGTTCCGTTATAGAAAACCGATTCTCGATCCGAATGGTCTTGTAATCGTTGTCAGCCAGTCGGGAGAGACTGCAGACAGTCTGGCAGCACTTCGTGAAGCGAAAGATGCCGGTGTTACGACACTTGGTGTTGTGAATGTAATTGGATCTTCGATCGCGCGTGAGGCGGATCATGTTATGTATACAATGGCCGGTCCGGAAATTTCGGTAGCGACGACGAAAGCTTACAGTACACAGCTCATCGCAAGCTATGCAATTGCAATCCAGTTTGCGAAGGTTCGTGAGACAATTACAGAAGAAAAATATACAGAATTAATTGCAGAGCTTCAGACGATTCCTGACAAAATTGAGAGCATCATTGATGACAAAGAACGCATTCAGTGGTTTGCCGCAAAACAGAGTTCTGCAAAGGACATGTTCTTCCTTGGAAGGGGAATTGATTATGCAATTTCCATGGAAGGCAGTCTGAAGATGAAGGAAATCAGTTATGTGCATTCGGAAGCTTATGCAGCAGGAGAACTCAAGCATGGAACAATCTCCCTGATTGAGGAGGGAACATTGGTAATCGGTATTCTGACGCAGAAAGAGCTGTATGAGAAGACACTCAGCAATATGTTAGAGTGTAAGAGCCGTGGTGCTTATCTGATGGGACTTACGACTTTCGGTAATTATAATGTAGAAGACAGTGTTGATTTTGCAACATACATTCCGAAGACAGATGTACATTTTGCTACATCGCTTGCAGTGATACCTCTGCAGTTGATGGGCTATTATGTATCTGTTGCAAAAGGTCTGGATGTGGATAAGCCGAGAAACCTGGCAAAGTCTGTCACAGTAGAGTAAAGGAGAAAGACAAGGGACGATTCGAAATGTTTCCTTGTCTTTTTCAACATTTAGATATACTTTCAACACAATTCCATCACAAATGTTCTGTAATATAAGTTTATAAGATAGGAACAAGAGATGGAAAGGAGCTACACATTATGGATAACCAATATAATTATTATAATCCAGATGAAACACAGAACACATATAGCAGTAACAACGCAGGTTTTTCAAATCAGGCACCACCGAACAACACGAAGTCAAAGCAAAAGAAGAAATGGAAGATGCCTAAGACGCTTGCAGTTGTATGTCTTGCATTGGTATTTGGAGTTGTATCAAGTGTTACATTTCTGGGATTTAGCTTTGTAGGGAATAAGGTGCTTGGCCTGACGGGAAATTTTTCTTCCGGCTCGTCAAGTAAAGCTTCGCAGACTGCGACATTGCAGCAGACGAAAAGCTCGGTATCTTCGGATATTGCCGATATTGCAGCAAATGCAATGCCATCCGTTGTATCAATTACAAATATGAGTGTACAGCAGGTCCAGAATTTCTTTGGACAGAGTGGTGAGCAGGAAGTAGAAAGCACTGGATCCGGTATTATTATCGGCCAGAATGATTCAGAACTTCTGGTTGTGACGAACAATCACGTAGTAGAAGGCAGCGAGACGATTACAGTATCCTTTGTAGATGAGAGCAGCGTAGAAGCAAATATTAAGGGTACAGACGCATCACTGGATGTTGCAGTCGTTGCAGTACCATTAAAAAGCATTTCCGCTGATACAATGGATGCAATCTCGGTTGCAACACTTGGAGATTCTACCGCATTAAAAGTTGGAGAGCCGGCAATTGCGATTGGTAATGCACTTGGATATGGTCAGTCTGTTACAACCGGTATCATCAGCGCAACGGATCGTGTTCTGACAGATTCGGGAAGTGATACTGCATTTATACAGACAGATGCGGCAATCAATCCGGGAAACAGCGGCGGCGCGCTTCTGAATGCGAACGGCGAGGTGATTGGTATTAACTCAGCGAAGCTTTCGGATACGACAGTAGAGGGCATGGGATATGCAATCCCAATCAGTGATGTCAGCGATGTTCTCACGAACCTGATGAATCAGGAAACGAAGACGAAGGTTTCGGATGCCGAAAAAGGATACATTGGTATTCAGGGCGTTGACGTAACGAGCGACAGTGCTGAGAGATACAACATGCCGGAAGGTGTCTATGTATCATCATTGATTAAAGGCGGCGGAGCAGAGAGTGCCGGACTTCAGGAAGGTGATATCATTACAGGACTCAATGGTACAACAATCGATAACATGACAACACTTCAGAATGAACTTAGTTATTATACACAGGGTACGACAGTGACTGTCACAATTCAGAGACAGAATGGAAATGCTTATGAAGCTCAGGATATTCAGGTGAAGCTTGGAGCACAGAGCAATAATTAACAAGGAGTTCAAATATGGACAAAGAAGTAACATGTGATTGTAAGAAAAAACATCGGGATGATGCAGAATATACGAAGCTGATTCACCGCTTAAATCGGATTGAAGGACAGGTGCGCGGGGTTAAGGCAATGGTAGAAGACGAGCGCTACTGCATTGATATTCTGACGCAGGTATCGGCAATCCAATCAGCGTTCAATGCATTTAACAAGGAATTGCTCTCGAATCATATTAAGACCTGTGTAGTTGAGGATATTAAAAATGGGAACGAAGAAGTTGTGGATGAATTGTGCAAAACATTCCAGAAGTTGATGAAGTAGATGCATTTTCTGACGGATGAAATTCAATTGGGGACGTAGTGTTTTTGAAAAACACTACGTCCCCAATTGTTTTACCTACATCCGCGATCCCCGTCGAATGCGGGGTTGAACGCATAGAAGTTTTTACTGTCGAGATGATCCTGTACGATTCGAAGACTTTCACCAAATCTTTGGAAATGTACGATTTCTCTTGAGCGAAGAAATTTGAGCGGTTCGGCGACATCGGCATGGCCGGCGCAGAGACGTAAGAGATTATCGTAGGTGGTGCGGGCTTTTTGTTCGGCTGCAAGGTCCTCGGTCAAATCGGTGATCGGATCGCCGGTGGACTGGAAGGTCATGGCGTCGAACGGAATACCGCTGGCGTTGATTGGATAGATTCCGAGCGTGTGGTCAGCATAATATTTGTCGAAGCCGGATTCTTTGATTTCAGCAACCGAGAGGTCTCGCGTGAGCTGACGGACGATGGCACAGACGATTTCGGCATGCCCCAGTTCTTCAGTCCCGACATCGTTGAGTACGGCAACCGCTTCTTTGTAAGGCATTGCAAACCGCTGGGAGAGATAACGCATGGCAGCACCGGATTCTCCGTCGGGTCCGCCGTACTGCGTCGCGATTGCCTGTGCAAGCTGTGCGTTTGTCTCAGAAATCTTAACCGGAAATTCTAATCGCTTTTCATAATTCCACATAGACTAACATCCTCCTTCCTGCCATGGCCATGGCTCATTGATCCAGTTCCAGCGGTCACTGCAGGAACCGGTAGCGGTGTCCAGCGTGAGTGGTCCGTAGTAGGATGCATACTCGCGAAGAAGCTGACCACGCTGTTTGTTCATTTCGTAAAAATAGCCAAGTGCAGTCTGGTCGCAGGGGTGGGTGTCGAGATACATAGCGGAGTCGAGTGCTGCGAAGCTGATGGCATTAATCTGCATTAGCAGGTCTTTTTTGCAGGGCTGAACATTTCCATTCATTTGGCGCACCCTCCTTTTCCGAGAAATGGTTTGTCTAGGTCTTCGAAAATGGTTCCGCGCATGAGACCTTTGAGCGGGGCGTAAGGACATTTCCAATCCTGCCATGGGACATAGGCCATCGCGACAGGGAGACCGTCGAGAATATCTGTGCTCACATTACAGCAGATGTTTGACACTTGTGGCATCGCCTGCGGAGGCGGCATCTGACGGCGACCGTAGCCACGCATGTTGTTGGGATAATTTGGCATATTCACCTGATCCTTTCGTTTTTTTATTTCTATTAATAGTGTATGGAAAGGTGGGGAAATAAGTGAATTGAGAAATGAGAAGATGTCTAGTTGCTTTTTCTTTTCGCATTTTATATAATAGATGTGGTATCTAAGAGACTACGAAGGGGATCTATATGACTGAGAATGAAAGCAACATGGAGAATGACGAGATGAATGATGCCGTCATTGGGAAATTGATAGAAGAATATGAACTTAGAAAAGAGAAGAGCCAGCATTTTCTCGAAATGTATCCGAAGCTGGTAAAGACAGGGTTTATCCTGATCTTTACTGTGCCAATCTTGTTTATGGTGTTGATGTTCACTGTGAATGAGAAGCTGATTTTTCTGGTGTTATGGATTGTATCAATTCTTGCAATCGCAGCGTATCTGATCGGAATCGAATACTTCTATTTCTACTATACGAAGCTGCATGCGGAATTTGAAAAATTGAGACATCCGGAAAATGAGGAGGATACAGATGAAGAAGATATTTAAGATATACAAGCGTGATTTTAAGCGTTTATCAAGAAATGTAGTGGCACTTGTTGTGGCGGTGGGAATTTGTATTTTGCCGGCACTGTATGCATGGTTTAATATTGCGGCAAACTGGGACCCGTACGGAAGTACGGATGGAATTGAGGTTGCTGTGGTAAACCTGGATAAGACATATGAGACAGGAGGGATTCGATTTTCTATTGGAGATCAGATTATTGAAAATCTCAAGAGCAATAAGCAGATCGGCTGGACCTTTGTGCATGACGCCGAAGCACTTGATGGTGTCAAGAGCGGCAAGTATTATGCAGCGATTGTGATTCCGAAGAATTTCAGCGAGAAGATGTCGAGTATTTTAGACGGCAAGATTGAGGCACCGGAGCTCGACTATTATGTGAACGAAAAGAAGAATGCGATTGCACCGAAGATTACAGATAAAGGTGCGACAGCAATTCAGCAGCAGGTGAACGCAACTTTTATCAGTGTTGCGACGGAGACGGTCGCAAATGTACTGAATGTGACAGCGGCAGAGCTTAACAGCAGCGGTGATACGCTGGTGAATCAACTAGTCGCAAAGCTAAAGACGGTATCGAGTGATCTGGGGCAGTATGAGCAGACGATTGATGCATTTGCAAATGTTGCGGACAGTGTCAGCCAGCTTACGACGGCTGTACAGCTTACGATCCCGGATGTGAAGAATGTTGTGGCAAATAGTAACAATGTACTGAAGAATTCTTCGGATGTGCTGGCTTCTTCAAGAACAACAGCGGGTTCGATTACTTCTACACTGAGCGATGTAATGAACAGTTCAGAAAGCACCTTTGATTCGGTCGGCTCGATTGCAGATAATGCGCTGGATGATTTGGGGTCAGATGCGAATAACGTGGCAGATCGAATCAATGAAACCACGCAGATCTGCGATGCGGCAATCACGGTGAATAATCAGATGATCGATTCGCTGACTACGATTCGTAATACGCTGGACCCGGACAGTGTGGCTGTGCGGGAGATTGACAAGATGATCAGCGATATCAGCAGCGCAAATGACAAACAAAATTTATTAAAATCGCAGATTGAAGGTGCGGTGGGCAATATCCGGCAGTCAACAGCAGATGCGGATGAAATTCGCGCGAGTATCAGAGATACTGTCACACAGGGAAAGACGAACCTTCAGAATGCACGAAGTTCTTATCAGAATAATGTACAGCCGGCAGTGAATACACTGCTTGACAACATTTCTTCAACGACAGCAAGTATTGGGGGACTGCTAAGTGCAACGGATGGCAGCCTTTCGAATCTGAATGAGATTTTTGCAAATACAAACGGCGCGTTAGCCTCAGGGAAGAATGCGCTGAACAATACAAAAAGCATTATCGGGTCGACACGTGACAAGCTGAACAACATTATTTCCGAGGTGGAGGCGGTCAGTCAGGACGAGCAGCTTAAGAAGCTGATCGAGGTACTTCGCAATGATCCGGAACTGACAGGCGAATTCATGTCATCACCGGTTCAACTGACAACAACTTCTTTATATAAGATTGATAATTATGGCTCAGCGATGGCTCCGTTCTATTCGATTTTAGCGATCTGGGTTGGCGCGATTGTCCTTGTGGCGATTATGAAGGTGGATGTGGATGAAGATGAGACAATTTCTTCGATCAGACCAACACAGGCATATCTGGGAAGACATTTGACATTTATGACCTTTGGTCTGGTACAGGCAACAGTCATTGCGCTGGGGGATCTGTTTTATCTTAGGATTCAGTGTGAGCATCCGGTGAAGTTTTTCTTGTGTGCATGGGTGTGCAGTTTTGTGTTTGTTCATATTGTATATGCGCTTACCGTTTCATTTGGAGCAATCGGAAAAGCAGTCAGTGTTATCTTTCTGGTACTTCAGATTGGCGGGTCGGGTGGTACATTCCCGATCGAGGTTACACCGCCGTTCTTCCAGACGATTAATCCGTTCCTTCCATTTACATATGGAATCAACGCAATGAGGGAATGCGTTGCCGGAACTTATCAGAATGCGTTCTGGGTGTGTCTCGGAAAGCTTGTGATTTACATACCGATTGCACTTCTTCTGGGACTGGTTCTTCGCAGACCGTTGATGAATCTGACGAAGTTCTTTGAAGAGAGAATGGAAGATTCGAAGCTGCTGTAAGGGGACGAATTAGATATATGGGGAGTTAAAATGAAAAAAAAGAAAGTTACATATTTTGATTATAATTTGCTGGTCGTTTTGATTTTCATGGTCTGCTTTGGACTGGTTCTGCTGTATAGTGCCAGTGCGTATGAAGCGCAGGTTGACTGGGAAGGCGACAGCATGCATTTTTTTAAGAGACAGGCGCTGATCAGTGCGGGAAGTTTTTTCCTAATGTACTGGATTACGAAGATTGACTATCACTGGTATGCAAAATTTGCTGAGAAGTTCTACTGGGTTTCGATTGCGGTTATGGCACTTGTTCTGACACCGCTTGGTGTGGAGGTAAATGGTGCGAAGCGCTGGCTGCCGCTTGTTGGAAGTTTGACCTTTCAACCGTCGGAGATCGCGAAGATTGCTGTGATTTTGTTTATTCCGCTGGTGATATGCAGGCTGGGCAAGGACGCCCCGAAACCTGCGGGAATGATTCGCATCTTTGGCTGGGGTCTTGCCGTGGCCGGAGCTGTATTTTTCTTCACGGATAATCTGAGTACCGCGATTATTGTTGCAGGAATTACGTTTATTTTGTTTTTTGTAGTGCATCCTAAGACAAAAGGCTTTGTGATATTCGGCAGTCTAAGTGCGGTGGCAGCAGGTGTGGCAGTTATTGTGATGTCACGCATGATTGATACGAGTGGAAACTTCCGTATTCGGCGTATTCTTGTGTGGCTGCATCCGGAGAGCAACGCAGCGGATGGCGGATATCAGGTCATGCAGGGACTGTACGCGATTGGCTCGGGTGGATTCTTTGGAAAAGGACTTGGAAACAGTACACAAAAGCTCGGTGTGATTCCGGAGATCCAGAACGATATGATTCTGTCGGTAATCTGTGAAGAACTTGGTGTGTTTGGTGCGATTGTTATTTTGATTTTATTTGGCATACTGATTTATCGCTTGATGTTCATCGCGAGAAATGCTCCGGATCTGTATGGTTCATTGATTGCAACGGGAATTATGGCACACATAGCACTACAGGTTATTCTGAATATTGCGGTTGTTACCAACCTGATACCAACGACTGGTGTCACATTACCATTCATCAGTTATGGAGGTACCTCGGTGGTCTTCCTCATGGCGGAGATGGGAATTGCACTTGGTATCTCAAAGAAAATTCGAATCAGTGATGATTAACAGGAGGATAAAGGATGAGCTATAAAATAGTAGTGGATAGTTGTGGGGAACTCACAGAGGAAATGGTGGCAAGTGGGAGATTTGAATCTGCGCCGCTTGGAATTGAGGTAAATGGAGTACATTTGATGGATGATGCGACATTTGATCAGGCAAAATTTCTGAAGATGGTGAAGGAATCCCCGGTGGCTCCGAAGTCTTCCTGTCCGTCACCGGAACGATATATGAAGGCGTACCACTGCGAGGAGGAACATGTGTATGCGGTCACCTTATCGGCTGCATTGAGTGGCTCATACAACAGCGCGATTCTTGGAAAAAATCTCTATGAGGAAGAATACGGAAAGAAGTCGATTCACGTTGTGGATTCGTGCAGTGCATCGATTGGCGAGACGTTACTTGCAATGAAGATACAAGAGTGCGAAGAAATGGGGATGACTTTTGAAGATACCGTGAAGGCTGTGGAAAACTACAAAGATTCCCAGCGTACTTATTTTGTATTAGAGTCACTGGAAACGCTCCGCAAGAATGGTAGAATTTCAGGTGTCAAGGCAATGGTTGCGAGCACATTGAATATCAAACCGGTTATGGGGGCTACGGACGGCGGCGAGATCGTTCAGCTCGGACAGGCGCGAGGCATAAAGAAAGCTCTGATTAAGATGGTGGATCATATTATAAAAGAAGTAAAGAAGCCGGAGGGAAAAGTTCTGGGAATTTCACACTGCAACTGTCCGGAACGCGCAAAGCAGGTGCAGGAGATGATTCTGGAGAGGATGACGGTGAAGTCCAGCATTATTATGGACACTGCAGGCATCAGCAGTACTTATGCAAATGATGGGGGAATTATAGTTGTCATCTAAAGTGAATTATGATAAAATGGATAACAGAATCGAAAGCAAAAGGAGTTATGGATTATGAGTCAGCAAAAAGTAGATCGTTATAAAGAACAGAAGGCAAACCGCAAGAGAATTATGAGAAAAGAGAAGATGATGGACATTGTCCGCAAGATCCTTCTTTCCGTGGTAGCGTTAGCATTAGTTGGCTGGCTTGGCTTTTCCGGATATTCACATTATAAGGCAGGCGTTCCGAGACCAACGGCCGAAGTTGATTATTCAGCAATTACAAATTATATGAGTGGATTACAATAATAGAATAAAACACAAGATAGAGTGGTTATAGCAAAGTACATTCGTACATATTGCTATAGCCGCTTTTTTTTGTGCATTTTCTGACGGGTGAAATTCAATTTAGGACGTAGTACTTTTGAAAAAAACACAAAAAAAAGCTTGAAAAAGGGGTCTCGGTGGTATAGAATGGAGGCAAGTGGTAGATAGTGGTTTCAAGTGGGGACGAAATGGCGGCCGGTTTAAATGAAGGCTTCTGCATTGGAAAGGAGGGTCTTTCATATGTTATTGGGCGAATATAATCATAATATCGATGACAAAGGAAGACTGATCATTCCAGCAAAGTGCAGAGAAGAACTTGGCGATACCGTGTATCTTTGTAAAGGACGTGAGGGTTGTATTTATTTATATCCTCAGGATGCATGGACCGATTTCGTTGACGAGATAACCGAATCATCACGGAACAAAAAAGATGCCAGAAAGATTCAGCGTTACTATTTCGGTAGTGCATCGGAGACGAATTTTGATAAGCAGGGGAGAGTGCTTGTCACAACAAAGCTTAGAGAACATGGAGATTTGACAAAGGATGTTGTTCTGATTGGTATGAACGACCACATGGAAATCTGGGATTTGGATCGTTGGGAAGAGAATGATGACATTTCCGAAGAAGAATTAGATGAAATAGAAGAACGCAGTGAGGAAGATTAGATTATGGCATTCAAGCACATATCAGTATTACTTAATGAGACGGTAGACGGACTGAAGGTAAAACCGGAAGGAATCTACGTAGATGCGACACTCGGCGGAGGAGGACATGCCTGCGAAGTGTGTAAGCAGTTAACCGGCAAGGGGAGATTTATAGGTATAGATCAGGACGCTGACGCGATAGCGGCGGCCAGTGTTCGACTAGGCGACTTCGGGGAGAGAGTAACAATAATCAGGAGCAATTATTGCGAAATGAAGTCGAAGCTCCATGAAATAGGAATTGACAAGGTCGATGGGATCGTGCTCGATCTGGGCGTATCATCCTATCAGCTTGATACGGCAGAACGTGGATTCTCTTATCGCGTGGACGCTCCTTTGGACATGAGAATGGATCAAAGACAAGAGATGACAGCAAAGGACATAGTCAATGACTATTCAGAGATGGACCTTTTTCGCGTGATTCGCGATTACGGGGAAGATAAGTTTGCGAAGAATATCGCAAAACATATTGTAATCGAACGCGAGAAGGGTGCCATCGAAACAACAGGACAATTAATTGAAATCATCAGACATGCGATTCCAATGAAAGTCCAGAAGACGACCGGTCATCCGGCGAAGAAAACATTTCAGGCAATTCGGATTGAATTGAACAGGGAGCTGGATGTTTTGAGAGATTCACTTGATGACATGATAGAGATGTTAAATCCCGGGGGAAGGATTTGCATCATTACATTTCACTCACTGGAAGACAGAATTGTAAAGAGTTCATTTCGTAAGAATGAGAATCCTTGCATCTGTCCAAGCAATTTTCCGACGTGTGTGTGCGGGCGAGTATCAAAAGGGATTGTAGTGACAAGAAAGCCGATCTTACCTAGCGAGGAAGAGATGGAAGAAAACAGCCGCTCTAAGAGTGCAAAGCTTCGCATCTTTGAAAAACGTTAAAAGACGGCAGCATATAAAGAAAGGATCATCCCAAGGGGAGAGGGGATGACCGAAAGTACAGCAAGAGGCTAAGAAGGGAGACGCATATGGCAGCAAGAAGACAGACAGCAGATTACAGAAGACGAACGAACCATGTCAGCCAGTACCGATCAGATTATATTTACGGTAATACCGTGCGTCAGCCTGAAGTTTCACCAAGAAGACAGCGTGAAGAGGACCAGCCGGAAAGAAGGACAAGCACACAGGTTCGTAAGAACCGGAAGAAAGCATTGTTCATGAGCCCGGCTTATGTGACTTTTATCGCAGTTGCTGCATGCATTGCAGTTGTGGTATGCATTCAGTATTTACAGTTAAAGACAGATCTTAGAAATCAAGCGAACAGTATTACTTCATTGCAGAGAGAGCTTACAGATTTGACAGAAGAGAATGATACAGCGTACAATGTGACGATGGATACGGTTAATTTGGAAGCAATTCGGAATAAAGCGATGAATGAGATGGGGATGGTATATGCATCAGATGGACAAGTTGTAGAATACGACAGTCCGACCAGTGATTCTGTTACACAGTATGAAGAGATTCCTGAGGATGGTATACTCGCGAAGTCCCAAGATTTGTCGAAGGAGAATTAATGGCGAGAAAGAAAAAACGAAGATTTGATTATTTAAGAAAAAAATTTCCGAAGAGGATGCAGACAAAACTAGTATTGCTATTTGCAGTGATTATACTAGTTTTTGTTGCGCTTATAGCTAGAATTACTTATATTAATGTATCCAAAGGGGATGAATATACAAAGACGGTCCTTAGTCAGCAGCAGTACTCGAATACGGTGATCCCATTCCAGCGGGGGAATATTATTGACCGAAATGGAACAACTGTAGCAACGAGTGAGCGCGTGTATAACGTGGTTCTAGATGTGATGGAGCTGCTTGCGGATGAAAATAAGACTGCAGTCGATACAACGGTGCAGGCTCTGGTCAGTTCCTTTGGCTTAGACGAGAATGAACTCCGCCAGCAGATTAAGGACAGTCCGAAAAGTCAGTATCTGATACTGAAAAAAGCAGTTGATTATGATACCGCGAAGGCATATGAGAAACTGGAAAAAGAGACAAAGCACATTACCGGGGTCTGGCTGGAAGATGATTACAAACGTGTCTATCCATACAATTCTCTGGCTTCAGATCTGATTGGATTTGCAAACGAGGATAATATAGGCAGCATCGGAATCGAGAGCTCTTATAACAGTGTGTTAAACGGAACAAACGGCCGTTCCTATGGCTATCAGACAGATAATGCTTCTTCTGAATATACGGTACAGGAGGCGGTTGACGGAAATAACGTTGTCTCGACGATTGATGTGACACTTCAGAATCTGATTGAGACAGCAATTCTGGATTTTAACAATGCACACAAGGGGCAGGTTCGTACCGGAGAACCGGGGAGCGCGAATACGGCTGTGATGGTGATGGACCCGAACAGCGGGGAAATTTTAGCAGAAGCTTCTTATCCGAATTTTGATTTGAACAATCCGCGTGATCTGACTGCGAAGTATGAGCAGGCGGCAATCGATGCAATGTCGGATGAGGAACTGTCTACGGCATATAACGATCTATGGAGAAATTTCTGCGTCAGTGACGCGTTTGAACCGGGTTCGACTGCAAAACCGTTTACAGTCGCGGCGGGATTTGAGACCGGGGCGATTACAGGTGATGAGAGCTTCTACTGTGGCGGATATGAACACGTAGGAGACTATGACATCTATTGTCATAATCGAAGCGGTCATGGAACGGTATCTGTGGAAGAGACAATTGCTTATTCCTGCAACGTGGGTCTGATGGATATTGCAGCCAAAATCGGTGTAGCGAACTTTACAAGGTATCAGCGGATTTTTGGATTCGGGCAGTATACAGGTGTCGACCTTCCACTAGAGGCATCAACAGAAGCACTGCTCTATGATGCAGATACGATGGAAGAGACGGATCTGGCGACGAATTCCTTTGGACAGAACTTTAACGTGACGATGACACAGATGTCCGCAGCATTTGCCTCACTTGTAAATGGCGGTAATTATTATGAACCGCATACGGTCAAAGAGGTGCAGGATCAGAGCGGACGCGTGCTTGAGACAAAGGACCCGCAGATTGTCCGCAAGACCATTTCCGAGGAGACATCTGAGACGATTAAGAAATATCTGAAAGCGGTTGTGGAATATGGAACAGGTACTGGAACGCAGGTGGAAGGCTATAGTATTGGCGGAAAGACAGGTACCGCAGAGAAAATCCCGCGAGAGGAAGGAAAGTATCTGCTTTCTTTCATTGGTGCGGTTCCGATTGAGAATCCGGAGGTTCTTGTTTATGTTGTAATTGATGAGCCAAATGTAGAGGATCAGTCGAGCTCGACATACATCATGGAATTATCACAGACAATTCTTTCGCAGATTCTTCCATATCTGAATATCACAAAGACGGCAGAAGGACAGGCCGCGAGCAGAGATACAGATACAGATGCGGTTACGCAAGAGTATACGAACTATGATGAGTCATATACCGACACTTACGGCAATAGCTCCGGAGATTATTCCACAGAGGATTATAATCCGGATTATACGGACTGGGTTACAGATCCCGCCACAGAATAGAAAATGTTCATAACCCCGCAGAAGATGCAATAAACTTTTAATAACATCTTTTGCGGGGTTTTTGTATGGCAAAGAGCAGGACATTTAATCGAAAGAAGTTACTGTTTGTGTTTCTAGGGTTTCTTGTACTCGTGCTGGGACTTCTTGGACGATTGGTCTTTTTGATGATATTTGATGCGAAATACTATCAGGATAAGGCAGAAAAGCTGCATGAACGTGAACGCGAAATTAAAGCGGCGCGCGGGAAAATCATTGATACGAATGGCGTTGTCCTTGCTGCGAATAAGACTGTCTGTACTGTCTCTGTGATACATAGTCAGATTACGGAAAAGGAAAAAGTAATTCAGATTCTGACGCAGGAGCTGGAACTGGACGAGGAATGGGTGCGTGAGCGCGTGGAAAAGATTTCCTCGATGGAAAAGATGAAAACGAATGTAGAAAAAGAAATCGGGGATCGTATACGAGAATACAATCTGGCTGGAGTGAAGGTAGATGAGGACTATAAAAGATATTATCCGTATAATGAACTGGCATCGAAGGTGCTCGGATTTACCGGCGGTGATAATCAGGGGATTATCGGTCTGGAGGTCCGGTATGAAGATGAGCTGAAGGGAATCAACGGCAGTATTCTGACGATGACGGATGCAAGGGGGGTAGAGCTTGACAAAAAAGCGGAGGACCGCGTGGAACCGCAGGCGGGAAATACGCTGCAGATCAGTCTGGATTATAATATTCAGAGCTTTGCCCAACAGGCGGCGCAGCAGGTGATGGAGCAGAAACAGGCGGAGCGTGTGTCGATACTCATGATGAATCCGCAGGATGGGAGCATTCTGGCGATGGTGAATGTGCCGGAGTTTAATCTAAACGAACCGTTTGAATTATCAGGTGCAGGAGCGGCCTTTTCGCCTGAAATGACGGATGAAGAGAAACAGGATGCGCTCAATCAGATGTGGAGGAATGGCTGTATCAATGATACATATGAGCCGGGAAGTACGTTTAAGGTAATCACAAGTTCGGCTTGTCTGGAGGAGGGCGTTGTGAAGCTGGACGATACATTTTCCTGCCCCGGATATGCGGTGGTGGAAGATCGGAAGATCCGCTGTCACAAGGTCGGCGGACATGGGTCAGAGACGTTTGTACAGGGGCTTCAAAATTCCTGTAATCCGGTTTTTATCAATATCGGTCTGCGGCTCGGAGCATCGAAGTTTTATGACTATTTTGACCGGTTTGGCCTGCTTAGTCTGACGAATGTGGATCTTCCGGGTGAGGCGGGGACCATCATGCACCGGAAAGAAGACATTGGACTGGTGGAGCTTGCAACAATGACATTCGGTCAGTCTTTTCAGATTACACCGATTCAGATGGCAACAACAGTCAGCTCTTTAATCAATGGCGGCCGGCGTGTTACACCACATCTGGGGCTTCGCGTACTGGATACAGAAGGAAATACAGTAAAGAATTTTCAGTATGAGGAAAAGGATGGGATTGTGTCGGCGGAGACCTCAGAAACGATGCGCACGCTGCTGGAGAGCGTTGTGTCGGAAGGCTCCGGAAAAAATGCGGCGATTGAAGGATATCGCATCGGCGGAAAAACTGCGACGTCGGAGACACTGCCTCGAAGTGAGAAGAAATATATCTCTTCGTTTATCGGCTTCGCGCCTGCAGATGATCCGCAGGTACTGGCAATCATTCTGATTCATAATCCGCAGGGGGTGTATTATGGTGGGACGATTGCAGCGCCCGTGGTGCGGGATATCTTTGACAATGTGCTTCCGTATCTGGGGATTGAGAAGACACCTTGAAGATTCTAAGGTTGAAAACAGACATCTAATGCGGTATACTAGGTAGGAATTTAAACAAAAGAGATGTGAGGTATTTTTATGAATTATAATGTTATTATCCCGGTGTTGGTTTCATTTGGTCTGAGCCTTTTGATGGGACCGATTGTCATACCTTTTCTTAGAAAGCTCAAGATGGGGCAGACAGAGCGTGAGGACGGTGTAGAGTCTCATTTAAAGAAGACGGGAACGCCTACGATGGGCGGAGTCATCATTCTTGCGAGTATTGTGATTACATCTTTGATCTACGTGAAGGACTTTCCGAAGATTATTCCGGTATTGTTTCTGACACTTGGGTTTGGGCTCATTGGATTTCTGGATGATTATCTGAAGGTCGTGATGAAACGTTCAGACGGCTTGTATCCGAAGCAGAAGATGGCACTTCAGATTGTGGTAACTGCGATTTTCGCTTTTTATCTTGTAAAGGTAGCACAGATTCCATTGACACTGCTTGTTCCATTTTCAACGGCAGTGACGGGGGAGGCTGTGTATCTGAATATTGGCTGGCTTGCGATTCCATTGCTTTTTATTGCGGTGATTGGTACGGTAAACGGAACGAATTTTACAGATGGACTGGACGGTCTTGCTTCGAGCGTGACGATTCTGGTTGCAATCTTCTTTACGGTTGTCGCAATCGGCAATAAGAGCGGGATTGAACCGATTACGTGTGCGGTTGTCGGCGCACTGATGGGCTTTTTGGTATTCAATGTATATCCTGCGAGTGTGTTCATGGGAGATACGGGCTCACTTGCACTCGGTGGATTTGTTGCCGGAGCTGCTTACATGATGCAGATGCCGATATTTATAGTGATCGTTGGTTTGATTTACCTTGTAGAAGTTATATCGGTTATGATTCAGGTTGTTTATTTTAAGAAAACGGGTGGCAAGCGATTCTTTAAGATGGCACCGATTCATCACCATTTTGAGTTATGTGGATGGTCGGAGACGAGAGTCGTTGCGGTATTTTCAATCGTGACAGCAATTCTTTGCCTGGTTGGATTCATGGCATTATAATTAATCGTGGAGGATAAATAAAAAATGGACTTAAAAGATAAAAACGTTATGGTGTTTGGTTCTGGAATCAGCGGGATCGCAGCGAGCAGATTGCTTCAGAGAATCGGTGCAAAACCGGTTCTTTATGATGGAAATGAATCACTAGACAAGGCAGCACTTCAAAAGAGCATCGGCGGGGACGCAAAAGTTGTGCTTGGCACATTTGAAGAGGAATTGATGAATGTACTGGATTTGATTGTGATGAGTCCGGGCGTACCGACGGATCTACCGATTGTGAATCAGGCACGTGAAAGGGGAATCCCGATCTGGGGAGAGGTGGAGCTTGCATATCGCTACGGAAAAGGCGATGTGATTGCAATTACAGGAACAAATGGCAAGACCACGACGACCGCACTGGTCGGTGAGATCATGAAAGCTGCAAAGGACAGTGTTTATGTTGTTGGCAATATCGGAAATCCCTATACAGAGGTTGTCCTTGATATGAAAGAAGATACGGTTGCCGTTGCTGAGATGAGTAGCTTCCAGCTTGAGACAATTGATGCATTTCGCCCGAAGGTCAGTGCAATCCTGAATTTTACGCCGGATCACCTCAACCGCCATCATACGATGGAAGCATATATGGATGCAAAGAAGAATATTGCGAAGAACCAGACGGCAGAGGACTACTGTGTCCTGAACTATGAAGATGAGGAAACGCGTAAGTTTGGCTGCAAGGTAAATGCGAAGGTGATCTATTTCAGCAGCCGGAGAAAACTGGAAAATGGTATTTATCTGGAAGATGGGAATATAATTTATAACATGGGTGAAGAGATTCTGGTTTGTAATGTGGATGAACTGAAGCTGCTTGGAACTCATAATTTTGAAAATGTTATGGCGGCTGTTGCAATGAGCGTAGCATATGGTGTCGCGATGAGTACAATCCGCGAGGTGATTAAAGCATTCGCAGGAGTTGAGCACCGAATTGAATTCGTGGCGGAGAAGCAGGGCGTTGCTTATTATAATGATTCAAAAGGTACGAATCCGGATGCCGCAATCAAAGGAATTCAGGCGATGAATCGTCCGACCTGGATCATTGGCGGTGGATATGACAAGGATTCTACATATGGCGAGTGGATTGATGCCTTTGACGGAAAGGTCCGCAAATTAGTGCTCCTTGGCGCAACAAGGGAGAAGATTGCTGAGACAGCAAGAGCGCATGGGTTTGAAGACATTGTGCTCGTAGATACCTTTGAAGAGGCTGTAGAGGTGTGCGTAAAAGGCGCGAAAGAAGGAGAGGCAGTCCTCCTTTCACCAGCGTGTGCAAGCTGGGGGATGTTCAAAAATTACGAAGTGCGTGGAGAACGATTTAAAGAGCTGGTAAATCAGTTGTAAATATGATGAGTATGGGAGTGGATGAATTGGCGGACAGCCCGAAGAAGCGAGCACATTGGGATGATACCTTATTTACCGTCATTATTCTGCTGATTGTGATTGGACTGGTGATTTTATATAGTTCCAGTGCTTATAATGGGCGGATTAAGTTTCAGGATCAATTTTATTATCTGAAAAAGCAGGGATTTGCAGCACTTGTCGGTATTCTTGGAATGTACATTGTGGCGAAGATCGATTATCGCGTGTGGAAACCTTTTGCGGTATGGGGCTATATCGCTGCGATTCTACTATCTACTGCAGTATTGTTCATAGGAGATGAATATAACGGGTCCAAAAGATGGTTGTCTTTTGGACCTGTTTCGTTTCAGCCGTCGGAATATGCGAAGCTTGCCGTGATTGTGTTTCTTGCGTTCTTGATTTGCAGACTTGCGGGGGATGAGAAGGGGCAGAATGTGAATACGAGGAAGAAACGCTTCGTTCCGGGCTCTTCTGGAATCAAGCTTCGTTATCTGATGCTGGCACTGATCAGTATACTCCCTATTGTGGCATTGGTTGGAAGCAATAATTTGAGCACCGCGATCATTATTCTGGGGATTGCCGTGATTCTGGTCTTTGTTGCGACCCCGACCTACCGCCAGTTCATCTGGATGTGTGCGGCAGGCTCTGGCTTTATGACGATATTTCTTGCACTGGAGAGCTACCGTCTGGAACGTCTTGCAATCTGGAAAAATCCGGAAAAATACGAGAAGGGATATCAGACGCTGCAGGGACTGTATGCCATTGGATCGGGTGGCCTTTTTGGAACCGGATTAGGAAATAGCGTCCAAAAGCTTGGCTTTCTGCCGGAGGCTCAGAATGATATGATTTTTTCGATTATCTGTGAAGAACTCGGACTGATCGGAACGACATTTATTATCATTCTATTCCTGATTCTGATCTGGAGGTTTTACTCGATAGCATCTCATACGAAGGACTATTTTGGAACTTTACTTGTGGCGGGGGTGATGGGACATATGATGATTCAGATTCTTCTGAATATTGCGGTGGTAACGAACACCATTCCGAATACCGGAATCACGTTGCCGTTCATTAGCTACGGAGGAACTTCCATCGTATTTCTCCTGTTGGAAATGGGGCTTGTATTAAGTGTGTCATCTCTGATAGAATAGAGCGAGGGAGAATGATAAGGAGGATAAGGAGAGACATGAAGATACGCAGCAGTGCTTATTACTATGACGAAGATGAAGAAATCATTCAGCGCAAGCGAAAGCGTAAACATACATTTTTGAAAATTCTGATGATAATTACAATTGTAATTACAGTTCTGGCACTATTTATTTTGGTGTTCCATACCAGAAAAATCAATGTGTCAGGCAATGAATACTGTACAGAAGATGAGGTGAAGGATTGGATTTTGCAGGACCGGTTATCTCACAACACTGTTTACACCTGGTGGAAATACAACTATACGGATGCCAAGCAGCTTCCAATCGTTGAGACGATGGAGATTAAGATTCAGACCCCATGGGAAATCAGTGCCCGGGTCTATGAGAAATCAATTGTAGGTTATCTGGATTTTGGCGGGACGCATGTCTATTTTGATAAGGACGGTGTTGTGCTGTCTCAGACGACGGATACAATTGAAGGGGTTCCGCTGATTGAAGGAATTACATTGGATCAGAGTAAGATTGTGGTTCATGAGAGTTTGCCGACAGAACAGTCCACAGCGTTTGATCATATTTTTGAGGTGTCACAGGCGATGGAAACCAATGCATTAAAGGCGGATCGCATGTCGATTTCGGAGAGCGGAGATGTGACCCTTTATACAGGGAATGTCACAATTACGCTTGGAAATTCTGATTATGCTGATAAAGTTGCACAAATACCTCCGATTCTTGCAAAACTCCAGGAAAATTACCCTGGGCAGGCGGGGACACTGCATCTCGAAAGCTATAGTAAGACGCACTCATCCATCAATTTTACTCCGGAATAGTGCAAAATGAATAAAAAAAATAGAAAATAAGTAAAATTCTATTGATTATTTGTGCGAAAAACTATATTATAATGGTATTGGGTGTATAGTATAATATAATAAGATGACAAAGGAGGAAATACTCTTGTTAGAAATTAAAACGAATGAATCAGAAGCAGCTGCACGCATTATCGTCTGTGGTGTAGGTGGCGGTGGTAATAATGCCGTGAACCGAATGATCGATGAGCAGATTGCAGGTGTGGAATTTATTGCAATTAATACAGATAAGCAGGCACTTCAGTTATGTAAAGCTCCAACACTCATGCAAATTGGAGATAAGCTTACGAAAGGTCTTGGTGCGGGTGCACAGCCGGAGGTTGGTGCGAAAGCAGCAGAAGAAAGTTCAGAGGAGATATCAGCAGCACTTAAGGGGGCTGACATGGTATTTGTAACGTGTGGTATGGGAGGAGGAACCGGAACAGGTGCTACACCGGTGGTTGCCCGTATTGCAAGGGAGCAGGGAGCATTGACGGTTGGAGTTGTTACCAAACCTTTCCGCTTCGAATCAAGAACACGTATGGAGAATGCGCTGAATGGAATCGAGAAACTCAAAGAGAGCGTTGATACACTGATTGTGATTCCGAACGACAAATTATTAGAGATCGTTGACAGACGCACGACAATGCCGGAAGCTTTGAGAAAAGCTGATGAGGTATTGCAGCAGGGAATCCAGGGTATTACGGATCTGATTAATGTCCCATCATTGATCAACCTTGACTTCGCAGATGTCCAGACGGTTATGAAGGACAAAGGAATCGCACATATTGGTATTGGTTATGGTAAGGGTGATGATAAGGCATTAGAGGCCGTTAAGGAAGCTGTTGCTTCACCACTTCTTGAGACCACCATTACAGGTGCGTCACACGTAATTATCAATGTATCCGGAGATATTACTTTGATGGATGCATCCGATGCGGCTGGATTTGTTCAGGATCTTGCAGGCGAAGGAGCGAATATCATCTTTGGTGCAACATATGACGACACAGCAACAGATGAAGCTAAGATTACGGTTATTGCGACAGGATTACACAATGTAGGCGGCAGCGCATCAAAGTTAAAGAGCCGTTTAGAAGGACAGGCAAAACCATCCGTTGGTACAGGTACATTTATCTCTTCAAGCGAGAGAGAGGCTATGGCTAGAGAAGCCAGAGCTACTTCATACCTGGACGAAATGGAAGAAGACAAGCCGGCAGCAAAACCACGTACATCTACATTTACGACAGGTGCTTCGACAACAAGAACACCGGGCGGTACGATGCCTACACTGCAGCAGCCTAGAACACCTTCAAGTAAGGTAAAAGAGCAGTCTATTAAGATTCCGGATTTCTTTAAGAAGTAAGGAATTATGATTTAATTATGAAATATGTCCGATAAGAGTCTGAGAATTTTCTCGGGCTCTTCTTTTTTGATTCTTTGATGAAGTTCTGTCGAAACAAAATTTCCCCTATCTACGATATCTGACAATTTTCGCATCTGCTTCCACGTATAATAAATTTTGCTTGAATGTAAATCGGTTTTGAATTTACGGAAGAGGAGAGGTGGAAGGCATGTACTATGAAATTTACATAGACGTGTTATTTTTGAATGATTTCCTGTTGGATTTTCTGCTGCTTTTGTTTATGTGGAAGGTGCTGGGATGCCGGACGGCTTACTGGAGAATTCTTCTGGGTGCAGCAGTGGGAGCGGGCATGAGCTGTATGGTGCTGCTGCTTCCGATTCCATTTCCGATGGTGAAATCTGCCCTGTTCCATGTAGTAATCAATACGATTATGATAAAAACTGCATACAGAATTCCGGACCGGATGTTATTCTGGGAAGCGTTTGGGATGCTTTATGTCAGCTCATTTTTGATGAGCGGCATCCTTCGATTTCTGGAAAATGCGATTGACAGCCTGTTTGAGCTGGAGGCAGAAGGGCGAGATGCCACTTCGAATCCATGGGTGGCAATTGGTCTGCTGGGTGTGGTGATTATGAGTTATTTCCTTATGCAGGGAATTAGATTCTTTGTAAAACGGTTGCAAAGAAATCTAAGAAGTAAGTGCAGAGTCGTGTTATATACAAGCACTGGAACGTATGAGTTACAGGCATTATTGGATACAGGAAATGAATTAGTTGATAAGGTGTCGGGGAAGGGCGTCAACGTGATTGATAAGGCACTGGCGGATAAGATTCTCTCGGAAGAGGAAATGAGAACGATTCGATATGTACCGTACCAGTCCATCGGAAAAGCCGGCGTGCTGCCGGCGGTTCGGATTACATCTATGACAATCAAGGATTATCAGATTGACAATCCAATTATAGGAATCAGTGAGAGAGACATTTCCACAAAAGCATCCTATCAAATAATTTTGAATCCTGATATATTAGGAGGAATGAGTGCATGTTAGTGAAAGTAGCAGTACCGAATCAGTTTCAACTGAAGGTGGTACCAAATTTTAAAAATTTATTTTTTTCAAGAAACAGGGAAATCCATTACATAGGCGGATCAGAGATCCTGCCGGCGCCTCTTGAGGCGAACGATGAAAGCCGCGCAATTCGGCTGCTTGGTACAGAAGACGGGGGAGAGGCTAAGAAGGTGCTTATAGAGCATAATCTGCGGCTGGTAGTGTATATTGCAAAGAAATTCGACAATACCGGCGTGGGTGTGGAGGATTTGATCTCAATTGGGACAATTGGGCTGATTAAGGCAATTAACACCTTTAATCCCGAGAAGAATATCAAGCTCGCAACATATGCTTCTAGATGCATTGAGAATGAAATTCTGATGTATCTGCGGAGAAATAATAAGACGAAGCTGGAGGTTTCGATTGATGAACCGTTAAATGTGGACTGGGACGGAAATGAACTCCTGCTGTCGGATATTTTGGGGACAGAGGAGGATACAATCTACAAGGATCTGGAAAATGAGGCAGAAAAGAAAGTTCTGATGAAGGCTGTGAGCAAGCTGACGAGCCGCGAGAAGCTGATCGTGAAGATGCGCTTTGGTCTGGGCACACAGATGGGGGAAGAAAAAACACAGAAAGAGGTTGCAGATCTGCTTGGAATCTCGCAGTCTTACATTTCGAGATTGGAAAAGAAAATCATGGCGAGACTGCGGCGTGAAATTGTACGCTACGAGTAAATAAAAATCATACCCATAGCGTGAAAAAAGTGCTACAATGAAAGAAAAAGGGCTGGTGAAGTGTATGAAGCTTACATTTATTGGTGCGGATCATGAAGTAACAGGGAGCTGCCATCTGCTGCAGGCAAACGGCAAGAATATTTTAATTGATTATGGTATGGAGCAGGGGAGAAATCTCTTTGAGAATCAACCCATTCCAGTGCCGGAGAATGAGATTGATTATGTGCTGCTGACACACGCGCATATCGATCATTCAGGGCTGCTGCCGCTTTTGTGCAGGAATGGTTTCAAGGGTCAGGTCGTGACTACGATTGCTACGACAGATTTATGTCAGATTATGCTGCGAGACAGTGCACATATTCAGGAGTTTGAGGCGGAATGGAAGAATCGTAAGGGGAAAAGATCCGGTGCACCGGTCGTTGAGCCAATCTATGAGATGCAGGATGCGGAAAATGTATTAAAGCTTTTTCTGCCATGTGCATATAAGCAGAAGCTGACACTCTGTCCCGGAATCCAGGTGCGGTTTACTGACGTAGGACATTTGCTTGGATCTGCGAGTATCGAAGTGTGGATTACGGAAGAGGATGTGACGAAGAAGATTGTGTTCTCCGGTGATATTGGCAATATAGACCAGCCGATCATCAAGGATCCGCAGTATACGAAGGAAGCCGATTATGTTGTGGTGGAATCGACTTACGGCAACCGCGTTCATTCGGAGGTGAAGCCGGATTATATAAAAGAATTTACAGAGATACTCAATGATACATTTGCAAGAGGCGGCAATCTTGTGATTCCATCGTTTGCGGTCGGACGTACGCAGGAGATTCTGTATTTTATTCGCGAGATTAAGGAAAAGAATCTGGTTACGAAGTATCCAAATTTTGAGGTCTATGTAGACAGTCCCCTTGCAATTGAGGCAACGCAGGTATTTTCGCAGCATGAGACGGAATGTTTTGATGAGGATGCAATGAAGCTGGTAAAAGCCGGCATCAACCCGATTCAGTTTCCGGGGCTGAAGACCTCCACTACGAGTCAGGATTCCATCAACATTAATCTGGACTCAAAATCGAAGGTTATTATTTCGGCATCCGGTATGTGTGATGCGGGACGGATTCGCCACCATTTGAAACATAATCTGTGGAGAGCGGAATGTACGGTTCTGTTTGTGGGATATCAGGCAGAGGGAACACTGGGAAGAAAACTGCTTGATGGTGAGACGCAGGTGAAGATTTTTGGAGAGCCGATTGAAGTTCGGGCAAAGATTCTGAATTTAGATGGTATCAGCGGTCATGCGGATATGAATGGTCTGCTAAAATGGCTGCACGGCTTTACGAAGAAGGCACCGGAGCAGGTGTTTGTTGTGCATGGTGAAGATACTGTGACGGATGAATTTGCAGCGACAGTCAGGGAAGAGCTTGGATGCAAAGCATTTGCACCATATTCCGGAGGACAGGTGGATCTGGCAACCGGGGAAATTATTACCGAAGGCGAACGTATTCCAATCCAGCCGAAGAAGGCGGCAAGGGCACAGGCGGATTCACTGTTCGAGAGACTGGTTCTGGCTGGCAAGTACTTACTTGGTATTATTTACAAGAATGAAGGGCTTGCGAATAAAGATAAAGCAAAATTTGAGACGCAGATTTACAATCTTGCAGAAAAATGGGACCCGGATATATCAACGAAAGGTTGACCTCTTATAGAGAAATAGGGTATAATTCAATACAAAGATGAAACAAAGGAGTATATTCTATGAAGAGAGTGTTATTAAAGCTCAGTGGAGAGGCACTGGCAGGAGATAAGAAGACCGGCTTTGATGAAGCGACATGCGTTGGTGTTGCGAAGCAGGTGAAGCAGCTGGTAGACGATGGTATTCAGGTTGCTATCGTAACCGGAGGCGGTAATTTCTGGAGAGGACGTACGAGCGAGACGATTGACCGTACGAAAGCAGATCAGATCGGGATGCTTGCAACTGTTATGAACTGTATTTATGTATCTGATATTTTCCGCTCTGTTGGAATGAAGACCGAGATTTTCACACCTTTTACATGTGGTGCATTTACAACGCTGTTCTCGAAGGATGCAGCGGTAGAACGATTAGAGCAGGGGAAGGTTACCTTCTTTGCAGGCGGAACCGGACATCCATACTTCTCGACAGATACAGGGGCTGTGCTGCGCGCGATTGAGATTGAGGCAGATGCAATGCTGCTTGCAAAAGCAATCGATGGAATCTATGACAGTGATCCGAAGGTCAATCCTGCGGCGAAGAAGTATGATGAGATTACCATCCAGGATGTCATTGATCAGAAGCTTGCGGCAGTGGATCTTGCAGCATCGATCTTATGTCTGGAGAATAAGATGCCAATGCTTGTGTTTGGACTGAACGAGCCGAACAGTATTGTTGAGACAATGAGCGGAACATTTACAGGAACGAAAGTAACAGTATAAAGGAGAATTCATAATGGACGAAAAGCTAAAAGTATTTGAAGGTAAGATGACAAAGACAATGGGGAATCTTGAGAGTGAGTTACAGGGAATCCGTGCAGGACGTGCGAACCCGAATATTCTGAATAAGGTTATGGTTGATTATTACGGAACACCGACACCACTTCAGCAGGTGGGTAATGTGTCTGTACCTGAGGCTCGTATGATTCAGATTCAGCCATGGGAGAAGAATATGCTCAAAGAGATCGAGAGAGCAATTCAGATATCTGATATTGGAATCAATCCGACGAACGATGGAACAACGATCCGTCTTGTATTTCCGGAGCTGACTGAGGAACGCAGAAAAGAACTGGTCAAAGATGTAAAGAAAAAAGGCGAAGAGACGAAGGTAGCAATCCGTAATATCCGCCGTGACGGAATGGAAGCGTTCAAGAAACTCAAAGGAACTGAAATCTCAGAAGATGGAATTCAGGATCTGGAAGATGAACTTCAGAAATTAACAGATAAATACATCAAAGATGTAGATAAAGCAGTCGAAGCAAAATCAAAAGAAGTTCTTACTGTTTAGTATAAATAGTAATGAGGGGCGTAGTGAAAGAGTCTTTTGCTACGTCCTTTATGCGTGATAATGGGAGGAAATGAACATGAATGTACCGCAACATGTGGCGATTATTTTAGATGGGAATGGCCGCTGGGCGAAATCGAAGGGAATGCCGAGAAATTATGGGCATGCACAGGGTGCAAAGACGGTGGAGATCATCTGTGAGGAATCTTACAGAATGGGTGTCAAATACCTGACTGTGTATGCATTTTCCACGGAGAACTGGAATCGTCCACAATCAGAGGTGGACGCCCTGATGAAGCTGCTGCGCAATTATATGAAGACCTGTCTGAAGACGGCGGAGAAGAACGATATGAAGATTCGGGTGATCGGAGATAAGACGAGGCTGGATCAGGATATCAGAGACCGTATCGAGGAATTGGAGACAGCAACCCGAGAAAATGGTGGACTGAATTTCCAGATTGCGATTAATTACGGAGGGCGTGACGAGCTTGTACGCGCGGCACAGAAAGTATCTCGTGACTGTGTGGCTGGCAAGGTGAATCCGGATGAGATTGATGCGAAGCTGTTTGATCATTATCTGGATACGCATGATATTCCGGATCCGGATCTTCTGATTCGTACAAGTGGTGAGATGCGTCTTTCTAATTTCCTGTTATGGCAGCTTGCTTATACGGAGTTTTATATCACGGATGTGTTGTGGCCTGATTTTAACAAAGAGGAATTGATAAGAGCGTTTGAATATTACAACAACAGAGACAGACGGTTTGGAAAAGTATAGGGGGATAAGGTATGTTTAAGACACGTTTGATAAGCGGAATTGTATTGGTTCTGGTTGCATTGGTTACCATTATCAGTGGAGGGCCGATTTTGTTTGCGACAATGCTGATTGTCAGCCTGATCGGGATGAGCGAGCTGTATAAGATTTTTGGAATTCACAAAAGCGGACTCGGATTTGTGGGATATGTGTTCGCGGTTTTGTATTATGGAGCAATTTATCTGATTCAGGGAGATGCCCTGATGCCATTATTTATGGCATTTCTGATTGCGCTTCTGATGGTGTATGTTTTTTCCTATCCGAAGTATAAGGCGGATCAGATCATGGCGGCATTCTTTGGATTGTTCTATGTGGCAGTGATGCTTTCGTACATTTTCCAAATTCGCAGAATCACTGGAGCAGGAAGCTTCTTAGTATGGCTGGTATTCCTGTGTTCATGGGGATGTGATGCCTGCGCCTACTGCGTCGGAGTCTTGTTTGGCAAGCATAAAATGGCACCGGTTCTGAGCCCTAAGAAATCAATCGAAGGAGCGGTCGGTGGTGTTGTCGGAGCGGCAATCCTTGGTGCGGTGTATGCACTTGCAGTGGATTACTTTGGCGGAGTGGATGTCAGTCCACTTGCTTTTGCAGGAATCTGCGTGGTTGGCGGGCTGATTTCTATGGTCGGTGATCTGGCGGCATCTGCCATCAAACGCAATTATGAAATCAAAGACTATGGAAAGTTAATTCCAGGGCATGGTGGAATTCTAGATCGATTTGACAGTGTGATTTTTGTCGCACCGATTATCTACTATCTGCTTACCTGGATTGGATAGAAAAGGAGTATATATGAAACGAATTGCGATACTTGGATCGACAGGGTCGATTGGAACACAGACACTGGAGGTTGTGAGAGAAAATGGGGATATCGAAGTGATTGCACTTGCAGCCGGTAACAATATTCAGCTGCTCGAGAAGCAGGTGCGTGAATTTCATCCCAGACTTGTTGCAGTCTGGTCGGAAGAAAAAGCAGAAATGTTTGCACAAATGGTCGCTGATCTGCATATAGAGGTAGTATCGGGAATGGATGGACTTCTGGAGGTCGCGAAAGTGCAGGAGGCAGAGATTCTTGTGACCGCAATTGTGGGCATGATTGGAATCCGCCCAACGATTGAGGCAATCAAGGCAGGAAAAGACATTGCATTAGCGAATAAGGAAACACTTGTAACAGCGGGACATATTATTATGCCGCTTGCAAAAGAGCACCATGTCAAGGTTTTGCCTGTAGATAGTGAGCACAGTGCAATTTTCCAGTCACTGCAGGGCGGACAGCATAAGGCGTTACACAAGATCCTGCTGACTGCATCCGGTGGACCGTTTCGCAGGAAGACGCGGGATGAATTGAGAGAGATTCAGGTCGAGGATGCCTTAAAGCACCCGAACTGGGAAATGGGTCGTAAGATTACGATTGATTCTTCAACGATGGTGAATAAAGGTCTTGAGGTGATTGAAGCAAAATGGCTCTTTGACGTCGATGTTGATCAGGTTGAAGTTGTTGTGCAGCCGCAGAGCATTATTCACTCGATGGTGGAATATGAGGATGGGGCGATTATTGCAGAACTCGGAACGCCGGATATGAAGCTGCCGATTCAGTATGCACTTTATTATCCGGAGAGACGATACCTTTCCGGCGAGCGCCTTGATTTTGGCAAGTTGACAGAGATCACATTTGAACGTCCGGATACGGAGACATTCTATGGCCTTAGACTTGCATATGAAGCGGGAAGAAGAGGCGGTTCTCTACCAACGGTACTGAACGCGGCAAACGAAAAAGCAGTCAGCCTGTTCCTTGACCGAAAGATTGGCTATTTAGAAATCCCTGAGATCATCGAAACTTGTATGGAGAAACATACCGTCATCGATCATCCGTCAGTGGAACAAATTCTGGCTGTGGAGGCTGCAACCTATGAATATATCGAAAGCAGGTGGAAATCATGAATATTGTAAGCATTATACTTGCGATTCTATTATTCAGTGTTATCGTAATCTTTCACGAACTGGGACATTTTACGCTGGCGAAGTTAAATGGAATCCGTGTCGATGAATTCTCGCTCGGACTTGGACCTACATTATTCGGGAAGGAGTTCCACGGAACGAAATTCAGTCTGAAGCTTCTGCCATTTGGCGGTGCGTGCATGATGGGAGAAGACGATGTGGATGATACAACAGAGGGAAGCTTTAACAGTAAATCTGTCTGGGCACGTATGTCTGTCATTGTGGCAGGACCTATATTTAATTTCATCATGGCTCTGGTTTTCTCGATTATTGTGGTTGCCTGGGTTGGGTACGATGAACCGGTACTGACTGGTGTAACAGAAGGCTATTCTGCAGAGCAGCAGGGAATGCAGGCGGGAGACCGCATTACTTCTATCAATGGAAAAGGCGTTCATATCTGGCGGGAAATCCCCCTGTACAATGCACTTCACCAGGGTGAGGATGCTACGGTGACCTTCGAGCGTGATGGTGCAGAGCATACGGTTACGCTGACATCGAAAAAGGGTGAGGCAGCGGATGGAACCGAACATTATTATTACGGGCTGACTTCCGGTGGATATACAAAAGCAAATCTGTTTACTGCACTAGAGTATGGAGCTTATGAAGTGAAATACTGGGTGAATTACACCTTTGAGTCACTGAAGATGCTCGTTACCGGCCAGGTCGGAATTGATCAGTTGTCAGGACCTGTGGGAATCGTAGATTATGTCGGTGAGACTGTGCAGAAGGCATCGCCTTATGGAACACTGGCTGTGATTGGAAGTATGCTGAACTTTGCGATTCTGCTGTCAGCGAACCTTGGAGTTATGAACTTGCTGCCGCTTCCGGCTCTAGACGGAGGAAGATTAGTCTTCCTGATCATAGAAGCAGTCCGCAAAAAGCGCGTCAATCCAGAAAAAGAAGGAATGGTGCATTTTGTGGGACTGGTGTGTCTGATGTTGTTGATGGTGGTGGTTATGTATCACGATATTGTGCGGATATTCTGAGGATGGTGTTGCGAGTTGTAGTCCGTCGTTTTTCAGTGTAGATTTACGTCTACGGGCTGTAATTGTCGCTTAGAGTTGCTAAAAAATAAGAGACGATATGATTGAGTATTGTGATGATACGAGCAAGAATCTGATGATTCTTACTCTAGGCATCACAGAACTCATGTATTTGAAATACATGAGTTCACTCAATCATATCGTCTCTTATTTTCAAGCAACTCTACAGTTCCAATTAATGCCCGCAGCCGTGAATCTACACCGAAAAACCACTCACTCCAACTTGCAGCGAATCGGCTCAGCTAACGCGCTGCTGGTATGCTTGGCGGAGAGGGGCTGTATTTAGGAGGTTTGAAGAAATAAGATGAGTGTCTGCGCATTGTCATCGTGGACATGAAGCGGTTTGTTAGAGATAAGCAAAAAGAAGAGGTGGAATTTCTGGACTGAAATTTACTTTCGAAGTAAATTTCAAGTGTTGCTGCGAGTAGTTTTCATTAGAAAACTGCTCAAATCAACACGGTGTCCATAAATTCCATCTCTTCTTTTTGACTTAGCTCTTACATGCTGCTTACCGTTCACGAGGGCAATGTGCAGACACTCATCGGATGTCTTCAATTAACTAAAAACGCACGCTACTGATTCTTATACTTCTCCAGCAGTGTATGAATCTTTGCCGTTGGATTGAGTACGGCTCCGATTGTTACATCGTGGTTGAGGGAATCGATGATGAGCGCGATGAATTTGCTCATGTCTGCTTGTACGAAGTATGGCTTCTCATAAATTTCATCAGGGAGGTATGTCAGGTTTGTTGTCACTACCTTTGAGATATATCCCTTCTCGTAATACTCGTCGAATGAAGCAAAACCTTCTGTGAAAAGTCCAAATGTGGTACATACGAAGACGCGCTTAGCACCGCGTTCTTTGATCTGTTTGGCTACGTCGAGCATGCTTCCACCGGAAGCAATCATATCATCAACGATGATGACATCTTTACCAGCAACATCATCACCCAGAAATTCATGGGCTACGATTGGGTTCTTGCCGTTGATGATGGTTGAGTAATCACGACGCTTGTAGAACATACCCATATCTACACCGAGTACATTTGAAAAATACACAGCGCGGTGCATCGCACCCTCATCGGGACTGATTACCATAAGGTGTTCCTTGTCTACGACAAGATCCGGAACTTCACGGAAAAGTGCTTTCATGAACTGGTATGGCGGGTCGAAGCTGTCAAATCCCTTGAGCGGAATTGCGTTCTGTACACGCGGGTCATGTGCATCGAATGTAACGACGTTCGATACGCCCATTGCGATTAATTCTTCCAGCGCCATTGCACAGTCGAGAGATTCACGGTTCGTTCTCTTGTGCTGGCGGCCTTCGTAAAGGAATGGCATGATTACCGTGATGCGGCGTGCTTTGCCGGTAGCAGCAGAGATGATTCTCTTCAGATCCTGAAAATGGTTGTCCGGTGACATGTGATTCTTGTGTCCGTTTACGGTATAGGTTAAGCTGTAGTTGCAGACATCGACCATGATAAATAGGTCACATCCGCGAATGGATTCACTCAGAATCCCCTTGGCTTCTCCTGTACCAAAACGTGGGCAGGAACAGTTGGCTAAATAGTTGTTTGACTTGTAATTGGCATAGAGCGGTGAGTCTGATACGTTATTATCACTGTCTGCGCGGAAAGTGACCATATAGTCATTGACTTTCCTGCCCATTTCTTTGCAACTCTCTAATGCGATAATCTTTAGAGGTGCGATTGGAAGCGTCTGATCTAAAAGTTTGTTTGATGACATATTTTTTCTCCTGTTTACTCGTTTTTGCTATTTTAGTATAAACAGTTCTGCTTTGAATTTCAAGTCTCGTGTGTTATAATGTAAAAGATTAACCTAGATAAAGTATGAAAATATTCAAAAGGATTGTAAGAAACGGAGAAAATATATGAGTAAACCAGTAGTAGCCATCGTTGGACGTCCGAATGTCGGAAAGTCGACATTGTTCAATGCGTTGGCAGGAGAGATGATCTCCATTGTAAAGGATACGCCGGGAGTCACAAGAGACCGTATTTATGCGGAAGTGTCGTGGCTTGATAAGGAATTTACGTTGATTGATACCGGTGGTATTGAGCCGGACAGCAGTGATGTGATTTTGTCACAGATGCGTGATCAGGCGCAGATAGCAATCGATACAGCAGATGTTATCATTTTTATTACAGATGTGAAGCAGGGACTTGTAGACTCAGATTCGAAGGTGGCAGATATGCTCCGTCGTTCACAGAAACCGGTCATTCTTGCGGTTAATAAGGTGGATGATTTCAAGAAATTTATGCCGGATGTGTATGAATTCTACAATCTTGGAATTGGTGATCCGGTTCCGGTATCTGCGGCTTCCAGACTGGGAATCGGAGATATGCTGGATGAGGTGGTTCAGTATTTCCCGGAACATTCGGGGGAAGAAGAGGATGATGACAGACCGAGAATTGCCATCGTTGGAAAACCGAATGTCGGAAAATCATCGATTGTCAATAAGCTATTAGGAAAGAACCGTGTCATTGTATCGGATATTGCAGGAACAACAAGAGATGCGATCGATACAGCCATCACTTATAATGGAAAAGAATATGTATTTATTGATACGGCAGGGCTTCGCCGTAAGAGCAAGATTAAGGAAGAGCTGGAGCGGTTTAGTATTATCCGTACTGTAACAGCGGTGGACCGCGCCGATGTCGTTCTTGTTGTAATTGATGCAACAGAAGGTGTGACAGAGCAGGATGCGAAGATTGCCGGAATCGCACATGAGCGAGGCAAGGGTGTCATTATCGTTGTGAACAAATGGGATGCAATCGAGAAGGATAACAAAACTGTGAAAGAGTACGAGCACAAGGTTCGTATGATTCTGTCATTTATGCCATATGCGGAGATTATGTATGTGTCTGCAGAGACGGGGCAGAGACTTCCGAAGCTGTATGATATGATTGATATGGTGATTGAGAATTCGACACTCCGTGTTGCAACGGGTGTGCTCAATGAGATTATGATGGAAGCCGTTGCGATGCAGCAGCCACCTTCAGACAAAGGTAAGCGGTTAAAACTTTTCTATATTACACAGGTTGCGGTCAAACCACCGACCTTTGTTATTTTTGTAAATGACAAGCAGCTGATGCATTTCTCTTACACCAGATATCTGGAAAATAAGATCAGAGAGGCATTTGGATTTAAGGGAACGTCACTGAAATTCCTCGTCCGTGAAAGAAATGAAAGGGAGTAATCATAGATGGAACGAATCATTTGTTTGACAATCGGTTATGTCTTCGGATTGTTTCAGACCGGTTATCTGATTGGAAAACTGAATCATATTGATATTCGCAAACAGGGGAGCGGCAATGCGGGCAGCACGAACGCACTTCGCGTCATGGGGATAAAAGCCGGCCTTTTGACACTGCTGGGGGACTGCATGAAATGTGTACTTGCGGTGCTTGTATGCCGTGCAGTCTTTGGCGGAAGTCACGCAGATGAGCTGCCGTTATTGACACTTTATGCAGGTGTCGGAGCAACACTCGGACACAATTTCCCGTTTTGGCTGAAGTTCAAAGGCGGTAAGGGAATTGCTGTATTAGGCGCTGTCTATCTCACCACGAACCCATGGATGACTCTGAGTGGAATTATTGTTTTTGTGGGAATTGTGGCAATTACGAGATATGTTTCAGCCGGATCGCTTGCGGTTTCACTGCTATATCCAATTGAGGTCATCGTCCTTGGACAGATGGGCAGAATTGATATGTCTGCGCCACTGTTGTATGAGATGTATGCGCTTGCGATTTTTATCTTTGCGCTCGCATGGTGGAGACACCGCGCGAACATTGTACGGCTGATTCACGGTGAGGAAAATAAATTTGGATCTAAGAAGGAAACATTGTAACAGGTTTTTGAATGTGGCATGAGCGGAGAATTATAGTGTTCATAAGGAGGAACTATCATGGCAAATGTTGGAGTGTTAGGAGCAGGAAGCTGGGGAACAGCACTTGCATTATTGTTAGAAAAAAATGGACATGATGTGACAATCTGGTCCATCGATAAGAAGGAAGTGGAGATGCTTAATCAGAAGCGCGAGCATGAGAGCAAGCTGCCGGGCGTTCGGATTCCGGATGAGATTGTGATTACCAATGATTTAGAATCTGCAATCAAAGGAAAAGATTTCCTCGTGCTTGCCGTGCCATCGCCATTTACGAGGAGTACAGCAAAGAGTATGGCACCGTATGTTACAGACGGACAGATTATCGTGGATGTTGCAAAGGGGATTGAAGAGACAACGCTTATGACATTATCTGAGCAGATCAAGGATGAGATTCCACAGGCAAATGTTGCGGTCCTTTCCGGACCAAGCCACGCGGAGGAAGTTGGCAGAGGTCTTCCGACCATCGTTGTAATCGGTGCGAAGACACAGGAGACTGCGCAGTATCTGCAGGAAGCGTTTGCGAGTAAGGTGTTCCGCGTGTATACGAGCTCTGACATTAAGGGAATCGAGCTTGGCGGATCACTGAAGAATGTGATCGCACTCGCAGCCGGAATGGCTGACGGCATGGGATATGGTGATAATACAAAGGCGGCGCTGATTACGCGCGGTATTGCTGAGATTTCCCGCCTTGGTATCAAAATGGGTGGAAAGGTCGAGACGTTTTCCGGACTTACAGGAATCGGGGATCTGATTGTAACCTGTGCCAGTGTACACAGCCGTAACAGGAAAGCCGGATATCTCATGGGGCAGGGCAAGACCATGCAGGAAGCTATGGATGAAGTAAAGATGGTTGTGGAAGGCGTCTATTCTGCCAAAGCAGCATTAAAGCTTGGCAAACAGTATGATGTGTCTATGCCGATTGTTGAGAAAGTCAATGAGATTTTATTTGAGGGAAAAAGCGCGGAGGATGCGGTCAATGAGTTGATGCTGCGTGATAACCGCAGCGAACATTCATCACTTCCCTGGGAATAATTGAAATACCTCTTTCATAAACTAGCAGTGTGAGAAATGATGTAACTGGAATGCAGGCATCAGGAAATTCATCGTGCAAGTGGAAAGGGGTATTTTTTTATGAAGAATTCTGTGGAGGATAAGACGTTTGATTTATACAATGATATTCAGATAAGAACCGGAGGGGAAATCTACATTGGAGTCGTGGGCCCTGTGCGGACTGGAAAATCTACATTTATCAAGCGGTTTGTGGACTTGCTTGTACTTCCCAACATGACAGATGAAAATATGAAAATGCGCACGCGCGATGAACTCCCACAGTCAGCGGCAGGAACGACGATTATGACGACGGAGCCCAAATTTGTTCCAAAGGAAGCGGCGGAAATCTCACTGTCAGCTGATATGAAGGTAAAGATTCGTCTCATCGACTGTGTTGGCTATATGGTGTCAGGGGCACTCGGTCACATTGAAAATCAGGAAGAGCGTATGGTGAAGACACCGTGGTTCGACTATGATATTCCATTTACGAAAGCGGCATCCATCGGGACGCAAAAGGTTATCCGAGACCATGCGACAATCGGAATCGTGGTGACGACAGATGGAAGTATCGGTGAGCTGCCGAGAGAGAATTACATTGAGCCTGAGAAGAAGGCAATCCAGGAACTTCAAAATATCGGGAAGCCATTTCTGATCCTCTTAAATACCGAAAAGCCTTATGGTGAGGAAGCACAGAAGTTGTCAGAGGAGATGACGAAAACGTATGGTGTGGGCGTGCTTCCGGTCAACTGTGAGCAGCTAAAAGCAGACGATATTCACCAGATTATGAAACAGGTACTCTATGAATTTCCAATCGCCGAAGTGCAGTTTTACATACCAAAATGGGTGGAAATGTTATCGCGTGAGCATCCGATTAAGCAGGAGCTGGTCGCGCAGGCGAGAAATATTATGGAACATCTGCAGGATATGAGAAGTACGCAGACCGATCTTTCTTGCCTTGAAAGTAAATATATCGATGCCGCTAAAATCGATGCAGTGGAAATGGATACAGGCATCGTAAAAATCAATCTGTCTTTTGCGGAAGAGTATTATTATCAGGTGCTTAGTGAAATGACAGGCACGGAAATTGCAAGCGAATACGATCTGATCGCCAAGGTCAAGGATATGGCGCTCATGCAGGAGGAGTACCTGCAGATCAAGGATGCGTTTGCTGATGTGAAGATGCGTGGCTATGGTGTTGTAACACCGAAAAAAGAGGAAATCCTGCTGGAAGAACCGAGTATTATCAAGCAGGGCAACAAGTTCGGTGTAAAGATCCATTCCCAGGCACCATCCATCCATATGATCCGCGCGAATATTGAGACAGAAATCGCACCGATTGTCGGCAGCGAGAAGCAGGCGGAGGATCTCGTGAATTACATTAATGAAGAGGCAAAAAAGCCGGAGGGAATCTGGGGGACCAATATTTTCGGAAAGTCTGTGGAGGACCTGGTAGTAGATGGAATGCGCAACAAGATTATGATGATTAATGATGAGAGCCAGGCGAAACTGCAGGATACGATGCAGAAAATTGTAAATGACAGTAATGGGGGGCTGGTTTGTATTATTATTTGATTGGTGGTTATTTAATTGGTAAATGCAAGAAAGTGTTGTGTGCCTGAGGGAAAATGAGTATAATAGAAACTGAGATGAAATGTTTAAATACATATTAGATCATAAATAAGAGAAGTTCTGAAAGGGGATTTTTACAAATGAAAACAGCGATTATTACAGCAAATACAAAGGGGTATCAGGATAAGACAGAGAGCGCAGCAGGGAAAGCGGCTCAGAGAATATTGGATCAGGCGGCATACCAGACCGTGGTGAATGCTACACTGCCGGAGGATGAGAAGATTCTTTCTGTGTTTTTGAATCGTCTGATTGATGACAGACTGGCAGATATCATCTTTACGATTGGTTCGAACGGCATTAAGCCTACGGATATCGTGCCGCAGGTGACAGAGAAGATTGTTGACAGACTTCTTCCAGGAATTCCGGAAGCAATTCGCGCCTATAATATCCGCTATTCAAAGAGACATCTCTCTGATCGATCTGTAGCGGGAATTCGTGCGATGACATTAGTGATCAATCTGCCGGAGACAGAGAAGGCAGTCAAGGACAGTCTGGAGTACATCTTACCGGAGCTGCCATACATCATTGAGAATATGAAATAAAAGAGGTTAGGGGATATTTTATGCAGGTTAGATTATATACAGATGGAGCGGCCCGTGGGAATCCGGATGGTCCGGGTGGCTATGGGGCGGTTCTGGAGTATACGGATACGAAGGGAGCACTGCATACAAAGGAATTGTCCTGTGGTTATGTGAAGACAACGAATAACCGCATGGAATTGATGGCTGTGATCGCAGGACTTGAGACGCTGAATCGTCCTTGTCAGGTGGAAGTGTATTCAGATTCCAAGTATGTGGTAGATGCATTTAATCAAAAGTGGATTGATGGATGGATCAAGAAGAATTGGACCAGAGGCAAGCGGGAACCGGTGAAGAATATAGATCTGTGGCAGCGCCTGCTCAAGGCAAAGGAGCAGCATCAGGTAACCTTTATCTGGGTCAAAGGTCATGACGGCCACCCGCAGAATGAACGGTGCGATGAGCTGGCAACGACAGCGGCAGATGGCAGCGAATTGATTGTAGATGAAGGGCTTAAGTAAGTAAAATACTTTACATTTCCTTGAAAATGTGTTAGATTGCTTAAGGTGTCAAGTGGGACAGACGATCGCAGCTACAGGGACCGAAAGGTCGTAGGTGAGGAAAGTCCGGGCTTCATAGGGCAGGATGCCGGATAACGTCCGGTGGAGGCAACTCCCAGGCTAGTGCAACAGAAATATACCGCCTGCGTTTCGCAGGTAAGGGTGGAAGGGCAGTGTAAGAGACTACCGCCTCGCTGGTAACAGAGAGGGCATATGTAAACCCCATTCGAAGCAAGACCGGAAAAAAGCAATGCGGCTGCCCGCCGCGCTTTAGGTTGGTCGCTTGAGCCTGTTGGCAACAGCAGGCCTAGATAGATGATCGTTCAACGACATAACCCGGCTTATCGTTTCACTTGACATATTTAGATAATAGAACATAACAACAAAGGGAATCACCCAAAAAAGTTCAATGAATGATGATTTTGAACTTTTTTGGGTGAATTTGTGGTATTATAGCGAAAGAACTTTTAAATATACAATAAAAATGAGTAAATATAAAAGGAGATATGAAGATGGATTATAATCAGATGAGTTTGGAACTACATGAGAAACATAAAGGGAAGATTGAAGTTATTTCCAAAGTAAAGGTGCAGGATAAGGATGCCCTTGCTACGGCTTATACACCGGGTGTCGCTGAACCCTGCCGTAAGATCGCAGCGAACAAAGCGGACGTATACCGATATACAGCCAAGGGCAACCTTGTTGCGGTGGTATCAGACGGGACGGCAGTACTTGGACTTGGAGATATTGGGCCGGAAGCGGCAATGCCTGTTATGGAAGGAAAAGCGGTTCTTTTTAAAGAATTTGCCAATGTAGATGCATTTCCAATCTGTCTGGACACGAAAGATGTGGATGAGATTGTTGAGACGGTAAAACGCATCGCACCTGTCTTTGGTGGAATCAATCTGGAAGATATTTCCGCACCGCGCTGTTTTGAAATTGAACGCAGATTGAAAGAAGAACTTGATATTCCGGTATTCCATGATGATCAGCACGGAACAGCAGTTGTCGTGCTTGCGGGAGTGATCAACGCACTCAAAGTATGCAAAAAGAAGGTCGAGGATTGCAGATTTGTCATCAGCGGAGCCGGTTCCGCAGGAAATGCAATTGGTAAATTGTTGATAAAATATGGCGTTAAACATCTTACATACAGTGACCGTGATGGAATCGTCAGCTCAAGAACGGCGGCAAATGATTCACAGGCCGAGCTTTTGAAGTACACGAATCTGGAAGACAGAGACGGAACGTTAGCAGACGCACTTGTCGGTGCAGATGTGTTTATCGGAGTGTCGGCACCCGGGATTGTATCGGCAGAGATGGTTCAGAGCATGGCTAAGGACTGCTGTGTATTTTCTATGGCAAATCCGACTCCTGAGATTATGCCGGATGTGTCGAAAGCAGCAGGAGCGCGCGTCGTTGGGACAGGCCGTTCGGATTTTCCGAACCAGATCAATAATGTACTTGTATTCCCAGGCTTGTTTCGCGGGGCACTTGATGTACATGCATCGGAGATTACAGACGAAATGAAACTTGCAGCAGCAAAAGCAATTGCCGATATCGTAACAGCGGATGAATTAAGTGAAGAATATATCATTCCGGCAGCGTTTGATGAGCGAGTTGGCAAAGCGGTTGCAAAGGCAGTGGCTGATGAGGCTGTGCGAGCAGGAATTGCACGGATTTAAGAGGGGGACAAATGGCTACATTAGAGGAATTAAGATTAGAGATAGACAAAATTGACAAGCAGATTGTGGCACTTTATGAAGCGAGAATGGACTGCTGCAGAGAAGTGGGAGAATATAAGATTGAGACGGGAAAGAAAGTTTTTGACCGTCAGAGAGAACGCGAAAAGATTGCACGTGTGACGGATATTGTGCAGGATGATTTTTACCGTAAGGGTGCGGTAGAACTCTTTGAACAGTTGATGAGCATCAGTCGTAAGGCACAGTACCATCTTCTGACCGAACGCGGAGCACTTGGAAGACTTCCGTTTATCGAACAGAATGAACTGGACTGGAAGGATTCACGTATTGTCTATCAGGGAACAGAAGGTGCATACAGCCAAGAGGCGTTGATTCACTACTTTGGAAAGGATGTGAACAGTTTTCATGTGCAGACCTTCCGTGATGCGATGGAAGCAATTGAGGAGGGGAGTGCTGATTTTGCAGTTCTTCCGATTGAGAACTCAACGGCAGGTGCGGTAGATCAGGTCTTTGATCTGCTTGTGGAATTTGAGAACTTTATTGTAGATGAAATCGTGGTTCCGATCAGACATGTGCTTGCAGCTCTTCCAGGAACGGATGAGAGGGCGATTGAACGTGTCTATTCACATCCACAGGCACTGATGCAGTGTGCGAAATATCTGGATGAGAGGCGCGGCTGGCAACAGATCAGTCTGGCAAATACGGCGGTTGCAGCAAAGAAGATTTTGGAAGACCAGAATCAGAAGCAGGCCGCTATCTGCAGCAGATATGCGGCAGAACTTCAGAAGCTTCAGATATTAGATGAAGACATTAATGATAATCCTCATAATTCAACAAGATTTATCATTGTGACAAACCAGAAAATCTTTCTCAAGAATGCGAAAAAAATCAGTATTTGTTTTGAGGTTGCACATGAAAGCGGTTCGCTGTATCAGCTATTGTCACATTTCATTTATAATGATTTGAATATGACTAAGATTGAATCGCGGCCAATCGAGGGAAGACCATGGGAATATCGATTCTTCGTGGACTTTGATGGCAATATGGCAGATCCTGCGGTTAAGAATGCAATCCGTGGACTGCGCGAGGAATCGCGAACTCTGAAAATACTTGGAAATTACTAGGAAGAAGGCTTTATTAAAATGAGAACGAATGAATTAATGCTTTATAAGAATATGGAATATGGTGAAATTCTGAAGGATATGACATTTCTGATAGAGAACTACGAGAATGAATATTATAACAAGGAGGATCTGCAGGGACTTTTTTATGAGTGTATCAATGAAGTGCTGGAGCTTTCTACGAGTCATGGGTTTGAGGGAAACCTGTGGCATACTTATCTGACCTTCTTACTTGCAAATGATGAGAATGCTTACAGCACATCCTGTGAGGTCGTCGGTGCGGTCGAGGGAAGCATCAACGATGTGGCACTTCATGATTTTAAGATTTTTAAAGAATTCTTTGACTGGGATCTGAAGAAAATGGGAGCAGTGCTCGAGACAGACTGTATTTCCACGATTGAGAATTATACGAATATCAATCGCGACAGTAAGGTCTATAACAAACGTATCAGAAACAGAATCTGTGACCTTGCCAAGGCACTTGACAGCACAGAGGATGTATCGGAATTCAAGGATACACTGACAGCGTTCTACCGTGAATTTGGAGTCGGTAAGCTGGGGCTTCATAAGGCATTTCGAATTGAACATCTAGACGATGGTGCGCAGATTGTTCCAATCACGAATATTGCACATGTGAATCTGGATGATCTGGTTGGATATGAGATTGCAAAACAGAAATTGATTGATAATACACAGGCATTTGTAGACGGAAAGCGTGCCAATAACTGTCTGCTTCACGGAGATGCGGGAACAGGAAAGTCGACATCCATTAAGGCAATCCTGAATCAGTATTATGATCAGGGGCTTCGTATGATCGAGGTGTACAAGCATCAGTTCCAGGATCTGAATGATGTCATCGCACAGATTAAGAACCGCAATTATAAATTCATCATTTACATGGATGATCTTTCGTTCGAAGAATTTGAAATAGAATATAAATATTTGAAAGCTGTGATTGAGGGCGGGCTTGAGAGAAAGCCGGACAATGTCTTGATTTACGCAACGTCGAACCGTCGGCATCTTGTGAGAGAAACCTTTAAAGACAAATCGGATCGCGACGAAGAGTTACATACAAATGATACCGTTCAGGAGAAGCTGTCTCTTGTTGCGCGTTTTGGTGTCACGATTTATTTCGGTGGACCGAGCAAGAAAGAATTTCAACAGATTGTACGTTCCCTTGCTAAGAAGAACCAGATCGAAATGTCAGAAGACGAGCTGCTTCTGGAAGCAAATAAATGGGAACTCAGTCATGGTGGATTATCGGGAAGAACTGCGCAGCAGTTTATTGATTACCTTCTTGGTAAGAAAGAGTAGCCTGCAAAAGAACCGAAGGAGCGTTATATGAAGAAGAACCGAAGCGTTATGATAAGTTTGGGTATGGCTGTGATTCTGGGCGTTGCACTCAGCGGGTGTGGTGTCGTAAAGAAGGCAGCTTCTACCAAAGTGGTTACGGACGCATCGACGGATGCTTCAGAAGGGTATGTACTTGCACAGCAGACAGGAGTGCTGGGAGAAAAATGGAGTGAATTTACAGTGCAGCTAAACAGCACTGTCATCACACTTCCCGGCAATGCGCTCTATCTGGAAAAACTTGGTCTGAAGATGGACACCAGTCTCATGTCGAAGGACACACTTGTGAATGGCGGTAACCGGGAATCTGTTTATTTTAAAAATGAATTCGGTGATGCGATTCTTGTGACACTGATGAATCCGAATCGGACACCGCGGGCATTGCACGACTGTCTGGTAACGGGGATTGCTGTGACAGAATATGATCTGGACGGCGGTCACCTAAACGTGATATTCCCCGGAGGGGTCGGGCTTTACAGCGATAAATCCACAGCAATCCATGCATACGGCTCCGATTACGAAGAATATCAGAGCGATACCGTCCATATGTATACATGGCATGTGACGGACAGTTATTATAAGAGCTGTGAGATCGATTATGATGCCGCAAGCGGAAAGGCGGTTGGCATGTTTCTTAATTTCTGATTGTCATACCAGTGTGATCCCACTGATATCTCCGTCCATCATCATGGAGTAATTGGTATAATATACGACAAATCCGGGTTTTGAGCCGTTTGGCTTTTTAACGTGTTTCTTTTCAACATAATCAATTTCTACTTTTTCACTGCCGCGTCCTTTGGAATAGTAGGCGGCGAGTTTGGCCGCCTGTTCAAAGGTGGTATCCGGAAGTTCATCACCGTTTGTTTTGACGATGACGTGAGAACCGGGCATCTGTTTGGCGTGGAACCACCAGTCGTTCCCAACGGCAAAGTGGAAGGTGAGCTCATCATTTTGGAGATTGTTCTTGCCGACATACATGTCATATCCATCGGAAGAGACATAGTGGAACGGGCGGCTCTTGATCTTCACTTTTTTCTTTGTGAATTTTCTTTTCACGTAGCCGCTGTCAATCAGCTCTTCTTTAATCTGAGCAAGATCGTCTTCGCTGATCGCAATATCGAGAGCAGTGCTGATGGATTCTAAATAAGTAATATCGTCTTTTGTTTCCTGAATCAATTCGGTTAACGCCTCGAAGGTACGTTTTAATTTATTGTAGCGGTCGAAGTATTTCTGTGCATTCTCCTGTGTGGTCTTCTGTGGATCAAGGGGAATCGTGATGTTCTCGTTCGTGTAATAATTCAGTGCCTCGAAGGATTTGGCACCTTCTTCAACGCCATATCCGTAAGTGTTGATCAATTCACCATATACGCGGAATTTATCACGCTTCTCGGTGTCGCGCAGTTGTCTTGCCTGAAGGTCGTATTTCTTGCGGCTGCGTTCGAGTGCAGTCTGTACGACATGACGAAGGTCCGCAGATTTCTGACGGATTCTGGTCAGGGCATTTTTCGCGGCATAATAGGTCTCAAGGACAGATGAAATCGAAGTGTACTCCCGGCGTTCGTATGTGCTAAAATGTGTAAGCGGCAGGGAGGAGAAATCTTTTGGAACCACTCCATCGTAATAGATTGCCGGCGAGAAAGCGCCATCTGTCACCTGGTCGAAATAGATGGTGAATTGATGATATAGGTGCGTTAGAATATCATCCGATAATTCTTTTGGCGTGATGCCCGATTCAATGCCGGAAATGTAACAGATTTCTTCAGCTACTACAGGGCTGACACCAGTGAATGCACAATAGAGTGCTTTTCCGAGCGGCATCGGTTTTGCTTGAAGTTCCCCGATGAAATCTTCCAGAGAAATATTTAACGGGTCCTGTTTTTTCATTGTGTCCGGAACGAAATAATTTTGGCCCGGAAGTACTTCGCGGACGGAGCTCATTTGTGAGGATACATGTTTGATGCTGTCAATAATCATCATCTCATCATTACAGAAGATAATGTTACTGTGCTTGCCCATGATTTCCACAATTAATATTTTTTTGCATAAGTCACCAAGCTCGTCAAGATGCTCTATTTCAAAATGAATGATTCGTTCCAGGCCCGGCTGCGTGATGTTCACGATGCGGCCACTTCCGATATGTTTGCGAAGGAGCATGCAGAAATTGGGTGCAGTCATAGGACTCGGTTTGTTATCGTCTGTCAGATAGAGTAAAGGGAGAGAGGCACTTGCAGAAATGCAGAGGCGTTTCTGTCCATTCGGAGTCTTGATTGTGATGAGAAGTTCATCGGCCTCCGGCTGCGCAATCTTGGAAATGCGCCCCTCTTTTAATTCATTTTTTAATTCATGTGCGATATTCGCAACGGTAATACCATCAAAAGCCATTTGTAACCGGCTCCTTTCTATGTGTTTCTTACGTTTGGTCAATGTGTATAGTATAACTGAAATAAGTCTATTTGGCTAGAAGATTCTTGACGGATGATGGTATCGCAGTGTAAAATATAATGATATCAAGAAAATGAACGCAGAATTGGAGATAACATCATGATAAAGAGTATGACCGGTTTTGGTAGATGTGAGATTTCGAAGGATCAGAAGAAATTTACAGTGGAGATGAAGGGCGTGAATCACAGATATCTGGATGTGAATATCAGAATGCCAAAGAAGCTGAATTTCTTTGAGGCTTCGATCCGTACTTTATTAAAGAAATACGCGAACAGAGGAAAGGTGGATATTTTCATTTCTTATGAGGATTTATCTGAAAAGCAGGTTTCTTTGAAATACAATGAGACTCTTGCAGCAGAGTATATGAGTTATTTCAAACGGATGGAAGAGAACTTTTCGCTGGACAATGACATTCGTGTTTCAACATTATCGAGATGCCCGGAAGTTATTACAATGGAAGAACAGGCAGAGGATGAAGAGGAACTCTGGCATGGATTAAAGGAAGCTCTGGAAGGTGCGTTTTTACAGTTCGTGGAGACAAGAACTGCGGAGGGTGAGAATCTGAAGGCAGATATCATCGGGAAGCTGGATGGAATGTCCGAGGTTGTCGCTTCTATAGAGAGTCGTTCTCCACAGATAGTTGCAGTGTACCGTGAGAAGCTGGAGAACAAGATGAAAGAGCTGTTGTCTGATACACAGATGGAAGAGAGCAGAATTGCTTCTGAAGTGATTATATTTGCAGATAAGATCTGTACAGATGAAGAGGTCGTCAGACTTAAGAGTCATATCAGCCACATGAAAGATACATTAGAAGAAAAGGAAGGCATTGGACGTAAGCTTGACTTTATTGCGCAGGAGATGAATCGTGAGGCAAATACAATCCTCTCTAAGGCGAATGATTTAGAAGTTTCAAATTATGCGATTGACTTGAAGACTGAGATCGAGAAGGTTCGTGAACAGATTCAGAACATAGAATAGGAGCAGTGATTATGGACAATAAAGGAATTCTGATTGTAGTTTCCGGATTCTCAGGTTCCGGTAAGGGAACCCTGATGAAAGTGTTATTAGAAAAGTATAATAATTATGCGTTATCCATCTCTGCAACAACACGTAAACCGCGTGAAGGAGAGGTGGAAGGCGTTCACTATTTCTACAAGTCTGTCGAAGAATTTGAAAAAATGATTGCGAAAGATGAATTAATAGAGTATGCTAGATACGTAAATAATTACTATGGTACACCGCGCAATTATGTCGAGTCACAGCTTAATGCTGGAAAAGACGTGATTCTCGAGATTGAGATTCAGGGCGCGCTCAAAGTAAAGAATAAATATCCGGAGACACTGCTGTTGTTCGTGACACCACCGGATGCCGGAACTCTTGAGAGAAGACTTGTCGGAAGAGGAACGGAGACACCTGACGTGATTAAGTCACGGATGCTGCGCGCTGCGGAAGAAGCGGACGGTATGGATGCATACGATTATCTGATTGTGAATGATGATATTGAAGAATGCAGAGATGAGGTTCACCGCATTATCCAGAGTGAGCATTGCAGATGTTCCCGTAATACAGAATTTATGAATCAGATTAAAGAAGAGTTAAGAGGCAATTTGAAAGGAGAATTATAATATGTTACATCCATCTTATAGTGACTTGATGAAAGTCGTAAATGCAGACGTAGAAGAGGGCGAAAGCAATATTGTTAACAGTCGTTATTCTATCGTGCTTGCAACATCAAAGAGAGCAAGACAGATCATCGATGGCGAGATGCCGCTTGTTGATGCAGAGGAAGGCGAGAAGCCATTATCCATCGCAATTGAAGAGCTGAACGAAGGAAAAATTAAGATTGTCGGAGAGGATTCAGACGAGATCTTATAAAACTTAGTGGCAGATACTTAGGTGTCTGTCATTTATACTATTATGAAGTACAATGAGAATTAAACGGAGAGATGATATGAATATTTTATTTATTTCCCTTGGCTGTGATAAGAATCTGGTGGATACAGAGGTTATGCTTGGTCTGCTGGCTTCCAGAGGATATCAGATGGTGGATGATGAGAATGAGGCAGATGTGATTGTTGTCAATACCTGCTGCTTTATCCACGATGCAAAGGAAGAGAGTATCCAGAATATTCTGGATATGGCAGAATATAAGAAGAGTGGTAAGCTAAAGGCCCTTATTGTCACGGGTTGCCTTGCTCAGCGCTACCAGCAGGAAATCATAGATGAGATTCCTGAAGTCGATGCAGTTCTTGGAACTACATCTTATGACCGGATTTTAGATGCAATCGATGAGGCACTGGAAGGAAAGCATTTCCTTGAGATGGAAGATCTTGATGCACTGCCAGTTGTTGAGACACACAGGCAGGTGACAACCGGAGGACATTTTGCGTATCTGAAGATTGCGGAGGGGTGTGATAAGCACTGCTCTTATTGTATCATTCCTAAAATCCGTGGAGATTTCCGCAGTGTTCCGATGGAGCGTCTGCTTGCAGAGGCCGCGGAGCTTGCCAGCCAGGGGGTAAGGGAACTGATCCTGGTTGCACAGGAGACAACTCTTTACGGGCAGGATCTGTATGGAAAGAAGACACTTCCGAAGTTACTTCGTGAATTATGTAAGATTCAGGGACTTCGCTGGATTCGGGTTCTGTATTGCTATCCGGAGGAGATTACGGATGAATTGATTCAGGTGATAAAGGAAGAGGACAAGATCTGTAATTATCTGGATCTGCCAATTCAGCATGCGAGTGATTCGATTCTAAAACGCATGGGAAGACGTACCTCAAAACAGGAATTGACTGACATCATTGCAAAGCTCAGAGAAGCGATACCGGATATATCGCTTCGCACAACGCTGATTACCGGATTTCCAGGAGAGACGCAGGATGATCATGAAGAACTGATGGAATTTGTAGATGAGATGGAATTTGACCGCCTGGGAGTATTTACTTATTCGCCGGAAGAAGATACACCGGCTGCTGTGATGGAGAATCAAATCGACGAAGATGTGAAGGAAGACCGTCAGGCAGAGCTAATGGAACTGCAGCAGGAGATTGCATTTGACAAGGCGGAAGAGATGATTGGAAGAGAGCTGCTTGTTATGGTGGAAGGAAAGGTTGCTGACGAGAATGCGTATGTCGGCAGAACTTACCGTGACGCACCGAATGTGGATGGTTTGATTTTTATTAATACAGATGAGGAACTGATGTCGGGAGATTTCGCAAAGGTGAAAGTGACCGGTGCTATGGATTATGATTTGATAGGAGGGCTTGAATCATGAATTTACCTAATAAACTAACCGTACTTCGTGTACTTATGATTCCGTTTTTTGTTGTATTTATGCTGACAGATATCGGTGGAGCTGCGAACAAATGGATTGCAGTCGGACTTTTTATTGTTGCCAGTCTGACAGACATGCTCGATGGCAAGATCGCCAGAAAGTATAATCTCGTTACGAATTTCGGGAAATTTATGGATCCGCTTGCTGATAAGCTTCTTGTTTCTGCAGCGATGATCTGTCTGGTCGAAATGGGACGTCTTGCGTCATGGGTTGTGATTATCATCATCAGCCGTGAATTTATTATCAGCGGATTCCGTCTGGTAGCTTCTGACAATGGAATTGTTATCGCAGCAAGCTATTGGGGTAAATTCAAGACGGTATTTCAGATGCTGATGATTATTGCACTGATTGTGAATCTTGGCGGTGTATTTATCATTGTCGAGGTGCTGCTGATCTGGATTGCAACGATTCTTACGGTAGTTTCACTGATTGATTATGTCGTAAAGAACAAGCAGGTTTTGACACAGGGTGGTATGTAAAAGAGGTTGATGAGTATGCAAAAGAAAATGTACAGTACACCGGTTGTTGTATTAACAATAATCGGTGCATGTCTGACGCTGATTGGAAATTGTGTATCTGTCGGAGTACTTGTGAAAAAGGCGGCGACAGCGATTATCTCCGATTATTCGCTGGACGATGGCTATGATTATGGGTATTATGATGAATATGGAAACGATGATTCCGATGTCTATGGATCGGATCTGTCTGAAGAAGATTTGCAAGGGGTGGATCCTTCTACGGAAGCACTGTCAGAGATTCCGACGTATGAAGCGGAGGGAACAACAGTTACATATCAGATGGAAAGCTATCAGCTTCAGAAGAAACTGGGTGACAATGGAATGGTTCTGCTTGATGTGCAGTATCCGGTTATTTCCGGAACAGATGAGGCACAGACAGATGCCATCAATGAAATGCTGAAGGATCAGGCAATGGTGTCAGCGGACAATTATTATCTGAATGTGGCAGGTCAGAGTAATGTTAAGGCCGGAGCAGATGGATACATTTATATTATCAGTGAAGTGACGTATCAGGTGACGTATCTGAGCAATGATTTTATCAGCGTTGTCTTTGAAGATAATTACTGTGCCGGAGATTATGACACGCACTATATTGACATGCGCGCAAGTAATATTGATCTGACAACGGGGAAGTCTTATGAACTGAATCAGATTGTGAATGCAGATTCAGATATGGCAAAAGACTTTCAACAGAGACTGGATGACAAATACCAGTATAATGAAGTAATCTATGGTATTGATACAGAGGAATATACATCTATGATCTCTGGGGAAAAAGAACGGGATGACTCATTTATGGGATTTTATCGGACAGAGGATGGCATTCAGCTTTATGTGACCTTCCATTATTTTGTGGACGAGGGCTCAAGTGTCGGATGGTTTACGGCTCCTTATGCATTTGAGGACATGAAGAGCTATCAGAATGACAGTGATTTTTGGAATATTGCACAATAATGGAACAGCATTTGCAAAGCATATGGATAAAGAAGAGAAACTCATGCAGGTGGGTTTCTTTTTTGTTGACGAAAAGGCTAAATTGTGAGAAAATGAACCTGCATGATGTGAAAAGATTATCAAGCATCATAAGAGAGAAAATCATACACACGAAAGGAGTTTTAACATGATTTATTCACAAGAAGTAGAAATGATGTGTCCAGTGGCACAGGGCGTGAAACATGGCGCTGCTCCAATTCCTGAAGAAGGAAAATGGGTAAAATCAAAAGAAATCAAAGATATCAATGGATTTACACATGGTATCGGCTGGTGCGCACCTCAGCAGGGAGCCTGTAAGCTGACACTTAACGTAAAAGAAGGTATCATTCAGGAGGCACTTATTGAGACAATCGGATGTTCAGGAATGACACATTCAGCAGCTATGTGTTCAGAAATTTTACCTGGACTTACTTTATTAGAGGCACTTAACACAGACTTAGTTTGTGATGCTATCAATACAGCTATGAGAGAGTTATTTTTACAGATCGTATACGGACGTACACAGAGTGCATTCTCTGAGGGCGGACTTGTTGTTGGAGCCGGACTGGAAGACCTTGGAAAAGGACTTCGTTCACAGGTTGGTACCATGTACGGAACTCTTGCAAAAGGACCTCGTTACCTTGAGATGGCAGAGGGTTATGTTACAGGAATCGCTTTAGATGACGAAGACATGATCATTGGATATCAGTTCATCAACTTCGGTAAATTCATGGACTTCATGAAAGCAGGAGACAAAGCAGAAGACGCACTTGAAAAAGCTAAAGGTCAGTATGGTCGTGTTGCAGATGCAGCTAAGATTGTTGACCCACGTAAAGAATAATAGAAGGAGGAATTAGACAATGGCTTTATTTGAATCATATGAAAGACGTATTAAACAGATTAACGAAGTATTAAATAGCTATGGCATTTCTTCCATCGAAGAAGCTGAGAAAATCACAAAGGACGCAGGTCTTGATGTATATCACCAGATCGAGTCACTTCAGCCAATCTGTTTTGAAAATGCAAAATGGGCTTACACAGTAGGCGCAGCAATCGCAATCAAAAAAGACTGCCGCCGCGCAGCAGACGCAGCAGCAGCAATCGGAGAAGGACTTCAGTCTTTCTGTATCCCAGGTTCTGTAGCAGATCAGCGTAAAGTAGGTCTTGGACATGGTAATCTTGGAAAGATGCTTCTTGAAGACGAGACAAAATGTTTTGCATTCTTAGCTGGTCACGAGTCATTCGCAGCTGCTGAGGGAGCAATCGGTATCGCAGAGAAAGCAAACAAAGTTCGTAAAGAACCACTTCGTGTTATCCTAAACGGTCTTGGAAAAGATGCAGCACAGGTAATCGCTCGTATCAATGGATTTACATATGTAGAGACAGAGATGGATTACTTCACAGGAGAAGTAAAAGAAGTATTCAGAAAACCTTACTCAGAAGGACTTCGTGCAAAGGTTAACTGCTACGGCGCGAACGATGTAACAGAAGGTGTTGCTATCATGCACAAAGAAGGCGTTGATGTATCTATCACAGGTAACTCAACAAACCCTACAAGATTCCAGCATCCAGTTGCAGGTACATACAAAAAAGAATGTATCGAACAGGGTAAGAAATACTTCTCAGTAGCATCCGGTGGTGGTACAGGACGTACACTTCACCCAGACAACATGGCTGCAGGTCCTGCTTCTTATGGTATGACAGATACAATGGGACGTATGCACTCAGATGCTCAGTTCGCTGGTTCTTCATCAGTTCCTGCTCACGTAGAGATGATGGGACTTATTGGTGCTGGTAACAACCCAATGGTTGGTATGACTGTTGCAGTAGCTGTTTCCGTACAGCAGGCAGCCGACGAAGGTAAGTTCTAAGATAATATGAAATAAAACGATCAGGTGTATTCGATCTGACTCGGAAAATAAGATGTTATGATAAAGGCAGTCGTCCAAGACTCTTCGCGGAGCAGGATGGCTGCCTTTTTTGTGCTGTCATAATAAAGTTATATCATAAACATATCTTAGAAAAAGCGAGGGAGTGAGGTTATATGAATATTCTATCATGCAGTAATCTAAAAAAAATATATCAAAAGCAATGTGTAGTCAATCAATTGAGTTTTTCTGTTCTTCAGGGGGAGGCGTTTGCGTTACTTGGCAGTAATGGAGCAGGAAAGACAACCACCATCAAGATGATTTGGGGCTGATTCCAAAGGATGAGGGGAAGGTGGAACTCACAGAAGGGATTCGAATTGGCTATTCTCCAGAGACGCCTTATTTTCATTCGTTTTTGAATGGAAGAGAGGTGTTGGAATTCTATGGAGGTCTTCAAAAGATTTCAAAATCAGAATTGAAACAGCAGATTCCGATTCTAATGAAACAGGCAGGATTGGAAGATGGTAAAACAAAGGTGAAGAATTACTCCAAAGGAATGCTCCAGAGGCTGGCACTTGCTCAGGCACTTCTGGGAGATCCGCAGCTATTGATTCTGGATGAGCCAACGGCCGGGCTTGACGCGTTGGGGCGTGTGGAGATGATTCATATAATCAAGAAATTGAAGGAGGAAGGAAAGACAATTATAATCAATTCTCATATATTGAATGATATTGAGCATGTCTGTGATCGGGGAATTATTATGAAGAAGGGGGATTTGATTTATCAGTGGGAAAAGGAAAAAGAGACCAAAGGACTGGAAGAAATATTTCTGGATCAAATCGGAGGGATTGAAAGATGGGAATAATGAAAAATGCATTGCGTGAACGGATAAGAAGAAAAGATATTTATGTAATCATAGCAATTGGGGTAATGATTGTCATGATGTGTATGAGTGGAGCTGCAACGCTTTCTATTGATGGGGTGGCAGTGACAGAGTTTAGAATCATGATGCCTTTGGTTATGAATATTATTTCCGTGCTGGGTGGGGCAATCGCCATTGCTCTTAGTTTGCGAACGATTCCAAATGAGTACGAAAGAAAGACCAGCCATCTGGGCAGAGGTTGATAGAAAAGAGTTTGCGAGAGTGATTGAAAATCTTCTGGAAAATATTGTGAAATACAATCAGGATGGACAGGGAGCCTGGATCACGGTAAGCGAGAAAGCGGGGGAAGCTAAGATCATAGTTTTAGATGACGGTCAAGCCATAGCAGAGGAGATGATTCCTGTTCTATTTGATCCATTTGTACGCGGGGACGAAGCTAGAACCTCAAAAGGAGGAACCGGACTCGGACTTGCAATTGCAAGGAAAATTGTAAGAAGACTGGATGGGGAACTTACTTACTGTTATGCAGAGGGAAAGAATCAATTCACAATTCAGTTACCGGTTGACAATCGCCCCTAAATAATGTTATTGTAAATTCGGAAATTCTACTCAGGAAACTTTCGTTTCCATAGAATTTCTGGTAAGTATGAAATGCTCACCTATCTGAAAAATCACGGCGTTATCTGCCAGATATTTCAAATTTTTGTAACTGAATAACGAGAACAACAGCAATTTGATTATTGACAATATATCAAATTGGGAATATTATGGAGAAAGGAATAAGATGTATCAGGTAAAATACTATAAGAAGGAAAATGGATCAGAGCCGGTAAAAGATTTTTTAGATCAATTGCCACTTAAAATGCAGAGCAAAGCAATGGCAACAATTGAAATTTTAGAGGAATTTGGTGTTCAATTAAGAGAGCCTTATTCGAAACCTATAGGAAGTGGATTGTTTGAACTGAGAATCAAATTTGCTTCGGACATTTCTCGGATTTTTTTCTTTTTCTATAGTGGAAATAATATTATTTTGACAAATGGATTTATAAAAAAGGCAGGAAAACTTTCAAACAGAGAAAAGAAAAAGGCAATGTCATATAAACAGGATTATGAAAGGAGATATGGACATGACAAGTTTTAGGGAAGATTTAGAAATCAGATTGAAGAATCCTGAATTTGCAAAGGAGTATGAGAAACTAACGATTGAAAAGGAATTAGTAAAGTTAATTATCCGTACAAGAAATGAAGCTGGAATGACACAAAAAGAGCTGGCGGAGCGTACCGGAATCCGACAGAGTAATATCAGTCGGATTGAAAGTGGAAGTAGCAGCCCAAGAATCGATACATTACGAAAAATAGCAGAAGGATTGGGAAAGCAACTTGTCGTTCAGTTCAAGTGACAGTATAGAAGTTTGCTTGATGTACAAATAAAAATGAGTCAAAGAAAAATTGCAATATAGGGACTTAAATAGCGTTGACAAACGCCAAAGAAATTGTAAAATATATAGCAATGAATGAAAATGAAAGTGAGGCGATTAATGTGTGTGAAGCTTTAGAAGGTATGCGTGAGGATGCGAAGATTGAAGGAGAGGTTCGAAAACTGATGAAACAGGTTATAAAAAAAGTTCAAAAAGGACAGGATTGTGCCGCAATTGCGAATGCATTGGAAGAAGATGAATTATATATTCACCGTATTGTAGATGTAGTAAAGGACCATGCACCAGAGTATAGCGAGGATGCAATCTATCAGGAACTTGTAGAGAAAGAAAGACTGTTATAAAAATCAAGAAAGTCTCGAACTGTTACCTTACGTGCAGTCAACACGATAAGGAGTCCATAAGTTTGGAAAAATTTAATAAAATACTGTATTGCACATTTTGCCATTAGCCACTATAATTGTTCATTGCATCTTAAAAATCAGATGCAATATCAAGAAGATTAAAGGGGCAGAATATGGATTCAAAAAAGATAAAACAGATAGGAACAGAAGTAATCAAGAAATTACCGGTATTTTTATTTTGTGTACTATTTATAAATGGCTATAACTGGCTGTGTGGAACGGAAAACAGTATTGTTGGAGTAGTACTGCTGATGGGGATACTCATTTTGCTGGGTGCTGATTTGGGGTACCGCGCGGGGCAGGCATCCATCTGTATTGTGGTATTGTTTGCGATACTCGCATTTGCACCGAAACTTTCACTGATTCATCCTGTGCTTGGTTTCATTGTGAATGTGGTATCATTGTCGGCAATCATGATATTTTCGGGACATGATCTTTCCCAGAGTGGAAATCTTCCATTTACGATGGGATATATCATGCTGCAGGGGTATGATGTTACCGGAATCGCATTTCAAAAACGTTGGATCAGCCTGCTGGTTGGCGGCGTAGTGGTAGCTCTTCTATATTATGCAGCACATAAAAAGACCACGCAGAAACGAACCATCAAGGACCTGTTTTTGGAGAACCGTCTGGAATCGACAAGGACACAGTGGTACATACGTCTGGTGAGTACCTTATGTATTGTCATGCTGGTCGGTGACCTGGTACATTTTCCGAAGACCATGTGGATTGCGCTGACGGTTCTTTCTCTAAGTACGCCGTTGGAGGCGGAATACAAAAACCGGATGATACGGAGAGTACCCGCTACGATTATAGGAAGTGTCGTTGTATTTACGCTGTTTGAAACATTCGTGCCGACGCAGTATCAGGTGATGATTGTACTCTTAGCCGGATTTTTGTCTATGTTCATTACTTCCTATTTTATCAAAACGATTTACAATTCGTTCAGTGCACTGATTACTGCAGTTTTGATATTCCCGGCGGATAAAGCAGTTGGAATCCGTGTGGTGGCGAATCTGATTGGAGTTGCAGTTGCATTTCTCAGCATTCTTATATTTTCAAAATTATTCCAAAAAAAGCGAGCCTGATGCAACAATCGTGCAAATTTAAGTGACGATTGTATGTTTGCTTCTCATCCTCAAAATGTTAGACTAGAAGTATGAATGTATGTTCAAAAATATAAGAATGATACGATGATGAAAATGAAAACGTATCTTAGGAGGATGAGAATATGGCAAAGACGAAGGGAAGGGTAACGCTTCCAAGTGAATCAAATTTCCTAAAAGAGACACAGGAGATGCTGGACAAGCTGGGGGCGGATGCGCTGCGAGACAGTGACGGAACAAAACTGGATCGGCAGACCAAGGCATTGCCGGCGAAGATTTATGAGACATATTTTGTCTCTCGTGGGCACAATGAATTTGCGAAGCAGCACATGGAAGAGTGTCAGCAGCTCTATCTAATGTCAAAGCATCATCTGGCAACGGGTGAGACACTTACAATTGATTTTATGGATGGGTATTATGCGGAGCAGGTAACGCCGGATTATGTGCATGACGTAAAGAAATGGTGGGAAGTCATTGACCGTACTACGGAAGCAGTTGTGCCAGTTGATGAGTGGGAGATTGATGAGAACTGCAATACACTTGTCGTTAAGAGCGCAGAACCATTTCACGAATATACGGTTTCATTTTTAGTATTTGCAATCTGGGATCCGACGCAGATGTATAATCACATCACAAATGACTGGGGCGATGTCCCGCATGATATTCCGTTTGATGTCAGACAGGATGCCTCTGCGCTGTTTTCGGAAGAATATTTAAAGAAGTGGCTGATTGATAATCCGGAAGTGGATGTTGTACGCTTTACGACATTTTTCTATCATTTCACATTGGTGTTTGATCAGGATGCGAAGGAGAAATTTGTGGACTGGTTTGGCTATGGTGCTACGGTTTCGGTGAAAGCACTGGAAGAATTCGAAGCAGAATATAAATATGCACTTCGACCGGAAGACATCGTTGACCACGGATATTACAATTCTACTTTCCGTGTACCGACGAGACAGTATCTGGATTACATTGACTTTATTCAGCGATTTGTGGCAAAAAAGGCTGCAGCACTTGTGAAGCTTGTTCATGAAGCGGGAAAAGAAGCAATGATGTTCCTTGGAGATAACTGGATCGGAACAGAACCTTACGGAAAATATTTTGAACAGATCGGACTGGATGCAGTTGTGGGAAGTGTTGGCGGAAGTGTTGGATGTGGAATGACACTGCGGCTGATCGCGGATATTCCGCATGTGAAATACACAGAAGCGAGATTTCTTCCTTATTTCTTCCCGACTGCTTTTTACGAGGGCAATGATCCGAGTGTAGAAGCGAGGGCAAACTGGCTGCGCTCCCGCAGGGCAATTATGAGAAAACCAATTGACCGAATTGGATATGGCGGATATTTAAGTCTGGCGTATCAATTCCCGAAGTTCACAGATTATATTGCGGATATGGCGGATGAATTTCGTGAATTATATGATTACATTGGCGGAACGAAGCCATATTGCAGTTTAAAGGTTGGTGTCTTAAACTGTTGGGGAAAACTTCGCTCATGGCAGACATTTATGGTTGCACATGCACTTTGGTACAAGCAGATGTATTCTTATCTTGGTGTGATGGAATGTCTCAGTGGCGCGCCTGTGGATGTTTCTTTCATTAATTTCGAGGATATTATGGAGCCGGGAACGTTAGAAAATCTGGATGTCATCATAAATGTCGGGGATGCAGGAACCGCATTTTCGGGCGGCGCCAGATGGGGTGAAGAAGCGATTGTTTCAAAGATCCGGAAATGGATTTATAATGGAGGCGGATTTGTTGGAATTGGCGAGCCGTCTGCATATGAAAAGGGAGGAAGATTTTTTCAGCTTGCAGAAGTAATGGGTGTGGATAAAGAATTAGGCTTTACGTTATCGACGGACAAATATTTCCATACAGAATGCAGGAATCATTTCCTTATGGAAGATCAGAGCAGGGAAATGGATTTTGGTGAGAGTATGAAAAATGTCTATGCGTTAGATGCGGATACAGAGATTATTGAGTATTCCAACAATGAGGTACACATTGCCAGTCACAAGTATGGACAAGGCCGCGGAGTCTATATTGCGGGAATGCCGTATAGCTTTGAAAATACAAGACTCCTTATGAGAAGCCTATACTACGCGGCAGGTAAGAAAGAACAGTGGAATGTCTGGCAGGCAGATAATTTATACTGTGAGGTCAATGTATATCCGGAACAGAAACGATATGCGATATTAAATAATTCTGATCAGGAACAGACCACAAGGTTCTATGACGGAAATGGTGCAGAAGAGCAGATTGTGCTAAAACCATGTGAGATTCTGTGGCGGAATATGTGAGATATGACAAAACAATAACAATTTTGGAATATAAGAATGGATATAATGCATAAAAAATGCGCGAGAAAATCATCCAATTGTGCAAATTACAAAGTAAATTTGATAAAGCATTTTTATTCTGAAATGTTATACTAGAACTATCAACAAGATGTGTAACAATTTTTGTATAACATCCCGTTATGCGAAAGATTACACACAAAAGGAGGAGAATTATGAAAAAGAAGGTCATAAGTGCATTATTGTGTGCAGCAATGGTTGGTACCATGCTTGCAGGATGCGGCGGAAGCACAGGTGGAAGTGGTTCGACAGCAGCTTCGGGGGATGCAAAGGTATCCGATGATACTTTGGTTTACTGGTCAATGTGGGAGGCTACAGAACCACAGGGGAAGGCAATTCAGGAAGCAGTGGATGCTTATTCTGAGGAGTCAGGTGTGAAAGTTGATGTACAGTTCAAAGGACGTACAGGACAGCGAGAAGGACTTCAGGCAGCACTGGATGCAGGAACACATATTGATTTATTTGACGAAGATATCGATCGTGTCAATGGATCATGGGGAACTTACTTAGCAGATCTTGAAGATTATGCAAAGGCTGCTGATTATGAAGCTACTGCAAACGCAGGACTGATTTCTGCTTGTAGAGATTCTGGCGGCGGAACATTAAAATCAATTCCTTATCAGCCAAACGTATTTGCATTCTTCTATAACAAAGATTTATTTGATCAGGCTGGAATCAAAGATGTTCCAACAACATGGGACGAATTCCTTAGCGTATGCCAGCAGTTAAAAGATGCAGGAATCACACCTATCACATGTGATGATGCATATGCAGATTGTATGATCGGCTATCACCTTGGACGTCTCGCAGGAGAAGATAAGGTAAAAGAAATTGTAGCTGATGGTAAGTGGGATGATCCGGTTGTTCTTCAGATGGCTCAGGATTATCAGGAATTAGCTGACAAAGGCTATTTCTCAGAGAATGTTGGATCTAATGTATGGCCAGCAGGTCAGAACTCTGAATTAGCACTTGGCGAAGTTGCAATGTACCTGAATGGATCATGGCTTCCAAACGAAGTTGTTGATACAGCAGGCGAGGATTTCAACTGGGGATGCTTCAGCTATCCAGCAGTTACAAAGGGCGCTACAGATACAGCTACAGGAACAGAAGCAGCAAACTATGGTGCACAGGTATTAGCGGTTAACAAAGATTCAAAACTTGGACAGGAAGCATTTGACTTAATCTGCAAGATTACACAGGGTGAGTTCGATCAGAAGCTTGCTGACGAATCAAACGGTATCCCTGCAGACACAACTAACACAGAATGGCCAAAATTAGTTGAATGTGCAAAACCGGTTATGGAGAGTTGTACGACTCGTTACACTTGGGCAGTTGGTATTGAAAGCAATGATGATATGACTCCTATCATCAAAGAGAACTTCATCAAATTAATGGCTGGAACATTAGATGCAGATGGATTTGTAAAAGCTATGACAGATGCAAGCAAATAAATAAGCAGCTAAGACAGACGAAAATGATAACAACAGGAACAGGTGGTATCGTGACAAACGTACCACCTTGTTTTTTAGAAAAAATAAAGAGAAAACGTATCTTTTTAGTAATATTTTTATTTAAAGGAGGCAATTAACTTGAAAAAGAATAAAGGAATGATTATTCTCTTTTTACTGCCGGCAGTGATTTTATTTTGCCTGATCTTCTTATATCCGATTATGCGAACACTTCTGATGAGCTTTTTTAAGATCACAGGTGTAACGGATTCTATGGATATGTGGCAGTTTAATGGAATCGGAAATTATACAAAGCTATTTAGTACCGGTTTGTTTGTGACATCGATGACGAACCTTGCAAAGATCTGGCTGTTTGGTGGAATCATTGTTCTTAGCATCTCACTTTTATTAGCTGTCATCTTAACAAGTGGAGTCAGAGGCAAGAAATTCTTCCGCGCAATCATCTATCTTCCAAATATCGTGAGTGCGGTAGCGTTAGCGACCATGTGGCTGCAATATGTATACAGCCCGAAATTTGGTTTGTTGAAGACGTTCTTCACTAAACTGGGATTAGAGTCGTTGTCTAAGACGCAATGGCTTGATAATGAACACAAATTCGGAGCGCTGCTCATCGCATACTGCTTCGGTATGATTGGCTATCATATGCTGATCTGGCTCAGCGGAATTGAGCGTATCAGTCCTGAATTATTTGAGGCGGCTACGATTGACGGTGCAAATAAACCGGCACAGTTCCGTTATATGACACTTCCATTATTAAAGGGTGTCTTTAAGACAAATATCACAATGTGGAGCGTAAGTTCCGTTGCATTCTTCCTTTGGTCACAATTGTTTTCGACTGTTACGGCAGATACGAAGACGATCACACCAATGGTTTACATGTACACGAAGGTATTCGGAGCAGGTAACTCAGTAACGGAGCATGATGCAGGTGTGGGCGCTGCGGTAGGAGTAATCCTCAGTGTATGCGTCGTAATTATCTTTACACTCTGTAACAAGTTTATCAAAGATGACGAGTTAGAATTCTAGAAAGGAGGATAAGTGATGGCTAAAGTAAAAAGAAAGAAAAAAATGGAGCCGATTAACTGGCACAAGGAAGCGAAGCTTATTCCGGGATATCTGATTCTGATTCTGTGGGTCATATTTACGGTGGTTCTTCTTGGATGGGTAATCGGAGCGAGCTTTTCAACCACAAAAGAAATTTATCAGGGAAATGCACTAAAGTTCCTTTCCGGTTTTCATTTTGAAAACTATGTGAAGGCATGGAGCGGTGGAAATGTGTCTACGTTCTTCTTGAATTCGCTGGAATATTCATTGATTTCATGCGTATTACTGCTGCTCATCTGTGCACCTGCAGCATATGTATTATCCAGATTTACATTCTTAGGGAATAAGATTATTCAGACAAGCTTTGTATCGTCAATGGGCGTACCTGTTATCATGATTGTATTACCATTATTCTCACTGATCTCAGCGCTTGGTGTTTTGAATAATATATTTGCAAATAAGGTGCTGCTGATTTTCCTATATGTCGGCATTAACATTCCTTACACGACCATCTTCCTGCTAACGTTCTTTGCTAATATTTCGAGAACGTACGAAGAAGCCGCGGCAATTGATGGGTGTCCGCCGATGAAGACCTTCTGGAAGATCATGTTCCCAATGGCTCAATCAGGACTGGTTACAGTTACGATTTTTAATTTTATCAATATATGGAACGAGTATTTCTTATCATTGATTTTTGCTAATTCAGACAAATTAAAACCAGTAGCGGTTGGACTTTATGGAATGATCAACTCAATGAAATACACAGGAGACTGGGCCGGCATGTTTGCGGCAGTTGTTATCGTATTCCTGCCAACATTTATATTATACATATTCCTGTCAGAGAAGATTATCGGCGGTGTAACTGGCGGAATCAAGGGCTAATCAAGAATCATTGAGAGGATAAGAAAGGATTGACATAATGGAAAGAGAAATAGCTTGTTCAAATAAGGATGAAGCAATTGAAAATTTTCAATTTACAGGCAGATTAGTGAGCGAGGAGCCGTATGGAAATGGACATATCAATGATACCTTTTTATTGGTATTTTCACATCCGGATATGGAAAATCACAGAGTAATCCTGCAACGCATGAATGATGAGATCTTCAAGAACCCGGAAGAGGTTATGGCTAATATTCAGGGCATTACTTCTTATCTCAAGAAGAAAATCATCGAGAATGGCGGAAATCCAAATCGTGAGACATTGAATATCATTCGTGCAAAAGATGGAAAACCATTTTATAAAGATTCATTTGGCAGTTATTGGAGAGCATACTTTTTTATTGAAAACACAATTTGTTTTGAACAGGTTGATACTCCACAGGACTTTTATGAAAGCGCTTTGGCATTTGGTCATTTTCAGATGCTGCTTTCTGATTATCCAGCAGAATCGCTCTATGAGACAATTGTAGGGTTTCATGATACAGAAGCACGTTATCATACGTTTGAGAAAGCGGTGGAAGCGGATATATGTGGAAGAGCGGCGGATGTTCAAAAGGAGATTCAGTTCGTGCGCGACCGTGCCGAGGAGACAAAAGCACTGTTTACGGCACATGAGGAAGGAAGACTTCCACTTCGCGTTACGCACAACGACACGAAACTGAATAATATCATGTTTGACGATGTAACAAAGAAAGCAATCTGTGTCATTGATCTTGACACTGTTATGCCGGGATTTGCAGTGAATGATTTTGGAGATTCCATTCGATTTGGTGCAAGTACTGCGGTGGAGGATGAACAGGATCTTTCGAAGGTACAGTGTGATATGGAATTGTATGAGCGCTATGTAGAAGGTTTCTTAGAGGGGTGTGAAGGTAAATTAATTCCATCTGAAGTTGCGTTACTCCCGATGGGAGCAAAAATAATGACATTTGAATGCGGGATGCGTTTCCTGACAGATTATCTGGAGGGGGATCACTACTTTAAGATTCACAGAGAAGGGCATAATCTTGATCGCTGTCGTACCCAATTTAAGTTAGTGCAGGATATGGAAGAGAAGTGGGACACGATGGAAAAAATTGTAAAAAAATATTGCTAAAAAAAGCGGAACTTTCGACATGCGAAAGTTCCGTACTTACTATCTAGTGAGAATGCGATAGGTATCACCGCTTATTCCGTGAATATTTTAATAGAAATCGCATATTCAGATGGTGTCATACCAGTAATTTTTTTAAACTGACGGGAGAAATAATGAATGCTGCTGTATCCTAGAAATTCAGCAATCTGTGTAAAGTTGTGATGATTTTCTCGAATGATCTGTTTTGCGAGCTCAATCTTCAGGGATGAGAAGTAGTCGATGATTCCACAGTTATGCTTTTCGCGGAAGAGCTTCTGTACCTGTGAACGGCTGATCAGGTTGTCCTGACAGATGAGGTTGATTGTCAAATGTTCACGGATATGTTCTTCGAGATAGGTCTCAATTCGCTGATAGAGTTCCGTGTCACTTTTTTTCTTAATAGATTTGACGGGAAGTGGTTCCGGTCTTGAATAAAAGTGAGAACGAATCATGTGAATCAGGAGTTCTTCGAGATAGAGCTGAACCATCTGCTGAGAACCAAAGAAGGACTTGTCCGAAAGCTCTATTTTCTGCGTTGTAGGGTTGTTGAACGGTGATGCGATACAACGTTTGGCTTCTGTCAGGATATTGGCAAGCAGGTTGCGTTCAGTTTCATTTATCTGAAAAACCTGCCCTTCGAATTGTTTCATGGCAGGAGAATGGGTCCCAAAGGAAATAACAACGAGATTGGGTGCACTGACACCATTCGTGCGTACATTGTGGAACTCATTCGGCTTATGAAAGGCAATATCACCCTTTTTCAGTGTAAGGACCTTTGAATCAGCCTGAATGTTGACTTCTCCCTTATCGACACAGATAAATTCCCAGAAGTCATGAGATTCACCTGCAAAGTTGAAATTGTTCATGTATTCAAAATAGTGGATGCTGAAAATTTCGTCGATTAAAATATCACTAGCTAGTTTGATTCCTTCGTAATTCATAAAAGATGACTCCTTTTTGAACAGTAATTGTTAAAACCATACAATCTATATGATATATGATGTGAAAAAAATATGCAATAGTACAAAATTCATTTTGTTCTAACTACAGAGCAAGATAGAAAGAACGTAGGAGGGAATGATATGCCGACAGAACTTAGATTTGAAAAAATGAAAATCCTTGTTGGAGATAAAGGGAGTAAAAGTACGGTTCCGGATTTGTTGGGGAAAATTCAAAAAAATCCGGGATTCGAGTGCAGATTGGATGCAAAAGAAGAGGTGTATGCATCTTATGGAAAAGTAGCGTCTGCATTTCCGTATCAGTCCTATGAGTGTTATAACCGCGAAAGTGTTATGGGAGAAGTCAAGACCGCTGTCTTAGAAAATAAGCGGCTCAGAGCTGTCTTTTTGCCGGAGTATGGTGGAAGGCTGTGGGAAGTGTTTGATAAGGAAAAAAATGAAAATGTACTGTATACAAACGATATCATCCGCCCCAGTAATCTTGCGACGAGAAATGCCTGGTTTAGCGGCGGTGTGGAATGGAATCTCGGCATCATAGGCCATACACCGTTTACGATGGATCAAATCTACACAGCAAAGCTTGATATGAATGGTACGCCTGTTCTTCGGATGTACGAGTATGAACGAATCCGTCAGGTTGTCTATCAGATGGACTTCTGGCTGGAAGAGGATGAAAATGTACTGAACTGCAGGATGCGAATCGAGAATACGAGTGATCAGGAAATCCCGATGTACTGGTGGAGTAACGCTGCAGTTCCTGAATATGAAGGTGGACGAATTATTGTCCCTGCAGAGCAGGCATATTCTAATAATGAATCAGAAATCCTAAAGCTGGATATTCCGATGGTGGATGGAGTGGATGTCACGAAATACGAAGGCATCCCGCTTCAGAGAGATTTCTTTTTTGATATTCCGAAGGGAACACCGAAGTATCTGATGAGTATCAATCGAGACGGGTACGGTCTGTTACATCGTTCTACCGATCGTCTGCAGAGCAGAAAGCTGTTTTGTTGGGGACATGGTGAGAATAGCAATTTCTGGCAGAAGTGGCTGACAGAAAAAGCAGGACCGTATGTGGAGGTACAGGGCGGCCTTGGAAAGACGCAGTATGGCTGCATTCCGATGGCGGCACATGATGCATGGGAATGGCTGGAACAGTATGGACCGGTTCAGATTGATGCAAGTGCGGCAACAGAAGATTACGATCATGCGAAAGAAATTGCGCTGGCTGCGGTCCGTGCCAAAGAGGAGACGTGTAATCTGCAGGAACGTTTGGAACAGACAAAGACGATGGCACTTAGTCCAGGCGAGGTCCTCTATTATGGGACTGGTTTTGCAAGCCTGAAAAATCTCTGCCTGAGCAAACAGAAAAAACCGGTTCTGAGTGCTCATTTAGAGTTTGCACCGACTGGAGAAGAACAGAAAATATGGGTGGAGCTTCTGGAAGAAGGAACATTTCCGAATCCGGACATTCTTGTGGAACCAGACAGTTTTACGAATGAAGAGGTATTATTTCAGTCATTAAAAACATATTGTGAGAAACAGGAGAACTGTGGATGGTATGCATGCTATCAGCTCGGCGTCATTTATTTACAGAGAGAAGATACGGATGCCACATTGTACTGGCTGAATCAGTCGCTGCGTCTGGCTGAGAATCCGTGGGCGTTTCATGCAATTGCAATCTGTCAGGGGATGAAGGGGGACCGCGTTACCGCAATTGCATCTATTTGCAAGGGAATCCGTATGGAATTATCAAGGCTTTCTTATATTCGGAACGCATTTGCAATCCTGCTAGAATTGAAAGGATACCGTGAATTAATTGAAATGTACCAGATGCTAGAACAAAGCGTGGCACATCAGGCAAGAATTGTGTTTGATTATGCCGTTGCACTTCAAAAATGCGGACGGGCACAAGAAGCAGTTGCAATCATTAAGAGGGACGCGTTTGTGATGGATGATTTGCGCGAGGGTGAAGATTCTTTGGAAAAATTGTGGACAGAGTTACAAAAATAGAGTTATTATTAAGAGAGGAAAATGGAGGTAAGAAAAATGAACAAACCAGTATTAGTAATTATGGCGGCAGGAATGGGTAGCAGATATGGTGGATTGAAGCAGATTGATCCAGTGGATGAGCAGGGACATATTATTATGGATTTCTCTATTTATGATGCGAAAAAAGCAGGATTTGAGAAAGTAGTATTTATTATAAAAAAAGAGAATGAAGCGGATTTCAAAGCAAGTATTGGTGACCGCATGAGCGAGCAGATGGAAGTGTCTTATGTATTTCAGGATCTGCACAACCTTCCGGAAGGATATGAACTGCCGGAAGGACGAGTGAAACCATTTGGAACGGGACATGCAATCTTAAGCTGTCTTGGAACTGTGGATGGCCCATTTGCGGTCATCAATGCAGACGATTATTATGGACAGCATGCACTTCAGGTAATCTATGAGTATCTTGCAACACATGAGGACGATGACAAATACCGATATACAATGGTTGGATATATTTTAAAGAATACACTGACAGAGAATGGACATGTTGCTCGCGGCATCTGCGAGACGGATGAAAATGGTTTCCTTGTGGATATCATAGAGCGTACACGTATTGAAAAGACGGAGAGCGGAGCAGCATTTACAGAGGATGACGGAGCAACATGGGAAGACGTTTCACCGGACGCAATCGTGTCGATGAATATGTTCGGCTTCACAGAGAGCATTCTGACAGAGTTAAAGGAAAGATTCCCGAAATTCCTCGAAGAGAACCTGAAGACAAATCCGATGAAATGTGAATATTTCCTCCCAAGTGTAGTGGATCAGCTCCTAAAAGAAGATAAGGCTACCGTAGAAGTACTCAAGTCTACAGACAGATGGTATGGCGTTACATACAAAGAGGATAAACCGGTTGTAGTTGCGGCAATCAAAGCATTGAAGGCTCAGGGGCTGTATCCGGAGTATCTATGGGAATAGACCGTAATAGCAGATTGCTGAAAAAATAAGTGATTTTGCATAAAATATGGAAAGAAATTGCATTTCATGAATTTGTAAAGCATGGTATACTGAATAAGTGAAAATAGTAAACATTCGAATCAGACGAATAAGGAGGATTTATCATGGCTATTTTAGTTGCAGGAGGAGCAGGTTATATCGGAAGTCATACCTGTATTGAATTGTTAAACAGAGGATTTGAGGTTGTAGTATTTGATAACCTTTCCAACTCATGTGAGGAATCATTGAACCGTGTCAAAGAGCTGACAGGAAAAGATCTTACATTTTATAAAGGTGACTGTTTAAACCGCGAAGATTTAGAGGAAGTATTTGCAAAAGAGCAGATTGAATCTGTAATTAATTTTGCAGGTATGAAGGCTGTCGGAGAGTCGGTTGCGAAGCCATGGGAATATTATCATAATAATATTACCGGTACATTGATTCTCTGCGATGTGATGAGAAAACACGGATGTAAGAACATTGTGTTTAGTTCGTCTGCAACGGTGTATGGTAATCCGGCTGAGATTCCAATTACAGAGAACTGTCCTAAGGGTGAGATTACGAACCCATACGGTCAGACCAAGGGAATGCTGGAGCAGATTCTGACGGATATTGCAAAAGCAGATCCAGAGTGGAATGTCATGCTTCTTCGTTACTTTAATCCAATCGGTGCTCATGAGTCAGGAAGAATCGGAGAAGACCCGAAGGGGATTCCAAACAATCTGGTTCCATATATCGCACAGGTAGCGGTTGGTAAATTAAAATGTCTTGGTGTATTCGGTGATGATTATGATACTCCGGACGGAACCGGTGTCAGAGATTATATCCATGTTGTTGATCTTGCAGTTGGACATGTAAAGGCAATCGAGAAGATGAGAGAGACAAAGGGCGTGAATGTCTATAATCTTGGAACAGGTGTTGGCTATAGCGTACTTGATATTCTCCATGCTTATGAGAAGGCTTGCGGGAAAGAACTCCCTTATGAAATCAAACCAAGACGTGCAGGAGACATTGCCACATGCTATTCCGATCCTGCCAAGGCTAAGAAGGAACTTGGCTGGGTGGCAGAACATGGAATTGAAGATATGTGTGCAGATTCCTGGAGATGGCAGTCTATGAATCCGGATGGATACCGCTCATGAATCTATTAACCATGGAAAATGTTACCAAGGCCTTTACGGATCGTGTCCTTTTGGATCAGGTGAATTTTAGTATCAATGAGCATGAGAAGATTGGAATTGTTGGTATCAATGGAACTGGAAAGTCAACACTGTTGAAGCTGATTGCCGGTATTGAGAGTACGGATGAAGGAAGCGTGACAAAGGGAAATCAGGTTCACCTGCGTTATCTTCCACAGACGCCAGAATTTGAGCCGGGCACAACAATTCTGCAGGCAGTCTTAAAAGACAATATTACCGAGATGAATGAATGGTCCATCGAGAGTGAAGCGAAGGCGATGATACAAAAGCTGGAGCTTCCGGGTTATGACGAGAAAGTGGAACATTTATCTGGCGGACAGCGAAAGAGGGTTGCTTTGGGCAACGCTCTTTTGGCGCCTGTAGAGATATTGATTCTGGATGAGCCTACCAACCACTTGGATAATGCCATCTCATCCTGGCTGGAGGAATATCTGATTGCATTTAAGGGAGCAATCGTGATGGTAACCCATGATCGATATTTCCTTGATCGTGTTGCAACACGGATTGATGAAATTGACCGCGCAAAGATGTATTCGTATCCAGGTAATTACTCGGAATTTGTGCAACTGAAGGCGCAGCGTCAGGATATGGCGATTGCAACAGAGAGAAAAAGGCAGAGCCTGCTTCGCACAGAACTTGAATGGCTGCACAGGGGTGCAAGAGCACGTTCAACTAAACAGAAGGCACATATCGAACGAATCGAACAAATGCAGGAGATGAAGGCACCTGAAACAGATGTTTCTGTCTCGATGAATTCCGTTTCTTCCCGCATGGGAAAGAAGACTATAGAATTAGAAGGAATCTGTAAAGCGTATGGCAGCCGGAAGTTAATTGAAGACTTTACGTATATTTTCCTGAAGAACGATCGAATCGGTATGATTGGTGAAAACGGATGTGGCAAAAGTACGCTGCTCAAGATTATGACGGGTGTACTTCTGGCAGACCGTGGAACCATTGAAATCGGTGAAACGATCCGCATTGGATATTTCTCACAGGAAAATGAATATATGGACGATACGGTCCGTGTCATTGATTATGTCAAAGAGGTTGGTGATTATATTCAGACAACGGATGGGATGATTACGGCGGCACAGATGCTGGAACGATTTTTATTTGAAGGGTCAATGCAGTACTCACTGATTGGAAAATTATCCGGTGGTGAGAAGCGCAGGCTCTATCTGCTCCGTGTGCTGATGAGTGCACCGAACGTGTTGATTCTGGATGAGCCGACAAATGATCTGGACATTCAGACACTGACGATTCTGGAAGATTATCTGGATCATTTTGATGGAATCGTGATTACGGTCTCACATGACCGTTATTTTCTCGACCGCATTGTAAGACGGATTTTTGCATTCGAAGATGGTGGAAACATCCGTCAGTATGAAGGCGGGTATTCGGATTATCTGCTTGCGAGACCCGATAACGCAGAGGATGCTGCTGTGGCTTCTTCTGTTGAAGTGAAGGAAGAGTCCTGGAAGTCCGAGAGATCCTTGAAATTCAGCTATAAAGAAAAGCAGGAATTCGAGGAAATTGATGATGAGATTGCCAATTTGGAAGAAAAGATTTCCTCTTTGGAGGAGGAGATTGCACAAAACGCCAGCAATTACGGAAAATTGAATGAGCTTATGGAAGAAAAAGCCATCGCAGAGGGAAATTTAGAAACGAAAATGGATCGCTGGGTCTATTTAAACGATCTACATGATCAGATTGTAGCGCAGAAAAATGAAATAAAATAGCACAGAACTTGATTAAATTTAATCAAGCAAATTGAAGAATAGTTATAAAAGACACTTGACAACGAGAAAAGAAATTGATACTATATAAAAACAGAACGCACTCTGTTTTTGAGAAAGTGAGGCAAGATATGAGCGATGTAAGAAGACAAGTCTATTCTTTACTGGTACACAATAACCCGGGAGTGTTGAGCCGGATTGCCGGACTGTTCAGCAGACGAGGCTATAGTATTGACAGTATTACAGCGGGCACGACGGCAGATGCGAGGTATACAAGAATTACAGTCGTATCAACGGGCGATGATCTGATTTTATCTCAGATTGAGAAGCAGGTTCGTAAGCTGGAAGATGTGGCTGAGATTAAGCTGTTGAATGCAGACGAATCAGTATTTCGTGAGTTAATGATGGTAAAGGTTCGTGTCGATGCAGCACATCGGGCAGAAGTAATCTCGGTAGCAGATATTTTCAGAGCGAAGATTGTCGATGTGGGTCAGGATTCACTGATGTGTGAACTTACCGGTAATCAGTCAAAACTGGAAGCGTTTCTCGAATTGTTAGAAGGATATGAGATCTTAGAGCTTGCCAGAACCGGAATTACGGCTTTGGAACGTGGCATCAACAATGTTACATATTTAGACTAACAACAGATATCGTAAGCTAGAGGCTCGTAGCCTTTAACTATACAAAATTATTTTCATGCCGGCAAAGTTCCGGCAGCAATGATTAGGAGGAAATTAAAATGGCAGCAAAAATTTATTATCAGGAAGATTGTAACTTATCTATGTTAGAGGGAAAGACAATCGCAGTCATCGGCTACGGAAGTCAGGGACATGCACATGCTCTGAATGCAAAAGAGTCTGGATGCAATGTTATCATCGGTTTATACGAAGGAAGTAAATCATGGGCAAAAGCTGAAAAGCAGGGCTTTGAAGTCTTCACTGCAGCAGAAGCAGCAAAGAGAGCTGACATCATCATGATTCTGATCAATGATGAGTTACAGGCAGATATGTACAAGAATGATATCGAGCCAAATCTTGAAGAAGGCAATATGTTAATGTTCGCTCATGGTTTCAATATTCATTACGGTTGTATCAATGCACCGAAAAATGTTGATGTTACAATGATCGCACCAAAAGGACCTGGACATACAGTACGTTCAGAGTATCAGGCTGGAAAAGGAGTTCCTTGTCTTGTAGCTGTAGAGCAGGATGCAACAGGAAAAGCTCTTGATATAGCACTTGCTTACTCATTAGCAATCGGTGGAGCAAGAGCCGGTGTTCTTGAGACAACATTCAGAACAGAGACAGAGACAGACCTCTTTGGTGAGCAGGCTGTTCTTTGCGGTGGTGTATGTGCACTGATGCAGACAGGTTTCGAGACACTCTGCGAAGCTGGTTATGATCCAAGAAACGCATACTTCGAGTGTATCCATGAGATGAAGTTAATCGTAGACTTAATTTACCAGTCAGGCTTCGAAGGAATGAGATATTCTATTTCTAACACAGCTGAATATGGTGATTACATCACAGGACCAAAAATCATTACAGAAGACACAAAGAAAGCTATGAAGAAGATCCTTTCTGATATCCAGGACGGAACATTCGCAAAAGAATTCTTACTTGATATGTCACCTGCAGGTCGTCAGGTACACTTCAAGGCTATGAGAAAATTAGCTGCTGAGCATTCTTCAGAGAAGGTTGGAGAAGAAATCAGAAAGCTGTATAGCTGGAATAATGAAGAGGATAAGTTTATCAATAACTAAGTTAGAGTCCGTGGATTTCGGGTGCGTGTAAGTTGTATCCGAGGGCTGTAATTGTAGTTAAGAAAGACTAAAATAAATAAGAGAGATTATATGTGGTACCGTGATGAACCGAGCAAGAATCTGATGATTCTTACTCTAAGCATCACTGACAACATGAATTGAAATTCATGTTGTCCCCACACATAATCTCTCTTATTTATTAAGTCTTTCTAGAACTCCAATGAATGCCCTCAGCTACGACTTACACCCACCCGAAATCCACTCACTCCAACTTGCACCAAATGGTCTTGCGCATTTGAATTTAGTCGAAGAAACTAGATGAGAGCCCGCATATTGTCATCACGGACATTAAGCAGTGTGTTAGAGATAAGCAAAAAGAAGATGTATCATATATGGACTGAAATTTACTTTCAAAGTAAATTTCAAGTGCTGTTGAAAGTAGTTTTCATCAGAAAACTGCTTGAATGAGCACGGTGTCCTTAGCTGATGCATCTTCTTTTTGACTTAGCTCTTACATACGGCTTATAGTCCGCGAGGGCAATATGCAGGCTCTCATCGAATGTCTTCCACTAAATCAAACCACGATCCAAACGGTTTTGTGCAGAAAAATTTCTCCATATACATTTATTTTCTAAAGTGATAAAATAAAACTAACAATGACGGAAAGGAACGGTTTTGGATATTCTAAATCATAAGCAGTTAAGGGAGATTGAAATATAATGGAAGACAGACGGATTTTTTTGATTGTATTAGACAGCTATGGAATTGGAAATGCACCGGATGCGGCAGATTTTGGGGATGAAGGAAGCAATACGCTTGCAACAATTGTACGTTCATCTAGATATGATACACCAAACATGAGAAAAATTGGATTGTTTAATATTGATGGAGTGTCTTGTGGCGGAAAAGAGGAGACAACGATTGGCACCTATGGAAGATTGGCTGAAAGCTCGAAAGGGAAAGATACAACGATCGGACACTGGGAGATTGCAGGTGTGATTTCGCCGAATCCGCTGCCTACGTTTCCGAATGGATTTCCGAAGAAGATGCTGGAGGAGTTTGGCAGACGAACGGGAAGAGGTATTCTCTGTAATCAGCCTTATTCCGGAACGGAAGTGATCAAAGCCTATGGCGATGAGCATGTCAGGAGCGGTAGTCTGATTGTATATACTTCTGCGGACAGCGTGTTCCAGATTGCGGCACATGAGGATGTTGTGCCGGTGGAAGAATTGTATCACTGCTGTGAAATTGCACGCGAGCTGTTGACAGGCGAGCTTGGCGTGGGTCGTGTGATTGCGCGGCCGTTTATCGGTGCGAACGGAAATTATACGCGGACATCGAATCGCCATGATTTTTCTCTTATGCCGCCAAAAGATACAATGCTGGATATGCTGGTTGATGCCGGTTATGATACCTATGGAATTGGTAAGATTTATGATATCTTTGCAGGCAAAGGAATTCAGCATACACAGCGTATCGTCAGTAATGAGGACGGAATGAATAAGACAATTGCCGCGCTTGAGACGGCAATGAAAGGAATATGTTTTGTAAACCTTGTAGATTTCGACATGCTTTACGGGCACCGCAATGATATCGAAGGGTATGCAAACGCAGCAACGGAGTTTGATAAAAAGCTTGGGATATTTATGAAAGGAATGCGGGATTCAGATATTTTGATGATTACGGCGGATCATGGATGTGACCCTGGATTTAAAGGGACGGATCATTCACGCGAATGCGTGCCATTTCTTGCGTATGGTAAAGATGTCAAAGGAAACGTATCAATTGGAACAAGGCATACGTTTGCAGATATAGCAGCAACTGTGCTGGATATTCTGGATGTGGAGAATCGAACGGATGGAACAAGTTTTAAAGAACAGATGATGAAAGGAATATGAAATGTTAAGCAATGAGAAGATTTTCGAATTGATTCGTCTTGCGTATGAGGTGCAGAAATGTGCATATACACCATATTCGCACTGGCAGGTGGGAGCAGCACTGCTCTCAAAAAGTGGAAACGTCTTTACAGGCTGCAATATTGAAAATGCGGCATATACTCCGACAAACTGTGCGGAGAGAACTGCGTTTTTCAAAGCAATATCAGAAGGAGAGCGACTTTTTGAAGCAATTGCGATTGTCGGCAATGCACAAGGCGAGCGGCCCGGAGAGGGAGATTACTGCACGCCATGCGGCGTGTGCAGACAGGTGATGATGGAATTTTGTGATCCGGATACATTTCAGATTATTCTGGCGAAGGATTATGAAAAATATCAGATCGTGATGCTCAAAGATTTGATGCCGATGGGGTTTGGTCCGGCGACATTGAGAAAATAAAACGTCTGCGAACTACAGTATCGTGTAGTTTGCAGACGTTTTTTGCGAAGCATGCAAGTGAAAGCTCCGATGAACCTGTCTCTTATCAGATGTGTTCTTCTATAATATGATTATGGATAATTGCCCGTATGTGATCATTCAAATAGGGTTTCATTTCCTCATAAGGGACTGGCTCGTTGTCCAGAATGGTACTGTAGGAGGTGGAGCTTGCCAATTCAATAATCGTAAAGAGCATGATTTCCGGATCTTTTAAATGGACTTCCGGATTTTTCTCGACCATCTTGTGATAGAAGTCCATAAAATGAATTTCATTTGTCAGATTGTCATTAGAAAGTGCTTTTCGAAAAAGTCCCCAGCTCAAGTTCTTGTAGATAAAGCGAAGTGTCATCTTATTCGTATTAAGTTCATCTAAAATATAATCGACAATGAAGATGATTTTGTCTTCAAATTTCGGATAAAGCAGTTGGTCAGTCAGCAGGGCATTGTAAGCCGAGACAAAAAGCTTTTCTGCCGTATGCGCAATCAGGCGGTCGCGGATATCGTATTTATCTTTGAAATACAGGTAGAACGTGCCTTTGGCAACGCCGGCTTTATTTACAATATCATGAATCGAGGTCTTCTCGATTCCATTCGATATAAACAGATCATAAGCACTTTTAAATAGAGCATCTAATTTGATTTGCTTATTCTCTTGTATTTTCCCCATTGTTTGATACCTCTTTTCGTAGTATTTTACGCTTGAAAGAGCAAGTGATGATGGTCGTGTCATCACATAAGTTTGTTTTATTATAATTAAAAAGTGACCAAAAGTCAAATTCTTTCGAAATAATATTGACTTTTGGTCATTTTAGAGTTATATTACGTTTAGCTTGAAAGTGACTAATGGTCATTTATAGAAAAGGGAGGCTATTTAACATGATGGTAAAACTAGGAAAAAAAATAGCAAAATACAGAGTCGCAATTATTGTGATTGCAGTATTGCTGTTAATCCCATCCGCATTGGGATACATTAAGACGAAAGTCAATTACGATATCCTGTATTATCTGCCCAGTGATATTGAGACGATGGTGGGGCAGGATATTTTGAAAGAGGATTTCGGTAAGGGTGCCTTCGCGATGGAAGTTGTCGAAGGGATGACAACGAAAGAAGAAGCAGATGTGAAAGCCAAGATTGAGAAAGTCGATGGAGTCGCAGATGTCATCTGGTATGATTCGATTGCAGATGTGTCCGTTCCAATCACAATGCTTCCAAGCAACTATGAAGAGGTGTTCAACAATGATGACGCTACAATGATGGCAATATTCTTTGATGACACGACATCCGCGGATAGTACGATGGATGCAATTACGGAGATTCGAAAGATTACAAACAATCAATGCTATTTAAGCGGTATGTCAGCAATCGTTACAGACACAAAGGCATTGTCAGAGAAGGAGACCCCGATTTATGTTGTGATTGCGGTGATTCTCTGCTGCATCATCCTTGCGGTGTTTATGGATTCCTTTATGCTGCCGCTGCTGTTTATGCTGAGTATCGGAATGGCAATTGTTTACAATTTAGGAAGCAACTATTTCCTGGGAGAGATTTCCTATATCACGAAAGCACTGAGCGCGGTTCTGCAATTGGGAGTCACGATGGATTACTCCATTTTCCTATGGCATAGTTACCAGGAGAATTTGGAACGATTTCCGGGAGAGAAGGAACGGGCGATGGGCCATGCGATTTCCAACACCTTCTCCTCTGTCATCGGCAGTTCGATTACAACGGTCGCCGGATTCATTGCACTGTGCTTTATGAGCTTTACGCTGGGAAAAGATTTGGGAATTGTAATGGCAAAAGGTGTTGTGTTTGGAGTGCTGAGCTGTGTGACAATTCTTCCGGCGATGATCCTCTGCGCAGACAAATTAATCGCAAAGACGACACATAAATCTGTCATGCCGGGCATGGATAAGATCGCAGCATTTATCACCGATCATTTCAAGATTTTTGTTGTAGCATTTTTGATTATTCTGGTGCCGGCTTTATATGGATATAACAACACACCGGTTTATTATAAACTGGATGAATCACTTCCGAAGGATCTGGAGAGCGTGCAGGCCAATGAAGAGCTTGCGAAGAACTTTAATATGAACTCCACGCATATGGTTCTTGCAGATGCAAATCTTTCATCGAAAAATGCAAAAGCAATGCTGGATGAAATGTCTGATGTCAAAGGCGTGAAATTCGCTCTTGGACTAGACAGTGTCATTGGCAGTGCCGTTCCAAAAGATATGCTTCCAGATTCAATCAAAGAGGCGTTATCCAGTGACAAGTATCAATTGATGCTGATCAGCTCAGAGTATGAAGTTGCATCAGATGAAGTAAATCAACAGATCACAGATTTGAACAAGATTGTTAAGAAATACGATGACACAGCGATGCTGATTGGCGAAGCCCCTTGTACGAAGGATTTGATTACCATTACCAATTCAGACTTTGCAAGAGTCAGTGTCATCTCGATTTTGGCGATTTTCCTTATCATTCTTTGTGTATTTCAGTCAATTTCACTGCCAATTGTCCTTGTGTCAGTGATTGAATTTGCAATCTTTATCAATATGGGTATTCCGTTCTATACACATACGGAGGTACCATTTATTGCATCAATTGTTATTGGAACAATTCAGCTGGGAGCAACCGTTGACTACGCAATTCTGATGACAACACGATATAAGAAGGAGCGCTGTAAGGGGCGGACAAAACACGACTCCATTGAGATTGCAGCATCGACATCCATTCCTTCGATTATTGTTTCCGCACTCGGCTTTTTCGCGGCAACCTTCGGAGTTGGATTGTACTCGAATATTGACATGATTTCTCAGCTCTGCACATTGATGGCACGGGGGGCAATCATTAGTATGTTTACAGTTATTTTCATTCTTCCGTCGATGCTGATGGTATTTGACAGACCAATCTGCGCAACGACAGCAGGCATGAGAATGATTCACAAGAATGAGAACGCAAACGAATAGGAGGTTATTGATTATGAAAAACAGAGAATACAAAAAATTATTAGCAGTAGCATTGATGGTCGCAATGGTTGGGAGTATGACAGGAACCGGATGTCTGCAGGCGAAGGCTGCGGATGCGGCGGCAAAAGCAACAAAGACAGAAACGGTATACGCGAAGATTGATGCGAATGGATCCGTGAAGAATGTAGAAGTATCAGACCAACTGAAAAATGTTAACGATCAGACAAAGATTGATGATCAGTCTAATCTTTCCGATATTCAGAACCTGAAAGGAAATGAAGAGTTTAAAAAGTCAAGTGATTCGCTTGTATGGAACGGCGATGGAAAAGATATCGTATACTCCGGAACTGGAGAAGCAAGTCAACTGCCTGTCGGTGTGAAAATTACATACACATTAGATGGAAAAGAAGTCAGTGTCGCTGATTTGGAAGGAAAGAGCGGACATCTTACGATCCGTTATGATTATGAGAATTTAAGCAAATCAAAAACCGGATCGTTCGTACCATTTTTGGTGGCTACCGGTATTGTGGCAGATGGAGATGTATTTACAAATGTAACGACGACAAATGCAAAGATCATGTCTGACGGAGACCGTGATCTTGTGATTGGATATGGTTTTCCGGGGGTAGCAGACGAATTAGATGTAACAGATACCGATATTCCAGATTACTTTGAGATGGATGCTGATGTAACGGATTACACCGCACCGCAGTCTATTACGATTGGTACGAATGAGGTGTTTAATGATATTGATACCGATAAGATCGACAGTGTGGGAGAACTAAAAGATGCAATGACACAGCTCGGTGACGCATCCAATCAGCTGGTAAGCGGATCAGGAGAGTTAAAAACAGGATTAGATACTTTATTAAACAGCTCCGGAACTTTGGTGGATGGGGTTGATCAGTTAGCAAGCGGCGGAAGTGAATTGGCGAGCGGTGTAAGCCAGTTGTCAGCAGGAAGTCAGACATTGGCAAGCGGAGCGGATCAGTTGTCAGCAGGAAGTCAGACGCTTGCAAATGGAGCAAATGATCTGGCAAGTGGAACAACGAAGTTAGCAGCAGGAACAGCACAGCTTCATGCAAAGGCATCCGAATTAGCATCAGGAGCCGGTTCCATTGCAACGGGAGCATCAGCTCTGAATTCCGGAGTTGATACGGCAGCCGCAGGAGTGAACCAGCTGGCAGCAAAACTGGCACCGGCACAACAGGGAATCGCAGCGTTGGATGCGAGTGTAAATGCATCAGGAGGACTGACAAGCAGTATTCAGACACTGGAAGGATATGCGAATGCATTAAATGCTGCACTGGGCAGCACATCTAAAACCAAAAATGTTACATTAAACGGAACTGCAACTATGACTGGTGAGGTGACTGTGACAGGTGATACAACGATAACAGATGGAAACGGAAGTACGACCGGTACAGCTACTGTTGACAATACGGCGAATAATGATGCAACAAGAGCTGTGGTTCAGGGTCTGGTTGATGCAGGGGAGCTGACACCGGAAGCTGCAGAAGCGATTACGAATACGCTGCAGGATTCGGTCTCAGAAGAAACCACGGTGTATGGAAGCACAACGGCTGACGGAGAGGCGAGTCTTACAGATACGGTAAGTCTTACGCAGGATGTAAGCTTGACGGATGAAGTAGATTTGAGTGATGAAACGATTGCAGCGTATGCAGATAAGCCAACCGCAGGTCAGTTAGCGGCTGGAATCTATAGTGGATTACAATCAATGGAGCGATCAGTGAATGCAGCAAATGGAGCAGGAACTCTAGGATATTCCATTGCGGCTTTGAATCAAGGGTTAAACAGTGACCAGCTAAACAATGGTATTGCCGCGCTGCAAACAACATTGACAGATGATAAATCAGCGACGACTCTAAAAGGCGGGGCAGCCGCACTTGCAGCAGGAACAAAAACCTTAAATGAAAGTGTCCCGGCACTTACAGCGGGGGTAACAGTTTTAGATGATGGCGCACAGAGTGCAAACGCAGGAGCTGCAAAAGTATCAGCAGGGGCAAAAGAGGTTTCTTCGAATCTGGCAGTATTAAGTTCAGGTGCAGGCACACTTTCATCAAATCTTGCGACAGCGAACAGTGGAGCGTCTGCTTTATCAACCGGTATCCATACACTTCAGGCAGGTACACCGGAATTAGTATCCGGTATCACAAAGCTTGATGATGGTGCGGCGCAGCTAAACCGTGGTATGATTGAATTCGATGAAACAGGTATCGATCGATTGACATCAGCATTTGGAGATAATCTGGATGGATTATTCGACAAACTCAATACCATGTTAGATTCCTCTGAGAGCTACAAGAACTTCTCCGGACTGTCAGATCAGATGGATGGAAATGTGAAGTTTGTATTTATAACAGATGCAGAAACGAAATAATCTTCATATAAGTGAATATAATTATATTAATTTTCGAAATTTAACAGAAAAAACGTTTCGCTTGATGCTATAATGACATTATCAAACAATAAGTTGTTATCATTTAAGGAGGTATTTTTATTATGGCAAAAAGCAGATTAATCGGGGACTATCCAGTAATCGGAATCAGACCAACCATCGATGGTCGTAGAGGATACTTGAAGGTAAGAGAATCACTAGAGGATCAGACAATGGGAATGGCGAAGCAGGCAGCTGAACTGTTCACATCGAACTTGAAATATTCGAACGGGGAACCGGTCAAAGTTGTGATTGCTGATACAACAATCGGACGTGTTGCAGAAGCAGCAGCATGTGAAGCAAAATTCAAAAAAGAGGGCGTAGATATCACGCTTACTGTAACACCTTGCTGGTGCTACGGAGCTGAGACAATGGATATGGACAAGCATACAATCAAAGCTGTATGGGGATTCAACGGAACAGAGAGACCGGGAGCTGTATATCTTGCATCTGTACTTGCTACACATGCACAGAAGGGTCTTCCTGCATTTGGTATTTACGGACATGACGTTCAGGAAGCTGACGCTACAGAGATTCCGGAAGATGTTAAGACAAAATTACTTCGTTTCGGACGTGCAGCAGTTGCAGCAGCTACGATGAGAGGCAAATCATACTTACAGATTGGTTCTGTTACGATGGGAATCGGCGGATCTATCATTGATCCGGCATTTATCGAGGAATACCTTGGTATGCGTGTGGAATCAGTAGATGAAGTTGAAGTAATCCGTCGTATGTCAGAGAATATTTACGATGAAGCAGAATTCCAGAAAGCATTAGCCTGGACAAAAGAAAAATGCCCAGAGGGATTTGATAAGAACCCAGATGAGATTAAGAAGACACCTGAACAGAAAGAAGCTGATTGGGAATTCGTTGTTAAGATGATGTGTATCATCAAAGACTTAATGAATGGAAATCAGAATCTTCCAGAGGGCTGCGAAGAAGAAGCAGTCGGACACAATGCAATCGCAGCAGGATTCCAGGGACAGAGACAGTGGACAGATTTCTATCCAAACTGTGATTATCCGGAAGCATTACTCAATACTTCATTTGACTGGAATGGAGCAAGAGAGCCATATATCCTTGCTACAGAGAACGATGTACTCAATGGTCTTGGAATGTTATTTGAAAAATTATTAACAAACTCAGCATCTATGTTCTCCGATGTTCGTACATACTGGAGCCCGGAGGCTGTTAAGAAGGCTACCGGATATGAGCTGACAGGCGTTGCAAAAGAGTCTCAGGGATTCTTACACTTAATCAACTCAGGTGCATCCTGCCTTGACTTTAATGGTGAAGCATTAGATGAGAATGGAAACCATGTAATTAAACCTTGGTATGACGTAACAGAAGCTGATCAGGAAGCAATCCTGAAAGCGACAGAGTGGTGCGCAGCTGATAACGGATACTTCAGAGGCGGCGGATATTCTTCAAGATTTGAATCAAAATATGAGATGCCTTGTACTATGATTCGTCTGAATCTTGTAAAAGGACTCGGACCGGTTATGCAGATTGCAGAAGGATGGACCGTTCAGCTTCCGGAAGAGGTTTCTGATAAGCTGTGGAAGAGAACAGACTACACATGGCCATGTACCTGGTTTGCACCAAGAACAACAGGAAAAGGCGCATTCAAGACAGCTTATGATGTTATGAATAACTGGGGAGCGAACCATGGTGCATCTGCATATGGACATATTGGAGCAGATTTACTTACACTTTGCTCAATCCTTCGTATTCCGGTATCTATGCACAACATACCTGAGGAAGACATCTTCAGACCGGCAGCATGGAACTCATTTGGCGAAAACAAAGAGGGTCAGGACTACAGAGCTTGCAAGAACTATGGTCCACTTTACAAACTGTAATTAAGACAGTGAATGAAATGGGGCACATCAGATTTTCTGATGTGCCCCATTTTTTAATGATTGGTCATATAAAAGTAAATCCGAGAAAGTAATTGCGAATTTGTAGGTGTTCCTTTTAACGGATTTACACTATTGTAGAATAAATGGTTGATATATTCCAGATTACCATTTGTCCAGCCGACGGAGATTGCATTTCTGATTGCGCGTTCAACGCGTGATGCGGTTGTTTTAAATTTGACTGCAATGTCAACGTATAACATTTTGGTGATTGAATGCAGATAGCTTTCATCCGATAGGATCAAATCCATTGCATAGATAACATAATGGTACCCTAAGAGATTCGAAGGAATTCCGATATTCAAAAGAATGGTCTGTATGTCCTCTTTTGGAAGATCCGATTCCAAGTTGTTCATAATACTTTTCTCATTCAAAAAGCATAATAAAAATTCATTCATTTTATCAGTTTTCTTTAAAATGATATTGTTAGATATATTTAGCGATGTATTCATAGCCCCTCCTTTTACTTTGTCACATCACAGAAGTTACGCGCTAAATTATATCGTATTTCTTGACAATCCGAAATGTCGGGTATAACATTTGTTTTGTCGACTTGTGTGTGAAATTGTGTCATTGCAGACATAGTGTGAGGGATTTTGATTGGAACAACACTACATGAAATCATGAACAATAAGAATTTGACATTGCAAGAATTAGCAGACCTGACAGATATTCCGATAGATACAATAAAAAATCTATATTATGGGAAAGTAAAAGATCCAAAAGTATCTACAATTCTTAAATTGTCACAGAAATTGAATCTTACAATGGATTATCTGATGGGATATTCCGATTATGATCAAGAGGAACAGAAAATTATTCTATGTTATAGAAAGTGTGGACATCATGGCAAGTCGATGATGCAGATCATTTCCAGATTCGAAATGAAAGCTGCTGAGAAACAACGTAATATGTTAGACCGGCACATTATTCCCTGTCTCATTCCGATTGGAAAAGTGACAGATGGAATTGTGTATAATAGCTGTAATATGATAGAGATTGAGACTGGGATTAAGAATGCCTGTCTTGCAATTGAGGTTACTACGAATTACTTTGCCCCTTCGTATTGTAAAGGAGATCGGATTCTATTTGCAAATCGATTTCCTGAAAATAACGAAAGGGCAGTTTTTACAAATGGATATAAATGTTATCTTCGGAAATTTATCGATAACAATGGATCTTATGTCTTGAAATGTCTCAATGGAATTGGGCGGGATATGATGTTAAAGAGAATGGATGAGATGGAATGTGTTGGTACCTGTGTGGGCGTGATACGGACATAGGAGAAGCCGGGTCTGTTGTTACTATCAGACCCGACTCCTTTGGATTACCAGTCGGTATAAATATCAATTGTGCCACTTGCACATCCGGAGTCATATACTTTTCCCATGCCAAGCGAGGTCTCAACTACAGTTCCTTTTGCCAAATCGCTGCTGGCTACACAGATGTAATTATCGATGTCCCGAATGGTACCATCTGATGCAACATGACGTCCGGGAATATTGAGTCCGTATCCCGGAAGGACTCTCTGCGAGTAGTAGGTCTCTCTGTGTCCGTTGAAATATACAACACCCTTACTCGGTGACAACGCACCGTCCGTGTTCGGGTAAGAATAATCCGGGGCAGAAGAATTACCACCGGAAGAGCTGCCGGATGATCCAGGATCAGTTGCAGTTGCACTGGCGGCGGCTTCCGCAGCAGCTTTTGCAGCGGCCTGCTGTTCCTCTGCTTTGATTTCTGAAATCTTTGCAGAGATGGAAGTGATGCTTGTTGATGTCTCGGATGCTTTGGTATTTAAAGCTTCCTTTTTGTCATTCAGATCGGCTTCCATAGACTGCAGATCGGTTTTCTGGCTATTTAAGTTATCCTGTTGTTCTTTAATTGTTGAAAGTGTTGACTTTAAAGCGTCAACCTGCTTCTGGTCGTAAGTGCTGATATTACTGATAAAGTCTGCATTGTTAACAAAATCTGCAAGGTTCTCGGCTGAAAACAATAACTCTAATAAATTGGAGTTCCCATTCTCATACATGTATTGAATTCTTTTTTTCATTTCGTCGTACTGCTGGGCTTCTGTATTTCTAATGATAGAAAGTTGTTCCTCGGTACTTACGATTGCATTATTCGTAGTATCAATCTGAATCTCAATATTCGCAATCTCAGTACTCATGTTTAATATCTCGCTATTAATGCCGTCTAATTCACTTTGAAGAGAAGATGACTGCTTTTCTAAATTCTCTGTACTTGTCGCCATAACCGGGACCGAAGTAGTCAGAATAGCAAGGGAACAAATGACTCCAACATTCATTCGTATGCGATGCTTGTTTTTTAGCTTCATATAATACTCCTTTCTAGCTGTTTAAGCATTGTACTATATTTTCGGAAATATTACAAGTTTGTTAAGTTTGTTAATTATTATTTATTATGATTTATTATCAAAAAAGGGGTTAACAGAAGTAGCTTTTCATGTTATAATTCTCCGAGTGAATGTGATTGAGACGAAAGCAGCTACCGCATTTTGTGGCATGTTGTTTTTTTTGCGCTCATACGAAAATAGATTAGAAAAATACGAAAGACAAGGATTGAGAAGAATGTCTGCAGAAGATATATTTGTAAAAAAGATGAACGAGTTAGTGGAAAAGGGAACACACAATGGTCATGTCATCCGTGAACAGGATATTCTGGATGCATTTCCAGGTGTCACTTTTTCGGAGGAACAGATTGTCCATATACATACTTATATCAAGGGATTTCATATTGATATAGAGGAAACGGAACAGATGCCTGAGGTGGAAGAGATTGCAGAAGAGGATGAACTGCTTATCGAGGATAATCTGGAAGAAGAGGTGCTGTTCGATAAAGATATTGAGCTGGAAGACCTTTTGGACAACAATCTGTCTAGTAGTATCCTTTCCGATGGAAGAATACTGGATTCCGAGAAGAGCGTAGAAGATTTAATGGATGAAGGCGGTTTCCATGGAAAAAGTACGGAAGAGAAGAGCTCTTTGGAGGATTCCGTAAAAGAGGAGGAAGACGATTATGATGTGGATGCGGCAACCCTTCTGGACGGGGTTGGAACAGAAGATCCGGTCCGTCTATATTTAAAAGAAATCGGAATGTATCCATTGCTGAGTGCAGAACGGGAAGCAGAACTGGCAAAGAGAAAAAGCGAGGGAGATCCCGCCGCAAAGGAAGAATTGATTAATAGTAATCTTCGTCTGGTTGTCAGTATTGCAAAAAGATATACAGGAAGAGGCCTTACCTTTCTTGATTTGATTCAGGAGGGAAATCTTGGATTGATGAAAGGTATCGATAAATATGATTATTCAAAGGGATTTAAAGTAAGTACTTATGTGACATGGTGGATTCGTCAGTCGATTACCAGATCACTGGCAGATAAGTCGAGGATCATTCGTGTACCGGTTCATATGGTAGAAGAGATCAATAAGGTCGCAAGAACACAGAAACGTCTCACATTAGATCTGGGACATGAACCAAGTCATGCAGAATTAGCGGACGCGCTGGATGTAAGTGAAGAACGTCTGCTTGAGATTCTTCAGTATTCGGTCGACACGGGTTCGCTAGATACACCGATTGGTGATGAGGATGATTCTACACTCGGTAATTTCATTGCGGATGAGAACACTATTTCACCTGAGGCATCTGCGGAGCGTGCACTGCTTCGGGAGAATGTATATCAATTACTGGATGTGCTGACAGATCGGGAAAAATCAATCATCATTGCCCGATTTGGCCTTCAGAGTGGAGAACCGAAGACACTGGAAGAAATTGGCGCAGATTACAAGGTTACAAGAGAGCGTATCCGCCAGATAGAGGCAAAAGCACTTCGTAAGCTCAAAGCATCAAGACAGAGACATCTCGTGAAGGGATTTTTATAAAAGACAAGGGGACAAGTTCCGCTGCCTGATTGTAGAATCAGACAGCGGAATCGTCCCCTTGTTTTTTTCGGAAATTTCTGGCAGTGATTCCATAGTATTTTTTAAAAGCATGAGAAAAGTGCTCCAGTGAGGAATATCCGAGCTCGTCCGATACTTTTGTAATACTGTTATTGGAATCAGCCAATAAGACAGCAGCCATTGACATTTTGGCTTCTGTTTTTTTTTGCAAAAAAGTCATGTCATAATTTTCTTTTAAGAAACGCTCTGTCTGCCGGGTACTTAATCCTAAACGTTCCGACAGTTTCAAAAGTGTGATATCACGGTACTCATATAGAAAACATTCTTCTACGAGGATGTATTTGCTGTCTACCAAATTAGAAGGCGCAAAATGAACGAGGGATTGCTGCTGGTTTTCGTAATTGCGAACAATTTTAACAATACACTGCTGCAGTAATGTCTCAACCTGCGTGATATATCCGCTGTATTCGTGCTCCAGTTCAAAAAAAATCTGCTGCATTGGTGTATAGATATCCTGGGAATCTGTGCCGTACCAGAAATAAGTATTTTCAAAGCGGTCAAGAAATGGAAAGGATTCCTGATCCCTGTGTGGTGTTCGGTTTTTCTTGATTTTGAGATAGAAACAGTATTCTGTCATGGGATCGTTTAAATCCGGATATTGTTCGTGTTCCACATTCGGTCCGGTAATATACAGCGTATTTGGCTCAATGTGATAAATCGTTCCGTCAATGACTGCGGTTCCGCGCCCCTTAGAAATGTAATGAATCTCATAACTGTTCAATCCATGACTGTGTTTTGGAATTTGCCGCTGAAACTGTTCGTATATAATATTTAGCGCTGAAAATGTAGTATCTCCGATTCGGAATTTAATGCTTAAATCTGTATAGAGTGTCTTCATATAGAATCCTTTCCTAAAATTATGTGATCGAATCAGCTTCTGGTTCAAGTGTAACAGTATTTGCGTTAAGATTCAATATATTTGCGAGAACACGACATAAAAGAGCTGAAACAGTCAAATTTATCTATTATATGATTGTGAAAAATGAAATACAATGTGCTCATAGTTAAGAAATAAAAATACAATTTCGCTTTCATAAGGAGGAAGAAAAGATGCCATTACAAACATCAAAGAAAATGCTATTAGACGCACAGGCGGGCGGATATGCGGTAGGAGCCTTCAATGTAGAAAATATGGAGATGGTGAAAGCTGTGATTAAAGCAGCAGAGGAATTAAAAGCACCTGTTATGCTTCAGACAACCCCTTCTACAATTAAATACGGTACTGTAGAGACGTTTGCGGCAATCGTAGCAGCAGAAGCCGGGAAGGCAACAGTTCCGGTATGTCTTCACTTAGATCATGGCAGTAGTTATGAACTTGCAAAGCAGTGCTTAGAGAGTGGATATACATCCGTTATGATTGATGGATCGAAAGAAGAACTCGAAGGAAATATTGCGGTATCCAAGATGGTTGTGGACGAAGCAAAGAAATATGATATCCCGGTAGAAGCGGAACTCGGAAAAGTCGGCGGAAAAGAAGATGACTTGGAGGTTGAAGTTGATACAAACACAGATCCACAGGAAGCAGTTGAATTCGTTGAGAAAACGGGTATTGATTCATTAGCAGTCGCAATCGGAACAGCGCATGGCTTCTATGTTGGAACGCCTGTACTTGATAAGAACCGTTTAGATGAGATCAAAAAATTAGTTTCTATTCCACTTGTACTTCATGGTGCATCAGGAATCGCAGACGAAGAAGTAAGTGACTGTGTCAGTAGAGGTATCTGTAAAGTGAACTTTGCGACAGAACTTCGTGTTGCTTACACAGATGCAATCAAGAAATTAATTGTTGAAAAACCAGAGACATTTGATCCAAAAGCATTTGGCAAGGTTGGTATGGAAGCTGTTACGGAGCTGGTAAAGAACCGTATGAAAGTCTGCGGATGTGACGGAAAAGCAGTCTAGACACTGCAAAAAAGGAGCAACGATGAAACAATATTTATTAGGAATTGATATTGGAACGAGTGCGTGTAAGATTACACTGTTCGAAAAGGACGGAACCGTTGTTGTCTCAACGACAGGTGATTATCCGGTCTATTATCCACACGAGGGCTGGGCAGAACAGAACCCCGATGAATGGTGGAGTGCGGTCTGTGGAGCAATCAAAGACATGCTTGCCGTATATCCGATCAAGTCGGAGCAGATTGCAGGAATTGGAATTGACGGACAGAGCTGGTCAGCGATTCCAATCGATCAGGACGGAAATGTTCTTGCCAACACACCAATCTGGATGGATACAAGAGCGCAGAGCATCTGTGACCGGCTGAATGATAAGATTGGCGCAGATAAGATTTTTGAGTTGTCAGGAAATTCACTTCAACCTTCGTACACAACAGCAAAGATTCTTTGGTATCGTGATAACCTGCCGGATGTTTATGAAAAGATTGATAAGATTCTCCAATCGAATGCATTTATCGCATATCGATTAACCGGAGCGATTACACATGATTTATCACAGGGATATGGAATCCACTGTTTCGATATGAGAAACCAGACGTGGAATGATGAAATGTGTGAAGCACTTGAGATTTCAAGAAGCTTTCTGCCGGAACTGGTTCCCAGCCATCAGGTTGTAGGAACGGTAACAGAACAGGCAGCGGGAGAATGTGGTCTCTGTGTAGGAATACCGGTTGTTGCAGGAGGATTGGACGCGGCATGCGGAACACTTGGCGCAGGTGTTGTAAAACCAGGGCAGACACAGGAACAGGGCGGTCAGGCCGGCGGCATGAGTATCAGTATGGATACCTATGCAGCGGATCCAAGGCTGATCTTAAGTCCACATGTCGTACCGGGGCAATGGCTTTTGCAGGGAGGAACAACCGGTGGCGGCGGTGTTATGCGCTGGTTCGAGAGAGAATTTGCGGAAAACGAGAGAATGAAAGAAGCACAGGGTGGTGAGCCATCTCTGGTTCAGTTAAATGAAATTGCAGATGCAGTACCGGCAGGCTCAGACGGAGTCGTATTCTTGCCTTATATGTCCGGGGAGCGTTCGCCTATCTGGGACCCGAATGCCAAAGGTGTCTATTATGGATTGGATTTTAGCAAGACAAAAGGACATATGGTCAGAGCTTCGATGGAGGGTGTCGCATTTGCACTCAAGCATAATCTGGATATTGCAGAGGAAACAGGGGCAAGGGTAGAGGAGCTTTGGGCAATGGGTGGATCTGCCAATTCACTTTTGTGGACGCAGATCAAATCTGACATCACAGGAAAGCCAATCGCCGTTCCGGCCTCGGATACCGCAACGACACTCGGGGCAGTCATTCTGGCGGGAGTCGGAGTCGGACTGTATGACAGTTTTGAAGAGGCAGTTGCAATGACGGTCAAAGTAACAAGACGACATGAACCCAATATGGAAAATCACAAGATTTATCAGAAAAACTACGAGACATATCTCGCATTATATCAGAATTTAAAAGACATTATGAAGAAAAATGGAGGTAGTAAGTAATGAAAGCAGGAGTTGTGTATGCAAAGAATGATCTTCGCTATGAGGAAATTGAAAAACCGGTACCAAAGAAAGGACAGGTGCTGATCAAAGTAAAATATACAGGAATTTGCGGATCAGATGTTCCTCGTGTCAATGCGGATGCCTGCCACTTTTTTCCAAATGTTCTGGGACATGAATTTTCCGGTGTGATTGAAGCGGTTGGAGAAGGTGTTACTTCATTGGCGGCAGGTGACAGAGTTGCAGGAGTTCCGCTTGTACCATGTATGGAATGTGAAGACTGCCAGAAGGGTAACTATTCACTTTGCAAACATTACAGTTTTATCGGATCGAGAGAATTCGGAAGTTTTGCAGAATATGTGGTTGTTCCTGAAAAAAATGCAGTCAAATTCGAAGAAGAAGTATCATTCGAACAGGGAGCATTCTTTGAGCCTGCTACAGTTGCACTCCACGGTCTTCAGAGACTTGACTACAAAGGCGGCAAGACGGTTGCAATCTTAGGTGGTGGGACCATCGGTATGTTCGTCATGCAGTGGGCTAAGATTTTTGGCGCAGCGAAAGTAGTTGTGTTTGATATTGCCGATGAGAGACTGGCACTTGGCAAACGTCTTGGAGCAACAGCCGGAATCAACACATTAGAGAATAATTTTATGGAAAAGGCAATGGAAATGACAGATGGCAAGGGCTTTGATTATGTCTACGAGACAGCGGGTAATACCATTACAATGAAGATGGCGTTTGAACTGGCTGCAAATAAAGCGCAGGTCTGCTTTGTTGGAACACCGACAAAAGAACTTTCTTTCACAGTGAAAGAATGGGAGAATATGAATCGGAAAGAATTCACACTGACGGGCTCATGGATGTCCTATAGTGCACCATTTCCGGGAAAAGAATGGGATCTTGCAGCACATTATTTTAAGACCGGGGAGTTGAAGTTTGATGATTCCTTCATCTTCAAGAAAATACCGCTGAGTGAAATTGCAAGTGCATTTGAATTGTATCAGATGCCGGGAACGGTAAAAGGTAAAATTCTGATAGACAGTGAACAATAGGAGGCAAAGCAATGATACTTACCGTTACATTAAATGCAGCAATTGATAAACGTTATGTTGTATCCGGCGCCAGGGAGGGTGAAGTCAACCGTGTCCTTACCTGCACATACACGCCGGGCGGCAAAGGGCTGAACGTGTCAAAACCGGCATCTATTGCTGGCGCAAATGTGGTTGCAACTGGATTTGTCGGCGGACATGCAGGAGATTACATCGTAGATTCTTTAAAACCATTTGGTATTACAAGTAAGTTTTACCGTTTGGACGCAGAGAGCAGAAGCTGTATCAATATTTGGGATGAAGAGAAGAAAATACAGACAGAGTATCTGGAACCGGGATTTACGGTATCTGAGAATGAGTTTGAAGAGTTTTTAAAATATTTTACAGAGTTGGTAAAAGATGCAGATGTTGTCACCATGTCGGGAAGTGTTCCCAAGGGACTGGATGGCACATCTTATCAGAAATTAGTTGCAGTTGTGAAAGAAGCAGGAAAGAAAGTCATTCTCGATACAAGTGGGGAGCTTCTTCGTATGGGAATTGAAGCGAAACCAACCATGGTGAAACCCAATATCGATGAAATCCGAATGCTTACAGGCAGAGCGTGTGACTCGAGAGAAGAACTGATTGATGCCGCAAAGGAAATTCATGCAAAAGGCGTGGAGGTCGTCGTGATATCGCTCGGAGCGGATGGCTCGCTGGCAGTCTGTGAGTCCGGTGTGTATCAGGCAATCGTGCCTAAGATTGATGCGGTCAATACAGTTGGCTGTGGCGATTCTATGATTGCAGGATTTGCGCTTGGTTTTGAAGAGGGCTTATCAATAGAAGGAACACTTCGCAGGGCAAGCGCAATATCAGCAGCTGCTGCAATGCGGGAAGAGACAGGATTCTTTGTAAAAGAAGATATGGAGAATCTGTTTGGTAACATTGAAATTAAAAAAATACAATAAAACAATCATAAGGAGGAAGAAACATGGAATTTATTAATCCAAGCATCGTACCACAAAGAACACTTTTTAACGGGGACAAAATGCCGGCAATCGGAATGGGAACATTCGGGTCGGACAGATTTACAGCAGAGCAGGTGTCAGCTGCAGTCGCAGGAGCTATCCGCTGCGGGTACAGATTATTTGACTGTGCAGCCTGCTATGGGAATGAAGACCAGATCGGAGAAGTCTTCAAAGGAGCATTTGATGAAGGTGTTGTAGAGCGTAAAGAGCTTCACATCATGACAAAGGTATGGAATGACATGCACGAACGTGTAGAGGAATCCTGCAAAAAGAGTATCGTTGATCTTCAGTGTGATTACATTGATACACTTTTTATTCACTGGCCATTTCCAAACTATCATGCACCACATTGTGACGTAGATTCACGTAATCCGGATTCAAAACCATTTAGCGTGGAAGAATTTGTAAATACGTATCGTCAGATTGAAAAATTAGTCGAGGAAGGACTTGTAAAGTATATCGGTATCTCGAATATGACAATTCCAAAATTAGAAGCGGTTTTACCAGAGCTTCATATTCACCCATCTGTGTGTGAGATGGAATTACATCCATGCTTCCAACAGCAGGAATTATTCGATTACTTAGTGGCACATGAGATCCAGCCAATCGGATTTATGCCAATTGGCTCACCTCAGAGACCGGAACGAGATATGATGCCGGAAGATGTTGCTGATATTCAGACACCGGAGATGAGAGCAATTGCAGAAGCACACGGTGTGCATCCGGCAGTGATCGCAATCAAATGGGCAGCGCAGAGAGGACAGATTCCAATTCCATTCTCTGTTCATGAAAATGAATATGTAAGCAATTTAAAATGTATCACAGAAGATCCGTTAACAGAGGAAGAGATGGCTTCGATTGCAACCTTAGAGAAAAATAACCGCCTTGTAAAAGGACAGGTATTCTTATGGGAAGGCGCAGACGATTGGCATGATCTTTGGGATGAAGATGGAGTGATTGTGGAGTAAGGCGTGATTTAGTTGAGAAGTTGTAGTCCATGAATTTGGGGTGTGCGTTGCATTTGCGGGCTGTAATTGGGCGCTAAGAGTTGCTAGAAAAATAAGAGATGATAGATTGAGTATCGTGATGATACGAGCAAGAATCTGATGATTCTTACTCTATGCATCACTGAACTCATGTATTTGAAATACATGAGTCCCCTCAATCTATCATCTCTTATTTTTTTAAACAACTCTAAAGCTTCAATGAATGCCCTTATCCACAACACACATCTTTCCTTTGTTATCTGGCAATGTTAAATTTAACAAAATCAAATCATACTGGCACAGCTCTGATTTTTTTGCAGTGTTTGTCAGTACGTACTACCTATATTTCGCGGTGTCGAAGAATGCAAGTGTATCCAAAGTACCTCAGGTGAGGTATTGAAAAAATATTTTGTATATGTTACAATTCGAATACTATTTCACAAGACATTCGTCTTGAAAATATCAATGAATCTAGCTGTATCAGCAGAAAATTCAAATTAAAAACGAAAAAGAAATGTGGTGAAGGCCTATGGATGCCGTTTCCTCGGTTATATACTATAGAATCAAAAAATAACATTAAATTTCATATGATGCAATTTACTAAAAATACCGTAAGGAGAAGTAGCGCCTATGAATAATACAAATGATAACTTTAAAAATATAATAGAAACAAATATTTTACCGGAGGATTATCAATTTAATCTCAGTGATTTTGCTCTGTTTTTATCAGTAATGAAAAATCGAAAAGCCTATGAGTGTACACTGAGTATTATCTTGGATGAGCTTGATATTAAGCTGGCAGAAGTTAAGGTCGAGCAGGTTATTCTTAATAAATCCGGAAAAAGGGCGATTCGTCTGGATGCATGGGCAGTGTCCACCGATCATCGGCAGTTCAACATGGAAATGGAGAATCACAGTAAAAAAGATTACCTGCCCAAACGTTCTAGATTTTATCAAGGCATGTTAGACAGCCCAATCCTGAAATCAGGAAAGAAAACCAAGTACAAACACCTTCCGTCTACAGTCATCATTTTTATTACTCAGGATGATCTGTTTGGGAAGGATTTGGCGAAGTATACATTTACAGAACAGTGTGAAGAAGTAAAGGATCTCTATCTGGAAGATGGAACAAAGAAAATATTTCTGAATATGACAAGCAAAAATGGTTCCAAAGATCTCATAAGTCTGCTACAATATATGAAAGAGACGGATATTGATAATCCGGAAATTATTGTGAAAGATGAGCGGATTGTTGAACTCGATCAGATAGTGAGAGAGGTAAAAGAGTCGGAAGAATGGGAGGCGGTAAAGATGAACATTCTTGAAGTTGGAGTTAAACGTGGGCTTGAGCAAGGATTAGAGCAGGGAGAGGAATTGTTTGCAAGGCTGACGGAGAGACTGATCAGTGATGATAGAGTGGCGGATCTGACGCAGGCAGCAAAGGACAAAAAATTTCGCAACAAATTATATCAGGAATATGGTTTCGTGAAAATGGAGAAAAAGTAGAATGAGAAGCAGCATGAAAATTTTAGTTACATACCAGAGTAAAACAGGTTTTACCAAACGATATGCCCAATGGATCGGAGAGGAATTATCCTGTGAATGTAAAGAACTGACATCAGTGGATGCCACACAGCTGGCAGATTATGATTTGGTCATTCACGGTGGCTGGATTATGGTTGGAATGGTCAAAGGACTGGAAAAAGTGAAAAGTTTTCAGCCTCGAAAACTCATGGTGTTTGGGGTTGGTTTTACAGACGAAAAAGAGGCGGATATAAAGAGCTGGATAGAAGCAAATAAACTTGCGGGCATTCCATTTTTCTATTATCAGGGCGGAATGAATCCTGATAAGATGGGAATTGTTGGGAAAACCATGGTGAAAATGGCAACCAAACAGAAACCAGAATATGTGGATTATACGAATCGGGATAAAATTCAAGAATTAGTGGCTGCGGTGAAATGAGCTGACCGAGCGGCCAAAGAGGTTACATTATGCATTACGAGCCAGACAGGGATACTGTCTGGCTCGTTCTTATGCTCATGATAATTGCAACGGTGTGGTCACATATTCTGAATAAGGAATGTCTTTTCGAACCGCCGCTAATGATTCGAATCTGCCTGTGGGAAGTATCCCGGCAATTCATCGGGAGTAGCAAAGCCCTGATTTAGTGCATTCATACGCAGAAAACCGTACAACTGTGCTTTGGTTGCATCCATATACGAATTGACATAGAAGACACCAACTAAGCCGCAGGTGACTGCGCTGAGTAATGTCCAGGGAATGAATGATAAATCAAGTACAAATACATCCCATTTCTGACCGCTCATAGTTTTTTTGCTGATCTCAAATGCTCGCTGGTGGCTTAAAGTCGGATTCTCTGCCATGATATATTCCATCATCCAGTAAGAATAGGATTTTACGATGCCGGGAACGATAAGAAGCAACGACCATAATGAAATAAATAAATTTCTTAAAAAGAGCGTAAGTACGGTGTTGCCATAATAGGCTTTTTTGAAAACATAACCGATGCGTGAAATCCTGCCCTTTTCGTATTGATTTTCGAGATAGAAACGTCTTCCGCCAATGCTTAATGGAACGGATACAAAAATCGAAAATACAATTCCAACACATGCAAATAACAGGGATATACCGGCAATTGCAGCAACAATAGCTCCCGTGAGTGAAGATGACGGTGCATTATCAATGATACTGCCGGAATCATAATCGTCAAAATCGTCCTCGTAATAGCTATTATAGGTAGTTGAATTTGAATGACTGAACTTGTTGGTGAGATTACTGCCGAATCCACTACCACCTCCAACCAGTATGAGAATGATTAATGATATTAATACACACGGCCAGTAGTTTCTTGTGAAATCCGCCTTGCCCCGCGCCTTTAAATCTGCTCTTGTCCACATATATAAGTACCCCCTTTTTCTTTTGAATTTATTATCATTATACATGAATCTTTTGGATTTTAAAAGGGAAAGTTGTTGGTTGACAGAAGGTAAGAGATAACCGTATAATAAATACAGAGAAATGTGAAGGGATAGGAAGATATGATTGCAAAGAATAACGAAGAAAAGCGCAGTAAACTGTGGAATATTGTAATGACAGCATCGACAATCATTATTGTATTGATTGTTGTATTTTTTATAGTGAAAATTTTTACTGCAAATCCATTAGAAGGTACCTGGATTCATGATGGAGGAAATCTGAATATTACGATTCGCCAGGGCGGAAAGGCAGAGATCCAATGGCCGGAGAAGCTGTCTGAATCAGAGCAGAAGGTGACAATGGATTATGTGATTGATAAGAAGAGTAAAACACTCCATCTGCAACTGAATTCGCAGGAGCTGACAGCGGCGGAAGAAGCATTGGACGGAGTGATGACAGCGTCTGATATTGAATCGGCACTCAGTTCCTTAGACTCCACTTTTGATTATAGTGTGGACGGAGTAGATCTTACGCTGACGGATCGTGAATATGGAGATCAGCTATTCTTTGAGCGGCAGTAGAGCAGCACATGGATGCCGGAGATGACAATAGGATTTCAATACAGAAAGAATCGAGGATGACAATGAATCGAGAATCAACGAAGAAGATTAAGATTGGAAACATTGAGATTGGAGGCGGCAGTCCGATTGCCATCCAGTCGATGACAAATACAAAGACGGAAGACGTACAGGCAACGGTTTCACAGATTTTAGCGCTGGAAGCAGTTGGATGTGATGTGATACGCTGTGCAGTTCCGAGTGTTGAGGCAGCACAGGCGTTATCGATGATTAAAAAACAGATTCATATTCCGCTGGTTGCGGATATCCATTTTGATTATCGTCTTGCAATTGCAGCGATTGAGCATGGAGCAGATAAGATTCGTATCAATCCCGGCAATATCGGTTCCGAAGAGCGAGTACAGATGGTGGTCGATAAGGCGAAGGAATATGGCGTGCCTATTCGCGTCGGTGTAAACAGCGGATCGCTGGAGAAAAGTCTAATTCAAAAGTATGGCGGTGTGACAGCGGAAGGAATCGTGGAGAGTGCACTTGATAAGGTTCACATGATTGAGAACATGGGATATGATAATCTGGTTGTCAGCATCAAATCTTCAGATGTACTTATGTGTGTGAAGGCACATGAATTGATATCAAAAGTCTGCAAGTATCCATTGCATGTCGGTATTACAGAATCAGGAACTGTGTTATCAGGAAATATCAAATCCTCAGTAGGTCTCGGTATTATTCTGCATGAAGGAATCGGAGATACCATTCGTGTATCGCTTACCGGTGATCCAATCGAAGAGATTAAGTCAGCAAAGCTTATTTTAAAGACATTGGGACTCCGCAGTGGCGGAATAGAAGTTGTATCATGTCCAACCTGTGGAAGAACGAGAATTGATCTGATTTCTCTGGCATCCAGGGTAGAGGAGATGGTTGCGGATATCCCGTTAGATATCAAGGTGGCTGTTATGGGCTGCGTAGTAAACGGACCGGGCGAGGCAAGGGAAGCAGATATAGGAATTGCAGGTGGAATTGGCGAAGGTCTTTTGATCAAAAAGGGCGAAGTGATCAAGAAAGTACCGGAAGACCAATTATTGGCGGTACTCAGAGAGGAACTCCTGAACTGGAAGGAATAGATAAGAGCATGGCACAGAAATTTTTTGAAACATTTCCGACACTGAAGGTGGAGGATGATATAGAGGTATTATTTCACGGAGTGGAGGTTACGAAAGTAGCCACCACTTCTTTACGCGATAAGATAAATATACATATTTTCAGTAGACATCTGATTGAAAAAGCGCATATTTATCAGATGGAGCGGGGAATCAAAGAGCAGCTTTTCGGACGTGCAAAGGTATCGATACATATCAAAGAAAAGTATCAGCTTTCCGAGCAGTATACACCGAAAATTTTGATGGAAGAATATGCGGAAAGTATTGCGCTGGAGCTGAAAAGCTATAGTGTGCTTGCTGCGCAGATGTTTGAACGTGCAAAGTTTACATTTGAGGACAACAATATTCTTTGTCTGGAGATGGCGGATAATATTGTGGCAGAAGGAAAGCAGAATTATATCGTGGATCTTCTCAATGAAATTTACAATGAACGTTTTTCGATGCCGATGGACATACGTGTGATCTTTAAAAAAGTGGAGAAGAAGAGTAAAGCGAGTGAGCAGGACGAGCTGCTGATTCAGCAGGAAATCAATTCGATTTTCCAACGCCGCGCCGAACGTGTGAAAGAAGAAGCCGATGGGAATGAGGATAAAAAAGATTCCGGCAAGGATAAGGGTGATGGTGCAAAGAAACCATTTGTGAAAAATGATTATGTTCGCATGGCAAAATTAACGGATGATCCGAATCTGATTTATGGGCGTAATTTTGATGACGATCCGATTACGCTGGATCAGGTTGTTGGCGAGATGGGTGAGATTACATTTCAGGGCAAGGTCTTCCAAATGGATCAGAGAGAGATCCGCAATGAGAAGACAATCCTGATGTTTGCGGTGACTGACTTTACAGATTCCATCATGATTAAGATGTTCGTGAGAAATGAACAGCTTGCAGATATCATTGGGGATGTGAAAAAAGGCGCATTTCTGAAAATCAAAGGTGTTACAACGATCGATAAATTCGATGGTGAGCTTACTATCGGTTCGCTTTCAGGAATTAAGAAGATTGCAGATTTTACCTCATCGAGAAGTGATAATAGTCTGGAGAAACGAGTGGAACTTCACTGTCATACGAAGATGAGTGATATGGATGGGGTATCGGAGTGTAAGGATCTGGTACGGCGTGCGCATGACTGGGGGCACAAGGCGATTGCAATTACCGACCATGGTATTGTGCAGGCCTTTCCGGATGCGAACCATATGATTGAAGACTTTGACCGGGCGGATGAGGGAAGAGAAGAACCGTTTAAGGTCATCTATGGCGTGGAAGCCTATATCGTGGATGACTTAACAGATATTGCAGTCGGTGCGGGGACACAGACTCTGGATGATACGTATGTCGTGTTTGATTTGGAGACAACCGGATTTAGTGCAATCAAAGATAAGATTATAGAGATTGGTGCGGTAAAGATTCAGAATGGGGAAATTATCGACAAATTCAGTGAGTTTGTCAATCCGAAGCGACCGATTCCATTTCAAATCACGCAGTTGACCAGTATTACGGATGAGATGGTGATGGATGCAGAGGATATAGAAACACTGCTTCCGAGGTTCCTTGAATTTGTGGGGGATGCAGTGCTCGTGGCGCATAACGCAAGCTTTGATGTCGGTTTTATTGAGCAGAACTGCAGGTATCAGGACATCGTACCGGACTTTATTTCCGTCGATACCGTTGCACTGGCACGCGTGCTTTTGCCTACCATTTCCAAATATAAACTGAATAATGTTGCAAAGGCTCTGAATATTTCTCTGGAGAATCACCATCGCGCGGTGGATGATGCCGGAGCGACGGCAGAGATTTTCCAGAAGTTTATTGAGATGTTAAAAGAACGGAATATCACGACGCTCAAAGGGGTCAATCAGTTTGGTAATATGAATCCAGACGCCATCAGAAAAATGCCGTCTTACCATGCAATCATCCTGATTGAAAAGCTGAATCCGGGAAAGGAAAACCTCTATAAGCTGGTGTCAGACTCGAATCTGATCTATTACGGAAGACGTCCGCGTATTCCGAAGAGTGAATATAATAAATATAGAGAAGGCCTGATTATCGGAAGTGCATGTGAGGCGGGAGAGCTGTATCAGGCAATTTTGAATAAAAAGAATAAGGAATTCATTGTAAGACTCTGTGATTTCTATGATTACTATGAGATACAGCCACTTGGCAATAACCAATTCATGATTGAAAGCAGCAAATATTCGGATATCCAGACGGAAGAGGATCTCATAGAGATCAACAAGACCATTGTTCGTCTTGGAGAAGAATTTAAAAAGCCGGTAGTGGCAACCTGCGATGTCCATTTTATGGACCCGGAGGATGAAGTCTATCGGCGCATCATTATGGCTGGAAAAGGATTTTCGGACGCGGACAAGCAGGCACCGCTTTATCTTCGCACGACAGAGGAAATGCTTGCAGAATTTGAATATCTTGGACCGAATAAGGCAAAAGAGGTTGTGATTGATAACACAAATCTGATTGCGGACCGGATTGAAAAGATTTCACCAATCAATCCGGATAAGTGTCCGCCGGTCATTCCGAACTCGGAGCAGGATCTGACAGACATTTGTTATAATAAAGCACACAGTATTTATGGAGAAAATCTTCCGGAAGTCGTAGAAGAACGATTGCAGCGGGAGCTCAAGTCTATCATTGGAAATGGGTATGCCGTTATGTACATTATCGCGCAGAAGCTGGTGTGGAAATCGAATGAAGATGGCTATCTGGTGGGCTCGCGTGGATCGGTAGGCTCGTCCTTTGTTGCTACAATGTCCGGAATTACGGAAGTAAATCCATTGGCACCGCATTATTATTGCAAGGAATGTCATTACAGTGATTTTGATTCGGAGGAAGTAAAGGCCTATGCGGGGACCTGTGGATATGATATGCCGGATAAGAACTGTCCGGTCTGCGGAGCACCGCTGGTAAAAGACGGATTTGATATTCCGTTCGAGACCTTCCTGGGATTCAAAGGAGATAAAGAGCCGGACATCGACCTGAACTTCTCAGGTGATTATCAGTCGAAGGCACATAAATATACGGAGGTTATCTTTGGGGAGGGGCATACATTCAAGGCCGGAACCATCGGGACACTTGCAGATAAGACCGCGTACGGGTATGTAAAGAATTATTATGAAGAACGCGGAAGCCGCAAGCGTCGATGTGAGATTGAACGAATCGTAGAGGGGTGTACCGGAATTCGCAGAAGTACCGGACAGCATCCGGGAGGTATTGTAGTACTGCCTCATGGCCATGACATCAATGAATTCACACCGATTCAGCATCCGGCAAATGATATGACATCGGATATCATTACCACACATTTTGACTATCATTCCATTGATCATAACTTGTTGAAACTTGATATTCTGGGTCATGATGATCCTACGATTATCCGCGCATTAGAGGATTATATTACATCGGATGCTATGGAAAATGAGTACAATGAGGACAACCCGTTTGTTGCGACTAGAATTCCGCTGGATGATCCGGGTGTGATGTCGTTATTCCATGATACGAGTGCACTTGGGATTAAGCCGGAAGACATTGATGGATGTAAACTGGGGTGTCAGGGAGTTCCGGAGTTTGGAACCAGCTTTGTAATTCAGATGGTTCAGGATGCGAAGCCAAAGACCTTGTCGGATCTGATTCGTATCTCCGGTCTGTCACATGGAACGAACGTGTGGCTTGGAAATGCAGAGACGCTGATCAAAGAAGGAAAAGCCACCATTTCGACTGCAATCTGTACCCGTGATGACATTATGGCATATCTGATCGGGAAAAATATGGATAGTGCAGAGTCCTTCAGCATCATGGAAAAGGTGCGAAAGGGAAAAGGGCTGACGCCGGAGTGGGAGAAGGATATGCGCGACCATGATGTGCCACAGTGGTACATTGATTCGTGCAACAAGATCAGCTACATGTTCCCGAAAGCGCATGCGGCGGCGTATGTTATGATGGCGTATCGAATTGCGTACTGCAAGATTAACTATCCGCTCGCGTATTATGCCGCATATTTTGGAATCCGTGCCAACGCATTTTCTTATGAGATCATGTGTCAGGGAAAAGATAAGCTGAATTTCTTCTATCAGGACTATAAGAAGAGAATGGATTCACTGAGCAATAAAGAACAGGATACCTTGAAAGATATGAAGATTGTGCAGGAAATGTATGCCCGTGGATTTGAGTTTTTACCATTGGATATCTATCGGTCCAAAGCGACACAGTTCCAGATTGTTGACGGAAAGCTTTTGCCTCCATTTAGCAGTGTGGAAGGTATGGGCGAAAAAGCGGCTGAACTCGTGGAAATTGCACAGAAGGATGGTAAGTATCTGTCATTAGATGATTTCAGACAGAGAACGAAGTGCTCGCAGACCGTTATCGATCTGATGAATGATATGGGATTGTTTGGAAATCTTCCGAAGAGTAATCAGTTGTCGTTGTTTGATATGTAAGAATGTGGAAATGTAGATAAAAAGTATTGACCTTGTACTTGATACAAGGTTTATGCTTATCCTGTAAAACGTGTGGTATTACATTTTAGGAGGTCGTCTATGAATATTAAAGAGGTCGAGAGGATTACAGGAATCAGCAGTCAGAATATTCGGTTTTATGAGAAGAAGGGACTGATTACACCAAAACGAAATAAACTGAACACATATCGAGAATATGGCGAGGAAGAAATTCGGAGATTGAAGCTGATTAAAATGTTCCGTATGTTGGATATGTCGATTGAGCAGATTGCGCTGCTATTAGATGGGAAGAAGATACTGTCTGTGTCATTGAAAGAACAGCAGCAATTGCTTGAACGAAAAATGATAGAAATGAAGTCGGTCCTTCAATTTTGTGAACAACTTGAAAAATCCAATGTTACGCTGCAGAATCTAAACGTGGATGACTGTCTGAATCAGATGGAACAGAAAAAGAGCAGCTTTTTCACAAAATGGATTACAGATTATAAAGATGTGGTGCAATATGAACATGAGCGAAGATTCACATTTATACCGGATGATGCGATTACGAATCGATACGAATTTGCAAACGCGTTGTATGCATTCGCAATGGAAAAAGATTTAGATCTGGTAATTACAAAAGAATGCATGTATCCAGAATTTACAATCAATGGAATCGAATATACGGCAGAACGCAATTATGCACGTGGCGGTGGAATACCTATTGCAGTGATAAGCTGTACCAGAAAAGATGCGCCAGAGGTGGAAGCAGAATTCAAGCATGGAAAAAAGAAATGGATGCGAATACTGCATATTGCGTGGCCGGGAATCTTTCTATTTTTATTTTTCCTCATAACAAGATGGAAAGACGGCTTTCAGAAAATGCTTCGTTCTCCGGAAGGCTGGATTATACTGGCAGTTCTCGCTGTTATATGTGTGGTTGGAATTATAAGAAACTATTATCTGTATTGGAATCGGGATTCTGAATATGAGGATAAGAATTAGCAGAAATGTTGATAGAAAAAAATAAAAAAGTTAATTTTGGTGGGTTGACATTTATTTTTGATAGTGCTAGACTAACAACAAGTTAAAACAATTTAATATGCTAAACCGTTGAAGTGGAGATAACGGCAGTTATGAACTCACAGAGAGCCCGGGATGCTGAGAACCGAGCAGAACACAGATTGTCAAATGGACCACAGAGGGTGCAGTCAAAAGCACATCACATAGTAGGTGCTGAGTATTCTGCAACGTAGGGGCTTACGTCAGTAGCCGGAAATATAATGGTATTTCGCTAAGAGTGTAGCATTGGCTATGAAGCAAGGTGGCAACGCGGGAATGATATGATGAATATATCTCGTCCTTGACTGATAGAAGTATTTTCTATTGGTCGTGGACGAGATTTTTTTGCGTGCAATCTGTGAATAAAGAAAAACATCACGTTGTGCGTGCACTGAAAAACGATGAAAAAGAAAGTGAGGAAAAGTAAATGTATTATCCAACCTTAGAACAGGCCCGAAAGATTGCGGAGACAAAGGAATATAAGCAGATTCCAATCAGTTGCAAAATCTTCTCTGACATACGTACACCAATTCAGGTGCTTCGGGCACTTCAAAATGTCAGTCACAATTGTTATATGTTAGAGTCAGCGGAGGACAATCAGGTCTGGGGCAGATATACATTTTTAGGATATGACCCGACACTGGAAATCACATGTATAGACGGGAGCCTTCGAATCAAAAACGGGAAAGAGATTACGGAGACAACAAAGGATCCGAGCGGTGCGATTCGAAAGATTCTTGCAGAGCATAAGAGCCCTAAGCTGGAAGGACTTCCCACATTCACCGGTGGTTTGGTTGGATATTTCTCCTATGATTTTCTTAAATACAGTGAACCGACATTGAAACTGGACGCAAAAGATGAAGAAGGGTTTAAAGATGTCGATGTGATGTTATTTAAACAGGTCATAGCGTTTGATCATTACAGACAGATGATCATCCTGATCACTAATATTTCTACGGAGAACATAGAAGAATCCTACCGGGCGGGACAGAAGGAACTGGAGGAATTAAAGGAACTTGTCTCGAAGGGGGCACGGAAGGAATATGAAAGTGGTCATATGACTTCGGAAATCAGAGCACTTTTTGACAAAGAGGCATATTGTAATATGGTTCAGAATGCAAAGCACTCTATCAAAGACGGTGATATCTTTCAGGTGGTTTTATCGAACCGGTTTGAAGCCGATTTTGAGGGGAGCTTACTGGATACTTACCGGGTGCTTCGCACAACGAATCCTTCGCCATACATGTTCTACTTCTCAAGCGATGATATTGAAGTTGCAGGCGCGTCCCCGGAGACACTGGTAAAACTGGAAGACGGGGTGCTTCATACATTTCCACTTGCGGGAACGAGACCAAGAGGGAGTACAAGGCAAGAGGACGAACGTCTGGAGAAAGAGCTGCTTGCAGATGAAAAAGAACGAGCGGAACATAACATGCTGGTGGATCTTGGGCGAAACGATATCGGCAAACTCAGTAAAATCGGCAGTGTAGAAGTAGAAAAGTATATGGAAATCGAGCGTTTCTCACATGTAATGCATATCGGTTCGACTGTGAAAGGCAACATCAGAGAAGACCGAGATGCGCTTGACGCAATCGCAGCAGTGCTCCCGGCGGGAACGTTATCCGGTGCCCCTAAAATCAGAGCCTGTGAGATCATCAATGAACTGGAGGGAAACAAGCGCGGCATTTATGGCGGCGCAATCGGATATCTGGACTTTACCGGAAACATGGATACCTGCATTGCCATTCGGATTGCATTTAAGAAAAATGGAAAAGTATTTATCCGGTCCGGAGCGGGCATTGTCGCGGATTCGATTCCGGAAAACGAATATCAGGAATGTATCAACAAGGCAAAGGCTGTTGTGGCAGCGTTGGAAATCGCAGGAGGGAAAGAAGACTTATGATTTTACTGATCGATAATTATGACAGTTTTTCGTACAACCTGTATCAATTGATCGGTGCGTTTCAGGCTGATATTAAGGTCGTTCGAAATGATGAACTGACAGTGGAAGAGATTCGGGCATTGAAACCGGAAGCAATTATTCTTTCACCGGGACCTGGAAGACCGGAGGATGCAGGTATCTGTGTCGAAGTGGTAAAGCAGCTTGGGGAGGAATACAAAATCCTGGGTGTGTGTCTGGGTCACCAATCCATTTGCAGGGCATATGGAGCAACCGTTTCTTATGCGAAGACATTGATGCATGGGAAGCAGTCGATGACAGATCTTGATACCACGAAAGAGATCTTTGCCGGAATGCCAGAGCAAATTCTGGCAGCAAGGTATCATTCGCTGGCTGCACAGGAAGATACAATGCCAGAAGAACTGCAGATTATTGCGAGGACCGATGATAACGAAATTATGGCGGTACAGCATAAGAAAAACAGAGTGTATGGCTTACAGTTTCATCCGGAATCCATTCTGACACCGGACGGAGCTAAAATAATTGAGAATTTTTTAAAACTTTAACAAATAGAATACGAAAAAGATTCAGGAGGACAATATCATGATTAAAGAAGCAATTAAAAAAATCGCAAGGAAAGAAGACTTATCATATGAAGAAGCAAACCAGGTTATGGATGAGATTATGTCGGGAGAGACTTCTGATATTCAGACCTCTGCATTTTTGACGGGACTGTCAATGAAGGGAGAAACAATCGATGAAATTTCAGGCTGCGCAGCAGGAATGAGAGCGCACTGTGTGAAAGTGTTAAATGACTTAGATGCCGCAGAGATTGTTGGAACAGGTGGAGATGGATCAAACTCCTTTAACATTTCTACGACAGCGGCAATTGTAACAGCAGCAGGTGGTGTACCGGTTGCGAAGCATGGCAACAGAGCAGCTACCTCAAAGTGTGGAACAGCGGACTGCTTTGAGGCACTGGGTGTCAACATTTCCGTAAGTCCGGAGAAGAGCGCACAATTGTTAAAAGAAATTGGTCTATGCTTTTTATTTGCACAGAACTATCACATTTCTATGAAATACGTTGCACCGGTCAGAAAAGAACTTGGAATCCGAACCGTATTTAACATTCTGGGACCACTTGCAAATCCGGCAGGTGCCAATATGGAATTAATGGGTGTCTATGATGAAGAACTGGTACAGCCGCTCTCAGAAGTTCTTGAAAAATTAGGTGTAAAACGCGGTATGGTTGTCTACGGACAGGATTGTCTGGATGAAATTTCTATGAGTGCGCCAACAACCGTGTGCGAATTTCATGATGGCGAGCGTAAATGCTATCGCATTGAGCCGGAGGATTTTGGCTTTGAAAAATGTGCGAAAGAGGATTTGGTTGGTGGAACGCCAGAAGAGAATGCAGAAATCACACGCAGCATTCTGAAGGGGGAACAGGGTCCAAGAAGAAATGCAGTTCTGTTAAATGCCGGAGCGGCACTTTACATGGCTGGCAAGTATGAGACACTTGCAGACGGCGTGAGGGCGGCAGGAGAAATTATTGACAGTGGAAAAGCAATTGCAAAGCTGGAAGAATTTATTCAGCGTTCAAACGAAGCATAATGGATAGGAGAAACGAGTCATGATATTAGATGAGCTGGCAGCATATGCAAAAGAGCGTGTGGCAAAAGCAAAGCAGAGGATCTCTCTGGAAAAAATAAAAGAACAGGCATTGGCAATGCCTGTGGGGGAGTTTGCATTTGAAAGAGCACTTAGGAAGGACGAAATGAGCTTTATCTGCGAGGTGAAGAAAGCCTCACCGTCGAAAGGAATGATCTCGGAAACGTTTCCGTATCTGGAAATTGCGAAATCGTATGAAGCAGCCGGAGCTGCCTGTATTTCCTGTCTGACAGAACCAAAATGGTTTCTGGGCTCGGATGATATTTTCAGGGAGATTCGTGCAAATGTATCAATTCCCATGATAAGGAAAGATTTTACCGTAGATGAGTATCAGATTTATGAGGCGAAAGTAATGGGAGCGGATGCGGTACTTCTGATCTGTGCACTTCTTGATACAGACACACTTCGCAAGTACCTGATTCTCTGCCGGCAGCTTGGAATGAGTGCATTAGTGGAAACCCATGATGAACAGGAGATTGCGTCTGCAGTGCTTGCCGGAGCTGGAATGATCGGCGTGAACAATCGGAACCTAAAGGACTTTACTGTTGACTTTTCCAATGCGATGCAGTTAAAGAGTCAGATCCCGTCAGATGTGCTCTATGTGGCAGAAAGCGGTGTGGCAAGAGTAGAAGATGTGAGGAGGCTCGCACAGATTGGCGCAGATGCAGTGCTGATGGGTGAAGTTTTAATGAGAGCTGCGGATCAGAAAGCAATGCTTGATCAGATGCGGGAAGCAGCATTATAAAATTGGGATTCTTAAGACCGAAAAGAGAGGTGGCTGGATGAGCAGAATCAAAATCTGTGGATTATCCCGAAGCGAAGATATTATTTATGTAAATGAAGCAAAACCGGACTATGCCGGATTTATTATCAATTTCCCCCGAAGTCATAGAAATATTGATGTTCAGACATTGAAGGAATTGAAACAAACTCTGAATCCAGACATAAAAGCAGTAGGAGTATTTGTGGATCAGCCGGTTGAGCTTGTAGCTGGGATTGCGCAGGCGGGACTGATCGAACTGATACAGCTTCATGGCAAGGAAGATGAGAATTATATCAGGCGTCTTAGAATTCATACAGGAGTACGGATTATCAAGGCCTTTCAGATAACATCACCGGAAGATATGAAAGCAGTAGAAAAAAGCAGTGCAGATTATGTTTTACTGGATGCAGGACAGGGCTCTGGAAAAACATTTGACTGGCAGTTTCTTGCGGATGTGGAGCGTCCGTATTTTCTGGCAGGGGGGATATCGGCTGATAATATAGAAGCGGCAATGAACATTGCCAAACCATTTGCACTGGATGTATCAAGCGGTGTGGAGACAGATAAAATCAAAGATAAAAAGAAGATGATGGAAGTTGTGAGAATTGCACATAAGGAGGAAAAGTACTATGAGTAAAGGACGTTTTGGCATTCATGGCGGGCAGTATATGCCGGAGACATTGATGAATGCAGTGATAGAACTGGAGGAGGCATACAACCACTATAAAGAAGATGCAGAATTTAATGCTGAACTGCAGGATTTACTGAACAATTATGCGGGCAGACCGTCAAGATTATATTATGCAGCACATATGACTGAAGATCTTGGCGGGGCAAAGATCTATTTGAAACGAGAGGATTTAAACCATACAGGAGCACACAAGATTAACAACGTGCTCGGTCAGGTATTACTTGCAAAGAAGATGGGAAAGACAAGAGTGATTGCAGAGACCGGTGCCGGTCAGCATGGAGTGGCAACTGCAACGGCAGCGGCACTTATGGGCATGGAATGTGAAGTGTTCATGGGAAAAGAAGACACAGAACGCCAGGCACTGAATGTATACCGCATGCGGCTTCTCGGCGCGAAGGTGCATCCTGTCACAAGTGGAACGGCAACCTTAAAGGATGCGGTTTCAGAAACGATGAGAGAGTGGACATCCAGAGTTGCAGATACGCATTATGTGATTGGGTCGACAATGGGACCACATCCATTTCCAACGATTGTAAGAGATTTTCAGGCAGTGATATCTAAGGAAATGAAAGAGCAGTGCCTGAAGGCGGAAGGAAAGCTTCCTGATGCAGTTCTTGCATGTGTTGGAGGCGGTTCAAACGCAATCGGTTCGTTCTACCATTTTATTGAAGATGAAAGTGTGAGATTAATCGGCTGTGAGGCGGCGGGAAGAGGTGTGAATACTGCACAGACAGCAGCAACAATCGCAACCGGACGCGAAGGCATTTTCCATGGAATGAAGAGTTATTTCTGCCAGGATGAATTCGGGCAGATTGCGCCGGTATACTCTATTTCGGCCGGACTCGACTATCCGGGAATCGGGCCGGAGCATGCGATGCTTTATGATAATGGGCGCGCAGAATATGTGCCGGTTACAGATGATGAATCGGTTGAGGCGTTTGAGTATTTATCAAGAATCGAAGGAATTATTCCGGCAATCGAGAGTGCACATGCAGTAGCACATGCGATGAAGATTGCGCCAAAGATGGAGAAAAATCAGATTATTATTATTACGATTTCAGGACGCGGAGATAAGGATTGTGCAGCAATTGCACGTTACAGAGGGGAGGATATTCATGAATAAGATAAAATCAGCATTTGAAAATGGAAAGGCATTTATTCCGTTTATTACATGTGGAGATCCAGATTTGGAGACAACCGAAAAGTTAGTATACGCGATGGAGGAGGCAGGTGCGAATCTGATTGAGCTTGGGATTCCGTTCTCTGATCCAACGGCGGAAGGTCCTGTTATTCAGGATGCAAATGTAAGGGCATTAACGGGCGGTGTGACGACAGATAAAATATTTGAGATGGTTGAAAAAATCAGAGTACACACACAGATTCCAATGGTATTTATGACCTACGCAAATGTGGTATTCTCATACGGGTCAGAGCGTTTTATCAAGAGAGCTTCCGAGCTTGGAATGGATGGAATCATTCTGCCGGATCTTCCATATGAGGAGAAAGCGGAGTTTGATCCCATCTGTAAGAAATATGATATGGCGCTGATTTCGCTGATTGCACCGACTTCACAGGAGAGAATTTCGATGATAGCTAAAGATGCAAATGGATTTGTCTACTGCGTATCGTCTCTGGGTGTGACAGGAGAAAGAAGTGGTATTACGACAGACATAGGGTCCATGGTGGAGAAGGTGAAGCAGGCAAAGGATATTCCGTGCGCAATCGGGTTCGGAATCTCGACGCCAGAGCAGGCAAAGAACATGGCAAAGTATGCAGACGGTGTGATTGTTGGCTCGGCAATCGTGAAAATCTGCGCACAATATGGAAAAGAATGTGTGAAATATGTAAAAGAATACGTAAAATCAATGAAAGAGGCAATCCAATAATGGGTTGCCTCTTGAAATATTGCCAGAAGCGGAGTAATATAGATATATGTATTTATAATAAAGGTTAGGAGATGTTTATGGAGAATAATAACGTTCCAGGACTTGAAGCAGTATCAGAATATCTGAGTGAAATGAAATTTAAGAGTCAGTTTGTCGGCGGCGTGAATCAGGAAAATGTATTGGAACATTTTGAAGCAGTGAATAAGATGTATCAGGATATTTTCGAAAAGCTTCAGCAGTCGAATGAGAAACAGCAAAAGCAGATTGAGCAGCTTTTAAAGGAAGCGGCGGAAGAGAAAGTAAAAAAGCAGGAAATCGAAAAACAGCTGGAGGCATTGCAGTTAGAATTCCAGCATTTTAAGGATACAGATTCGATCTCAGGCAAGAAAGAAGAGATGTATCAGATTTATGATGAATATAAAGGGAAAATTGTCTCAGCAATCAAATCACTTAAAAAGTAATGCCGGCTTAGAAAATCCACAATCTGTCTTAATAGAACGAAAAAATCAAGTGCAGCGTAAACGAGAAATCCAAATCACGGCGGTTTGTCTCATGATCACAGCACTTGTTGTGTATCTGCTGGTTGGCGTGATATTTGGAATTGCTGTGGTTCATGGAGATTCCATGTACCCGGCGTATCAAGATGGGGATCTTCTCTTTTATAATCGACTCGATCACTCTTATCAATCGGAAGATGTTATCTTATTTCGAACAGAGGATGATCAGCTCTTACTGAAACGGATTATAGGTGTTTCAGGTGAAGAAGTGGATATCGAGGAAGGGATGGGAACTGTTTTAATTAATGCCATGCCGCTCAAGGAAGATTATATTTTTCAACAGACATTTAAGAAGAAAGCACTTACATATCCCGTGGATATCGGGGAAGATGAATACTTTGTGATGGGAGATCAGAGAGAGAACTCTTATGATTCCAGAGATTTTGGGACAATTAAAAAACAACAGATTAAAGGAAAAGCGATTGCGGTATTTCGCTTTTGATTAAAAATATTTGCAGGAAAAGAAAGAGGTAACTAATTGAAGAAGACAACAAAGAGATGGATAAAGGGAATTCAAATTGCTTCCGTAGCAGGATTGACCACGATGATGTTATGTGAGAATGTAACCATGGTAAGCGGGCTGGGAGCAAAGACAGAATTTTCTGCTACGATTGAGGAGTCAGGGAGAACATGGAATCAATTGAATGAAGCCGAGCAGATCCAACTTGTGAATGAGGATCCTGAGCTTGCACAGCAGATGAAAGATGCACAGGCGGCACTTGATGCGCAGGATAAGACAGATCCATCGGATACGACAACAGACCCGGCCAATCCAACAGACCCAACAGATCCAACGGACCCGACCACTCCGACAAATCCAACAGACCCAACTGAACCAACTGAACCAACAGATCCAACAGACCCAACAGACCCAACTGATCCAGCGGACCCGACCACTCCGACGGAGCCGACAACTCCAACAGAGCCAACAACTCCGGCAGAGCCAACAACTCCGGCAGAGCCAATTAAGCCTGCTGAAGATGCAGAGGTGGATACTGTACCGGACAGCAGCACAACGGTAGACGATACAAGTGCAGATGCGGTATATGTGCAGAAGGACTACAACCCTTCGGAAGCATTTATATCCAGAAGCGAGAAGATTACGTATAACGAATCAGTTCCGATTGAGGGTCTTCCAAAGTTCATCACACAGGAGATGATTATCGGTGCGTTAAAGTGTCAGGATGAGACTGGATTTCCGGCATCTGTAACAATTGCACAGATTATTCAGGAATCCGGATTCGGGCAATATGGAGATGGGGGCAATGATGGACAAGGTCTTTCCTATCTTGCATATCAGTACTGCAATTTATTTGGAATCAAGGGAACCGGTACAGCAGGCAGCGTTAATATGATGACCGGAGAACAGACAACAGCAGGTGAGTCCTACACGATTACAGCAGGATTCAGAGCTTATCACACATACACAGAGTGTATTGAGGACCGTACACAGCTTCTGCAGCGGGTATATGGCGATTTGACGGAAGGTGTTACAGATGCCAATACATTTGCCACACAGATTGGTGGAAGATGGGCGACCTCCATCACATATAGTCAGAGTTTGATTAAACAGATGGAGTATTACGATCTATACCGCTTGGATAAGATGACATTGCAGGATTTTAGTGATCTGATCGGGACATTTACGAATCCTTGTCCGGGGGCAACGCTGACAAGCACGTTTGGATATCGAACATATGACAACTCGTTCCATAAAGGGATTGATCTCGGTACCGGAAGTGAGAATATTCCAACTTATGCAGCAGCAGCCGGCACTGTGACCGAGGCGGGCTGGAGTGACTCTGCCGGCAACTGGGTTGTGATTGATCATGGAAACGGACTGGTCACCAAATACATGCATCATTCAGAAATCTATGTAACAAAAGGCCAGCAGGTAGAAAAAGGCCAGCAGATTGGTCTGTCGGGGACAACCGGTGATTCGAGCGGAAATCATCTTCATTTCCAAGTAGAAGAGAATGGAGTTGCTGTTGACCCTGCGCCATATCTGAACGGAGGCTCAACCGAGACAGTGAAAATGACAACCGTAAGCACGAAAAAGAGTACAGTCCTTGGAGACAGTAGTTTGAGTAAGCTTCGCGCTCGATTGACAAAAAAGAATCATATATAAAACTGTATACTTTAACACAGTAGTGTGGTATACTGGATGGAGTAATCGAAGCGGATAGAATATATCCGCTTCGTTTGTTACGAAGATTAATGACAAGATGGAGGAGAGAAGAGATGTACGATTTTGAAGAAATCCAAGTGGCTGATCCTGAGGTGGCTGCAGCGATCAAAGATGAGATGGCAAGACAGAATTCGCATATTGAATTAATTGCTTCTGAGAACTGGGTGAGTAAAGCTGTTATGGCTGCAATGGGAAGCCCGCTCACGAATAAATATGCGGAAGGATATCCGGGAAAACGATTTTATGGAGGCTGCCAGTGCGTTGACGTGGTAGAGGAACTTGCCAGAGAACGTGCAAAAGAATTATACGGGTGTGAATATGTAAATGTTCAGCCACATTCAGGAGCACAGGCTAATATGGCTGTTTTATTCGCACTGTTGAATCCGGGTGACAAGGTTATGGGTATGAGCCTTGATCACGGCGGTCATTTAACGCATGGCTCACCGGCTAATATGTCAGGAAAATATTACGACTTTGCATCATACGGTGTGAATGATGAGGGTGTCATCGATTATGATAATGTTCGCGAGATTGCGCTAGAATATAGACCAAAGTTGATTATTGCGGGAGCAAGTGCATACTGCAGAACAATTGATTTCAAAAGATTTCGTGAGATTGCAGATGAGGCAGGCGCATTATTGATGGTTGATATGGCTCATATTGCCGGACTTGTCGCAGCGGGAGTTCATCCAAGCCCAATTCCATATGCACATGTTACGACGACTACAACACACAAGACACTTCGCGGACCACGTGGCGGAATGATTATGTGCAGTAACGAGATGAATGAAACGTATAATTTTAATAAAGCAGTATTTCCTGGAATTCAGGGTGGACCGCTGATGCATGTGATTGCCGGTAAAGCAGTCTGCTTCAAAGAGGCACTTCAGCCGGAATTTAAGACTTATCAGCAGCAGGTGGTAAAGAATGCAAAAGCACTCTGTGAAGGATTACAGAAACGCGGTGTGAAGATTGTATCCGGAGCCACAGATAACCATTTAATGCTGGTTGATTTGACAGACAGCGATATCAGTGGTAAGGAATTAGAAAAACGTTTGGATGATGCTCATGTAACATGTAACAAGAACACGATTCCGAATGATCCCCGTTCTCCGTTCGTGACAAGTGGTGTTCGACTTGGAACCCCGGCAGTTACGACACGCGGCATGGTGGAAGAGGATATGGATGCGATTGCGGAGATTATTGCAATGGTTATTCAGGATGAAAACAGTGTGGAGAAAGCAAAAGAGATGGTCAAAGTGCTGACAGACAAATATCCACTCTGCTAAGTCTATGATGCAGTGAGTAAGATGACATAGTATCATGTATAAAAATAAGAGCCTGAAAATTATCGTGCCAGATAATTTTCAGGCTCTTATTAGTTGTCTAAAAAATTACTCATCCTCGGAATATGATACATCCGGGTGTAAAAATGCTACCTGCAAAGCCTTGTTTTCCTCTGTGGTCATAGCACTTAGGACAATATCGCCGAAATCCAAATACCAGATGTTGCCGTAATTATTAATTGTGTTTTCTGCCTCGTCTGTATTATATCCACTGTCTCCGTATTCATTTGTCAAATCATCATTTATCTTTGTATATAAATCTTCCAAAGCTTTTAAATCGGTGGTGCTATAACTCCATGCTACGCACATCAATTTATCTTTATCATCAAACATGTATTTGACGGTTCCATCTTCACTATTATATTTTTTATTAAAAGAATAAGTGGTGCCATTGTATACAGAATCATAGGTTTCATAATCATCACCTTCTGCAGCAATGACATCATCCTTGCTGTTGTTCCAATCCATCTTGGTAAATGGGGCGTTCAGTTTTAATACGTCCTCTTTCTTCTGACATCCGGATAAAACAAATAAGGCAAGGGTCAGTGTAGCGGTTGCAATTGATAATAGTTTCTTGTGTTTCATAATAATTCAGTCCTCCGTGTTGTGTTAAAATACTGCTTCCATGTAACGCTTAGGGGTTACGCCTTTGTACTTGTTAAATGTTTTAATGAAATAGCTTTCATCGTTAAAACCGCAGGAGATGGCAACTTCTTTGATTGTGACATCTTTGGTTGTCAACATCTCACAGGCGGATTCGATTCTGAAATAATTCAAATAATCGATGGGGGTGCGTTCTGTGATACTCCTGAAATAGCGACAGAAGTATTTCGGGTTCATACCGGCAATTTTTGCAAGACAGTCTAAACTGATGTTGCGATTATAATTTTCTGAAATGTAAGTCAGCACATTCTTGATTGCATTCAGACGTTCGGATGCAATGGTACTGCTAACAGATTTCTTATATAAATTATTCTGAATGATAATGCCAAGCAGCTGGTAGATGTAACCAATTGTCATGAATTCATATCCGGTCCGTTTTGAAGAAAGAGAATGGCTGAGCTCGTGGACAATTGGAATAACCTCAGGTGTATCTTCGGAAATTAATGTATTGACTGTTATTTTATGGTTTACAATGTCATGAATTGTTTTCGCACAAGATAAATTGCTTTTCATAAGTGCCAGAAAATCGAATACAAAACATTCATAAACGCAGTCAATCGGTGTTCCACCATGCAGAATTCCGTCTGATATGAAAATGACATCACCGGCTGTGAATTCTTTGGTATCATTATTCAATGTTAAATGAAAACTTCCGGATACGATCCACATGATTTCGTAATGCGTATGCCAGTGAACCGGCATATGGTAACGCGGGCTTCTTGGAGTTTCGCGATAATGAGCAATCGGAAAGTTGAACTGCCCATGCTCTCTACGCTCTTTATAGTCTATGTACTTCATGTAACCTCCTTTGGAAAAGATGTGAATATTTTACTAACTTTTTTCATTATAACACTTTTGTTTTTTTATTCAAGGATATATAATGAAAAAGTACAAAGGCGAAACGTTTCGCTTAAAAATAGTCTGTTTGATCCCGAAAGGCGGACTGGAAAGGAGCAAATATGCCAACAACAATACGCGACATTAGTAAGGAAACAGGGCTTTCCCTTGCCACGATTTCGAAATATCTAAATGGCGGGAATGTCTTGCCGGAGAACCGGGAGAAGATTGCAATGGCAGTAGAGAAACTTCATTATGAAGTGAATGAGATTGCCAGAAGCCTTGTGACGAAGAAGACTAGGACAATTGGTGTTGTTGTCTACAGCGTGGAGTGTGCTTTTAATGGCTCATTTATACATTATGTGAATAACATACTGAGTGAAAAAGGATACGGTTTGCTGATTTGTGACTCGAGTAACGACGAGAAAAAAGAAGCGGCGAATATAAAGTTCCTTTTGAACAAGAAAGTGGATGGCATGATTGTCACTCCTGTATCAAACAACACAGAATTCCTGAAACCTGCCAAAACGGCAGAAGTACCTGTAGTCTTAGTAGACAGGGCGTTGAAGAGTTCAGAGTTTGACTGTGTAAAGATTGATAACAGGACAACAGCGATGGATGCAGTAAACCTTCTTATTAAGAATAATCATCAAAAGATAGCGATTATATGCAGCGCAAAAGAGTATACCGGGATTGAGCGTTATAAAGGCTATCGAGATGCAATGAGCCAGGCTGGACTAAGTGTCCCGGCCAGTTATCAAAAAAAAGGAATTCATGCGATGGAATATGGATACGAAAGCATGAAACAGCTTTTGAAATTGAAGGATAGACCGACAGCAGTGTTTATGACCAATTATGAATTGACATTGGGAGCTGTCATGGCGGTGAATGAATCGTCGGAGGTGAATTGTCCGGAACATATTTCGATGCTTGGATTCGACGATCTGATTCTTGCCCATGTGATACAGCCAAGAATGTATATGGTTGTACAACCTGTAAAGGAGATGGGAGAGAAAGCGGTGGAGCAGGTTCTAAGACGTATTGCTGGAAATGATGACGTTTCCTGCGAAATCAACATGAACGCACATCTAAAAAGAGGAAATTCGATTAAGATGTTAGCGTGAAACGGTTTACTGTGAAATGTGAATTTTGTCATAGTTTGTTCCGCAATGATTACATGATTCGGACTTGTCATGAATCGCAAAGTGAACTATAATTAGTTCATAAAGAGTGAATCGTTTCGCTTCACTACAATTTTAAATACTTTTATAGTTAGGAGGAATAAAATTGGAAAAAATTAAACAAAATCCAATTGTTAACAAAATCGGCTTCAACAGAGTCGTACTGTGCTTTGCATTAATTTTACTCTACGTAGTTCTTTGCATTGCAACGGGCGGTAAATTCTTTGGGACGGCTAGAATTATGAGCGCATTGAATTATGCGTATTTCCTTGGCTTCTTATCATTGGGAGTTACATTTGTAATTGCAACAGGAGGGATTGATTTCTCGATCGGACCGGTTATGTTCTGCTGTGCATTAATATCAGGTTACAGCTTTACAGCACACGGTGTGCCAATGGGCGTTGCACTTGTAATCAGTATTCTGGTTGGTTTAGCATTTGGCTGCTTTAACGGATATTTAGTAGCGTATTGGTCAGTACCTTCTTTCATTACTTCGATGGCAGGTATGAATATCGCAAAGGGTATCGCATCTGTATTTACTAAGACACAGTCAGTCAGCTGGCCACAGTCTTCACAAGATGGCGGATGGTACAGAAGCATTGTTAAAGTTGGAGCGTTGCCGGTTGGCTTGATTCTCTTTCTTGCAGTTGCTGTAGTCTGTGCAATTATTTTGAACAAGACAAAAGCAGGACGTTATATCTTATCATTAGGAAGCAACAAAGAAGCAGTCAGACTTTCCGGAGTTAACACAAAGAAATGGGAAATGCTTGCTTTCGTAATCTGTGGAGTTCTTTGCGGAATTTCAGCACTCTTCTATGTGGCAGCATATTCGACTGTTCAGCCTGGATATGGCGATACATATAACAATGAAGCGATTGCCGGCTGTGTAATGGGTGGTACATCTATGGCAGGTGGACTTGCTTCTATCAGTGGTACTGTTATCGGTGTATTTATTATCGCATTACTTCAGGAAGGTATCCTTGCTCTTAACTTTGATAAAAACTTTCAATTAATTATCACGGGTGTCATTGTTATTGTTGCGGTTTACTCCGATGTTGTAGCAAGACGCAGAAAGAATTAATAACTACGATAAATTGATTGATGAATAGATAATATGAAGTGACCTCACAGTTGTAGATTCGTGGATTTACCTGTAAACTATTAATAGTTGAAGATTAATGGTAACAGGGATTACCGCATACAAAAGGAGGCCACATATGAACAGTATAA
>JAQUVD010000064.1 GCA_028693555.1 Hespellia sp.
TGACTGTTACTAATAGGTCGAGGGCATAACCAAACGGAATAGGTAAATGGATGTTTAAATTCTTTGTATGAAGTTTTGAAGGTATATAGAAAAAGACGGTAGCATGTGCTATCGTCTTTTTCGTTGTTTTACAGCAGTTTTGTTGCGAGTGCTTCCGAGGTAAGTCCCCGGTTGGTATTGGTAAATTCCCAATTTTTACGACAAAATTCATTAAATAGAATATCAATAATAAAAAGCTGGCCCATTTTTGCTGCAACACTTCCGCTTTGCAGTGGACTTTCTCTGCTTCCACATAGAAGAAGAATGTCTGCATAAGCGGCTGCAGGACTTTTGGGGAAGTGCGTAATCAAAATAACCTTGGCTCCTCTTGCTTTTGCAGGGCGCAAAATATCTACGACGTCTTTTGTTGCACCTGAGTATGAGAAGAAGAGAATCACGTCTGTAGGATTACAGGTACTGGCGGCCATAACCTGCATATGACTGTCTTCAATACACTGAAACTGCGGCGTGGCGGTAATGAACCTTGCCCATGCATCTTTTGCGATTACACCGCTGCCGCCCTGCCCAAAACAAAACACCTTAGATGCGCGGTGCAGATAAGCCACGGCATTGGCAATGTCATCTGGATTTAGAAGCTCTAGAGATTGCTGGATGGCAGTGACGTCCCGAGCATATAATTTTTTTGCCATATCTAAAATACCATCTTCGAGTGTTATCTTATCGTAGGCATCCGGATCCAAGTCACTGATCCTCGTTGCTCCGGCTTTTGCCAGAGCTAATTTGAACTCATTATATCCATCATATCCCAATGTTTTACAAAAACGGGAAATCGTAGCGTCTGCCACGCGGCATTCCTCGGCAAGCGAAGTAATAGACATATACTGGGCCTCGGTCTTATTTGCAAAAATATAATCAGCCACTTTCCGCCCTGATTTCGTTAAGGATGGATAAACTTCACTCATCGTATCCCATACATTCTGTTCTTTCAAAAAAATTCCCCCAATCTTACAGTCAAATAATGATATGACTCATTATACACCATTTTATTAAAAAAATGAAAATTATTTTCTTTTAAAACTAAATTTATAAACGATAACTCTATTAAATAACTTCAAAATAGAAGTTCTTTGTGCATTATAGACAAAAAAATAAATTATTTTCATAAATAAGTAATATTGAAAAAGATTTTCATGAATGATATGATTCAATCATAACAAACGAGGAAGCTCGTATAACAGTTAAAAAAAGGAGGACATGTAATGATGAGAAGAAAGATAGCATTGATCCTTTCGGTGGCATTAGCTGTCGGAATGCTTGCAGGATGTGGCGCAAAAGGTGAGGACAAGAAAACAGCGGATTCTACGAAGACGGAATCTCAGGTAGAGAAAGGAACCTTAAAACTGGCAGTTACTACAGGAGATGGTTCTTCTACAGACGATAAGATTCCAACACCTTGGTATAATCGAGTGATGGCAACCAATTTAATGTTCCGCAGTTTATTTGTGGCAGACAGCTCTTTAGCAAAGGCTTCTCCAGACTTGGCGGACAGTTACGAAATTAGTGAAGATGGACTTACCTACACGATTACGTTAAAAGACGGTTTAAAATGGAGCGATGGTGAGGCACTCACTACAGATGATGTTATATTCTCTATCAATACTGCATTAAAGGCAGCAACGATTAACTCTATTTATACAGCGGCATTTGCAAATATCACAGAATTAACAGCAGATGCAAATGTCATTACAATGAAGTTATCGACTCCATATGCAGACATGATCAATGTACTTGCACAATTTGCTATTTTACCAAAACATGCACTTGAAAATGTAGATCCATTGAAATTAGATACGGATACGTTCTGGACACAGCCAATTACTTCCGGCATGTATGCATTCGATGAACTCAGTGTTGGAAATTATTTCACATTAAAAGTGAATGAGAATTATGAAGGTACAGCACCTAAGATTACAAAAATCATCAACTACTTTGTGTCAGACTATATTACAGCAGCACAATCCGGAAATGCAGATTACATGTTTGCCAATGCAGCAGATCAGGTAGAAGCAATGAATAAGATGGACGGATTTGATTCTCATGAAGTAAATGTATTATTCTACAAATACTTCCTCTTTAACATGAAGGGTGTAGATGGAAATCAAAACGAAGCAATGCAGGATGTAAAAGTTAGAAAAGCATTGATCGAAGCAATTGACCGTGCAACACTTTCTACATTATATCCAAGTGCAACCGTATTGAATTCAGGTGTTCCAAATGAAGATAAAGCTTATAACGGATTTGAATATAAATATGATGAAGAAAAAGCGAAAAAGGATATAGAAGCTTCCGGATACGACATGGGAAGAACGTTAAAGATCTGCTACTACAACAATGATCAAACTTCAATTGACTTAATTAACACCGTAGTACATTACTTAGAGCAGGCGGGCTTAACCGTAGAAGCAACTTTATCAAATGATGGAACTACCGATTTATTTACGACACGCGATTATGATATCGGATTCAAAGGAAAATCAGCATTCTCTATGAATGAATGGTATACAGAATATATGAGCGGAGATGCCTTATTTGGAAATGTCTTTGGTGGAGATACAGCGTTTGACGAATTAATCGCACAATTATCTGCGGCAACTGATGAGAAAGAAAGCAATGAAATCCTGAAGAAATTACAGGATCTGGAGCAGGAAAAGGTATATAAGGTTCCGGCATTTACAGTAGGTACTTATGTATACACGAGCAAGAATGTTACCATTCCTGATGGTGTAGAGTTCTGTAACACATTATACAGCTGCGATCTTGATTTTGAAAACTGGGAAGTGAAATAGCACGAAATAAAAGTGTGAGGCGTAGGACTTACCCTGCGCCTCTTTTGAAAAATGGAAATTAGAAAGAATTATAGTATGTAGATTGGAGTGAGAAGATGCTTAAATTTATTTTAAAGAAGCTGCTCATGATTATCCCAATGTTGCTTTTGATTAGTATGATCGTATTTTTTGGATTGCAGATGACCGGCGTAGACCCGATTAACTTTATGGTTAGTCCGGAAACGCTGTCTGCAAATGCAAATAATGTAGAAGCATTAAGAGAATCTCTGGGGTTAAATGACCCACTGATTGTACAGTATTTCCATTGGCTTGGAAATTGCTTACATGGAGATTTCGGATACTCATTTGATGGCTCGGCAATTGCATCCATTATTGCAGTTCGGATGCCTTACACATTTGAACTTGCGGGATATTCCTTAGTATTATCTGCCATTATCGGAATTGGAATCGGAATCATTTCTGCAATTAGACAAAATGGAATTATTGATTATGTAGGACGTGTACTGGCTGTTTTAGGTCAGGCGATTCCACAGTTCTTAGTTGGAATTATTTTGATTCAGTTTTTCTCAATTAAACTGGGTTTGTTTCCTTCAGGAAATCGTGTCAGTCCGGAGGCAACCAATACATTTGTAGATGCGTTCGTGCATCTGTTCCTGCCGGTATTAACGCTCACCATTGGAATGGTGGCTGTACTGATGAGATATGCAAGAAATACAATGTTAGATGTCTTGAATAGTGATTATATTAAAACGGCTAGAAGTAAAGGAATACCAGAGTGGAAGGTATATTTAAAACATGGATTTAGAAATGCAATGAAGCCGGTACTTGTCATTCTCGTATTTCGTATCCCAATGCTGGTTGGTGGTTCGGTTGTAATTGAAAGTGTATTTTCTTATCCGGGAATTGGATTAACAATGACCAATGCCATTACATCCGGAGACTATCCGGTTGTACTTGTCACTACCCTGATCATAGCGGCAGTAATGTTAATTTGTTCCTTTATGGTAGACGTATTCAATGCACTTTTGGACCCGCGTGTCCGCTTGGGCGAGTAAGTGAAAGGAGGAGTGTCACATGAGTGATTCCACAACAGTAAGTATTAAAAATCAAAATAAAAGTGCAGCTTCTTCTTTACTTAAGAAGAATATTCGGAAATTCATGAATAATAAGTTAGCGCTCTTTGGACTGATTGTAGTAGTGATTATGACGGTAGCCTGTGTGGTTGGGATGATCGTAGGAGTTGATTATAATACACCTAATCTGACAGCACTTAAGACGCCGCCGGGAGGCGAACATATACTGGGAACAGATACGATTGGCCGGGATTTATGGGCAAGAGTTTTATATGGCGGATGCTATTCTATTTTCATTGGAGTATTCTGTGCCGTCATGAGCTCGGTGATTGGAGCAATTCTGGGAGCAATTTCCGGATACTTTGGCGGGAAAATAGATCAGCTGATTATCCGTATTTCGGAAATCTTTCAGGCATTTCCACAGCTTGTATTAGTTATGATGCTTGTAGCAATTGTGAATAAAAGAGGTCTTTCCAACCTGCTTGTCATCTTTGTTTTAACGGGATGGATGACTACCTTCCGTATGGTACGAAATGAATTTATGAGTTTAAAGGGCGAAACCTATGTCAAGGTATGCGAAGCATTCGGTATGAAAAAATCCCGCATTATGTTTAACCAGATCCTTCCCAATGTTATGAGCCCGATTATTGTATCCACAACAACCAACGTCGCATTTTTTATTTTGCAGGAAGCAGCACTTTCCTTTATCGGGTTGGGCGTTGCAGACAGCACACCTACCTGGGGAAATATTTTAAATGCAGCAAAATCAGTTTCCGTTGTAACAAATCAATGGTGGGTATGGGTATTCCCTGGATTAGCCATCAGTCTCTTCGTACTTGCAATTAACTTTTTGGGAGACGGACTGCGTGACGTATTGGATGCAAAACAACAGTAAAGGAGGGAGAAGAGATGAACAATCAGGAAATTATATTAGATGTTAAAAATTTAAATACTAGTTTTATATCAGACCGGAAGCAAGTAGATATTGTAAAATCTGTCTCTTTTCAAGTGAAAAGAGGAACGACTTTATCTGTAGTAGGTGAATCCGGCTGCGGAAAAAGTGTGACAATGAATTCGATCATGCGGTTTCTGGGCTCCAATGCCAGAGTATCAGCGGACAATATTCAATATAATGCGCTGCGGGATGGAGAAATAACAGAGTACCACTTAGAAACGTACAAGAAAAGCAATGGACCGGAAATGAGAGCTCTTCGGGGCCCTGATATGTCTATGGTATTTCAGGATCCGATGTCTAGTCTGAATCCCGTGTATAAAGTGGGAGATCAGGTAGCGGAAGGTCTCATACAGCATACGGGAATGGGAAAGAAAGAGGCACGGGAAAAAGTGCTGGAATTATTTCGAAAGCTGGGAATCCCGGATCCCGAGAGTCGTATTGACTGTTATCCACATCAATTTTCAGGTGGAATGAAGCAGCGTGTAGTGATTGCGATTGCGATGATCTGTAATCCGGAACTCATCATTTGTGATGAACCAACAACAGCACTTGATGTGACAATACAGGCACAGATTATGGAATTGTTAAAAGATTTGCAGGTAAATGAAGGAAAATCGATTGTGTTGATTACCCATAATATGGGGCTGGTAGCTGAGATGGCCGATGAAGTCTGTGTCATGTACATGGGACGTGTCGTAGAGTTTGGTTCGCTTGAGGATGTATTTGATCACACCTCTCATCCATATACGAAAGCATTGCTGCGCAGTGTTCCGGTTCTGGGACTGGCAGATGGCCAAATATTAGAGACCATTCCTGGAATTACGCCAAATCCGGCAGATATAAAAGGCGGGTGTGATTTTGCAGATCGCTGTCCGGACTGTACAGAGCGATGCCGTCAGGGCGTGATACCAGCATTTGAAATTGCAAAGGGACATCGTGTGCGCTGTCTGAAATACGATTCCTTTCCGGAGGTGAATGGATAATGAGTGAAAATAAAGAGGTAATCTTTCGAATTAAAAATTTAAAAACATGGTTCCCCATTACCAAAGGCGCCTTTAAAAAGGTCGTAGGAAATGTAAAGGCGGTAGATGGTGTAGGTCTTGATATTTACAAAGGGGAAACATTAGGAATTGTAGGAGAGTCCGGATGTGGAAAGTCTACATTTGGAAAAACGGTTATGATGTTGGAAAAACCAACAGATGGCCAGGTGGAATTTAATTTTGGCGGAGAATTTAAAGACATTACAAAGTTTACAAAAGATGAAATGTTTGAATTTCGTAAAAAGGTACAGATGGTATTCCAGGACCCATATTCCGCACTGAATCCGCAAAAGAAAATCTATACTTCTTTTGAAGAACCATTGAAGGTTCATGGAGTGAAAACCGAAGCAGAACGAGAAAAAATTATGCAGCAGGTATTGAAAATGGTAAATATTCAGCCGGATTACCTGATGCGGTATCCTCATGAATTTTCAGGCGGTCAGCGCCAGCGTCTTTGTATCGCGCGTGCGCTGGAGGTAATGCCGGAGGTATTAATCTGTGATGAGCCCGTATCGGCACTGGATGTGTCGATCCAGGCACAGGTATTAAATCTGATGAAGTATATTCAGAGAGATATGAAACTGACCTATTTGTTTATTGCCCATGATTTATCCGTTGTGCAGTATATGGCTGACCGTATTATGGTGATGTATCTGGGAAAGGTGGTAGAGGTTGCAGATTCCAAAGCACTATATGAGAAGCCGATGCATCCTTACACAAAGGCATTATTGTCTGCAATCCCGGTGCCGGATATTCATACGACAAAAAAACGTCAGATATTAGAAGGCGAAGTGCCAAGTCCAATTAACAAGCCGGCTGGCTGTGCATTTCATAATCGCTGTCCACAATGTATGGAGATTTGCAAAACAAAAGACCCTGACATGATCCGTGATCAAGGCGGTGAGCATATGGTTGCCTGCCATTTATATAGTGGCGGAAAGGATCAGTAGATGATATATACAGACAGAGAAAACACGGCATCGTATTATGGCATATCACATCGAATTGATGCAGCATTGGATGAAATCAAAAACCGGGACTTACTGGCCCTGCCAACAGGCAGGAATGAAGTTCGAGGCGATGAGATTTTCATCAATCGGATGAGCTATACGACAGTAGAGGAAAAAGAAACATTTTTTGAAGCCCATGAACAATACATAGATATTCATGTCCTATTAGAAGGACAGGAAAGAATCGGTATTTCGGATGGTGCAGGCATGGAAGAAATGAAGCGGGAACCAGAAACGGATTTTGTGGAATACGAAGGGGAGACTGAAGTATACTGCAATATGACACCGGGAAAGGTATTGCTCGTGTTTCCAGGAGAAGCCCATAAAGTCAAAATCAAACTGAAGGAACAAAATGCAGTAGAAAAAGTAGTGGTAAAAGTAAAACTAGATTAGAAGATAAGAATGAGGAGCTGACAAACAATGAAACGTGAAAAATATCAAGGAATTATACCTGCATTTTATGCATGTTATGATGAACAGGGAAATGTAAGTACAGAGAGAACCAAAACACTGGCGAAGCATTTAATGAATAAAGGAATCAAAGGATTGTATGTGTGCGGATCTTCCGGAGAGTGCATTTATCAAAACAAGGAAGAGAGAAAACAGGTTCTGGAAAGTGTTATGGAAGTTGTGAAAGGAAAACTTACTGTCATTGCCCATGTAGCGTGCAATAATACAGCAGACAGCTGCGAGCTTGCGGCACATGCAGAAAGCTTAGGCGTGGATGCCATTGCTGCAATTCCACCTATTTATTTCCATTTACCGGAAGCTGCGATTGCAAAATACTGGAATGATATTTCAAGTGCTGCACCAAATACAGATTTTATTATTTATAATATTCCACAGCTTGCAGGCGTTGCGTTAACGATGCCGTTATTTAAGGAAATGTTAAAGAATCCACGGGTCATTGGTGTGAAGAATTCTTCTATGCCGGTTCAGGATATTCAGATGTTTAAGCAGGAAGGCGGAGAAGACTGCGTGGTGTTTAACGGACCGGATGAGCAGTTAGTGAGCGGACTTGCAATGGGAGCCACTGGCGGTATTGGTGGAACCTACGCAGTGATGCCGGAATTATTCTTGAAAATCAGAGAATTCGTTGAGGCAGGAAAAATTGGAGAAGCTCGTGAAATCCAATATGAAGCAGATAAAATCATCTATGCAATGTGTGCCTGCACCGGTAATTTGTATGCAGTGATGAAGAAAATATTAGAAATAAACGAAGGTCTGCACCTGGGCAGCGTACGCGCACCTTTGGCGCCGCTGGCAGCAGAAGATATGAGTCAGGTAACACTCTGTGCCAAGATGATTGCAGATGCGATTCAAAGCTATACAAAGTAAGCGGAGGGAGGACAATCAGATGAGATGTTCGAAAGAAAAATTACTACAGGCAATCAAAGGTAATTTGATTATTTCTTGTCAGGCACTGCCGGGAGAACCTCTTTATGTAGAGGAAAAATCCATTATGTATTTAATGGCGAGAGCTGCAAAACAGGCAGGAGCACCCTGTATCCGTACGAACAGTGTCCGGGATGTCATTGCAATCAAAGAAGAAACGAATCTTCCTGTGATCGGACTGATTAAGCAAAGCTATGAAGGATATGATTCTTATATTACACCGACGATGAAAGAGATTGATGCGCTGGTAGAGGCTGAGGCAGATGTGATTGCGCTAGACTGTACCATGCGAAAAAGGGGAGACGGAATTGATATCAATGAATATGTGAGACAGATTCGTGAAAAATACCCGGAACAAATGTTAATGGCAGATATTTCGACTTTGGAAGAGGGTATAAATGCGTTCCATTGTGGTGTAGATCTGGTTAGTACGACGATGAGCGGCTATACACCTTACTCACCGCGAGTAGACGGTCCGGATTTTGAGCTGGTAAAATCCTTACTTCGCTCCATTGATATTCCGGTTATCGCAGAAGGAAAAATCCATACACCGCAGCTTGCAAAAGAAATGTTAGAGGCAGGTGCTTACGCAGTTGTAGTGGGAGGGGCGATTACGCGCCCGTTAGAAATAGCAACACGTTTTATGAATGCCATTAGATAGGAGAGAGACCATATGAATTATTTGGGAATAGATATTGGCGGGACAGCAGTCAAATATGGAATCGTTGCAGCGAATGGAACATTGCTGTGCGAAGAACAATACGAGGTGGCATTTGATGGGTATCAGACTCCTATTTTGGATACGGTATTAAAGACGAGCCAGACATTCCTGCAGTCATATGGGATTGCACCTTGCGATTTGGACGGAATCGGAGTTTCTGCTACGGGCCAGATTGACTCTGTGCGTGGAGTGGTAGCAGGAGTCGGAGGCAATATTATCAATTGGAAAGGTGCACCCATCAAACAGGCGTTACAGACGCAGTATAAGCTGCCCGTGACGGTCGTAAATGATGCAAACTGTGTGGCATTGGGGGAACAATGGATCGGTGATGCAAAAGGCTGCAAAAATGTGATTGTAATCACGGTAGGAACGGGACTTGGCGGCGGCATTATTATGGATGGACAGGTGCTGCTTGGACAAGCCGGATATGCAGGTGAGCTGGGACATTTTTCCATTGCAAAGGACGGGCGTGACTGTACCTGTGGAAACAGAGGATGCTATGAGCAATATGCATCTATGACCGCTTTGATACGTTCCGTGAGAGAACAGATGCCGCTGCAGGAACTTCCTCAATTAAAAAAAGAAGAAGTAAATGGAAAGTTGATCTTTGAATTAGTGGAAAAGGGATATGAGCAAATCACTTCCATTGTAGATGCGTGGATTCAGGATATTGCAGTGGGACTTGTAAGTCTGACCCATATTTTCAATCCGGAATTAATTCTGATTGGTGGAGCGGTCAGTACACAGGAAACACTGTTTATAGCAAAGGTAAGAAATAAGGTACGCGCGCTAGCTATGGCAAATTTTGGTGAAAATCTCAGAATCGAGCGGGCATCACTCGGCAATCATGCCGGACTGATCGGTGCAGTGTCTTATTTGATACAAAAGGGAGAAGCAGACGGATAATCTGCTTCTCTATCCTTTGAGGCCAGACAAAACATTTCATTTTTCTTGAGTTTCCGCAAAATGTAATTTCAAAAGAGATAACTTCTTCTAAAGTACCAATCTGTCCTATTTTTGAAAAAAATGAAAAGACAGTATTGTGAATAGAGGTACTGAAATAAGCCCCGCCGG
>JAQUVD010000029.1 GCA_028693555.1 Hespellia sp.
AAATCTCTATATTGATCCGCATGAGCCAGAGGGTCTGTCCCTCTGGCTCTATTGTTAACCGTTATATTTTTTTAGTTGACATTTAACTTTTCTAAATGTATACTTTGCTTATTGCCACAGGGTCTGTCCCCATGGTACACATGCCAGAGGGTCTGTCCCTGTGGTACATCACAAACAAACATAGGAGCACACAAATCATGAATGAAAACATTACAACATCCAATCGTATTTCCACTAAGACACTTGTCCTCATTGCACTAATGACAGCTATCACCTGCATTCTTGCACCGCTGTCTATCCCAATTCCAATCAGTCCGGTTCCGATTACGCTAACGAATCTGGTGTTATACTTTAGCATTTATCTGCTCGGATGGAAGAAAGCAACAATCAGCTATATCGTATACTTACTGCTTGGCATCGTTGGACTTCCGGTCTTCTCAGGATTCTCAGGCGGACTTGGGAAAGCCTTCGGTCCGACTGGCGGATATTTAATCGGCTTCCTATTCATTACTGTCATCAGCGGAATCTTCATAGAAAAATTCCAGAAAAATATCTGGCTGTGTATTTTGGGAATGGTCCTGGGCTTAGCCATCTGCTATATCATCGGAACTTTCTGGCTGGCAGGACAGTTAGATATGACCTTCGTTGCAGCCTTAGGCGTCGGAGTTCTTCCATACTTACTCGGAGATGCTGTAAAAATAGCACTTGCCGCACTCATTGCACCACAGATCAAAAAAAGAGTAAACGCTTTATCTTAAGGCGTTTACTCTTTTTTATCCTGCTATCAATTCGTAATTAATTTGCTGCTTCAAAAAATCTCTGATACCAAAGCAAGAATACATAGACCGTCCAGATTTTTCTACTGTTATCCGTCTTTTCATTTCTTGTTTTCTTATTCTTGAATTCATCTAACATCTTGTTCAATTTCTTTGTATCAAAATATTTCTCAGCCGCTTCTGATGTGAATGCATCTTTTACCAACCGATAATACTTCTCTTCTTTTAACCATTTACGAATCGGAACCGGGAATCCCAGCTTCTTTCTCGTTGCCGTCTTACTTGGAATCCCACGAACTGCTGCCTCACGAAATGCAACCTTTGTCTTCGGTGGACGCACTTTATATTCCAACGGCAATGTCTCTGCCAGCTCCAATACATTTTTATCCAAAAACGGCACACGCACTTCAACGGAATTTGCCATTCCCATCTTGTCACCCTTCATCAAGATGTCATGCACCAGCCAGAGATGCATGTCTACATACTGCATCTTTGTAACGGGATCTTTGTCTTTTACCTTCGCATATAATGGTGCCGTAATTTTCTGAATTCCCGGCTTGCAGCCATTTTTCAAAATGCTGTTTGCCTCGCGCTCTGTGAAAATGTTCGTCGCATTACAATAATATCTTTCTTCCAGAGTCTTGCCGTGACGCATCAGAAATCCACGTCCTTTTACGCCTCTTGGCAGGCAGACTTCGGCAAATGCAGCAAGCACCTTGCGAATGCACATTGGAATCTTGTCAAACCCCGTATGCTCCAGTGGTTCACAGTAAATATTATATCCTCCAAAAAGTTCGTCGGCACCTTCGCCGGAAAGGACAACTTTCACCTTTTTAGCAGCTTCCTGACTCAGGAAATACAGTGCGATTGCTGCAGGGTCTGCAACAGGCTCGTCCATGTAATACATGATATCTGACAAAGACTCAAAATACTCATCCGGCGTGATCACCTTCGCATCATTCTCTGTTTTGATAAATTCCGCAAACTCTTTTGCTTTTCCAATCTCGCTATAACGTTCCGGTGCAAATCCCACCGTAAAGGTATGGTCTACATTTCCCATATACGCCAAATAGCTGGAATCTACTCCGCCGGAAAGATAAGAAGCAACCTCAACATCCGCAATCTTATGTGCTTCCACCGTATCGCCCAGCACCTTCTGAATCGCATCAACAGTCTCTTCATACGACTTGTCATGGCTCTCCTCAAAATGTGGTTCAAAATATTCCTGTACATCTAAGTTCTCACCATCATAGATAAAAAAGCTTCCTGGTTTCAGACAGAAAACGCCTTTAAAAAATGTCTCCTCAGACGGAACAAACTGGAATGAAAGATAGTTCCCCAACGCCTCTTCATTCAGCTCTTTCACAAAGTCCGGATGCGGAAGAAATGACTTGATCTCCGATCCAAACATCAATGTATCTTTCATCTTTGCGTAGTAAAAAGGTTTGATTCCAAAGATATCTCTTGCTCCAAACAATTTTTTTGTCTTCGTATCCCAGATTACAAACGCGTACATTCCACGAAGTCTCTGAAGCATCGCAGTGCCCCACTCTTCGTATCCATGAAGCAGTGTCTCAGAATCCGAATCCGACTTAAATTCATGCCCTGCTTCCATTAGTTCTTTTCTTAACTCCTGATAGTTATATATCTCACCATTAAACGTAAGAACCATACTTCTATCTTCGTTATATAATGGCTGATCACCTGTCTCCGAAATATCAATAATACTCAATCTACGAAATCCAAGCGCTGCCTGCTCATCAATAAACATACCTTCGCTGTCCGGTCCGCGATGAATAATCGTGTCCATCATAGCGCTTAAAACTCTCTCTTTTTCTCCAATGCTTCCAATAAAACCGGAAAATCCACACATATGCTATTTCTCCTTTTTCTTATGCTGTCAACGAGCTGACCCTAATAGAATACCTCTTTTTTGAGCATTTGACAAGTTTTTTTGAGCCATGGGGACAGACCCTCTGGCATACTCATGAGCCATGGGGACAGACCCTCTGGCACACTCATGAGCCACGGGGACAGACCCTCTGGCACACTTTACAGAACACCACCGCCACTACCGTACTGCACAGCGTCGCCACAAGCCCCGGCCCCACAACTGCCGCCGGATTCACACTTCCATACTGACTGCGATAAGCAATGATATTGATTGGGATCAACTGAAGTGAAGAAATATTAATAATCAAAAACGTGCACATTTCCTCGCTGGCAGTCCCTTTCGGCGCACACATTTTCCGCTCTCGCGCATCGCTCCGACGCTCCTCCTCCAGCGCATCCAGTCCTTCCATTGCCTTTAGCCCGGCCGGTGTCGCAGCCCAGCCAAGTCCAAGCACATTGGCAATGAAATTTGTCGTAATGTAGCCATATGCCGTATGTCCCTCCGGCACGCGTGGGAACAGAAAATGCATCACCGGTTTCATCCGCCTTGACAGTGCATCCACAATCCCGGCCTGCGTTGCAATCTCCATCATTCCCATCCAAAACGACATCACCCCCAGCATGGTAATGCATAAGGATACTGCCTCTTTCGCGGAATCAATGGCTGCCGTCGTAATATCCGGGAGCGTTCCGGCAAACGCCCCGTACACAATTCCCACTAAAATCATTCCTGCCCAGAGATAATCCATTGATCCACCTGCCCTCTCACAATCTCGAACGGCGCTGGTCCGGTCCGCAGCACCACTTCATGAAACGCCTTTTGCGAAAACGTCTTTCCAAGCCGCTGCATCGCATCCTTTTTAATCGAAAGGATTTCCAGATATCCAATATAATATTTCAGATAATTTCCGGGATCACCTAAAATCAAATCATAGATTTCAGACACCACATTTTCATCACCGATTCCATACGCCATAAAAAACTTCAGCGCATCCTCCCGCTGCCATCCATCATAATGTATCCCAATATCTGCCAACGCATACAATCCCAGAATAATGGATGCATTTTTCTGACACAGCATTGCCTGCGTATCCGTAATCGGTGCAAGATAGTAACTCATCATTTCCGCATACGTCGCCCACCCCTCCGTATAGCCGCCATAATCCAGAATTGAGCGGATCTCATCCGGATCCTGACTGGCAAAATATGTCGTCTGGTAGAGGTGTCCCGGATACCCTTCATGTGCCAGCGTTGTATAGAGTGAAAGCTGATTCTGTACCTGCGACTGATTGATGTATATTACATTTTCAGAAATATTATCAATTGGGGGAATCATATAAAATGCCGGACTCAGAACCGACTCCATCGACTCGGGCACATATTTAATCTGTGCATTTGAATCCGGCGATTGTGGAAATGCATTTCCGGACTTTTCCTGAAGATCATTTAACATCGAAATTGCATTGCTTTCGGAAATCTGAACTGCTGTTTCCAGCCCCAGCTCTCCTTCCATCGCCGTCAGGTCATCCAGAATCTGCGCCTTCGTCATTGCCTTCAGCTCTAAAATTGTATGGTCTGATCCGGTCTGACGCGTAGCAAGATACGAATAGTACTGCTGCCCTTCCGGAAAATAGCAGAGCCCCGCATTATTGCCGCCCTTTCCCATCAAAGCTTCCATACTATGCTTTAAATTCTTATACGCACCCGTCATCGTCTCCGTAACCGCTTTCGCATTCTCTTCTATATAAATGTCTCGCGCTCCTCCATCCAGCTCTTCCATATTTTTTACCTTATCCACAAATGTAGAAATGAGATAATTTGAATTTCCCATATCCAGAAACGCCTGACACTGCGCAATCACTTGCTTCGCAACCGCATCTGACATGAACAGCCCGGCTTCTGCTTTTTCCTTCTCAAACGCAATCACCGACTGAAAGTATGCCGGCAGCGTATCCATCAGCTCCAGATACATTTCCACATCCTCTTTTGACTCCATACGAAACTCCGAGAGCAACACCGGAATCTGGCTTTGCACCCCATTTACCGTGCTCAGTGGCTCCTGATACAACGTATACTGCAGACCGTGCAGAGAGTCCTCCAGATATTCTTTTAGCACAGCCTTCGTCAACTGATTATCCTCAGAAAGTGTTGTGTCATCAAACCGTTTCACAGCCGCCAGTGTATTTTCCAGTGCCATGCCACTTTCTGTATGATCCGCGGAAATCGTTCCAAATGTAGGAACGACCGACTCAATACCATACGCTTCCGGATTCTGCAGCGTATAATGCAGACTAATGGTATTCCCTGCAATCTCCTGACAGAAAAGATTGTATGTCATTTCTTCAAATTGCCGGTTCTGTGTGGATAACTTTTCAGACTTTGCACAGCCTGTGAATAACAGCGCAAATGTAAGCACAAAAAAAGATGCAAGAAATGATTTGTAGCTTTTGGGCATACAGACTCCCTAAAACTGACTTTTGCAATAATATATGTCATAGGGCAAGTTCACAATGACATATATTTACAAAAATACGTTTGGTGGTTACAATGCAGTGTCTTCTCTTTGTATCCGAAATCATCGTCCCGCTGATTCTGATACTGGTTCTTTTCTATGGACTTCTTCAAAAAATTTCCGTCTACGACGCCTTTCTGACCGGAGCCAGAGACGGTCTGCACACCGTCGTCAAAATTGTCCCGACGCTCATCGGTTTAATGGTTGCCGTCGGAATCTTACGTGCCTCCGGTTTCCTCACCTTTCTCGGAAATGCAATTGGCACATTTTCCGAGAAAATCGGATTTCCGGGGACACTCGTTCCTCTTGCTCTCGTTAAGCTCTTTTCCTCCTCCGCCGCGACCGGTCTGTTGCTTGATCTCTACAAAGAATACGGAACTGATTCACAAATTGGTATGATTGCCTCCATTATGCTCGCCTCAACCGAAACCGTATTCTATACCATGAGCGTATATTTCCTGAGCGTGCGCATCACCAGGACGAAATGGACCCTCGCCGGAGCGCTGCTTGCCACATGCACCGGAATCATTGTAAGCACAGTTCTGGGGTAGCCATGGGGACAGACCCTCTGGTTCGAACCAGAGGGTCTGTCCCCATGGCACTCTTGTCCCTTTCCCAAAAATGTTTTATAATAGGAATAGAATCAACAAGAACAAAATCGGACATGCTATTCACAAGAAAGCAGGTAACGCTTATGGCCACTATTTATATCAAAGACTTATGTAAAACATATCCCAATGGATTTGTATCGGTAAAAAATGCAAACTTAATCATCAATGATAAGGAGCTGGTTGCGTTCCACGGACCGTCCGGCTGTGGTAAATCTACCATTCTTCGTATGATCGCCGGTCTTGAGTCCATTACCTCCGGCGAAATCTGGATGGACGATATTCTCCTTTCCGACATTCCGGCCAGAGACCGCCCCATCGCAATGGCATTTCAAAATTATAATCTCTACGCACACCTCAATGTGTATGAGAATATTGCGCTTGGTTTGCGCCTTCGAAATGTAGAACATGATGAAACTGATTTTCGTGTAAATAAGACTGCTGTCTTTCTCGGAATTTCAGAAATTTTGAATTGGAAAGTCAGTAGGATTACAGATGTCGACCGCCAGCGCGTGGCACTTGCCCGTGCCATCATCTGCAGACCCGGCGTGCTCCTAATTGATGAAGACTTCTCGCGTCAGAACAAGACCTTAAAAATCCAGATGTTATCTGACATGAGACGCATTCACGAAGATCTCGACATTACGATTCTTTACGTCACGAACAACTATGAGGAAGCGGTGAAGTACGGAACCGAAGTCATCCTCATGAAAGAAGGCGAAATCAAAGAAATCATGAAACCAGCCCAAAACGGCAACTAAGAATTTTTGCAGCCTCCGGCTTTCTATGCACTTAAAAAGAGATATCTACCGCAGCACCTGTGTTTACACACAGAGCTGCTGGTAGATATCTCTTTTTGTGACCCCGCGGTCCTTCGCAACCTTTTTCATTGCTTCCTTGCGGTCAACCCCCTGTTTCTCATAATATTCCATATGCTCTTCCACAGTAAGCTTCTCCCACTCCTTCTGAGCCTCTGCCTTCATTTCCTCGTGTGATCTGCCCTCAAGGACCAGCACACATTCCCCCTTCGGCGCATTCGCCTCATAATAGGAAATGGCATCTTCAAGCCTCGTCTGAAATGCGGTCTCATAACGCTTCGTCAATTCCCGACACACCGTCAGTCTCCGATTTCCAAGCTGCGAATACAACAAATTCAGCGTCTTAACCAAACGATGCGGTGCTTCATAGATAATCGTCGTGCGCGTTTCATCCTTTAACTCATCGAGCACACGCTGACGTTCCTTCTTGTCCGTTGGCAGAAATGCTTCAAACGCAAATCTTCTTGTCGACAGTCCTGATAAAATCAGTGCTGTCACACAGGCGCACGCTCCCGGAAGTGACGTCACCTCCACCCCCGCCTCGTAGCACATTTTCACAAGCTCTTCGCCCGGATCAGAGATCCCCGGTGTTCCGGCATCTGTAATCAACGCAATGTCCTGTCCCGCAAGCAGCTTCTCCACCAGAACGCGTCCTTTGTCATATTTATTATATTCGTGATAACTCGTCATCGGTGTCTTAATCTCAAAATGATTCAGCAGCTTGATGCTGTTTCGCGTATCCTCCGCCGCAATCAAGTCCACCTCACCCAACATCCGCACTGCGCGAAACGTCATATCTTCCAGATTCCCAATTGGCGTCGCACATAAATACAAAGTTCCTGCCATCATAACCTCCTTGTGCCATAGGGTCTGTCCCCCTGGTCCAGTCCATAAATCTTTTCTATCTCCTGCGTATAAATATGTTCCTTTTCATACACAATCAATGGTGCCTCCACCGTCATCCGCGGCTTCGAGCCGCGCACACCTTCAATCAAAACCATATTTGGCTCCTTGTCCACATAGGGATGCACAAGCCTCATTCGTTTCGGCTCAATCCCATGCTGACTCATTTTCATCAGAATTTCCGCCAACCGAAAAGGTCTGTGTACCATATAAAACCGCCCCTTTCCCGGATGTAGCATCTTCGCGCTCTCCCGAAGAATATCATCCAGATCGCATAGCACCTCATGCCGTGCAATACGAATCGAATCATTCTGATTGGTCAGTCCATGCTCACCGATCATATACGGCGGATTCGTTGTGATTACATCAAAAAACTTCTTCGGAAATATTTTCATTGCTTCCTTTATATCTCCTGTCACAATGTCAATCTTCTCATCCAGCCGATTGTGCAGCACACTACGTCTCGCCATCTCCGCACTCTCTTCTTGAATCTCAAGTCCGGTAAAATGTGCCCCGCGACTCTTCGCTTCCAAAAGAATCGGAAGAATTCCAGTTCCCGTACCAATATCCAGTACGGTTTCTCCCGCTTTCACCTTCGCGAAATCCGAGAGCAGCACCGCATCCATCCCATAGCAGAACTTGCCGGGACTCTGAATAATTTCATACCCTTTAATCTGCAGATCATCCAGGCGCTCGCCTTCTCTTAATATCTCCATCTCCATATCTCCATATACCACAGGGTCTGTCCCTCTGGCTCAACACGAACCACAGGGTCTGTCCCCCTGGCTCACTCCCCGCAAAAAAAACAGAGCCAAGATCACCCCCGGCCCTTATTTTTAATTCTTCTCCAGCTTCGCAAGCTTCTCTTTCTCTTCTTTCGAAACCTTTGCTTTCTTACGTCTCGGTTTAAACTTCAATTCATCCACGTGATACTCCCGAATCTCTTTCTCGTCATCCTCAAGCGTCACAATAACCTTCACTCTCTCTCGAAGCGGGCTCACCGAATGTACAATCCCCTGCAGGCCTTCCATTGTCGTAACCGTATCTCCGTTTGAAGGAAGCTGGCTGTTTAATTCTTCATAATTCTCTTCCTCATTTGTCAGGCAGCACATCAAGCGTCCACACACACCCGAAATCTTCGTCGGGTTCAGCGACAGGTTCTGCTCCTTTGCCATCTTAATCGATACCGCAGAGAATTCTGACAAGTACGTATTACAGCAGAGCTCTCGCCCGCAAATGCCAATGCCGCCACGAATCTTCGTCTCATCACGCACACCAATCTGACGAAGTTCAATCCGGGTTCGAAATACTGCTGCCAGATCCTTAACCAGCTCGCGGAAATCAATTCTTCCATCTGCCGTAAAATAGAACAATACCTTATTATTATCAAATGTATATTCCGCATTAATCAGCTTCATCTCGAGCCCATGCTTGCGAATCTTCTCCAGGCAAATGTTAAATGCTTCCTTTTCCTTCTGGCGATTCTTCTCTTCTGTCCTCTTGTCCTGCTCATTCGCAATGCGTATCACTGACTTGAGCGGCTGAATCACATCGTTATCCTCAACTTCCTTCATTCCGGCAACAACAGTGCCATACTCCACACCTCTTGCCGTCTCAACGATGACATGATCACCTCGCTTGATATCAAATTTGCCCGGCGCAAAATAGTAGATCTTCCCAGCCGTGCGGAAACGGACACCAATCACTTTTGTCATACTTTTAGTTCTCCTTTATAGTAAGTAATAATAATTCCATAACCAGATCAAAATTAACATTCGCTTTCAGACGAGTCTTCGCAGTCTCCAGCGCATCCAGAATCTTCTCGATTCCCTCATAAGAGCTTCTCTTTGCCTGTTCCTTGATGAACTTCAGTTGATCCGAGAATACCACACGGTCCACATTCTTTGTTGCCTTGTAAATCAGCACATCACGGTACCAGATGGAAATGATATCAAAATAGTCACTCACTTCCAGCTTGTACTCATTAATCTTCTTAATGGCTGCCACAATCTCATGAATCTCCATCTCATTGATATACTTCAGAAGCTGAATCGCCTCTTCCTTAATTTCATTAAAATGGTCTGATGTCGCCAGCATAATCGCACGTCCCATATTCCCCTGCGCAAATGCGGCACATACCTCCGCCTGATAATCCGGAATCTGCATCTGTTCCATCAGATATTTTCGGATCAAATCATCCTTAATATTCTTCAGTTTCAGCATCACACATCTCGACCGAATCGTAGACAGCAGCGTATCCGCATTCTCCGTAAGTAAGATAACCACAGCATACGCCGGTGGTTCTTCAATCGTCTTAAGAAGTGCATTCTGTGCCTGCTCCGTCATCAAATCTGCCTGCGGAACAATATAAATCTTATATTTACTGCTATATGGTTTTACAACGATATCATTATTAATCTGCTCACGCACATCATCGACACCAATCGATCCCGGCTTCTCATGCGTCACGCAGACAATATCCGGCTGGTTCTGGTTCATCGCCTGTTTGCACGACTGACATTTGCCACAGGCATCACCATCTGCCTCCCTGTTCTGGCACTGCAGGCTCATAGCAAATAAATTCGCAAGGAGCTTCTTGCCCGATCCTCTTTCTCCATTAATAATATATGCATGAGACACCGCATCACTCGTGACCGCTGCCTGAATGTACTTAATAATATCTCTGTGGCCTACCACATCCTGAAATCCACCCATCATTATACCTCTGCTGTTTTTTATAAATCATTTCATCTAGCTACTTTACATCTAAGTATACCATAATTTCCTCTAAACACCTAGCGAAATCGACATTTTGAAAACGTTTCTCAATCCCTGCCGCGGAAATATTTTCCTCAGAAAAATCCTGCGTATCCGCTAAAAACCGCCTGCACATTTCCGCATATTTCGGCTCTGCCTGCTCCCGTTCACGCGACAAAGCCCTCGACAGACGCCGTCCATCCTCAACCTCAATATAAATCGGCACCAGCGCATCCTTCCCATAATATTCCCGCATCTTGCGATAGGATTCCAGCGTGCCAATCACCAGATAACAATTACACTCCAAATCCACCTGTCCATCATCCACCGTAAAATATTTCCACACACCATGCTTCGTATGATACGCACGCAGTTCAATCACCTTGCCGGCCGTCTCAAGCTCCAACAGCCTCTTTTCATCCGAAAAATGATACTCCACACCGTCTGCTTCACCCGCACGGATTGGTCTCGTTGTATATAAAACAATCGGCTTGTAATCCGGGCACTTCTCCTTCAACGCCTTAAAAATCGTATCCTTGCCCGATGAACTCTTCCCCATCACATAATAAATCTTACCCATTGATCCACACCTCGATCCTCTCTTTATTTTCCAGACCTTCTATCTCAAAACCTTTTTCCTCATATCCTTCCAGTACCGCAGCCACCTCTTTTGTCACGCGCTCTCCCGGCACAAGAATCGGTGTCCCCGGCGGATACAGATATGCAAACTCCGTAGAAATGTACCCGATGCTCTCAGCAAATGTCCTGCTCTCCGTCTCACCATCAAACTTCTTATCCATCACTTCTGCTATACCACAGGGTCTGTCCCTCTGGCTCACAATGCCACAGGGTCTGTCCCTCCGGCTCACAATGCCACAGGGTCTGTCCCCCTGGCTCAAACGCTCATCAATCTCGCACAGCGCATTCCCGAGGCGTTCCATCCCGCTTCGGGTGTCCCCAATCGTCGTCATAGCCAATACATAAGTCCCGGTCACCATCTCCATCTGCAAATGATATGTTTCCAGAAGTTCCTGATACAGTTCCCGGCTTGTATAACCCTTTACACACCTCACGGAAATCACAAGCTTCGACGGGTCAAAATGCTCCGTCTCCAAAAGCTGAAGACACTTCAAATTCCGAAGTCTTTCCCTCGTCACTTTCAGTATCTCCACATAATTTCCAAACAATTCTTTCCGCCTCGCATCATCTGCAAGCATCTCCACGCAGCTGTCAATACTCGCCATCAGCACATACGAAGGACTACTCGTCTGCAGCATGTGAAGATATCGCTCCACACGCCGGCGGTTCACCAGCCTGCCATTCATGTGAAGAAGTGCCGTCTGCGTCAATGCCGGTAACGTTTTGTGCACACTGTGAATGACAATATCCGCCCCCTTCGTATTTGCATTCTCTGGAAAATGCGAATCAAAGCCAAAATGCGCTCCATGCGCCTCATCCACAATCAATGGCACGCCAGATTCATGCGCACATTCCGCAATCGCCTCCACATCGCTGACTACACCATCATACGTTGGAGACACTATCATCACCGCTTTCACTTCCGGATGCGCCTCTAATTCACGCTTCACATCCGCCGCAGAGATCTCTCCATTCAATTCCAGTTCCGCCTCTGACTTCGGATATACATAAACAGGCCGCAGCTCATTCAGATACATCGCATGATACACCGACTTGTGGCTGTTTCGAGCCACAAGAATCTCATCTCCCATTCGTGTACAGCCCATAATTGCGCTCATAATTCCACAGGTACTTCCATTCACCAGAAAATGTGTCTCATCCGCACGATATACCTGCGCCGCCCTCTCCTGCGCCGCCTTTAAAATTCCATCTGCATGATGCAAGTCATCAAATCCATCAATCTCTGTAATATCTATCCCATATGGCAAATCCACATCCAGCACAGCACCGTTACGTTTGTGCCCCGGCATGTGAAATGCATAATAATCCAAGTCACGATATGACGTTAATTTGTCAAACAAAGAATCCATATCTCCTCCATCAGCCAGAGGGTCTATCCCTCTGGCTTCCTACTTCACTTTCCCAAACTCAAAAATAATTTTCCCTATAATCCGCTCTTCAATAATCGCGCCAAACGACCGTGAATCATTGGAATTTTCACGATTATCTCCGAGGATAAAATATTTTCCATCCTCAACGGTAAGTGGATATCTCACATTCCCCTCTTCCGCTTCTGTATTGCCTGACACATAATCTTCCTCTGCCGGCTCTCCATTTACATAAAGCATGCCTTCACGCAGATCAACCGTATCACCGGCTGTCGCAACAATACGCTTCACATAAAACTTCCCGGACGGCATACGGACCGACACCACATCACCTTTTTCATACGAATGTGCTACCCGGTTATAAAATACCATCTGTCCGTTCTTCAACGTCGGATACATTGAATTTCCATCCACAAAAGCAACGCCAAACACAAAATGAAATAGCAGATATATCATGAGCGCAAGGACAGCAGTGATAACCAAATCATAGGCAATCCGTTCCTTCCAGGTCCAGAAAAGTCTCCGCCTGTACCACGCAATCTTTGGCTCTTTTATTACAATCTCTTCCTTCATCATTATCAGATCCTTTTTTATCCTATAGAATAAGAATAGTATAGCACAAAATTCCTTTCATTTGTGCTATACTATTTTTAGATCCGGGGGGACAGACCCTCCAGATCATAAAAAAAGCCAGAGGGTCTGTCCCCCTGGCTCCGAGGAATGATATCATGAAAAAAATGAACCTATACAAAACCTTACAGCTCATCATCCTGACCGCGCTTACCTTTCTATGCGTGGCATTGATTCTATGCGATCCAGGCACCCGCAATTATGTAGCCAAGAACAGCCACATCCTCGTGATCTGTGTACTGCTGTGGATTCTGCTGCTGATTTCTTACATCTTTTTGTTTTTGGATTTTCATCTGTACGCGCATTTTCGGCAAAATGTAAAGCATCTGGACAAGATTGCGCATGCAGACTCCATTGCTGGAATTCCAAACCGGTTTAGCTGCGATTCCCTGATTGAAAAATACATCGGATCACCACTCCCGCCTAACATGGGCTGCATCATGATTGATCTGACCAACATCATCGAGATCAACGAAGAATATGGCAGAGAGATTGGAGATGAAGTAATCCGCGTTTTTTCGGAGACCCTGCATCTCGTGGCAGCCGGTCAGTGCTTCATCGGGCGTAACGGGGGCAACAAATTCATTGCACTATTCGAAAACTGCACGCAGGAGCAGCTCGTTCATTTTCTCGAGCGCTTTCACCGTCAGATGGAACAGGTAAACGTGCATGCAAACAACCTGCCTGTCATTCATTACGAACACGGTGCTGCCTTCCATAGTGCCTCGCCGCAGGAGGCAGACCTCAGTATTACCGATCTGATCGCGCATGCAAATAATCGCATCTACAGAAATTCTCATCATTAAGGGGGCGGAACCATTGGCAGAACTCGATTACCAATCACTCAATGTTTTTATCAATCGCGCAGTCCACGGCGATAGTAATGCATTTGCCGAATTATATGCGGGGACCTATCAGCATCAATACCGATTTGCAGTCTACTTTCTCAAAGACATCTATCAGGCACAGGATGCGCTGCTCCAGGTCTATACCTATGCACTGCAGCATTTAGCATCCCTGAAAGATCCCACACATTTAATCGAATGGCTGGAGCAGATCAACTACAACGTCTGTTATCACATGCTCTATCACGCACCTGATGCGCCATCTGGCAAGCTCCTTCGAGACCTTTCCTATCTCGAATCAGCCATCTTCCTGATGTCTGCCGATCAGAATATGAATGTCAATGACATTGCGAATGCCATCGAACGCACACCAAAAGAGGTGCAGCACCTTTTAAAACGTGCACAAAAAAAAATGCGCAGAAAGGAAATCCCTCTGCACACTTCTACGGTCTATAACGATATCCCCGCCTCCAAACTAGACGCAAAAGGGGCTGATATCATACTTTCCTCTATATTGGAAAATTGTGGTTATGACACGAACTCCATTTCCATCGCAGCCTTTGGACGCAGCCATTTATTCAAGACCGAAACCTATGCGCTGCAAAAAACACTGCTTGCCCTGATCCTCTGCGCACTTCTTGCCCTGCCTCTGCTCTTTCTGATTCCAACCATGCAGGTCACAGAGCGGATCGATTCAGGCAGTAAACTCACCGCTTACGACATCCGGGCCAAGTCCCTGCTGCGTGTCAAAAGCGTAAGCGCACAGGGCCGTGGAAATGACATCCCAATCTACGAAACTGCAGAAAAGGTCTACACCGTAGAGCCTCACACAAGTGGAACTGTCACCGTCACCGTGACGCTCGAGAACGGGCAATACAACTCGATACAATTTCAAGCAGCACCGCAAGAACAATCATACTGACAACCAGTATTCTTCCGGCTCCCGTCGTAAGTGTCTGTGCGATTCCGCCCACAACCGGAATCGTCAGCACAACCTTCCCATCATACTCATCATACTTAATCGGGTTCATATCCTTCTCTTTATTCGCGTCGCCCTTCGTCGTAAACTGACCCATATTTATATTGTTCTTCACAACACGATGTGTGATAATCGATGTCGTATCCAGCTTTTCATAAAATGCAATCACATCGTCCACCTGAATCTCTTCCGGCGGCACATTCTTAATATACACAAGACTCCCTGTCGGGATCGCAGGCTCCATACTTCCGCTGATGACCGTATACATCTGATATCCAAAAACCCTTGGAACCGTAAGTGGAATACATCCCAATATGACAATGACAAGTAAAACAGTGCCCAGTATGCTGCAGACTGCAGCTACTGGGCTCTTCTTATGTTCATTTCTGTTTCTTTTTTCTCTCACAGCAAGTTACCCCTCTGTCGATTATTCTGACCCTCACAATGCATAGTGTCGATTCTTTCTTCTATTCTACACCCTTGTGCTTTTTCTTGTAAAGGAAGAAAACCAATCCAATAAGAGCTAACAATGCAGCCACGCCAACAATAATTGCCGTAACCATCGGTGAAACGCCTCCTGAAGAAGCATCTATATCCGCCTTCGGTGTCTCCTCATCTAGATCCTGTACAGCCTTTGGTGTCTCCTCATCCGGACTCGTCACAGTGTTATCCGCGTTCCTATTTGTAATCGCTTCCTGTGCATTCGCATTCGCCTCGGCAGTTGCCGCTTCTGCAGGTGTTGCAGCAGTCGCAGCTTGCGGAGCCGCAGCTGCTGTAGTGCCTGTCGTCGTATTTCCTGCAGTCGTAGCAGTTGTCGTATTGACAATCGTATTCGTCACAACCTGATCGGTTGCACCCGCTGTATAAGTAAAGGTAAATACATTCTGTGCCTCATCCGCAACCAGTGTCTTCGTCACTGCATATGCCTGCGGAATATAATTCTCAATATACTGATAAGCAACCACCGGTTTGTCACCAACATCCCCATAGTATGTATTACTTGGTGCAAGCTGCGTGCCATTTGCATCCTGATAGTTGATTGTATAAGCAACTCTCTGTGAAGTAATTCCATAGGCAGCTACATAATCCGTATCTCCGGTCACTTTCACAACAGAAGAATCCTTGGGAATCAGTTCATTTTTGTCACGGCCGCTCTGGCGATACCCCTTCCAGTAATACTTACCGTCTGTCTCCTGAGCCGGAGCAACCCCCTTCAGATCTACAGCTGTCCCTGCCTGTATTTCTGTTATTTCATACGATGCCTGACCATTTACCATTCCTTTATTTCCACCATAAACCGTAACCTTATAAGTATAGGGATCTGCTGCCATCGCACTGATGCAGGATAAGGTCAGAAGCATACAGATGGATAATGCGGATACCAAAATCTTTTTCAGTCTTTTCATCTTCCGCTACTCCCCTTTCCCGTCATTTTGTCTGCGTCTCTTCCATATAATCACTCCAAGAATCAGAATGACAATTCCACTTACCAAAAGTGCAATACTAATCCACAAAAGGTTCATATGATCGCCAGTCTTAACCACATTCTGAACCACACGGTTCACCGTTGTCGTATTGCCGGCTGCAACCTTCTCGACTCCGAAATTCATCTGCAGTCCTGCCACCGTTCTCTGATAATCATTGGCCGTGCTCTCTCCATCAAGGGCAACCTTCAAATGTACCGTGCCGCTCTGATTCTGTGATACCCTTCCCAGATACATATAATCCTGCGTAGACTCCGTTGCCTGATGTAGACCCTCGCCTGCCGCGGTACTGCCTTCTCCGCCGACTGTGGAACTGTCATACAGCACTGTTTCCGAATTATCATCCGCCACATAAGCTAATCGATACGTATAAGCCGCACCGGACGCATTCTTTGCCGCATCCTCCAGTGACTCAAGCACCTCATTCGTCAGATACCAGTCCGTATCGTCTGCAGATGAATTTGTCACCCTCACAGACATATCGATACTGTCACCCGGCTGCACACCGCTCATCTCATCACTGATATTCTGAGACGAAAAATTACTATTCATCTTCTTCCCATCAAAATCAACAGTCCAATTACCACTGCCCTGAAGATCCTTCGCCATTACATTCATGGACGTGCCTAACACCAACACGGTCATAAGAGCAAGGCACAAAATTTTCTTTTTCATTTCTTTGTACCTCCCATTATAATCCAATTTGTGTTTCATCTGCATTTACTGTTACATCAACACCCCATGCACTCTTAATCGCTGCCTGTGCATTATGAGTCTGAACCGCATTTACCTCTGCTTCCAAAGAAAATGTACATCCATCGTACTTATATTCATATTTGATTGTATTGCCTTCTTTAATCACATTCACCTCATCTGTAATCGAAGGATCAATGCGAAGACTTTCCACCACATTCGTTGTCGCTTCTCCTGCTTTCAACACTGGCTGATAATAGAAAATCCGTCTCTCCTGTGTTGAGGCATTCACATCCTCCATCCAGCCGCTGCCAGACGTCAGTTGAATCAGATCCGGTGAAAGCTCCAGATTCTTTGTCCCATCTGCATTCTTCCAGCTCTTTGTAAGAATCACACGCACAAAGGTGTCAATGTTACCACTGTTCTGTACACTGATTTTCTCATTCTCGTAAGTCTTTCCCGGTGTAAGGTTCTCTCCATCAGCTAATAAGCCTGTTAGGAGCTCGCTTGTTTTCACCACTGCACCATCCTCATAATTCTGACGGCTTACTTCTTTTCCATTCTCAAGCAATGTCACACCAATACTCGATAAATTCAGCTTTGCGCTATAATTATCACTATAATAACTCAGCGCCGCTCTTGCGCTTCCGACCGTACTCCCAAGGAGTAGTAATCCCGCTGCTACAAAAAGCAGGGTCGGCTTTAAAAAAAATGATTTCTTTCTCATTACGTCTCCCTCCTTATTGTGCCTGTGTCGAATATACATGATCCCAGTCTGGCTGTGGTGTTCCATCTTCACCATACACCACCGGTGTACACTCCTGCACCACGATCACGTTAAATTCTTTCAGTGGATCCTTCACCGTATCACCAGTGTCCGGATATGTGATTGTAACGGTCAGCTCTGACGTTGGCACCGTCTTATCTGCTGCAAGAACCGGCTTATAATACCAGTAGCCATCATTATTTCTCTGTTCCCAGTCATCCCCGGCATAGGTCACCTCCACATCCGAGAACACCTTCACTCTCACGAAACAGTCATAATCTCCTTCATTCGTAATCGTAATATGTTTTGCGCCATTCGTTACTTCTTCATGCGGAACCGTCTCTGTAAATCCCATCTTCACCGGAACCGTCCCCTCTGACGTTGCATACGTTGTGAAATATGCCGCCGCACTTCCCACCGAAAGTGAAGCTGTCAGTGCAAATGCTGCCCCGGCAAGGAGAATCGTCTTTTTATTTATTTGTCTCATCATAACTCATCCCCTCCTCACTCTGAATCTGTTGCATTATCTGTTATATCTTTATTCCAGTCATATCCATCTTCACTCTTCGTAAAGTTATTAGATATTCCATAACCACCATTTGGTTTCCCGTTATGCTCATTCACAAATTCGATGCCTTCCGTCATCTCCTCCGCAAAAATCGTTGCTGTCTGTGACGGTGGTGCCGTCTGCGTATAACTTGCGCCGCTGTATACCTCCGTGACAACGACCTTTGATTCTGCCGGAATGTCATTGATTGCTGCGGTCTTCTCGCCTGCCACATCAAATGTAAGTGCTACATTTCTCGTCATCGTCTCACCCTGCGGTGTCGAAATCACTACCTTAAATACAAAGGTCGCCTTCTCACCCATCGTAATATTCTGATTAGAAAGCGTCTTTTTAATCAGCAGTCCGCCATATCGCAATGTCTGCTCCGGCTTCAGTCCCAGATCCTCTATATCATAGATCCATTCATCCCCCTGCCCCTGTGCATAATAATTATTTGGCAGAGAAACAAGATATGGTGTGAAACGATACCGATACTGAGGCGACCCCACTTCTTCCGCCTTAATCAAATATAAGCCTGCAGTGAGGTCGTAAGCTTGAGCCGTTCCATTTATAATCGTTGTCTCCGCGTCACATGCCAGTGCCTGGTCCGTTACGATCTTCTCTGCTGTCTTTGCCTTCTGACTCCACTCCTCCGCAGTTGTCTCACTATCCACTTTACCAAAGTCCATACTGGTAAATGCGTCTTCCGCCACATAACTTCCCGATTGGGTGATCGATGCAACCCGGTACAATTTCACTGGAACCGTCACCGTACCTTCTTTCAATTCCGGATACGTTCCATCCACCTGAAAGCTCACGGAACACATTCTCGCTGTATCCACCGCTGTAGCCGCCTGTACTTTCGGCACCGTCACGACGGACACTGCCAGAAGCACTGCAAGTAGTAATGCGCTGCCTATTCTTCCTCTCTTATTCATCATCGCCTCGAATCTCCCTTCAGAACTTTCCTCATTATAAATATCACTAAAAGTGTAATTGCCAAACCTAAAATCAGATATAACATATAGTAATTCTGGATTGATTTCAACATCGTATTACCGACCGAATCACTCTCCTCTTCCTCTCCGTTATAAGGAACTCTCGTACCCCTGACAAGAAGCCTGTGTGAATTCACGCCGTAAGGTGTGCAGGTAAATAATGTCACCTGGTCCTGACCGTCTTCAATCTGTAGTGCACTCTCCAGCGTTGCATGATCGTCTTTATCCACCATGGGAAGAATCTGATCAACCTGGTATGCCAGCACTTTATCCAGTACATGAATATAAAACTTATCCCCCGTCTCAAGCTGATCTGCATCTGTAAACAGTTTTGCACTCGGAAGACCTCTGTGTGCGGCAATCACACTGTGGTTACTCTCGCCGCCAATGGGAAGCTTCGTTCCATTGAGGTGTCCGATTCCAGTCTGAAGCACTTTGTCTCCCGTACCGTGGTAAATTGCCAGCTTTATATGAATCTTCGGCACGGACAAGTACCCCATAATCCCGTCTCCTGATACATTCAGAACGTTCCAATATTCCGTTCCGACCAGTTTATCCTCATCGGAAGCCCCAAACACATCTGCATATACATTATTCGATGTAATCGTGTCGTTCAATGCTTCTGCCTGTTTCCACTGATCCGTGAAATCCTCCGGTGTCATCTCGCTCACAACCTGTTCATAATTACTGATCAGCTTGCTCTGACGATACGTATTCCACTGATTCGAAATAGTCGGATACATCAGGATCCCAAAACCAATTAGAAAAATCAGCCCAAACAGAAGCGATGGAAGCTTTTTCCTCATATATTTACTCCTTCTCTTGCTCTTTGGTCTCTTGCTCTTTGGTCTCTTCCACTGCGTTCTGAGCAGTCATTGAAGCGCGGCGTTTCTTATCGCGCTGATACAAAATAAATACGACAATTCCGGTAATCACCAATCCAACAATGACCCAGAACAGATAGCTCGTGTGAAGGCTGAAATTACTAAGTGGCAGCTGTTCATCTGTCACTGCGGCTTCTTCATACGGTACTCTGTGTCCACGTACCAGAAGTCTCTGAGAATTCACACCATACGGCGTGCAAGTCAGCAGCGTCACCAGATCCTTACCCTCTTCAACTGCAAGCGACTCGGTCTCCTTCGGCTCTACCACCGAAATCTGATCGACTTCATAACACAATGTCTGGTCTAAGACTTTAATGAGGAAATGATCTCCATTTTTCAGCTTATCTAAATCCGTAAAGAGTGATGCACTTGGCAATCCTCGATGTGCAGAAATCACTGCATGTGTATTCTCACCACCGACAGGAAGTGAACTCCCCTCCAAGTGACCGGCTGCCTGCTGCAGTACCTTGTCCTCGGTCGTGTGGTAAATCGGAAGCTTAATCTTAATCTTAGGAATCTCAATTGTTCCCATCATACCATCGTCTGCGATATTCAGCGCCGACATATAACCGGCATCCGCTTCTTCCTGCGCATCTGCAACTGCAAATGAATCTGGAAGAATACTTGGAAGTAAGGCTTCATTGTAGGCTGTTGCCTTCTCCATCTCCGCCTCATAATCAATCGCTCCGTCTGCTTCCTTCTCTGCTACTACCTGTTCATAGTTACTAATCAGCTGCTTCTGCCTATAATTATTCCACTGATTGGCTACAAATGGATACAGCAGTAAGGACAACCCGGCTAAAAACACTATGCATATGACAATTGTATTCGTTTTCTTTTTCATCCGGACTCTCCTTATTGTTGTATCTTATTTATACATCTTTGGCAAGGTCCTTGTCGGACCTCGCCGTAGATGTAAGAGTCTGCTGACTCTGGTTATTTATAATTACTGCTCTTTTTTGCGGCTTCTAAAGTAAAGGAATGCTGCAATGATCATGATCGCACAACCACCGATTGTGAAGATTGTTGTACCGATACCACCTGTTGATGGAAGTGAAGAAAGCTTTGTATCTGCCATAGAAGTCGTAGCATCAATAATGCCAGTTGCAACACCATCGTTACCTGTTACTTCTAATGTTGCATCTGCAGGTTTTGTATTAACTGAATATCCCTCAGGTGCTGTTTTCTCTGTAAAATGGTATATTCCAACATCTAACCCGTTAATTACAACTGTACCATCAGCTTTTGTAAAGATTTCGGTTACTTCTCCATTCGGATCATATGTATATGATCCTGCTATATCTGCATCGTTTTTGTCCTTATCCTGTGTAAACTTAAGAAGTGCTGCATCGCTTCCTTTTGTTACATTAAATCCAGCATTTGCTAATACTGTAGTACCTTCACCTTTCTTTGTAAGTGTGATTTTACCAGTGTAAAGATCTGAAGAGTCTGAACCATAAATAGGAGTTCCGTCTGATGTTCCATCTCCAACAATCACTTCATTGTGTACGTGAACATCCGTAACTGTTGCATTATATTTTAAAGTAATAGACTGATTTGCGTTACTGTTATCAGCATTAATTAATGAGATTAAATTCAATACAAAACTGTTTCCGTTCACATCCGCATAGTACGTTTTTTCTGGTTCAGTTCCTACTGTTACTTTTACTGCAAGCTTCCCTGCATTAGTCCCCTCTTTTTCTACATCATATGTTGCTCCAGTAATGGTATCTCTAAAAGCATAAAACTTATTTTCATCTGTTGCTGGAATATATGGAACAACTCCATCAATAGTAAATCCCTCACTTCGTCCAACGGATACTACTTTATCTTTATCGTCCGCATTTTTCGTAACTGTTGTTGGTACTCTCTTCGCTTCAACGGATGTATTGGTCACTCCGTTTTGAGATCCATCGACATTATAATCAAAAGAAACATACGCGGCCATTGAACTATAATTGTATCCAGTTTCTGTACCTTTGATTGCATATACACCAGCTTCCGATACTTCAATCGGACTTACTACTGCTGTGCTTAAAGTCTCATTTTGAAGTACTGAATCCAAAGCTGTCTTGATTGCATTCGCATAATTTCCCTCTCCTTTTGTGGAGTCAATTAATTTTTTAATTACAGACTGTGCATCGCTATCATTAAATGCTGCCTTATAATATCCTTCAATGTCTGATGATGTGAACTCCCATCCTGTTGGGCTCTTTGCAGGGTTCGCTTTAATCACCTGAACATACTGAAATGTAGCATTTTCCCCTGCATTCTTAATTGTAATGGTTGCTTTGTCTGCTGCGAATGATGTAATACTCATTCCCATAATCATTGCCATAGATAATACTACAGCTAAAATCTTCTTTACTTTACTCATTTTTGTTCTCCTTCTTTTTTCATAATTTTTTGTAAAGATTGTTTACTAGTTCCCCTATTGTTTGATTGCGGTTCTTCAGGCCGCTGAAATGTTTCTTCATACCCTATTTTTTCAGCACCCCCTCGTATTGCTTATTTCTATATAAAATCAGGGCTGCTGCTAACATAAGCAGTACACCGCCGATTATATACCAGTAAATACCGATACCGCCGGAATTTGGCAAATCATACAATGGAGTGTTTTTAAATACATAGATGTGAAATCCATTTGTATCTTCCGAAGTGACTCCGATTGTTTTGTCTCCACTTGTAATCGCTGGCTCCGCACCTTTTGAGGAAATTACAATGTTCCATTCCTCTGTACTCAAAACATATCCAGCAGGTGCTTTTGTTTCTTTTAATGTATAACTACCAGCTTCAATTGCCGAAGAAGGAACTTCTACCTCGTTCAACATCCAAATAACGGAACCATTCTGATTCGATTTACCATTATAAACAAGTGGGCTCTTATCCTCTCCCTTTTTATTCTGCGCAGTCAATGTGAATTCTGCATTTGCCAAATAAATAGGTGAATTGCTGTCTGTGGAGCTTTGCTTTAAGATCTGCCATTTATATGCTTTAGTATTTGTGAAATTCACAACGCCTAATGTTCCACCATTCTTTTCATCATAGGTGTACTCATCAGAAATCACATCTGCACCGGTTTCATTATTCATCTTATAACCAAGTTTAAATATTGCGACTACGGGGTCTGATGACAGGCTGTTTTCTGTATTCGTCTTATCAGTTCCAATGGATGCATCCAATAATGCATATTCTTCACTCGTTCTCTCTGAAACCTGATATTCGCCACGCGCTAAACCAGTTAGTTTGTTTAATTCTTGCTCTGATAATCCAACTTCCATTCCTTCTACAGTATTAACTGGAACTGTGATTGATACGGTCTTGACATCTTCATATGCTCCGTCAACGTTCTTTTTCTTCACATCGAAGAGAAATGTCTGCTCTGTTTTGGAAGTTTGCTGTAACTTCTTTGTAATCTGAATGGCACCAGAAATCACATTTACAGTGTAAGTGTCTGTTACCTCAGCTATGTTATCCTCTGGCTTTGCATCATCTTCACCTGCGTGATGTGTCTTCCCATCAGAAGTTATTGTATTTTGATTACTGCCAGATGTTGGAGCTCCGGCATCGTAAGCTACTTTCAGATAATACTTCGTATTCGCATATCCTGTAACTGTTTTGATGTCAATCTCTGAAGTACACCCTTCATCAGAATACCATGTGTAAGTGAAGTTGTTTTGTAAAACTCCTTCATACTCATCTATACCTGCCACATAACTCTCAATGGTTGTTAGCTTTCCATCTTTCTTTATATTAGTCGGTACACGATCGCCTTTATAGATGGTAACCACTTTATCATTTTTCTTTAATATGGTTTTTACATTGACCGTCGGTTTGGCAAATGGAATAACTACCCCATCAACCGTGATTCCGGAACCATCTCCATTGGTCGTAACCGCATTCCCTCCAATGTACTCTTTCTTTGCCTTAACTTGAAAGGTCTTACTCCATCCCGGCGAAGCATCTGTCTTTGTACTTAATGTCTGATTTTCCCAGATTACATATTGGCGATTATCCTTTTCGTCCATACACAATCTACCGCCTGCTGCCTCAACACTATCTTTATCTGCTTCAAACCTCGGATCAATATAATCCTTAACAGTAGCATTATCAATAGATGCACTCGCACCATTAATGGACTGGATATTTGCATTCAATGTAATATTGTATGTTCTGTTATCCCAACTGACTATTTTTGCTGTCTTGCTAGTTTTAACAGTGGATGCAATATTCGCATAATAATTAGTAAAATCAAATCTTACGGAATCTTTTTCCTTGACCGCAGTCGATTTATTGTCGTTCTGAATAGTTCCGCCATATATATGGACCTCGCTATTCAACACATACCCCTTCATATCTGCTTCGCTTTCTTCAACATGGTAGATATAAGTGGCTTCACTGTCGATAGACTGAAGATCAAAGTCGTAAGTTCCATTTGCAGTTATTGTTCCATCGTCATTTTCTATTGTATTCCATACCCATTTTGGATCAGAAGCTTTCACTTTCATTCCCTTGAGCGGGGCGTTTTCTTCATTCGCAGAGACAGTAAATGTCAGTTTATCCTTTAAGTCCTCAAACTCCTTCTTTGTCAATCCATCAATACGCTTTGTGATCTGCAATTTAAAATTACCAGGATTAGCTGCTGGAAGTTCTTGCCCAAAATTAACGTTATCCAAAAAGTTACCAATGGTATATGCATTAGTAGCCCCTGGAAAATTCTTATCATGAGCAGTCTCCCCAGATACAAAGAAAAATCTTGTCATATAGCTGGTTGGTGTATAAGCACTTTCTTCAGTATGTGTGGTCCATTTCTGATCGTTATCGGTGTACTCTTTTACATAAATACCTCGTTTTGCTCGCTCAGCTTCAGGTATTGTCAATAACGCATTCACTTCATCTCGTGTGTCAATCGGATTATTGTCCCCCTCCAGCCCTTTTATTGCCAAGCTCGTTGGAAGAATCACTACATACATTGTATCCTCTTCTTGTTTTGTGTGGTCATCACCTCTGGCTCTGTGTGATAACCAATAGTTCAATGGGGTACCTTTGATAGTAACAACGTCCTGGTACAATGCACCTTCCTGCTCACAATTTAATTCTACAAATTGATTACCTTCTGCTGCTTCTACCTTTCCATGCCATTGATATACATCCGCAATTGACTTCGAAGAGACATTTATTATCTCAATATCACGACCAGCCTTACCATTGGTTGATCCCAAGCCAGTTGTTTTCCATACGCCTCCCTCTGCAAGATAGTTATACAAATTATATTGCGCATTCTTACCTGTGATTTTTGGAGATTCAAAACTTCCATTTTGTAAGCGGTTCCAATATGTAACCGTATACTCTTTTGATTCAGCCTCTACAAAATCCTTACCTGTTTGATAGACTTTCACTTTGTACTTCACGCTGGATTGTTCGTTAGTCAATGTTCCTCTATCTAACGCCAGATTCAGCCATGCCCCATTGTCAGCGACACTATAGTCATTTCCAGATTTAATTTTTTTCACTTCGTTGAACTCGCTGCCGTTAACGCTCTTATACCACTTAAACTCATAGTTTCCGGCATCCGCTGCTAACTGACCTGCAACTTTTAATTGTCCGGAATTAACAACATCATCTGTAATGACAATATCCATATCCGATATCTTTTGATATACCATATAGACAGTCTGCCGCCCATAATCACTTTTGAACGATTTAGGATCGTTCTTTTTCAGTTGATAATCATAATAATCCTTCGGTCCCCACTCATTTGTAAAGTGATTAATTCTTGCTTGATAGACTCTGATTGGGGCCTGACCGGTCGGTCTTATTTCAGCATATTCAAAAATATAACCATCAATATTGACTTTATAGTCTGTATCATTTTCAAAATCTATAATACCTAGATTTGCAAGCTGAGCATTCTCTTCTGTCGTTCCCGTTTTGCCTGAAATGCTCTCTCCCTTCGTATCCACATACGAGATAGGAATACTTGCTGTCCCAGCAGGATTTTTCCAAACAACGGTATAAACAGAAAAGCTGTTCGTTTCGAATTCTGCTTTCTTTACCTGCGCATTGTCTGTCGTTTCCACTGCAGCTTTCTTCGTATCATCTGCCACCATGTCGACTACATCTTTGACCTCGCCAGTACCGTTTTCTTCAAAATGCATAACCGTTACGTCAAGATCGTCTTCTGCATCAACGCCTTCCGGAATCGCTTCTTGCTTGTAGTCAATGACTACTTTTACATTTCCATTTGGCTCTACCTTGTTACCATCTTTGTCAATGAAACTGATATCATACGCGAGGAATCCTGCGATGTCGTAATCTTCATTCTCTGCTTTTTCCTCTAACTGACTTTTTACCTTTTCATACTCAGTGGCTGAACTTTTCGGCGTAACCACTTTTGTTTCTGTTGATTGATTTTCAGATGCTGAAAGTGTTGTTGCCTCTTTCTTCTCCGGTACTGCAATTGTTGAAGCTGTTGTAACACTTGCCTGCGTCTCTGGTAAGATTGGAATAACCTGAAGTGTTACCCCTTCCGGAATAATTCCCGCTTCATTTGCACTCACGGTTACCTCTACGTCATCATCTTCATATGTAAGTGCTGTTTTTTCTTTTTCTGTCTGTGTTGCATTCTCCGTTGTATCCGGTTTTGCAATCTCTGTTTCTGGTTTTGCAGTTGTCTTTTTCTCTTCTTTTGTCGTATCCGTTGTTGTATTCGGTGTTGTCGTGACCGGTTTGTCTTCTGCAAGATAACATCCATAGATTGTGGAGCGTCTTCCTTCCACCATAATCTTCTTAGCTGTTCCGTCTTCGTTCAATGTGATCTGAGATAAGTCGTAATCGTTATCCATTGTATCAAGGCTAAGACCTGCCTTTTGAAGTTCCTCGATCTTGTCATCTCGCTGTGCGATGGTGATGATCTCCGGTTCAACATTTCCTGCTGTGGAATTTGCTTCATTGTAATAAATCGTACTTGCTTTTTTTACATCTCCAATTTGGAAATTGCTCTGTTCAAATGTGATCTCAATCGGCTTTGTTGCTTCTGTTATCTGACCGTTCACTTTGAAGGTTACATTATATAGGAAGTAACTGCCAAGCTGTTTGTCAGCCGCTAAGGTCTTTTCCATCAGCGATTTGACCGTATCTGCGGTTGTCTGATCGTCTACTGTGCTGACTTCCATCGTGACATCTGCGGTGTTGGCTGCGAACGTCTCTGCAGGAATCTTCGCTTTTACGGTGCAATATACATTGCCGTCTGCATCATGCAAATCCTGTTTCAGTTCTACTTCTTCCTGATAAGGTGCAGCTTCTGGCTCTGCTGCCTGTTGCTCTACAGTCGGCTGGTCTGCTGCGGTATCTGCAGATGCTGCTTCCGACGTTGTTGTCTCTGCAGGTGCTGTTGTCTCCGGAACCGTCTCCGCCGTCTCGTCTGTCACAGTCTCACTCTGAACTGCCGAAGTTGTATCCTCACTACTGATCTCGTCTGCCTGAAAACTATCAAATAAAAGTGATGGGGCGCCTCCGCCAAGCGCGAGTACCATGCAAAGCACGATGGCAATAATTCTTTTCTTTCTACTACTTCTCATGGCTTCCTCCTTCTTTCCCTTCCTCCACTGCATTTTGTTTCTCTAATGCACCATCTATCATCTTAAGTAGTTCCAGGGTGCTCCGGAAATACTGTTCTCTATTCTCTTCTACCCATGTAATATTCCCCTGCCATGAAGCGTTCTGCTGATCTAGGATCTTCACGATAAAGGTATTTGAGGGTTTTTTATTTCCGTTCATATGCTGTCCCTGGCTTCCTTTTCTTTCTCAATTAGACCATAATAATTTCCTAATTATGTATCTTATGATAGCGCGCGGACAATTACACATTCCATTACATTTTCTCTATTTTATTACTTTTTTTAATTTTTTATGCAAAATGTCGAATTATGTAATGTTTTGCTGTAATGTATAAAACGAGCCTTGCCGATAGGCAGGAAACTGCCGATCAACAAGACTCGCTTAATCGATTATGAACCAGTTTAATGAATTCGAGTTCACTTGAGAATTGAAGCTTCTGCGCTCCCTCGATCCATTCTAACTCTCCCTGCCACGAAGAATTCTGTCTGCACTTCACATAGAGCAGAAATGTGCCCAGTTTTCCGCGTTTTTCAGCAATCGCATCCGGTTCTGTAACCTTTATCAGTGGTTCTTTCTTCTGCGGACTCATTTCCACAAGGGAGCGCGCCCTCTGTGATGCCTGCGGAAATGATATCCGGTTGTATAACTCTTCAATCTGTTCCAACATCTGCACAAGACTGGAAAATGTCCACGGTTTCGTATCGTAGCAGTGATACAGCTCACCTGCAATCTCATCGTCTGCCTTTTGATTCACGCAGATTGCAATGATGTTTGGTACATGTAACGAAATATGACCATCTGCTTTTTGTTTCATATACATCCCTCTCTCACCACATGTTATCGCTTTCGCCAAACTGAATCTTTGATTTATTCTGTTCTACTTCTGCGATGGAAGTGACATAGAATTCCAAATATTGGGACCACGATTTGTGTTCCCTGCAAAAATAGTTGGAAATGCGGTCATATATGACCTTGCAGCTCTCCTTGTCCGTTCCGGTCAGCAGGGTAAGGAACTGCGATTCACTGTATTTCGTATATGAATCACCTCGCCGCAGACAATGTCTGATGGTGTCGTCCAACTCCTTCGCCAAAAGATCCAGCTTGCTGCCCTTTTGCATTGGCTGTCCTTTTCCGTTTGTGAGACTGCACAGCATGAGATACGCAGACTGACCATTGCGTTCGATCAATCGTGAAATCAAGCGGTAATTATCACGGAAACTCGGAAAGCTGCAGTAATATGCCCCGAATTCTTCTTTGGCTTCTTTTAAGTCGCTCTTAATACTCTTAAGCTCCTGTGGTTTATAATTCATGCGGCCGCTCATCTCTTCGAACTGCTGCATCATCTTCTCAGAAGGGTTAATTCCAAGCTCCTCGAAAAAGAGCTTTGCCGTATTCTCATACTCTTTCATCGCTTCTTTATATTGTTTGAGTGCTATGTAACAGTCGATTCGAACTGCCTGCCATTCATCGAACGGATACAGTTCACATGCCAGTGAACAGATCTGGATGGTCTCTTTGTACATGTGCTGATCCATCTGCCATTTACATACCTGCTGCAGGATCTTTGAATATTGCTTTTTAAGCCGCACACCTTCTAGCACTAACCAGTCTTCCCCTCCGGAACCACTGAGAAATTCCCCCTGATATAAGTATATTGCCTCTCGCTGGAGCTGAATCTTCTTTACCTGATCCGGCTCTGTCTCCGCCTGCTCGATCAGCTTTTCAAATCGTTCTACATCAAGCTCTGTTGGAAATGGTGCATCCCAGTAATAGGTTCCTTTTTTGATTTCAATATAATCATGAGACGGAAGTCCCGCATCTACCAGCATCTTTTTGAGACGGTGCACTGCCACACGCAGGCTGTTCGATGCATCCGCATATTCTGCTCTGCCATACAATACTTCAATTAAACTCCCTCTTGCAATCCCTTTCGCTCCATAAAATAAAAGGAGCTGCAAAAGCCGCATGGACTTGGTTGTATTGCTCTTGCCAAAAGAAATTGGTTTATCCCCATATGTAATTGTAAAACCACCTAAAAATCGCACTTTTAATACTTCTTGTTTGTCTGTCATATTTACTCTCCACAACATCCTTTGCCATTTCAGCCTTTATTTGTCTTTCATTCTAATTTTATCATCAACTGCCTATTTGTCAAACAAATCTACCCATTACACATCCTATGTTCCATATTTTACAATTAGAACCATAATTTGTATGCATTGCTTCATTATTGTTAACAAGATTCTTTGGTTGTGATATACTAAAGCTATATTTTAGGATTTTAACAGAAAGGAGCGCGCATATGATATACCACAGAGGGACTTCTATCCGGCATCTTGGTTTGATATGCCTGCTCTTTTTTATTATGAGCCTCTTAAATGGGTGTTCTTCTAAAAAGGAAGCAGTTCGGGAGGGACCGCTGCGAGACAATACGCCGCAGGTATTAGCACCTGAAGCTTCCGGGGAGCTGACATATGGCAACGATATTGTTTCTATTGATGCGTCTCACGTTTCTAAAGGCTATATTATGGTGAACTATCTTGGAAATAATTCCAAGGTAAAGCTGCAGATTGAGGATCCGAATGCAGTGGATTATACATATTTAATCACAGATATTGGTCAGTTTTTTGTCTATCCTCTTACCGGTGGCAATGGCTCTTATTCGATTTCCATTTTAGAATCTGTGGATGTGGAAAAGGATCTGTATTCGATTTCATTTACGCAGAATATGGATGTCACGATTGAGAATGAATTTCTTCCTTTCCTGTATCCGAATCATTACACGTATTTCGATGCGTCTTCCGCTGTCGTTTCTAAGGGTGAGGAATTGTCCGTCGATTGTTATTCGGACCTTGATGTTGTGACAAATGTCTATAACTATGTCACCTCAAACATTTCTTATGACACCCCGAAGGCAGAGAACCTGTCTTATGGATATACGCCAGTTCCGGATGATACGCTGGCTTCCGGTACCGGCATTTGTTTTGATTATGCTTCTCTGATGACTGCGATGCTTCGCTCGCAGCGGATTCCAACGAAGCTGGAGGTCGGCTATTCCGGCGATGTCTATCACGCCTGGATCAGCTGCTATGTGGACGAAGTCGGCTGGGTCGATGATATAATCGAGTTTGACGGGAACAGCTGGTCTTTGATGGACCCGACACTCGGTGCAAGTAATAAGAAGTCCGATGTGAAAAAGTATGTCGGCGATGGGAGCAACTACACGGTGAAGTACACTTATTAGAAGGGATTATGCTTATGAAACCACTTAGTAATTTGGAATCTGCCGCTTTCTGTAATCAGATGGCAATGATTCTAAAATCCGGGATCTCTGCTCTGGAGGGCATCTCGATTCTGCTGGATGATGCGGAGACTTCGGATGAGAAGGTTCTGCTCTCACAGATTTTTAACCGGATGCAGGAGGACGGCATCTTAGCACCCGCACTGGAGGCTTCGGCTGTGTTTCCTCCGTATCTGGTGCGCATGACAGAGATTGGCGAGGAGACCGGAACGCTGGATGAGGTCATGGATGCTTTAGATGCTTACTATACCAGAGAGGATTCAATTCGAAGAAGTATTCGCAGTGCACTTTCTTATCCCCTGGTGATGATTGTGATGATGCTGCTTGTGATTCTTGTTTTGATTATGAAGGTGATGCCAATTTTTCAGCAGGTGTTTGTGCAGCTTGGCCGTGAGATGACCGGATTTTCAAAAGGTATCTTAAATCTCGGGACAACGCTTTCTAACTATTCGCTTGTGTTTGGTCTGATTGTGGCGGTTCTGGTTCTGATGATTGTTCTTTTATTTAAGACGAAGAAGGGACACGCGTTGTTGATGTGGTGCGCTTATCATTGGAACCATTCCCGCAATATTTTTGATAAGATTTCTGCCAGCAGATTTGCTTCTGTTATGAATCTGACACTCCGCAGCGGTATGACCGCTGAGCATGGGTTGGAATATGCACAGGAATTGATTGACGATCCGTATTTCCTTGCGAAGATTACACAATGTCAGGCTTTGCTAGAACAGGGCACTGATCTTTCTCAGGCACTGCTCAAGAGTAAGATTTTCTGTGGTATCTATGGACGGATGATTTCTATTTCCGGCAAAGCCGGCACAACAGACGAGACGATGGGCAAGATTGCGGATCAGTATGAAGAGGAAATTGATATCCAGACCTCTCACATTATTTCCGCGCTCGAACCGACACTGGTGATTATTCTTTCTGTGATTGTAGGTGTGATTTTATTCTCGGTTATGCTGCCTCTTCTTGGAATTATGTCGGGACTGTGATTTTGAGGTTGGTTCCCTTTTCATATGTTCTTTTTTTAGAAAGGAAATGGTTTTATGAAACGATTTTATAGAGGACAAAACGAACATCGCCTTCGAAATGGCCTGATTTCTATACTCTTGGTCTTTACTGTGCTTGGTCTGTTCTACTTTGGGACGGATGCGGTGTCTGCTAAGGCGGATGCTTCACAGCAGCAGAGCCTTGAAGAAGCTATTTACCGCGGGATTACCCACTGCTATGCTGTTGAGGGGCGTTACCCGGAAAGTCTGGATTATCTCAAGTCGGAGTACGGCATTTCCTACGATGAAGAGAAGTATTTTGTAGATTATCAAATTTTAGGGGCGAATCTTCGTCCGGATGTTACGATTATTAAGCGATAAAAGGAGGACGTTATGCTGCTTAAGCGAAATCACATGATTGATTTTCTATTTCCAATTGCACTGCTGTTTGTTTTTGCAGCGTCTTCTTTTGTTGTCATTTTGCTGGCGGCAAATATCTACGGCAATACATCTTCCGCTTCTACGCAGCATTATGAGACGCGAACGCCGATTTCTTATGTGACAGAGAAAATTCACCAGGCGGATGAGACGGGTTCTGTTTCTGTTGGAACTTTTGACGGACAGGAAAGTCTGATTCTTTCCCAGATGTATGGAGAGAAGAGTTATACGACTTATATTTACATGTACAATCATAAGCTGATGGAACTATTTGTACAGGACGGCGTGTCGGCAGGTGCTCAAAGCGGTACGGAGATTATGAGTGTATCGAGTTTTCATGTGGAGGAGACTTCACCGAATTTGTTTCACATTTCCTGCGAGACTTCAAGCGGGCAGAAAATGTCTTCCTTTGTGTCGGTTTTGAGCTCAGGAGGTGATCATTAGATGAAAACTGCGCCTTCGAGACGCTCCAGTCTCTTTCTTTTGGAACTTATGATTGCGATTTTATTCTTTTGTCTCTGCTCTGCGGTGTGTGTCCGACTGTTTGTACAGTCACATATCATCAGCGAAGATACGCAGAATCTTAGCATGGCGATGAACCAAACTTCCAGCTTTGCGGAGATTTACCGGACAGAGGATGATTATCTCAGTGTATTGAAAGAGCAATTCAGCCATGGAATTATTGATAACAAAACAAATACATTTACAGTTTTTTACAATACAGATTGGGCGATGTGTGAGCCGGCGGATGGAATCTATGCGGTCTCTCTGACAACGAATACAGATTCCGATCAGATGTCGCATGCAGAGTTGATGGCGGTTCACATTTCCGGGTCGGCTTCTGATGACTCCGCGGCAGATGTACTCTATCAATTTGAGACGATGAAGTATGTGGGAGGTGTTGACGATGAATCGTGAGAAACGTTCTTATCCGGTAATTCATATCGGAACGTCTTTTCTGCTTGTGATTTTTGTTGTGCTCTGCCTTGTTGTCTTTGCGGCGCTCTCACTTTCGAGCGCGCTCCGCGATCAAAGCTACGTAGAGATGGAAGCCGACCGGACAATTGCTTATTATGAGGCGAATGCAAAGGCACAGGAGATGCTTCGCGATGCCGTAACGGATTTCCGGGACAGTGGGAAGGCAAGCGATGAGATTTCCTATTCGGTTCCGATTGATGATTCGCAGTCGTTGGAGGTTACGGTACTGCTGGGGGTGCCTGATGATCCAGGCGAGCCAGAGGGACAGACCCTCCGGACCAGTGTACCAGGGGGACAGACCCTCCGGATTATAAAGTGGAAGAAGGTCAATTCCGGCGAATGGACTGCGGATACAACGCTCCCTGTCTTGAAGGGCGATGATTAATTGGTCGTAGCTGGATACTACGATAGATGTTTGGAGAATGAATAAGGAGAGTGTTTGAGAATGAATTTAATGATGTTACTTGAAAGGGCTGTGAACGAGCACGCCTCAGATGTATTTATTGTGGCGGGACTTTCTGCTTCCTACCGTAAGAACGGAACGCTGGTTCATGTAGATGATCACAGACTTACGCCGGATGAGACGGCAGATTTTTTGAAAGAGATATACCATTTATCGCAGGATCGCGATATGAAGCAAATCCATGAAACTGGTGATGATGATTTTTCTTTTGCGATTCCGGGACTTTCCCGCTTTCGCGTCAGTGCTTATAAGCAACGAGGTGCGCTCTCGGCGGTTGTTCGTATTATTGCGTTTGATCTGCCGAGTTATGATGAAATGGGAATCTGCAGGCAGATCATTGAACTAGGGAATCTGTCTAAAGGACTTGTACTTGTGACGGGACCTGCCGGAAGTGGAAAGTCGACAACACTGGCGTGTGTGGTGAAATATATCAATCAAAATTTTGAGAAACATATTATCACACTGGAGGATCCGATTGAATATTTGCATTCTCATAAGAAGAGTATTGTTAGTCAACGGGAAATCAATGTGGATACAGACAGTTACGTCAAGGCACTGCGCGCTTCGCTTCGTCAGAGTCCCGATGTAATTCTGCTCGGTGAGATGCGTGATTATGAGACGATTGATGTTGCCATGACCGCTGCCGAGACAGGACATCTTGTCATTTCCACGCTCCATACGCTTGGTTCTGCAAACACAATCGACCGAATTATCGATGTGTTTCCGGCTAATCAGCAACGGCAAATTTCCGTACAGCTCTCAATGGTTCTGCAGGCGGTTGTGTCCCAGCAGCTTGTTCCGGGCGTGCACGGCGATGTGGTTCCGGTCTTTGAGGTTATGACGGTTACACCTGCGATCCGCAATATGATTCGCGATAATAAGATTCCGCAAATTGACGGCGTGGTCTATTCTTCGAATCGCGAGGATATGTTTTCGATGGATTCTAATTTGCTTGAGCTGGTACGGCGCGGAAAGGTTTCTGCGGAAACTGCGGTTGCTTATGCAACAAATCCGGAGATGCTGAAGAAGAAATTATGATAAATGTATAGACAAGTGCACAAAAATAATATGGCAAATAAAAAATATGAAGATGTTGACTACATCTCCATATTTTTTATTTTTCCTTCCCCTTTTCCGCCATTTTTTGCGACGTAAAGGAGTTTATCTGCTTCTATAAATAAAGTCTTGTATGGCACGTACATTTCCTTTTTAACTGCCACGCCATAGGAACAAGTGATTTTGGTATGTGCTTTAATCGTGGTCGCCTGCGAAAACAGTTCTTCGAAGAACTGCATCTTCTTTTTGATTACTTCCTGATCCGACATATGCTTCATCAGAACAATGAATTCATCCCCTCCGATCCGACCTTTGATATCCCAGTCACGAAATACTTTTTGAAGGGTTTTGCCTAATATATTGAGAACCTGATCTCCCATCTGGTGTCCATATCTGTCATTTACATTTTTGAAGTCATCCACATCAATTACAATCAGTGCACAATGGTCTGTTTCATATGCTTCCAAATAGCCAATGCATTTCTGCTCGGCTGCCGACTTATTCAAAACCCCGGTTAGCTTATCCTGCTGACTCTCCCAGAGGATTCCCTGTTTGGTGCGCTCTTCCCTCGCTCTTAGATTTGTCACAATCCACGCTCCCCACAATCCAAACACAACTCCAACCAACCCGTTAAACACATTTGCTCTCATTATCTGACTATTGAGGCAATACAGGCTGAGCGCGCAAAATGCAAGGTATGACACGCACAGAAAAAACGATGTAATGTAGAATGGCACGATGAAAATCACAGAAAGCATCATCATTGCCGGCGCTACAAGCGTTGCGGTTTGAGTAGGATACGGCACGATTTCAATATATAAAATCAACCCGAGAAAGCTGAGCATGAACGTAACTACCATGACCTGGGTGATTTGATAGATTTTTTCTATATTTTGTTTCTTTTTCTTTCTTTTAAGCAAGGATGCCCAGATAAAATTAATGACAAAAAAGGGGAGGAACAGTATATGTCCAATGCTGATTGTCCAGCCTTCAATGAGGTAGGATGCCAAAAAAGCTAGCAATCCAATTGAAAAAAAGCCGAAGAGACTAATCCCCTGTACTAGCGAAATATTACTCTCTAAGATGGTATCCTGCGACTGGGTGAAATACATGTTCATTCGTCCAATTAAGTCTTTGAGTCTGTTGCTTCCATTTTTCATAGTGTTGCTCCTCGTTCATAGGGTCTGTCCCTCTGGCTCAATCGATGATGTTGCGGATACGTGCGCGAAGAATCTCAGGATCGACCGGCTTACGCACGGCGTCACGTGCTCCAAGCGCGATGGCCTGCAGAACCTTATCCGCATCATTGTCCGCAGTGAATACCATGACAGGAATTTGAGTGAGGTTTGCATTCTCTTTCATTGCCTGTATCAACGCCAAACCATCCATCTCAGGCATAATAATGTCTGTCAGGACAAAGGAAATTTGGTTCTTATACTCCTCAAGCAGCTTGTATCCTTCTTTACCATCACATGCCGTAAGGACATGATACTCATCCGCCAGTGCCGCAGTAACGGAGACTCGGATTGCTTCAAAATCATCAATCACAAGAACCCATTTCTTATTATTTTCCAGTTCTTTCTGAAGAAATTTGGTAGACTGATGTTCTGTGACATAATTGCGGAAGTCGTCCGGCAACAGTGGTTTTGAGAAATAGTATCCCTGAATGGTGTCGCACCCCATGTTCTTGAGCAGCCTATACTGCTCCTTCGTCTCCACGCCCTCTGCTACAGTCTGCATATCGATTCGTTTTGTCATATCGACAACACTGTGAAGGATATCACTTCCGCGGGTGGAATCCTTTATTCCTACCATAAATGCCATATCAATCTTTAATATATCGACCGGTGCATCTTTCAGCATATTTAGGGAGGAATATCCGCTTCCGAAATCATCCATCAAAATGATAAATCCCTGTTCCTGCAATTCCTTGATGGCAAGCAGAATCTGTTCTGGATGCTCAATATATGCACTCTCTGTAATTTCCAACTTTAACATTTCATGAGGAACTTTATACTTTTCAAGCAAACTTATTAGTTTCTCTTTTGGGTTTCCCATAAGAAAATGTTTTCTTGACATATTGATGGATATTGGAACATTTGAAAAGCCATTTTCTTCATTTTCATGAAGGAATCTGCACACCTCTTCCCAGACAAAAAAATCAAGTTCCGTGATGTATCCATTTCGTTCAAAGGTTGGTATGAACTCTCCCGGTGAGATATGTCCCCTGTCCGGGTGCTCCCAGCGCACCAGTGCCTCCGCACTGACAACCTCTCCAGATACGGTATCCACCACTGGCTGGAGCAGGAAATAGAACTGCTTATTTTTGAGCGCCGCATCGAACTCATTGACTAATTTCTGATCGCGATAAAGCTGGTCACTCATTTCCGCTGTATAGCAGCAGCTTCGCTTGATTGCGTTGGTTTTGATACTCTGCAGCGCCAATTTTGCGCGGTCACACATTGTACCAATCGATTCTGTGATATCCTCTACGTTATACAGTCCAATATGTACATAAATCGGATAATCGACAACCTCACCCTGAATTCCCTTTGTGATATATTGTTTCATCCGCTCATGCGTCTTCTCATAAAATGCTTTTGGTGCGCAGGTTGCAAACCGATCGGCTTCAAGTCTGCCGAATACACCTGATCCTTCTGGAATATTTTCCTTCAGGATTTCGGCAAAATGAATCAATACCTGATCGCCAACCGCATTTCCAAACAGCTCGTTCACTACTTTGAAATGGTCAATATTCCAGACTGCAATAACATATGGTGTGCCTTTGTCATGTGCCCTCATTTCCGCTGATGCATGGTAAAATCCCTGACGGTTATAAATCCCCGTCAGTACATCCCATTTCATGCGATACTGTAGCTTTGACAGCATTTCTTTCATCTCTTGTTCTATTTTCTTTTCTTCCGTCACATTCATGAACACCATCTGAAACCGCGGGTACTCACTCTCTACATTCAATTGATGCGCGTTAATTGCGACCCAGATTATCTCTCCCGTTGCTTTTTTTGCCCGCACTGTCACCTGGAACTTTTCGCCTGTTACAAGTGATTCCTTAATTTTCTCGCTCAGAAGTTCGAAATCCTCCTCGACAATAGACTTCTTCAAAGTCTCTTCTCTCAGTTCTGTTTCAAATATTTCCTTTGTGTAACCAAGCAGTTTGTGCAACCCGTCATTGAAATAAATCCAGTCCACCTTATCACTGATTTCAAAAATGCCGACTCCGCCTGGAATCGCGTCCACTAAGTTGTCCAACTCCTCCGATGCCGTCTTAAGCTTCGCCTGCATCGTTCTCCGCTCAAGGACATATTTTCGAATCAAATTATCCACACGCCTTGTGATAATCTTCGCGTTATACGGCTTCGTCACAAAATCGTCCACTCCCAGCTCGAATGCACGTGCTTCCATCTCCGGCTCTTCGTTCTGTGTATTCATGACAACTGGAATGTCACAAAAGCTTGCGTCTGACTTAATTGCCGCAAGGAACTCAACGCCGTTCATAACCGGCATCAGCAAATCAAGCAGGATAAGGTCTACCTTAATTCCGCTTTGTAACATTTCAAGTGCTACCTTTCCGTTCTCCGTTTCATATATCCGGTAGTTTTCCTTGAAAATCTTTGATAAAATTGCACGGTTGATTTTTTCATCTTCCACGATCAATATCGATAACTCACCCATAAGCCACTCCTTTGCCGGAAGGTCTGTTCCACTAACCTAATTCCATTTTAGATGATGGCAGAAATAAAATCAACCTATATTTAGAGCCAGAGGGACAGACCCTTTGGTTTGGTGCTAGAACCGGAGGGTCTGTCCCCCTGGTTCGCATAAAAAAAGCCAGGACATTATATCCTGACTGAATTTTTGAGGGAGGGTGTGAGAATAGAAAGAAGTTTGTGGGGGCTTCGTCAATTCTCACACTCTTTATGAAAAAGTATAGTTTTTATTTATCAACTTGTTTCCTTGTTGATAAATATAGTATAAAAAAGAAATGTGTTTGAATTGTGTTGGTATATTTAACGTTGTGTGAACATTCTGTATTCATTTTATGGATTACAGCGTTTGCACGGCTCGTACCCCTCCAAAATAAGGTCTGCGCAATTTTCTCTTACTTCTTTTTTATTTGCATCACTCATCTCTCTCACACTACGGCATGACAGTCTATGAAATTTATGCGTATTTGTATTTAGCACAAATTTTTCATCAGATACAGCACTTGTAATATTTTCTACCTTGGTGTCTGCATTAGCCGTTCCTAAAGAATTTTCATCCGAATTTTCCGGTTTTTCTTTATCTGTCACATTTATAGCAACTGCGCCAGCCCTTTCTGCTGTTTCAAGTTCTTCCCTATACCGTTCACTTTTTTGATTCTCTCCTGTTGCGTAATCGATTATTATTCCTGGCTGGTTATTATAAGCATATATACAATATGAAATAGCCGTTCCGTCATCCTCCACGGATTTTCCTTCCATCAGGACACCGGACGCCACAAGATTATTTCCGGCGTAAATCGGTGTCACGCGATAAAGAACGTGATTTCCTGTAGCTTTCACATAATCGGCAACAATTGTTTCAAATGGAAGCATACCATCAATATTAAGGTAACGGGTTCCTGTTATAAGGTTCTTTTCATTTGCATTTTCGCCTGCAAGCTGAAATCCAATCAAGTGACAACGATTGTACAAATATTTTCCATCCACAAAATCATATTTTTCCAGTTGCCAGCCGGAGGGCTTGATCGAACCTATCTTTCCTCGTTTTTCTGTAGGCATCAACTCTTGACATATATTTGCATAAGCCACCCCGCAGCGCCCCAATTCATCCAGCTCGCTGTAGTGTTCAAATTTCTTTGTTGTCATATCGGAGTCCGAGAAAAACGGGACATTATCATGCACTTCCACATATGCCGCATCATTTGAAAAATTCGACACAGATAAAGATTCTGTACTGACAGCCTGCACACGCATTGGCAATATACCGATTATCACAAATATAATTATAAATTGAAAAAATCTATTAGAATACTTATTTAAATTCATCACTTTCTCCTTATGGTGAGCCATGGGGACAGACCCTATGCCAGCCTCTAAACATCATTATAGCTGATGCCTTCTAAAAAACGTAGTTTTTCTTGTAATTATCCGAAATTTCATTTATGATATTTAATGAGCCAGAGGGACAGACCCTCCGATTCAAAGAGAGGATACAATATGTTACAAACTATTGAAACAATCAATGCTGCTGTGAACAATTTTATTTGGGGCGTTCCAGCCATGATTTGTATTATCGGTGTGGGATTATTTCTTAGCATCCGAACAAAATTTATTCAGATTCGCAAATTTCCATATGCAATCCAAACTACACTTGGTAGAATTTTCCGAAAGCGAGAAGCTTCTGACGGTGCCATGACGCCTTTTCAAGCTGTCTGTACCGCACTTGCCGCAACAGTTGGGACGGGAAATATTGCCGGTGTTGCCGGCGCAATTGCAATCGGCGGTCCCGGAGCGATTTTCTGGATGTGGATTTCTGCTGCTTTAGGAATGTGTACAAAATTTTGCGAAGTGACTCTTGCAGTACATTTCCGCGAAAATAATGAAAATGGCGAACTGGTTGGCGGACCTATGTACTACATAAAAAACGGATTAGGGAAAAATTGGCAGTGGCTTGCCGTTTTATTTTCTGCTTTTGGTGTTTTGACCGTTTTTGGAACAGGAAATGCAACACAGGTGAACACAATCACTACCGCAATTGATTCCGCACTTTTGAATTATCATCTTATTTCCGAAAATTCGCTTGGAACCTTGAATGTAGTGCTCGGATTCTTAATTGCATTCCTTGTTGGGCTTGTGCTTCTCGGCGGTGTAAAACGAATCGGGCGTGTGACGGAAAAGCTCGTTCCATTTATGGCGCTTTTATATGTAGTGCTTGCTTTGGGCGTTGTAATTTTAAATTTCCGAACTATTCCAACGGTTTTGTATTCTATTTTCTATGGAGCATTCAATCCAACCGCTATCACAGGGGGAATCGTCGGAACATTCTTCATAAGTATGAAAAAAGGCGTTTCCCGCGGAATTTTTTCAAATGAGGCTGGTCTTGGTACGGGCTCAATCGCTCACGCCTGCGCCGACACCCAGAAGCCTGTTAAACAAGGTTTTTTTGGAATCTTTGAAGTATTTATTGACACGATTGTAATTTGTACCCTAACTGCTTTTGTTATTTTATGTAGCGGCGTGCCTGTCGGATATGGAAATGCCGCAGGTGCTGAGCTCACTATCTCGGGCTTTACTTCGACATATGGAAGCTGGGTATCTATTTTCACAGCAATTGCAATGTGCTGTTTCGCATTTTCAACTATTATTGGTTGGGGCTTGTATGGCGCACGGTGTATTGAATTCTTATTCTCAACCAAAGTAACAAAACCATTTATGGTTGTATATTCGCTTGTTGCTATCATCGGTGCAACCGTAGAACTCGGTCTCATTTGGAGTGTAGCCGAAACATTTAATGGACTTATGGCAATTCCAAACTTGATTGCACTGTTCTTGCTATCTGGCACAGTGGTTTCTCTTTTAAAAGAATATTTTGCCGGCGAAGGCAAGAGTTCGTAATGGAGTACCAGAGGGACAGACCCTATGGTGCAATTCTAAATTCACTACCGGAGGGTCTGTCCCTTTGGCTCACGAAAGAAGACTTACATGAAAATGAAAAATAGAGAAATATTTTTACAAAAAACTATAGTTGTATGGCTTGGTGCCCTGATCTGCTGCTTTTTATGGGGCAGTGCATTTCCCGGAATTAAAATGGGTTATCAGCTATTTGAAATTTCATCATCTGACACTGCAACCCAAATCTTATTTGCGGGCTATCGTTTTTCATTAGCCGGAATATTTTCCATTTTGTTGGGGAGCATATTAAGCAAAAAACTGCTGATTCCATCCAAAAATTCACTCCCCAAAATTTTCAAGCTTTGTCTGCTCCAAACTGTCGCACAATACGTGTTCTTCTATGTCGGGCTCGCTCATACCAGCGGCGTCAAAGCTTCAATTATAGAAGCAATGAATGTCTTCATCGCCATTATTGTTGCCAGTTTATTATTTCGCCAAGAGACGCTATCTATCAGAAAAATCGTTGGTTGCATTATCGGATTCGCCGGCGTAGTCTTAATTAATTTAAACGGAAATGGTATGAAGCTGGATTTCAGCCTTCTTGGCGATGGGTTTATTTTTTTCTCTACTGTTGCATACGCATTTTCTTCGGTCTGTTTAAAACGCTATTCCAAAAGCGAAAACCCTGTAATGCTAAGCGGTTACCAGTTCATATGTGGCGGACTGATCATGATTTTTTCCGGATATATTATGGGTGGAAATATAACTCATTTTTCGCCATCTTCCATGAAAATCTTAGTGTATCTCGCTTTAGTTTCCGCGGTTGCCTATTCACTTTGGGGGATTTTGCTTAAATATAACCCTGTATCGCGCGTATCTGTATTCGGATTTATGAATCCTGTATTTGGTGTGATTTTATCCGCTATATTTCTCGGAGAAGCCGAACAGGCTTTTGGAATTGCAAGCCTCATTTCATTGGTTCTGGTTTGTCTCGGAATCTATATTGTAAACAAATAACCAAAGGGTCTGTCCCCGTGGCTCAAGCCATGGGGACAGACCCTTTGGTTGCACTTGTTGCAAATTTCTCCTTGCATTTCTCATGCATATCCACTATACTTTATCTATCTTAAATATTTCGTTTATCATATCTATTTTCTAATTACGAATCAATTCTATGTTTATTTCGAAGGAGATTTCTATGCCAAGAACAGCAAGAAAGCGGAGCATTTCCGGTATTTATCACGTCATCGTGCGCGGTATTAATCAACAACAAATTTTTGAAGAAAAGGAAGACTACTGTAAATTTTTATATACATTATCAGATTGTAAAAAAATTTGTAAATTTGAATTGCATGCCTACTGTCTTATGGGAAACCACGTACATCTTTTAATTGAAGAACACGACGAAACCATTTCCCAAATTATGAAACGAATCAGTTGTCGTTTTGTAGGATGGTATAACCGTAAATATGAGCGGTCTGGGCATTTATTTCAAGGCCGCTTCCACAGCGAGGTCATTGAAACCGATCGAGCCTTCCAAATTGTAGCCCGTTATATTCACAGAAACCCAGTCAAGGCAAAGCTTGTTGCCACTCTAGATGAATATCCGTGGAGTAGCTATGGCGCGTATGCCGGTCAATCTTCCAGTCTTGTCGATACAAACAAACTATCTAACATTATAGGAAACACAAAAGAAATTCTCTCATTTTTCGCCCTTCCATCCGATGATGTCTGCATGGATATCCCAACACAAACTTTTATCAGCGATCCGCATGGAAAAAAAATTATTTTTCAAATTGCTCATTGCCGCAACGCAACAGAATTCCAAGCATTGAGTATTAACTTAAGAAATCGCTTCATAAAACAGATCAAAAAATGCGGTCTATCCATTCGCCAAATCAGTCGATTGTGTGGTGTATCGCGCGCCACTATCGCTCGGCTCGCAATTGAGTAGTCCTGAGGGACAGACCCTCCGTCAGCCTTTCATCTCATTTTCAAGCCATTCTATCCATTGTTCAACCCCTTCCCCTGTTTTAGCCGACAGAAAAAATATTTTCGCATTAGGATTATGCTTATGAATCCGCTCTATCACTGCGTTATCGTCAAATTTAAAATACCCTTTTGTATCAATTTTACTAATGATAATCGCTTGACAGACCTGAAACATAAGTGGATACTTCAATGGTTTATCATCGCCCTCCGGAACCGACAGGATAGCGACATTTTTTGATGCTCCGGTGTCTGTCTCCGCCGGACAAACAAGATTTCCAACGTTTTCCAAGATAAGCAAATCTAGCTCTGATGTATCAAATTCCATAATTGCCTGCTGCGTCATCTCCGCATTCATCGCGCACTCCCCACCCGTATGAATCTGAATTGACTTCACTCCGGCAGCCTGCATTTTCTCAGCATCAACTGTCGCCTCAATATCTGCCTCCATTACGCCAATTTTATATTTACTTTTCAAGGGCTCTATCGTACGAAGCAATAACGTCGTTTTGCCAGCTCCGGGCGATGCCATAAGGTTGATCATAAATGTATGGTCAGCCTTCATTTTATGCCTTACTTCGTCGGCAATCACATCATTCACTGCAAACACACTTTGATGTACATCAATCACTCTGACATTTTCCATCTTATACCTCCTGATCAGAGGGTCTGTCCCTCCGGTCTGTTTGACACATCTGATTCAATATCCAATCACACCACATTTTCACACCTTCGCCCGATGTTGCCGAAACTGGAAATATAGCAGCTTTAGGATTTCTTTTCAAAATGTGCTCTTTCACCCGTTTCATATCAAAGTCAAAAATTGGCATTGCGTCTATTTTATTGATTAAAACAGCATCACATTTTTCAAATATAAGAGGATATTTCAATGGCTTATCATCCCCCTCCGGTACCGACAGAACCACAACATTTACATGTGCTCCTGTATCAAATTCCGCTGGACAAACAAGATTCCCAACATTTTCCAGAATTACCACATCCAAATCATCGGTTGCAAGCTCATTTAAGCCCTGTCTAGACATTTCTGCATCCAGATGACACATTCCTCCGGTATGCACTTGAATCGTCTTGATTCCGTGCTCTTGCATTGTCCGCGCATCTACATCTGAATCAATATCCGCCTCCATAACACCAATATGTATTTTATTGTGTAAATATTCTATCGTCTTTAAAATTATCGACGTCTTCCCTGATCCCGGTGATGACATCACATTTATATAGATTGTCTCATCTTGATTTAGCTCTTCTCTCAGTTTATTAGCGTCTTGATCGTTATCCTCCAGAATTGATTTCTTCACCTGAATAATTTTCACCTTGTCCATTCGCACTCCAGAGGGTCTGTCCCTCCGGCTCCTTTCTCAAAATACCAGAGGGTCTGTCCCTCTGGATCCTCTGGATCACAACTCATAACTCATCTCATGCCATTGCTCACCGCCCCATGTCGAGCCAGACATCCCCTTATCCTGAAATCCCATCTTCTTATACATATTCACTTTATCTTCCAAACAAGTCAGCAATACAAGCTTTTTCTCCATCTTCGCAGCCCTTTCCAAATACTCTGACATAATCGCCGTCGCAAGACCCTGCCCTCGATATTCCGGAATCACATCCAAACCGAGGATCATGAGGGTCTGTCCCTCTGGATCGTACAATGAAATGTCTGAAAAAAACTCATCTCGAAACACAGTTTCATTGGTAGCAATCCCATTCAGAAACCCTGCAATTTTCCCCAATTTCTCATCAATCGCTACAAGAAATAATTCCGGTACCGCCAAAATACGCGTTCTCATGCTCTTCGCCGAACACGCTTCGTTCGGTGGAAAGCAAATTTGCTCAATCGCAATCGCTTCCTCTGTCTCTTTCTCTGTAATACAGCGAAAACTATATCGTAATCTTACTTCGTTCTTTGTCAAAATATACCTTCTTTCTAATGTTTTTAAATTTAATTAAATATGATACTTTTCTTAATACCAGCCACGTTTGCATATTCCGGGAAATCTGCGCATCCGTTCCAAAGGAACGGAGCGCTATTCCGCTAGGAACTGAGCGTAGCTCAGCTGGTTGTTAGTTACTGTTGGTTATTCGTCGATCACGACCTGGAAAATC
>JAQUVD010000030.1 GCA_028693555.1 Hespellia sp.
TTGATAGCTTAATTTTACATCAAAAAGGAATTAGATTCCTTATATTTGGGGCATTTTTTGAAAGTTGTTTATAAAGACATGGTTTAATTCAGGTCTATGTGGATAAAACTGCGGAAACTCAAGCAATATTCCTCTTGCATCTTGAAGCATAACTTCAATTCCACCCGTACCTGCAAATCCGACAACTGGTACTTTTTCTTTCATCGCTTCTAACACAGTAGATGGAAATGGATCTTCTCTTGACAGTGCCCAAAAGACACTTGCCCGAGTTAATAAAGTATTATACATTGCTGCTTCTTTTATGAATGAAATAAAATGAAATTGTTTACTTAATTTTGCTCTTTCAATTTGATTCAATAGCCATCCTTTTAATTCTTCATCTGCAAAATTCCCAGTCCATACAAAATGTACACTTTCATCCCGCATCATATCTTGCAGAAGCAAAGCTGCACTTACAAATATGTCTATCCCTTTTCGAAGTTCACATGTACCTGAACTCATAACAATCTGATCATTGTCTGATATTCCATACTCGCTTAAATCACATGTTTTTCCTTTGTCTATTTCAACTTTTTGCAAATAGACCCCCTGCGGACGGACAATGCATTTTCCTTTTAAATTTGGAAAAATCTGTCGAAAATCCAATTCAACAGTATGATTAGGGAAAACAATATAGTCTGCATAATTGGCAATATTTTTTCCCATGTCAACAAAATCGTACATCTCTATTGTTGCTTTCATTTCATGAATCAGTGATATGATCTTGAAATTATAATCTTTCAAAATATTCACATATAATCCAGACACAACCGTATTGGCAATCACCTTATCATATTTACTTTTTCTCAGCCCGCACATGATTGCATGAATGTATGTCTCATCACTAATGGCCGATGTTTGATTCTCCACTACGGAAAAATATTCCACTTCGTTTTCGTTCTGATTAGATAGATCCACTACTGATATACCTGCATCACAGAATTGTTCCTTTAGGAATCCATCTCCTTGATGTCTCGTAAGAACTACTACTTCTTTTCCTCTTTTTTTGAGTTCGTTTGCAATATGGAAAGCCAAAATAGGTGCGCCTGATGCTGACAATTCATGTGTTAACACCACAACTTTGTCTTCAGTTTTAATGCTTTCATTTTGATACCAGTTTCTTTCCAAACATCTTTCAATCGTCATTTTTTTGATCGTCTCGATTGAGAAATTCTCAACTTCACAATCCCCACAAAAATCAACCAAATCCAATCTTATAGCTTTGATTTTCTTTTCAAAATGAATTGCTTTTGTTTTTTTGCTATTGGCTGGGAAGCAAAACTTGCAGGTTTTGGTTTCGCTATATCCTTCATGATCATATTGATAATATAATGTTGCTAATGACTGTAAAAAACTAGCCTGTCCCGTTTTCCAAGAGATCATAATATTTTGTATGGGCTCTGGAAATATAATATGAATCTGTGGATCCGTGCCTGTAAAAACGAATTTTTGATCGCGGAATTCCATCTCTTGGCAGCTCTGAATAGCTCCCCCTTTTGTTTTTATTATTTGATAATCAATGTTATTCATTTATTTTTCTCCTCCCAAACCTCTTCTCAAGAATATAGCTCTAATATCATGTTTTCTATGTTGTTCCAACTTCTTTCCTGTGCTATGCTTCTCCCATTAATCGTTAACCTCTCATATTTAGCCGATTGCGACCTGATTTTTTCTATTTGTTCTTTACCCTTTTGGATATCTCCAGCATCATAAAACAAACAATTTTCTCCGTCCTTTAGATATTCCACGTTCCCTCCATTTGGCACTACTACTACATACCCTCCCGTTGCCATCATTTCAAGCGGTGGATAAGAAAAACTTTCTAATAAACTGCTCTTTAACAAGATATCACATTGTTTATAAATTTCAGGTACTTTGCTATATGGCACTTTGTGTAAAAACTTATCAATTCTGTACCATTTTTTTGGTTTGGCATTATATGACATATACCACACTTCATATTTTTCTGCGTCTAACTGTTCAACAATTCGAAATGATTCATCTACATTTTTATAGTCGACTGCACAATCTCCCTCAATCAAAATCCGAACCTTTTCTTTATCTTCCAACTTCCGATCCACATATTCGAACAACTCAATGTCCAAACCATTAAGCACATATTTTACATTTTGATTAAACTCGTTTTCCAACCATTTTTGACACCATTTTGAAATAGTGAGATATTCCATTCCACTTTTTAGTCCATACGTTCTATTAGCGTCTATCCTATTTGGATCTCCAACGCGATAAAAGTCGGTTTCATAATTTTGGACTAAATAGCATCTTCGTTTGATATTTCTGTATTCTTGGACAAATTTTACTGTTGTCCACATAGTCGCAACCGCACAGTCAATACGAGTATCAATTATTCCTGTTCTCAATCGGATGACAGGGAAACGATAATCCTCAAATTCACACCAGGATTCATCTCCATCCAGAACATACAATGTAACATCTAATCCTGAAGACTGTAAGATTTTAGCATGCTTTAATGCTACTTTTACACCGCCACTTATTTCCATACCTGGAAGTACAAAAACACAGTTTTTTGTTGTCTCTGATTGAACGATTTTTGTTATTGCCACACCATTCTTCATAGTTGTGCAGTGTTCCATGCAATACTCAAATGCTGCATCACCTATTTTTTTTCGATACTGTTTATCCAAAATCAGCTTTTCTAACTGTTCTTCCCATTCGCCTAATGAATCACACAGAATTCCATTTTCACCATCAATTATACATTCTTTAAAAGCGCCCAGATTACTTGCTATTGTTGGAACTTTCACTAATGCTGCCTCAATCCATTTATTTTCGGATTTTGCTTCATTAAAAATTGTTTTCTCAAGTGGAGCTATATTAATGTCAACTGCCGCAATGCACTCTGGCAATTTTTGCCATTTTACAAATGGAGTTCTTATTATTTGATTTTTGTATTTTTCAAGACTTCTTGGTATATCCAACTCTCCCATCAATTGCAGCCGTAAATTACTTTGTTTTTGCAATAGTTTTATAATAATTGGTAAAATGAATTCAAAATCAGCATTATGAGTGATACTACCACTAAAATAGCCAATTGTAACAACACTTTCATCCTTGATTTTCTGTTTCAATGCGTCTTGTGACAACTCGACCATTTGATCTGAAGCAGTATTTCGATTGATATAGACTTTAGGAAGATATTTTTTCAATTCTCTTTCAAGACAAGAGGTTGATGTAATTGCAGCATCACACATTTTAAGCATTTTCTGCATTTTCATGACACCTTCATCATATGCAGCCTTATCCTCGCTTTTCATTCCACTTACAAAAGGTATTAGATTTGTGTAATTTACATCTATAACTAAATCATCAATATCATAAAACACTGTTTTGTGTAGTTCTTTTGCAGTTCTCACAAATTCTCCAAGAGCCTCTGTATATGGAGATCGAAAAATAACAAATGCACGATAACATCTCACCATTTCTATGCGTACATCCTTATAATATACCTCATCGGTTGTTACATCATGTGCTTCCAATTGTTCTCTTTGATGGGATACTCGGTATCTGTGTGGGTGAGGCAAGCGCTCATCACATCCGCTGATAAACAGAACATCTTTACAGTCTTCCTTTGAAGAGATTTTAGCTTTTGCTATTCTACTTGCATGCTTTGTCACTCTTACCGCACACCCTTTGATACCATCATTTTTTATTGAATTTGCCACTTTCTGTATCATATTATTATTATTATTATTCATTTCAATTCCCCATTCTAAATCAAATTTAACTGTTTCAAAAGTGGGTGTAAATACGGATCTCCCTGTTCAATTTGATTCTTCCATTCGTTCGAAAAGACATCATTTTTTTTCCAATAATCTTTTATTTGTTTATTTCCATTATAATATACTTTTGCAAAGCACGTCCACACATTCCATTTATGTTTTTCAATTCCGTGCATACAAAAATCTGCATCTCCCAAATCTTCATGATGAACACTGAACTCTTCTTGTTGTTCGAATTCCTTTTTTGATATCATCATACACATAGAAGAAATAATAGTTGTGTTTCTAACATGCATCTGATTTGCTTCGTAACCTGGTCCTTCCGCCTTATCATAGTTCAGTACATATATATTATTATCAGAATCTCGATCAAGACAAGCGCCTGCGTAAAACGTCCGATTATCTCGATACAATATATGAGCGCCCACCGCACACACATCTTCTTTTTGTGCATACATCAACATCTCTTTAATCCAATCCCGATTTTTTGGAACAATATTCCAGTTCAAGAACACCATATATGTTCCATCACACACAGTAACCGTACGATTAAACCATTCATATCTTTTTTCATCATTGATATATTCAAGTTCTCGTATCGCAACTTCATTTGATACGATTTTTTGATTGGTTACTATTTCAATATTTAAATAACCTGTATTTGATAAAATTTCATTCAGTCTTTCTTGATATTTTTCGCATTCTCCCCACATAACAATTGATACTTTAGGTGAATTTTGAATCATATATGCTACTTTATAAATCGTTTGATATGGATAATTACATTCCACGTTTCCAATTTCATTATGTCGTTTCAATTGTGTTGAAATTGCTCTTTTTGCGGCGTCTACTGCATATTGTTTTACAGATATATCCATTGCAACTGATCCCGCGTGAACTCTCCAATAATAAAGAATTTTAGGAATATGAACAATCTTTTCAGCTTTTTCAGTCAATCTTAACACCATGTCATAATCCTGACTACCCTCACATTCATACCGATACACTTGGTTCCATTCATCTATTAACGTCTTTTTAAACACAACAAAATGACAAATATAATTATGCGATTGCAGTTCATATTTACCAAAGCCTGATTTACATACAATATCGCACTCTTTTTTATAATCTTTTTTAAATTTCATTTCGTCTGTATAGATAAAGTCTGCATTGTTCTGAATTTCTTTAACCACTTCATACAGTGCTGATGGATGAAGAACATCATCATGATCCAAAAGTCCAAGATATTCGCCTGTTGCAAATTTTATACATGCATTTGTATTGCCAACAATGCCCTCGTTTTTTTCCAGACGGTTATACACAATTCTGCTATCATCAATTGCATATCTATGCACTAGTGCTTCGACACCTGAATGGTCCAAGTCACTACCATCACCCAAACACAATTCCCAATTTTCATAAGTTTGTTGTTTTACAGATAACAGTAATTCCTCAAGAAATTTTAAATCAGTATTATACAATGGTGTAATAATACTGATTTTTGGTTGTATCTGAAAAAAAGCATCGCTTTGCGCCTGCAGTTGTTCTGCAGACACAAGATGATACTTTCTAATTGGAGTCAAATTTTTTCTATTATCTCGTCGTTTTTTTAGACGAGATAATAAAACTTTGAAAACACCTTTCTTTCTTAACTTTTCTACTTTACTCGATATTCCCATATAAAAGTACTTCCTTACACTATTTTTCTATAAGATCAAGAATTTCCTGCTCTACATGAAATGTTGTATAATCCTTTAAAGCTTTCTCAAAAGCTGCTTCTGCAATTTGTTTACGCAATTGTTCTGAGTCTATCAAAGCTTGAAGATTATTTTTCCACTCCTCTTGTGTTTTACACAAGAATCCATTTTCACCGTTTGTAATAACACGTGCTAACTCGTCATTCCATGACGCAACTGTCGGAACATGAACCAATGCAGCCTCCATCCATTTATTTTCTGATTTGCAGGAATGGAAAAAAGTATTTTCCAAAGGCATCAAATTGATATCTGCCTGTGCCACAAGCGCCGGAAGTTTTTTCCATGACACAAACTCGAATCTTTCAATTCTTTCTTTATATAAACTAAACTCCAGTGGTAACTCAATCTGCCCCCCAACAAAAAATTCTATGTTCTCATTATCTCTCATTAAATCAAGAACAACATCTTTAATAATATTAAAGTCTTCATTATGAGTATTAGAACCACTAAAATATCCAATTTTAACTTTGGAATTATCTTTTTTTATGACACCTAAAGATATTGTCAGCATCTCCATACTCGCAACATTTCTATTAATTAGGACTTCTTTTTGGGGCCACTCTTCTTTGACCACTTTTTTCAAGTTCTCCGTTGAAACAATTACACCATCACATAAAGACAAAGACTTATTTAATCCATCTGAATATTTCTTGAAATCAGTATATTCTTTTCCTTTTAAAAATTTCAATGATCTTATTTTATCATAATCGAAAATATAATCATCAATATCATAGTAAACCTCTTTATTATATTTATGTGCTTTTTTTACAAGTCGACTCACATTTATCTGATTTTCACAGCGATAAGCTATAATGACACTATATTGATTGATGTTACATCTATATGCAGCATCAACCATCATGCAATCCGAAGAAATTCCATGATGTAATAACTGTTCTCTCAAGTGTTCTACACGATATCTCGCAGTGAAATTTCCAACTTCTTCGACAGCAAAAAGAACTTTTGTTGTTATGTGTTGTTTATCCTGACACTCTTTTATATTTTTATTATTTTTTAATGTCTCCAAGATTGCATTGGCAGATACCTCTGGGATGATAACACCTTTCTCATATTTCACAACACGTTCAGCTGGAGCTCCTATGTCGAAGCACATAATAGGCATTTTCATATGCATAATTTCTTCAGTTGTGTAAGAAAAAGTCTCTGGCCAAATTGATGGAATAAGGAAGATATCAATATCATTTTCTAGAATATATCTTGGAATGCCATCTCGCGTATATCTTCCAGTTTCTTTATATACGGGACTTTTAATCTTTTTCGATGCACTTCCTATTAATGTAATTGTTATCGGTAGTTTTTCTTTTTCAATTTTTTTACATAATTCCTTAATTAATGTGCGACCTTTGTGTTTTGTTAATGTTCCTAGTAAACCTATGTTTAATGTCTGTGTCGTTTTATACTTTTTTTCTACTATCGGGATATAGTCAATCGTATGTGGTAAAACTACTACATTATCCTGTTTTCCAAATGCTTTTTCATAAATATCTTTCGAGTTTTCAGAAAAGACAGTAACTTCATCGCATATATTCAGCATTGATTTCCAATGAGTTCTCCATCTTTTGATGGAATCTTGTTCCAAATCCTGAATATTTTTTTGTTTTCTTAAACATGCATTACATTTTTCTTCGTTTGGAATTCCACAATAATGCTCTTTATCATTTAAAAGATTAATCGTTGGACATACAGCAAAGAAATCATGTAATAGCATCTTCAAGTATATTGTATTATTAAGTTTATACGTTCGAAGACTATCTAATATATCATATAAATCTGGATATGTAGCTAATTCATTAATCCAAATTTGATCACCACCAATATAACTAATTACTTTGAATAAATTATCTGTGTCGTTTACATGGAGATGAGTTACGTGCTCTTCATAGTAGTACAGAATTTTATAGAAACTGTGTGTTGCATTATATCTGACAATACAGAAACAGTTTCCCTCTTCTAATGCATTCTTTCTCTTCTTTTCAAGATACTGTGTTGCTCCACCGCCTAAATCATGGTCAAATGCTACTATAGTATGTGCTTTTCTTTTCTTTAATAATAAATTGAACTTTATAAACTCTCGCACTTCTTTATTGGGATCCAAAGAACAGTATCTAGCAACATCTTTATTGTAGTATGGATGCTTTTCTAAAAGGATTTTTGCATGTTCTTCAAGATACCGTTTCTTTTCTTCACTCAAAAAACTACCACCATGCTTATGGTATACAAACAAGTTTTCTACATGAACATTTTTGTACCCAGCCTCAAATGCACGTTGACACCAATCATTTTCTTCTCCATATCCCATGCCAAAACTTTCTTCATCAAACCCACCAATTTGATTGACAACATTTCGATTCAGACCCATGCAGAAACCAACCCCTGTGGGAATTTCAATATAACGTGGTTCTATTTTACTAAATTCACGATCAATTGTGCTCAAATCCAGCGCTAGAAACAATTCATTATCTTCCCCAAAATTAGGAAAACTGCATAGTGTACCACAATTTGTATATGGCGTTGTGGAAGCAATTGTTTCGTCTTTCAAAATTGGAAGCATTAGACGTTCCAACCACATATCGGGTAATTCTACATCTGAATTTACCAGGGCAACATGATTATTAGAATCCTTTAAGCCAATATTAACATTTTTTACAAAGCCTTTGTTGGAATTATTCTGGATCAAAATCACATTGTTGTGCTTATGCGCGTATTCCTCAAGAAACGGAGTTACTCTTTCATCAGGACTATTGTCATTAATGATAATCAGACGATACTTCATTTTTGTTTTTGTTACAGTTTTGAATAACTTATCTAAATATTCGTATCCATTATAGATTGGAATAATGATATCAATGCATTCTGTTAAATATTTTTCTGGAAGTGAAAAGTTACCAATTTTTGACTCTTTTAATAATTCTGCAGCGTCAATACCATCTTCCGATTCTTCAATCCTCTGCACTCTTGGTGGTAATTTTTCATTTTTTTCAATACTTGATTTCATTCTTCCAATACAAAACTTATAACTTTTTCCATTAACCTCAAAGAACATCCATACTGAAAACACTCCCATGTTTTCCACAACTACTTGTCCATAAAAACCACATTTTTCTGCATTTTCACATTGGAAAGTATGATACACATCTTTTCTTTTAAGCCCAGTCAGTAAATCCAAAGGATAACGCTTTCCTGTGGATGAACAGAGTAAAAATTTGGGAGATTGAATCTTATACTTTTTCGAGAAAATCCACCCTTTAATCCTTAAAATATCATCTGCGCATTCAAGTATATCTACAGAACACTGAATATTTAATATTTTTTTTTGCACTTTATATATTTTTTCTATCATTTTTCCTCACCATCTATATACTGAATTTTATAAATAAAACTTCCGTCTTCTTCATAAATCTGTTTGAATTTTACATACTCGTTTTCCAACTCTATTGGTTCAAACGCCAAAACATATTTTGCATCTGTCTTTTGAATATCTTCATACGATAGATTAACTTTAACCTGATCCAATGATATCAATTCAAACGAAGTATTTTCATCTGTAAAATCAAATGAAATGTGTGCATACCTATTATATATTTGCTCATACTCATTTTTGGGATCCAATTTTTCCCACAGTTCGAGATTTGGATACGTATTCGTTGAGTTCAATGTCGGCGCTCCATTTGCCAATGCAAATCCAGCATTTAAAAACGATCCACCATATGTTATCCATTTACTATCTGCATCATCCTCAAGTATTTTCTGAATTTCTTTACTTACTGGCTTTTGTGTAATTGCATCAAATCCTCTTGAAATTGGTCTTATATAAAAACTTGTAGCAACTGAAAATATGATGAATGCATAACATACATAATTTCTTACTTTTACATTCCGACAATATATAAGAGCAAATGAAAATGTTCCAACAACAACAGCAGAACATAATGCTCTCTTCCATGTCAAGAATTCAGGGAACACATTGTGACATATTATCACACTTATTGCTGTGGTCGCAACTGCTAATACAATTTTCATCCATCTCTGAATTTCCTTTTTTTGAGTCAGATGGCTTAGTAAATATATAATCAGATAAATCTGAATAATCCCAACTATATCCGCTGTTCGATGAGCCGTAGAATTTGTCAAGAAGAACACTTTTGCAATAATTGGAGGTAATCCAACTGATACATATAGGAACAAAATACAATCAACTATTAGCAGGCCTGTAAGTGTCCAATCCTTCTTTTTGTTTTTAAACCAACTGTATATTGCAAGTATAGACGGTATTGGGAATAAGCTAAACACCATACTTCCTTCTGATGGATTATTTAAATCCTTAAATGCATATAAAAATGATTGTGCATAATAAAATAATTTTGTAATTGCACCACCACCATATTCACTTCTTTTTCCTGGATAAAGAGTATGTGTAATACTATAAACATACTCTTGATTCAGCCAAAAATAATATCCAATAATTGAAACCGCAAATATTGCAGCTATACCTACAATTAGCCAATCTCCTCGTTTCAGTCTTTTTACTCTCTCCCAATTATCGTGAATTATTCCAATCAAAAAACAAACAATAACGAATCCCATTGGTACAATCCACGCTGGATACAAAGTAAGAACATAATTTGCGAATAAGACCGCTACTCCAGCGCCCCACAGCCACTTTTTATAATATTTTTTCTCATATAAGAAATAATATGCACATACTACAGCTCCTTGTGCCCCTAATAAAAACCCAGGGAATCCCCACCATAGATAGAATGTTGATAAAATTTCTAATGCTGCTCCAGTCAACGCTATCAGTGCATTTCTTTTTGAGAACATATAAAAGAATTCTATTGCCAATAGGAAACACAATAAAATTGGTGCATACCAACAAAAACTATACGCATATTCTGCCGGCAATATTGCATATGCAAATTGAAATGGATTCTTCCCAATCGTACTATATCCTAAATATACACCATTTATACTGTTTAGAGTTTTTGTTCCTCTGGCAATCTCATTATATTGACTATATTTCCCATCAGCAATAGATGCTAATTTGCTCGGTGTTTCAACCACGTAGTCATCAGAACGAATAGAACGTTCTTTTCCAAAAATTGGTGTAGAGAATTCACTGCTCTCATTTGGTTGTATGATTTGATTATATACCGCAATTGATTCTCCGTGAAATTTATTCGCAACTAAAAACAAAAGCAGTAATCCAGCAACAATCCATCTCTTTCGGAACAACCAATCATACATTTCTTTGATATGAAATACAAAATGCATTCCCAAAAAAATAAGTGTAAGACATAGAATTTCCCATTGGCAGAAAAATCTTCCCCATTGAATCTGAGCCATATTATTTTTAACTTTTTGAAGTAATGATATTTTTTCTTTTGTATCATTAATTACAATTTTTTTTAGATTAAAATTAACATTTTTCTGATCTCCAATATCAATTCTTAATGATGTGATATTTTTCTGATACAGAATTATCTTGCTTTTTTTTGTTCCTTTTTCTATTGTTGTTTTTATGGAAGCCTCTTCACTATATCCCAAATTATTTCGGTTGTAGTAAATTTGAGTATTAAGGTTCTGCTGGATTTCTTGATCAAACTCAATTGTTATCTCAGCCACATTTACATTGTTTAATGTCAGTTCTAGTTTAGGATCCTCGTCAGTAGACACATAATTGTCACCCTCTATATCATAGCCTTCATGTTTAATATTTTTTTCGCCAACAACTTGTTCTGAAACATTTTGTTCAAAAAGACTTTGTCTAAAACAATTAACAATATGAGCTTTAATTCCCCACAAAAAAAAGATTGATAATAATATTGCTCCAAGTATTGTAACTATAATTTTCTTTTTTTGTATTTCTTTCATTTTTTCATTCACTATGCTAAAGCATATTCACCTTCCTCGTTTTTGTTATATTGATCAAGCAAGTGTTGTTGTTAGTATCTTGATTACACAAATTGTTTGTAAAACAAATATTGAAACCAGCATCTCTTTATCTATATTTTTTTCTAAAACTAGCACCTTATTTCTTAGTAAGCAAATAATAAATGGTAGAAACGGTAAGAAATATCTTCCTTGTACTCCACGTATTAAATCATGTGAGGCTGGGGTCCATCCGATCCACATCCCTCCCATAACCAACAGTACACATATCAGACAAATGCTTCCCATCAATAGTTTTTGTGGGATAGTAACTTCATATAAATCATTGTATTTAACTTTTATACTCCCAAGAATTACAAGGATTGCAAATGCAAACACAAGACAACTCATCATTGGAATATTAAACCAACCTAAATCTTTTCCAATTATATTAACGATCCAATCATCTGATAATTCCCAAAAACTATTAATTAACACATACATACTATGGATTGGATTTGCCAAAACCATCTTAGCAGTATAACCATTCTCGCCTGCCCATTCTATATAGTTTGAATTATTTGTAATAGCACCTTTTGCAACGGATAGAGTTTGACTAATAAACCATATCATCCATATAACTAGCATGCTTGTACATCCAATAAGGTACTTTTTCTTGTTTCCAAGTTTTACATAAGGAATAAAAAGAATAAGTAATACAATTGGAATATAAGCACCTGATTTACTTCCAACAACTATCATTCCTGTTAATGCAGGCACAATCACATCTTTAATACAGATGGATTCTTTTTGATATACTAAATAAAGTACATATGATATGAAAAGGAACGAAGCCCCATTGATAATTGCATCGTAAGAATATGAAGCTGCTAAATGTAAAGTCATTGGAAACAGACATATTGATACTAATGCCATCTTACCAAATGGAATCTTTTTCACTGCAAAAAAAGTGCAAAGCACAAAGAATGCAAAATTGAATAATCTTCCCATATAAAAGATCCATATATTGTTAAAATGCAAAACCCTTCCAACTGTTATTCCGAAAGCGGCCATAAAGTGAAGATAAAAGGGTACTTGTATCAACTGAGGTCTGTTTTGATTCGTGCTTACATCATTTCGATCTCCTTTTAGTGACTCACAAAGCAATCGATATGATTCAATAGACGATGGTATGGAAATAATATCTCCCCCATCAACTGGATCTAATTCCTCTTTTGTGAGATGCATAAGCTGATTAGATCTTGCATACGCATTACTATAGTGAGCAGCCTCGTCTGGTATGGCATTTGGTTTCATAATAAACATATATATGATTCCAAAGCCAATCACCAAACCCAAATAAATATATGGAACTGAATTTATTCTCTTTACAAATAGGATCCATAAAATGAATGACAGTAAAAACACAAAGCAAAAGCCCAATACATAAATAACACGTAAAAAAGAATTTGTTTTTGCCAATACCATTGAAAAAGATAAATTCACATCCTTTGCCACATCATTTTTGTAAAGTGAAAATCCTTTTCTAGAAAGCTCATTTGATAACAACACAATTTCATGGTTCTCGTCTATTCCAGATATACCAGTAATATTTAATGAATATGTGTTTCCTTTCTCTGTATTCACTAAATTGTCAAAAATAACTTGTGTTGCACCACCGTTAGGAGAATCCTTTAAATCGATTGTTTTGACAGCCAATGTATTCTGTTGATCATCTTGGATTGAAACATCTACAATTCCATTTAAACTTTCACTCTTCTTTGAGCTAAAATACACGATAATTCCTTGAATCTGTTCTTTTGTCAAAAAATCCTGTTTAATATGCGTTCCGTCTGATATGGGTACGCGTTTTTCTCCTTGAACTATCATTGTTTCAACACAATTACCACCATACTTTGGAACAATCATTTTTTGATAAAAAAACACACCCAAAAATAAAAGTAATAAAGTCCAGCCCCCTAATATACAATAACTCTTTTTGCTTATTAACTTCACCGTTTTCTCCTACTTCTCTATTTTAAATCCTTTTAAAAATTATTATTTTACAATCGATGGCTCTTTTCCCGAATCTTCTTCAGTAAATGTATCACCTTTTTTCACAAGTTTTATTTGGATTCCTTCCACTGGTTTTGCACATCCCTGTGTTCCAGACATCTCACCATTCTTTGTCCATCCGAGCCATCCATAATCGCTTACATGTGTTCTGTAATATATATCATAGTTGTCTGCCATCTCGCCAGTTAATTCAATTTTCATTGCTTCAATTGATAATGCTTTTCCTGTCGTTCCTGCAATCTGACCATCCCTATTCCAGTTTTGCCAGCCAACATTTCTCACATGGGCCTGATATCTAATACCGCCTGCATACGGAGTGCTCTTCAATGCAATTGCTAATGCTTCAACTGCTAATGCTTTTCCTGTTGTACCTGCAATATCACCATTTTTAGAAACCGATTGCCAGCCAATATTTCTTACATGAGCCTGATATTCAACATCAGGTTGTTTCGTTTGAAATGCATTTCCTGTTACAATAGTATCTGAATCTGATTTTTGCACAACTTTGACCTGAATAGCTTCAATTCCATAATTATAGTTGCTTGTACCCGCTTCTTCACCATCTTTTGCCCAGCCGAGCCATCCTATATTTGTGACATGTACTCTATAATACACACTGTATTCTTGAGAATCCACTTCAATTTTCAAAGCTTCTATCTTTTTAGCTTTCCCTACCGTTCCTGAGATATCATCATTGGTTACACTCTTCTGCCAACCTTCTCCTGGAACATAACTAGCATATTTGAAATTTAGTTTTCCTTTTCCGTCATTCAGTTTAAATGCTTCAATTCCAAGGGATTTTCCAGTTGTACCTGATATTTCATTATTGCCAACTGGAGCTTGCCACCCTATTTCGCTTACATGTGCTGTAGTTTTCAACTGAAAAGAAGAATCCTGATAGTAATATGGATTATCAGTATTTCCAGGTGCTGCTGACCCTGCTGGTAACAAGATTAACTGAAGTGCTTCCATTTGATAATCATACCCCACTGAACCTGCTTCATTACCATCCTTTGCCCAATCGAGCCAGCCAAAATTTGAAACATGCGCTCTATAGTATAAAACATACTGTTCTGCATTGTCCCCAGTTAATTTGATTCGAATAGCTTCGATTTTTTTATTTAGTCCAACTGTTCCAGCTATTTCTCCATCCTGTACGTAATCTTGCCAACCAATGCCTTCAACATATGTTTGATACTCTATTCCTATTCCCAAATCATAATTCGTAACAAACTCTACAGCCTCTATATGTTTGTTTTGTCCAATTGTACCTGTAATCAAACCATTCGACATTAAACTTTGCCAGCCTATATCTTGTACATGGGATTGATATTGAACTGCATTAATCAAATTAGCGGGAATATTATATTTATTTCCTTCACCATGATCTGCTGGATACCCTATCAGATAGTTCATATCTACATAACCTGAAATACCCGCAACTGTTCCTGCTGATGAATACTGCCAAATTGCATAATCCCCTTCATATTCACATGTTGTGTTATATTGTGCCACCCAGCGATGCCATTTCGAAAAGCAGGGATCTGTCAAAAAGTGATTCCACCAGTTTGTATTAGCATAAACTCCCACTGCATAACCTGCGTTATTAATCGTAGTGCAAAATGTGTTCGCTATTGTAGCCAAATTTGCATTACTTCCTGCAACAGGCTGTCCGTTTGATAATTGATCTTCCATATCAAAATAAACTGGATATGTCAAATTATGACCTGCTATCAGACGTAGTACGTGCTGTGCTTCACTTTGAGCACCGGCAGTTGTTGTAGCATATGAATAAATATATACTCCAAAAGGAATCCCAAGTCTTTCACATTCTGAGACATTTCTCTCCCAGAAATCATCATCCTGGCTTGAAATATTATCTCCATATCCACATCTCAAAATTGCAAAATCAATTCCAGACGCTTTCACTTTTTCCCAATCAATATTTCCATTATGTTCTGAGACATCAATTCCTTTTTTTGTTGAATTCGGATTATATGGCGACGCAAACATTGAAATATCTGATTCTGTTTTTCCGCTATCTAATTCACCATTTGTATATCGCCAACTGTTTGCATTATCATTTTGTTCATTTGGATTTTTATTAATCACAGTGTTCTCTGTATTTAAAACCTCTGTACTTGGTTCAACAGTATTACTACTGTCTTTCTCTTCATTTTCCAATTGTTCATCGCTTGTTTGTTCTTCCAACTTAGAATTTTCATCTATCTCTGTTTGATTTGATACATCTTCTTTTACACTGTTTCCTAGTTCTTCTGCATCAATAGGTTGCACATTTATAAACACATTTGTGAATACGAATGTACAAATCAGTAACAAAGTGACCATCTTTCTCATATTATTCTTCCTTCTCTTATGAATTATTTTTATTTTTCAGTATATCATTATTCACTTATCAATGTCAATTCAGCTATACTTTTTGACCACTCTTCTATATGCTCGAAAAGCGAAGACAAGTCATAACTTATCTTCGCTTATTTGATATATTAATTAAAATACCATGAATCAGGAAGTTCACCAATACTCACTGCTTTCCCATTTTTATAGTAAATTCTTCTAGCACTTGCTGAATGAATACCCGTCAGCCATGATTCAACTCTTATTTCATCATACCAGGCCACATGATTTCCATGCATTTCTACCGTCAAAACATTGCCCTCTGTTCTAGTTGAAATTGTAAGAGGATATCCTAAATCATTTCTCAATTTTAAATCTGATGTCCCGTAGTCTACCATTGCATCTAAACCACGTGGCACATATGTAGAGGAAATCGTATGATTTCTACGTTCCACTATTGTAAGTCCTGCTCTGATTGCTGCTCCATATAACGTTGTAGACGCTTGGCAGATACCTCCTCCATATCCAACGCCTCCAACAACGCCTGCTAATAAGTATCCATTGTCCTTACCACAATAGCCCGTTGTCCCATTAAATGAAAGGGTTTGACCAGGCTGAAGAACTATTCCATTAAATTGAGCCAATGCTCTTGACATATTGTAAGTTCCGTTTGCATTATTAGTCGAAATTGTTGAAAATCTACTCAGCAATATCTTGTATCTAGATGTTGTAAAGCAATTGTCAGTTGATCCTGGTGCTGGTGTATCCTTCGATACAATACGAATTCTGATTGCTTGGATTTTATATGCAATACCTGATGATCCGGCAGACTGTCCATTTTTCGCCCATCCAAGCCATCCATAATTATCAATATGAACCTGATAATAAATATCTGCATATTTTGCAAGTTCTCCGGTCAGACGAAGTTGTATAGCTTCCATCTGTTTTCCGCTACCCGCAGTTCCGGCATCTTGTCCATCACTACACCAATCTAACCAGCCATCATTTTGAACATGTGCACGGTATTCTACACCACCAATGTAACCATTTTCAGCATTGCTAGCATTCACATGAATAGAATCAAGCCCCTTATTCATACCTGTAGTTCCTGATATATTTCCATCAGTAACATCTCCCTGCCATCCCGTTCCTTGTACATATGTTCCATAATTGACTCCACTCAGTTCCGTTGCCTGTAGACTGCTTCTTGTATCAATTTGCGGTGCATTGGTTGAATCTTTTGGATATAATGCGATTTGAATAGCTTCTATTGCTACCGCATATCCAACTGACCCTGCAATTCCACCATTTTTAGTCCATCCAAGCCATCCAAATCTTGAAATGTGTGTACGATAATAAATATCATATTTTTCTGCCATTTCGCCTGTCAATTGGATTTGTATGGCTTCCATTCTCAACCCTCTTCCAGTTGTTCCTCCAATTTTACCATTCATTACCCAATCAGATGACCAACCTATATCAGCACTATGTACTTTATATTGCACATCTCCTAAAACGTCTTGGTCATATAAAGAAATGTTGATTGCCTCCATACGTTTTCCTTGACCAACAGTTCCTGCAATTGCACCATCGTCTTTAGCCGCCATCCAACCATTAGATGATACATGTGCACTATATTTAATAAGTGGTTTAACAAATGATTGCTCATTTTCGCTCAAATTTTCAGGTTCACTTTCTCCTTTTTTTTGTAAAAGGATTTTAATAGCTTCTATCTTTTTTCCTTTTCCCTGACTTCCTGCCGCCTCTCCATTGCTTGTCCATTTCAGCCAGCCATAGTCAGAAATATGTACCGTGTAATAAATATCATATTCCTCTGCAATTTTTCCAGTTAACCGAATTCTAATCGCCTCCATTTGAAGACTTCTTCCTATTGTTCCAGCAATATTCCCATTACTTGTCCAATCTTTTTGCCAACCAATATCAGAGACGTGTGTCTGATATTCGATTCCACCATCCACTTGCAACTTAGAATCCTCCTTCTGATTCTCTTGTTGCACTGCTTTTAACGAAATTGCGATTGCCTCCATGCGTTTTCCTTTACCCGTTGTCCCTGCTAGCTCTCCATTTTTTGATACATTCTGCCAGCGAAAATCTTGAACATATGCCTGATATTCCAATGTGATATCACTCGCAAATTGGGGCTCTGCACTCATTTTTTCTATATTCTCTTCATTTACTGGAGCATCTTCATTTACTGGAGCATCTTCATTTACTGGAGCATCTTCATTTACTGAATCATCCTCTTCTACTGAAGCATCCTCATCTGTTAGGATACCGTTTTCTCCCGATTGTTCTTCGTTTCCTATATCCGGAGATGTTTCTTCAAACGCTTCATTCACAGTCTCTTCAGAAACTGGCATAATATCTTCATTATTATTTTGAGAAACATCTGCTGCGATAATGTTCATGTTGCTTGGCACTATTAATGTTAGCAATAATAATACTGGTAATATCTTGATCCGTTTTTTCATCTCATCTTCTCTCCTTGCCACTCTATAAACTATACATTTCATTTTCTTGATTGATTATTGCGATATATGCACCTTTTTGTATATTACGCATTAAATATATCATGTTAGCCCTAGGGAGCGATATACAACCAGCTGTCGGTCTGCCGTTTGAGACATGAAGGAAAAATGCTGATCCTCCTCCTGGCCCTCGATTATAATCAAATGTCATTGCGTATTCATATGCTTGTGAATACTCAATCAAATGTTCATCCCAAGAGGTACCACTCGTTCTTTCTTGCCATGTATTATACTGTGGATCCCACATTGTTCCAATCCAGTAACTTGTATGAGTAATTCGACGATAGTCTAATCTACAGCCTGGATTACCATGCATTCCAAATGCGTATCCAAGAGCATATGCACCTGCCGGTGTTTTGCTTATATAATCCGAAGCAGTTCCTATTCCATCGCTTCCAACGAATCCGGAAGTTTCCATTGCTTTCGACCATAATCCTTCATTCTTTTCCCACAATTGTATATTTACACTTGTTCCTCCATTGGCATTTACAATCAGAATCTGATTTGTTCTGTTAGCAAGATTTGAACTTGCCCAAACAGGTTGACTTACATCGGAAATAGACTCGTTCTTTGGTAGAAGCTTAATTTGTATTGCCTCAAGTCGTTTCCCTCGTCCTACGCTTCCAGCCTGTTGACCATTTTTCATCCAATACATCCATCCATAATCTTCTGAATGCACTCGATAGTATACATCATAGTATTCCTCTAACTCTCCTGTTAATTGTATTTGGATTGCTTCCAGTCTAAGTCCTCTTCCACTTGTTCCACTTATCTGTCCATTTTCTATCCAATCTTGCCAACCAATATCCTGTACGTGTGTCCGATATCGAATTCCACCACTATATTCTTGATTTTGAGACGTTATTTTTATAGCTTCCAAGCGATAACCTTTTCCACTTGTTCCAGATGTTTGTCCTTCACTAACAGCTGCCTGCCATCCAATCTGCTCAACATGGCTTGAATAGCTTAACATTGGAGATTTAAAAGGGTTTGTTGCACTACCTGGTGCCTCGCCGTCCTTTGGAACTAATTGAATACGAATAGCTTCAAGTCGATATCCATAACCTGCAGTTCCTGCTGAACCACCATTCTTTGCCCATCCCATCCAGCCAATTTCCTCAGCATGTACTTGGTAGTATATATCATAGTTTGCTTCCATCTCTCCTGTTAATCGTATCTGAATCGCTTCCAGACGAAGTTCTTTTCCGCTTGTACCGCTCATCTCTCCATTTTCAGTCCAGTCTTGCCAGCCATAATCCTGTACATGTGTCTTGTAACAAATACTTCCCTCATAATCCTGATCAGGAATCATTATTTTGATTCCTTCTAGTCGAAGTGCTCGTCCTGTTGTTCCAGATAGTTCACCATCATTCTTCCACCCTTGCCAACCATCATTTTCTATATGTGTTGCATATTTTACAAGTGGATGATGAAATGCATTTTCTGTTATTTCCGGAGCAGAACCATTCTTTTCTACCAATTGGATTTCAATCGCCTCCAAATGATAAGAATATCCAGATGTTCCTGCCGCCTCTCCATTTTTTGTCCAACCTAACCATCCAAAATTAGCTGCATGAACACGATAATAGATATCGTAATAATTAGAAATATCTCCACTCAGCTTGATTTTGATTGCTTCGACACGTTTTCCCTGTCCAATAGTACCACTGAGATTTCCATTCGAAACCCAGTCTTGCCAACCAATATCCTGTACGTGTGCAGAATACTCAACTACTCCAGTATAGGATGTGTCAATCAAATTAATATTTAAGGCTTCGAGTCTCTTTGATTTTCCAGTTGTTCCACCTGTTTCACCATCGTAAACACGATCTAGCCAGCCTAAATCTTGTACATGCGTCTGATAACTAATCAGATGTCTTGCATCGTTAGGATTGACATCATTACTCTCTACTGTATTTTCTAAATTGTTTAAATTTGTTTGTTCGTCAACTATTTCAGGTGATTCTTCTGTTGTTTCAAGTTCTTCACTATCCATATTTTCTTCTATTTTAGTGGATTCTTCGTCGTTTTCTTCCGCATAGGTCGGAAATGTATTGCAGCAAACAATCATAATGCAAACGCTTACGCTTATTATTTTTGTAATATTGCGAAATGTTTTTTTTAACATAAAGTCCCCCTCCAAGTCAATAATGTCATCCTATTTTTCTCTTTTACAGTAAAAAATTAAAATCATTATAATCAATGAAATAAATAGTAACCCTGCAGTGACGGTGTATGCAAAGCCTGCTCCCTTAAGTCCCTGAGACTTCACCAAAGGACCTGCTATAAAGAATTCAAATACACTTGTGATTCCAAATCCAATTAAAAGAGAAAACTGTCTACGCATAACAGTTAATATAATCTGCGCTATTACTGCAAATGAAAAAAAGCCACCACCAATAAGTAATATCGTAAGAACATCTTTATATGCCACAAGATCCACACCAAACACGATAGAAAGAATTGGGCATCCTAGCGCTCTTCCAGCCACAACAATAACAGCTGATATGATAAGTGCACTTGCAAAAATTAGTCCACACAGCTTCAAAAACACTCGATATTCTTTATGAATCCATGTATGTGACAATTTAACCAGAAGGGGTTGTAATGCAAATCCAACAAATAAGTTAATCACAAAACAAGGCATAAACAAATATGTGTAATAGGCTTGTGCCTCAGAAGACATATACGCATCTATGGCATATTTGGGGGCATTTCCCAGATAAATCAGTAAAAAAGCACTGATACATAATGGAAAACATTCTTTTAAAAGCCCCATTATTGAATGTTTTCCAAAATTTGGCATTTGCAACAGAATTACTTTTCTTGTTGAAAAAACAAGAATCGACAAAACCGCAATTGATAGAACAATTGCTACGACACAACTAGCAATCAAATTATGAGTCGTAATCAATATTATGCAAAATCCAATAATATAAGTGATGATTCGTATACTCATGATTTTTCCTGCTATATCTAAACGTCCTATGCGTTGATAATGTCCACCATATACGTCGTCAAATGCATCTGTAACTTTTAATACACATAATAGCACAGTAACTAATAACTTTTCCCAATAGTAGCCTTCCAAATATACAAAAGCGATTACGATTAGAATCATAACTGTGCTTGTCACGATTCTTGAGCCTAGATATTCTGCTAGCGAGTATTTATTTTCAATATCTGTTGCTTGATAGTTTCTCATTCCGTAATTACCAATTGTTAACATCATCTGCGAAGTAGAAAATGCCAGTGCAAAGATTCCTGCATCATTAACCCCTACAATTCGAGTTACTACCCACAGTAATAACATAGAAACAACGGAATTTAATCCACTTGACATCATATTCCAAAACACGCTGTTCTTGCCGATTGTCTCAGGCTTTAATGCCCACATTTTTTTTAACATTGTTTTAGTCCTTTTCTATTTCTTATAAAAGCTATTATCTTCGCTTCCCGGTGCCGGATTATTCTTTCTAACCAAACGAATTTCAAATGCTTCTACCTGTCTTCCATATCCTTGGCTTCCTGCTGGATCTCCATTCTTAGCCCATCCAAGCCAACCAAACTCACTTGAATGAACACGATAATAGATGTCATATTTTTCATTCATCTTTCCAGTTAATTCAATTTTCAATGCCTCCACCTGCTTGTTACTGCCAACTGTTCCTGCAATATTTCCATTTACAACATAATCTTGCCATCCAATATCCGCAACATGTGCGCAATATTTCACGCTGCCTTGAACATCCAAATCTTTTAAAGTGACTGTGAGTGCTTCTACCTGTTTATTCTGTCCTGTAGTTCCTGCTGTGGCTCCATCACTCACAGACGGTTGCCAACCAATATCTGCAACATGTGCGGCATACTCTACCCTTGCATTTTTTTTGTAAAATGCTGCTCCCGATGTATCTGGTGCAGAATCACCTTTTCTCACCAACATTATTTGTAGTGCTTCTATTTGCCTTCCATATCCTTCACTTCCCGCTGGTTCTCCATCTTCCGTCCAACTCAGCCATCCAAACTCGCTTGCATGAACACGGTAGTAAATATTAAATTGTTTTGCCATCTCCTGTGTAAGTTTCACTTTGATTGCTTCAATCTGCTTATCTCTTCCTGTCGTACCTGAAATCGAATCATCTGATACATAATCTTGCCAGCCAATTCCTTCTACATACGAGCTATACTGAATTGACCCAGAATATGAGGCATCTTTGATTTTAATCTTTAGCGCCTCCACTTGTTTATTCTGCCCTGTAGTACCTGCTGTTTCACCGCTCTTCACATAGTTCTGCCAGCCTACTGTTTCTACATGTGCACTATATTGAAGAATATCTGTCTTTCCGTAAAATGGCTCTATTGATGGGTCCATATCTGGAATTCCTTTGGGCATGACCATAACCTGAAGAGCTTCAATCTTTAATCCATAATTAATTGTTCCCGCGGTATTTCCATCAGCCGTCCAGCCCAGCCATCCTAAATCTTGTACATGCACACGATAATATATACTATAATTTGCCGCAGCTGCACCATTCAGTTCTATCTGGACAGCTTCCATTCTTCGATTTTGCCCCACAGTTCCTGCAATGTTATCATCTGTCATATAATCCTGCCAGCCCAGATCTTGCAGATAAGCACGGTATTTCAATCCAATACCTAGATTATTCGTTGTATTGATTTTAAGACCTTCTACCTTTTTATTCTGACCAGTCGTTCCAGCTACAACCCCATTTGATACATAATCCTGCCAGCCAATGTCTTGTACATGTGTGCTATATGAGACAGCAAATGTATTAGCTCTAAATGAAATTTCGGTTACACCTGGCGCCGCATTTCCCTTTGGTAGCAAGGCAATCTGAATTGCCTGAACTGCATAATTATATCCCTGTGTACCTGCAAGCTGACCATTCTTTGCCCAATCCATCCATCCGAATTCAGATACGTGAACACGGTAATATATATCATATTCACTAGATTTTTCTCCAGTAAGTTGAATCTGAACAGCTTCTATTTTTTTTGCCTGCCCTTCTGTTCCTGACACTGTCCCATCCACAACGCTATCCTGCCAACCAATATCTTGCACATGTGCGCGATAAGACACTCCAAGATTATCAATTCCATTAACCTGAATTTTCATTGCTTCTACTGGCAGGTTTCTTCCCGTTGTGCCCATGATGTTGCCATTGGTTACAGAATCCATCCAACCAAGATCCTGCACATGTGCCTGATATTGAATTGCTGATTGCAATCCCGCTGGCACCTCTACCCCTGGATTGCTAGGAATCGTTCCGTTTCCATTCCCATTTGATACAATTCTGACATAATCAGAACTTGCATATGCATACATATTTACAAAATCATAATTACCACTTCCAGATACAGCACTTCGATCTCCTGTCAAAACTGGATCACTCTGTACTTTGTAGAAACCGCTCTGCGCAGTACTATCCAAAATAATAAATGCTTGGTTTGAGTACGACTTTGTTCTATAAATCACTGTCGATGCTGTACTTGCAGCATTTCTCACATTCAGATTGGTATGTTCTGTTCCAATGACATCTTTTATACCGATTGTATACTTATATGCATCCTGACTTCCATATGTTTTGTCGATTTGCCATGCTACACTGGCATTGATTTCTCCCCAATATGGATTCGATGCATAACTTACAGTAATTCCACTTGCTTTATTTCCAAGATACGCTCCTGCATTTACGGAATTATTAGGGTTCAAATATCTCTTTGACATATATGTTTCAGTAAACGCTTTGATACAATCGTTCACACTTGCATATGCATCTGCGCTCTCACCTGGTGATGAATCGACAGCATTTAAGCCAAATAAATTATTCTTCTGCTGTGCTATATTACTTTTTCCCCACCAACTTTCATTTGCCGCAACACCGATTGCTAATAACGCATTTACACCATATGTATTTTGATTACTGATAAATGTACTTGCAGTTTTAAGCATCTTAGATGTCGAGCTAGCAGCTTTTGAACTAATAAATGCATTCAATTGTTCTGCTGTATAATTCGTCTGGCTTCGAAGTGGCAGATATTGAAAATAATTGTAAAATGGATTTTCCGCATTCACGGAATGCGTCCGTGTACTTGCATTATAGTCGGACAACATCTGGTTAAATGCCGAATTGATGTAAAAAAAATGACCATCATAACTGTAATACTGAACACCTTCTGCTAAGTAAGGTGGTGCGAGACCATTATCAATCGTGCTTGCTGTTCCAGGTGTTGACATATCTGTTGAGATGTAATGATAGAGTCTTCCACCAGACACTTGATAATAACTCATCGACTGTGCTGTATCTAAAGATAAAACCTGCACACTCGCTGGATCAACAAGACCAATCACGCCTGATAACATGAATTTTACCATTCCATTTTCCGTTCCAAGATATGCTGCGTCAGCACCGCACATACCATTCGTATAACCTGATGCACCTGTCAGATATTCGGTATATGTAGTAACAGCATTTCCTCTGGTATTGAAGTTAACCAGTTGCTGCGTTGCTCGTTCTATGCCATATGTAGCTGTTGCTTCGCCCTCCACTGTTCCATTTTTTTCAGGCACTTCTTGAATATTTCCGTCTTCATCTACACTGATGACGACATCTTCAGCACCTTCCGCGCGATTTTCTTCTATCGGAGTCTCTTCAGATTTATCAACCGTTGTAACCTCTGGTTCAGCTGTTTCTGTGTCCAATGTTTCTACCGATACCTCTGCAGCATCCGTTGCATATGTTACAATTTCATTACTCCCAAATGATCCTGCCAGCATTACTGTAGACAATAAAATTCCTAAATATATTTTCCCCTTATGTTTCATATGTATTCTCCTTTGCAAATGATTAGCTTCAGTATCTTCACGAAAAGCCATGTTTTCTCTTATCTCACACAAGAAACATGGCTTTATTTTCATTTGCGATCATTCATCTCCTTTTTTAACATTGCTAGTTCTTGTGTTAACACTTTAATTCGATTGGACATTCTTGACACAGAGTATGTCAATACAAACACCAATATTAACGTAAATACAAATCCAAAGAAGAACAGCATATTCACAGGACTTGCAATTCCAATCAAACGTGCTAGCCAATCCATGATTCCTGGAAAACAAGCCATCAAAAGAATCGCTACGCCAACAGCAAACCAAGATAACGCATACCGAAGATCTAATTGATGTTTCCGAACCATATTCACAAAATAAATAAGTGTTATCAGCACTAAACCAATTATTATCATCTGACTTTTTAATGTAATCATATTCTCCTCCTAATACTTTCTGATGCCTTCAATTAAGATGGCTAATGAGACTTTTATCATGTAGTACACTGATTTTTTAGGTGATATTGAGGATACACCACCTTGTCTTTCTTTCATCTCAACCGGAATTTCTACTATTTTTTTATTGCGTCTAAGGACTGCAACAATACTTTCTGGTTCCGGATAATCCTTAGGATAATCCTTAGAAAATAATCGAATAATATCTTTGTTAATCATGCGGAGTCCTGATGTTGGATCTGTTACTCTTTTTTTTGTTAAAAGGTAAATCAGTCCTGAAAAGTACTTAATCCCCATTCTTCTCATCCCTGTTGACTGAAATCCTTGATTATCGATAAAGCGTGACCCTATCACCATTTCGGCTTTTTCTTCCTGGAGTACGACTGACATCTTTTCTAAGAATGCAGGATCATGCTGTCCATCTCCATCTACTTGCACAGCCAAATCATAATCATTTTCCACTCCATACACATATCCAGTCTGTACAGCTCCACCAATACCTAAATTAACTGGTAGATTTACGACATTAAATCCTTTCTGTGCGCACAGCTCTTTGGTCTGATCTGTCGAGCAATCATTAATAATAACATAATCAAAACTTGGTGCATTTTCTTTAATATTCTTCACTACATTTTCAAGATTTTTAGCCTCGTTATATGCAGGAATAATAATCAATTTCTTCATCTGTATCCTCCCTAAACTTGATTACTATTTTCAGATTTAACGTAAAGGCGGTTGATGCATTTCGCAATACATTTTGGCCAAAATCGTTGTAAAACCTCAAAATCTTCTATTGTTCTTATATTGTCAGAAATAATCTCTGTTGTTGTCGATTCCTCGTGAACACGGTGTCCCATGAGACAGTTTTTTATAAATACGAATCGTCCTTTTTGCTTTGATAATTTCTCCCACGCATCCCAATCAACATCACATTTAAAATGATTGTCAAACACCTGAATATCAATGTTATGGTTCACAAATGTAACCGCAGGGCAACAAATCGGGTCACCAAATGAAAGACTTAATCGCTTCGTAAATTGAGTTCTTCCAAATAACTGAATAGGCAGCAGCAAAATTCTTTTGATCTTCAAATTCAAATTTTTAAATACACGTTCATTCTCTCTAATTTCAAAATAATCAGAAAAGATGATGCTTGAATTTGGGTTATATCGATGGGCATTCATGACTGCCTGTCCATATTCGTATTCGTAGACATCATCCTGATGTGCAATCGTTACCAGATTGCTATCTACGCACGTTCTTGCAAATTCAAAATCCGTCCCGATTCCTTCTCTTTTGCTATTTACAAGAACTGGCAGATGATACTTTTCCGCTATTGCCGAAATATATTCATTTGGTGTTGATGTTGCTATCACGATGTCACTTTTATGTTTTTGGTTCATCACTGATTGAATGCACGTTTCTAGATACTGTGATTCTCCATATCCGAGTACGACAAATGTATGTGTTACTTCCATTCTAATATTCCCTTCTCGTCTTACAATTCTTTTGGATATATTCCCGCCGCAATCAATTCCTGAATTGATTGTACTACACTTTCTTTATCCTCTTTGTATGTAACTCCAAACCACTTATCGTTAGATTGCAGCACCTTTACCTGCAGCAATCCTTCTTCCAGCTTTTCCCCTATGAATGTTGGAAGCAGGTACTCTGCTTTGAGGTCTTCTTCATCCAGCTTCGCTAGAAATTCTTCAAAGCCCTGTTCTAATACAGGGAAAAATTCAGGTGTGATCCCCCACATATTCATAGATACTGATGAATTGATATCTATCTTGTATGATTCTCCTTGTTCGTCGCTTACGATTGCCTGTGCATTATCAAATCTTTCAAGACCATGTGTCTCCTTAATATCTGAGAGCATTCGATCTGCATCCATATGACACACCCCGCGAGTCACAGTTCCATTCTCGCTGAGGGTATTTTTCAATATAAACCCAACCATACATAACTGCAGCTTATCAGATTCTGTCTTAGCCGTGGTGAGATATTGATACGCCTCAACATACGCCTCTTTTCCATAATAATCATCCGCATTAATGACAAGAAACGGTTCCTTCACAACATCTTTGCACGCAAGAATTGCCTGACCTGTCCCCCATGGCTTTGTTCGTGCTCTAAAAGTCTCCTGATATGCTTTAGGAATATCAGATAATTCCTGATACGCATATGCAACCTCCACCCTCTTTTCAACACGATCTCCGATTACTTCTTTGAAATCCTTTTCCAAGTCTTTGCGGATTACAAATACAACTTTGTCAAATCCAGCTTCCATCGCATCATAGATAGAGTAATCCATAATAATCTCACCGTTTGGTCCAACCGGTTCTAACTGCTTAATTCCTCCGCCAAATCTGCTTCCAATTCCTGCCGCCATAATTACTAATGCTGCTTTTCCCATAATCATTCTCCTAATCCATCCTCTACTGCAGCAACCATCTCCTGCAGTGCTTTTTCTTCATCCTCGCCCTCGCAGATAATCCTAATCTGATCTCCACTCTTGACGCATGCCCCCAGTACGCTGAGTACGCTCTTTGCATTTGCTGTGTTATTGTGTATCTCAAATGTGATTTTACTTTGAAACTGCATTGCAATCTTACAGAACAACCCTGCGGGTCTAAGATGCAGACCTGTCGGATTTTTTATTCTCACTTCTTGTGAAACCATGATATCCTCCCAAAATTACCCTTTATTGCTTAGTTTGATTTTCACCACAGGGTTACTGATCATCGTCACTCCCGATGGTGTTTCTACTGTAACCGCTACCTCATATTCACCGGCTGTTGTATAATCTTTTAAATCCATGTATGCGCCAGTCTTTACATCCAGTTTATTCAATACATCCTGAGGACCCTGAAACTGCAATTGAAGATTGTCTGTCGTTACATAATCAAGCTTAAGACCATCCTTCAGATTACTGACTGCAATAGATTCCACAGGTAATTCGATTGTCTTAGAGTCAGACGCATTAATTGCGACTGTGATTATTACTTTTGCATCCCCATCCTCTACCAGGCTGACCTTTTCCGGCAGATATTGGGAAATATCAACTGCAAAGTCCTTCTTCTCTGTCAGTCCGCTAATATCAATTTGTGTTGCCGGAATGACAATCTCGTCAATCTCATCTAACTCCTCCGGCGTTCCATATACTTTCACAGTCTCCGGCGTATAGGACAATCCGCCATATACATAATTCTCTGCGGGCGTACCCGATGTCGTTGCTGATATAGGAAGATCTTTGGTTCCTAATATCTCAACATCGACAGTCAGTCCTTTTTCTCCAAGGTTATTCGATAATAGAGTCTGGTCGATGACATTGCCTTCTGTATCGTATAACACCAGATCTGCCTCCACCGAACCGGATTCTGACATGCCTGAAATATTGATTCTCGCCACCGCCTTATCGATACTGTTAACCAGTGACTCTGAACCACCGATCGTGATACTCTCCGGATTCGTTGTCGTCGTTCCAAGAACATAGCCGTCACGCAGCGTTCCTGTCGTGCTGACCGTAAGTGGATAATTTTTTTTCTCAACATCTTCCACTTTAACCTGAAGGTTATGCGGATTTGCAGTTGCTGAGGTATTGTCATTCTCATGTCCTAGAATAGATACGGTGATCGGCACCAGCGATACGAGCTCCATATCGTTGAAATCAGCGGTCGCAACGATATCGTCTGGTTTTATTTTGGACAAGATCGATCTTTTTGCTTTGACTGTTACACTGACCACTTCTGTCTGATCTAATATCTGATAGGTCTTTCCTCCGCTTGTAATTACATCCTCATTCTTAACCGATACCGATATATTCCTATATAACTGTGTATCAACCGGATCATCATAGTTAACAACCACAAGCCAAAGCAGAGCGGCAAAAAAAAGTGCCATAATCTTCAACCCTAAGTTTTCCGTAAGCTTTTTGCTAAGCCTATACTTCACTCTTCTTCCGTCCTTTCCCTTTGGAAGACCATTTTGGTCCTGCATGAATGTGTTGAATGGTTGTCAGTTGCTCATCTAACTGCTCACCGGTGATATTTCTGGTAAGCTGTCCACTGACTGCCACCGAAATGTGTCCTGTTTCTTCGGATACAACTACAACAAGAGCATCACTGACTTCACTCATCCCCAATGCTGCTCTATGTCTTGTTCCTAAATCTTTGCTGATCTGCATATTCTCAGATAACGGCAGATAGCAGGTCGCAGATGTAATGCGTTCTCCGCGCACGATAATCGCACCGTCATGAAGCGGTGTATTATGTTCAAATATATTCAAAAGTACCTGTGTTGACACTTTCGCATCAAGTTCGATACCTGTATGTTCAAATTCATTCAGGTGGATTGCCTGCTCTACAACAATCAATGCACCCGTCTTTACCTTACTCATCTCCAGGCATGCTGTTACAATTGCCTGCTTTGTCTTATCGCTGAAACGCTGGTTCTCTTTTCCTCTGTCAAAAACAAGGAATGTGGTATAGAAACTCTTCTCTCCCAATTTTTCCAGTGCACGCCTTAGTTCCGGCTGGAAGACAACGAGCGCCGCCGTCGCCAGCACGCCGATGGACCCTTTTGCCAGAAATAGAATGGTGTGCATCCGAAAAACGGCTGCCACCAAAATAAATAGTGCAAGTACGACCATACCCTTGAGGAGCATCCATGCTTTCGTGTTCTTGATCCAAACCATAATCTCATATACAACAAAGGCAACAATAATGATCTCAACGATATCTACGATACGAATGTTTGGGAAATAAACCCCTTTTACATTGGCATCAAAAAATTGTGTAATTCGCTGGCTCATATTGTCACCTCCTTATTATTGTTTTGGCTGTCTTTCCTTCAAGTCTTTATTCAAACTTCTTGTAAGAAGAATCTCATCTGCATTTTTGCGTTTCCAATTTGTTACCGATGCCTGCTGTTTCTTAGCCTGTGGAACTGCACGCTTAGCAGCGACTTTTTTGATGTCCTCTGTGTCTATAATTGCCGTATCTTTGTGTTCATTAATTCGGCTCACCTGTTTCTTAGGTGCGGATACTGCAAGTTTTGGAACTGCTTTCACGTAATAATAATATTCGTCATCTTCAAACTGCATACGCTCTGTTCTCGTGTAATCAACAGCGAAGAATAGTATTTCCAAAACAAATCCAAGTCCAACTGCCACAATGCTTCCAAAAATCACTCCGCCATATGAAATCTTGACATTCAGCACCATCGATGCAATTGCAATCACGACGATATTACTGATAGCTCCTGTTACAATAGCGATTTTCCATGAGTGGTCTGCCGATTTGGTTCGAATAAGATATACCAGACAGAGGCAGAATGCAAATGCAATAATCATCACCCACATTTCCTTATTCATCATTGCCTGTTTTGCAAACGATGTAAGGCTCGTAATCAAACCATCCGCTCCGCCGCCCTTTAATGCTGCTGAAGATGTATGTACATAATGAAGCATGTAATATGTAACTGTTCCACATGCGATTGGTACAATGCTGACTGGTGTTGCCATCAATCCCAATGCAATTGGAATCAGATATGGTACTTTGAGTGCGAACGCAATCGGCGTTAATAAAACGAGCCAGGCTTTCTTTGGTGTAAAACGGAAATAAAAGATATACATGACAATAAAGATTGCTGCTGCGACTCCCATGACTGCTAATGAAATGGAATACAAATGTGCCAGAACCAAAAGTGATGCAAAGACAACCATAAAAATCAGAGGCAGGAATGCGCATACAACTGACAGTCCAATTGTAACGAGTGGCGATGCGGCAAGCTTCATATATCCAAGATTGGAATTGATGATTCCGAATACTGCAAGTCCTAAGATAATCTTCAGGGCCTTATCCACATAGGTTGCATATTTTGCATACAGGGTTTGTAATTGTTCCTTCCAAACTAATATCGTGCTCATTATCTGCTCTCCTTCTTGTATATCTTTCCCAGACGGGATAAATCTCTATAGTATTGCTTGATGCGGCGCTTTGCTCCATTGTGCTTCTTCTTATAGAACGTGCTGGCTCCGATGATGTAGGCAATCAGTACAATCAAGTATCCCCCGACTGCTATTGCAACCATCAATATCATTTTATTCATCGTGAGATTCTCCATCAGTGCATCCAGATTGCTGACCACTACGAGACCTGCGATAATTGCATACCCGACTGTCACCCACAGCATTGTAATCAATGTATTGAGACTCGAATAATCTTTCTTATAATAATTACTGATCTTGAGATCCTGTTCTCCGAGTTTCTTCTCGTATAACGACATCTTTGTCATGATTCTTACACGTTCTTTACTTATCATAAAACTCTCCTTTAGTTGGAAATTAACATAAAACATTATTCTAAGTATAACATATACACAAAGTAATTGTCCAATCATACGGTAATATTTCTCAATTTCCCTGACCGATACTTACCGTGAGGAAATACACCTTCGGCGTACCTTTTTTCTTGAGCAGTCTGCTCATTGCATCAATCGTACTTCCCGTCGTGTAAATATCGTCAATGATGAGTACATTTCCACCGGGCTCCCATTCCGGGTCGATTGCGAACGCGCGCCTAAGATTCCTGCGCCGTTCTTTATCATTCAGTTCTTTCTGCGGTGTTGTGTTTTCAACACGATAAATACATCGGGAATTAACCGGTATATTTAATATTTTTCCAAGTTCGCACGCAAGAATCTCCGCCTGATTATATCCCCGCTTTTTCCGTTTCTTTGGATGAAGCGGTACCGGTACAATTTCCGTAATTTCCCACTTACGTATCTGCCTACTATATTCTTTTGCCATTTCTTCTGCAAAATATTCACCGTAAATACGTTTGTTATGGAATTTGAACTGGTAAATTGCCCGGCTGACCGGTTCCTGATGCAGATATAGACTTTTCCCGCGGTCGTATGTGAATTTTGTCTTCTCACAGTCACTGCAGTATTCTGTCTCTTCTCTGCGAACCGGTTTTCCGCAGCGCATACATTGCGGTCCACGGATTTTCAGTTTTTCTGCCGGATCTTTGCTTTTATCGCGCGTTCCTTTTTGCTGACTTTTCTTTTCGATTTTTCCGGTAAACGGATTTGTTCTCGGATAAAGTATATCTAAAATTCTCTGATACGCTCGTCCAAGCTTGTGTAGCGCTTCTGTTCGCTGCTGTTTTGTATCATTTCCTGAAATGTCTCTTCACTCCCTACAATGGTTATGCATTTCTTTGCTCTGGTAACTGCGGTATATAAAAGATTACGGTTATACAGCATTCTCGGTCCCGTAAGTAATGGGATGATAACTGCCGGATATTCGCTCCCCTGTGATTTGTGAACGGTGATGGCATAAGCCAGTTCCAGTTCATCCAACTGACTGAACTGATAATCCACCTTTCGTTTCTCGTCATATTCTACTGTCAATAATTCCCGATAGGTATTGATCTCCGTGATAATTCCCATATCGCCGTTGAAGATTCCTGTCCCTTTATCCACAGCCAGTCCGAATTTTGTTGTAATTTCCCACTCAAGCTGATAGTTATTTCGGATCTGCATGACTTTATCACCCACACGGAATAATTTATCTCCCCACTCTTTTTCAGCTTTTTGCTTACTTGGCGAATTAAGATACTCCTGTAAAATGTGATTCAGCCGTTCTACTCCAAGAAGCCCTTTTCGCATCGGCGTCATGACCTGAATCTCATTCGGGTCTGCATCCACATACTTTGGCAGTTTCTCCTGAATCAGTGTGATGATGTTGCTGATGATCATATTGGCATCATTCCGTTTCAGAAAGAAGAAATCTTTACTCTGATTATTCAGTTGGATGTGCTCTCCCTGATTGATTTTATGTGCATTGACGACAATATCACTCTCGCCTGCCTGACGGAATATCTTCGTCAGCTTGACTACAGGAAATTGTTCTGACTCGATAATATCTTTTAACACACTCCCTGCTCCGACAGACGGAAGCTGGTTCACATCACCCACAAGAATCAGTCTTGTACCAACCAGTATCGCGGAGAGCAGTGCATGAATCAGTGGCAGATCTACCATGGACATTTCATCTATGATGATCACATCTGCTTCCAATGGATTCTCGCGATTTTTTGCAAAACCATTTACATTTCCTTCCTCCTCTGGATTACCGCTCACTTCAAGCAGTCGGTGAATGGTCTGTGCTTCGTATCCGGTTGCCTCCGTCATACGCTTTGCCGCGCGTCCGGTCGGTGCCGCAAGGAAGATATCCATTCCCTCTCGTTCAAAGAATTGAATCATGGTATTGATGGTTGTTGTTTTACCGGTACCTGGTCCGCCGGTCAATACCAGTAATCCGTGCTTTACGGATTCAATAACTGCCTGATGCTGCTTCTCATCAAGAGAGAGCTTCTCCCCCTTTTCAATTTCCGAGAGACGCTTTTCGATAACCTCCTCAGGAAGCTCACAGTCAATGTTAAGGTCATGAAGCATCTTTGCTGTATTAAGTTCAAGGTAATAATAATGTGCCGGATACACACGGATTTCGTCCTGAGCCTCTTTGAGAACCACTTTTTTTTCCACACACAGATCCATGACATACTTTTCCATGTCTTCAGCCGCAACACCGAGAAGCTGACTGGCTCTCTTCAATAAAATGGATTGTGGCAGATATACATGCCCCTCTTGAACACTCTGAAGAAGTGTATAGAATAATCCGCTTCGAATGCGGAAATCAGAATCTGTACCTATTCCAACTCTGGCTGCTATCTCGTCTGCTGTTTTAAATCCAACACCGGCGATGTGATCTGCAATCTGGTATGGATTTTCTTCAATAACGGTATAAATTCGCGGTCCGTAATATTGATAGATCTTCGCCGACAGTGTTGTAGAAATCCCGTATTTCTGAAGATAAATCATTGCTTTTCGCATGTCTTTCTTCTCTTCAACCTGTTCTGAAATCTCTCGCGCGATTCGCTCGCTGATCCCCTTAATCTCTGACAACCGTTCGGGTTCTTCTTCGATAATACGGAAGGTGTCTTCTTTGAATTTCATGACAATACGGGATGCCAGTTTCGCGCCCAGCCCTTTGATTGCGCCGGATCCCAGATATCGCTCGATGGATATCAAATCTTCCGGTTCCTTCACCTGATGGGAGCTGACCTTCAGTTGTGTACCATATACGCTGTGATTGATATACTCACCGGACAGTTCTAACAGTTCCCCCTCACCAAGGTAATTAAAGTTGCCAACACAAGTAACCTCTCCATCATCTGCAGAGAGGTTAAATACAGTGTATCCATTATCTTCATTTCTATATACGATATGATCGACATATCCGGTTACCATTTCCAAATGTAAATCCTCGCTATCAATCGTTTCTTTTGTTTATAAATCGTTCCTGCTGCTCATGAGTTCTACGAACTCGCCTGTCCCAATTGCTACCACTTTCATCGGATCTTCAGCAGTCATTGTGTTAATGCCTGTCTTCTCTTCAATCAGCTCTTCTAATCCACGAAGCATGGAGCCACCACCTGTCAGAACAATTCCGCGATCTAAGATGTCTGCCGATAATTCCGGCGGTGTTCTCTCGAGAACACCGATAATCGCTTCTACGATCTGTGCTGTGGTCTCACGAAGTGCTTCCTCCGTCTCAGATGACGATACGGTAACAGTCTTTGGCAGACCTGTCACCAGATTGCGCCCACGCACTTCCATTCGTTCTTCTTCAACAAGCGGGTAAGTCGTCCCAATCTTGATCTTGATATCTTCTGCCGTTCTCTCACCAATCAGAAGATTATGTTTCTTACGCATAAATCGTACAATGGCTTCATCAAAGTCATCTCCCGCAATCTTAAGTGAAGAGTTGACCACGGTTCCGCCAAGGGAAATTACAGCAATATCTGCCGTACCACCGCCGATATCAACAATCAGATTCCCACATGGTTTGGAAATGTCAATTCCTGCTCCGATTGCTGCCGCAACCGGTTCTTCAATCAGATGAACTTCTCTCGCTCCCGCTGCAAAGGTTGCCTCTTCTACTGCTTTTTTCTCAACCTCTGTACACCCGCTGGGAACGCAGATACTGATTCGTGGTTTTTTAAATGTACGTCTCCCCAGTACCTTCTGTACAAAATATTTAATCATCTTCTCTGTTACGGTATAGTCTGAAATAACTCCCTGACGAAGCGGCCTGACCGCGATGATGTTCCCCGGCGTTCTTCCAAGCATCAGCCTTGCCTCTTCTCCAATTGCTTTTATCACATTTGTATCTCTGTCAAACGCAACCACAGATGGTTCTTTTAAGATTACGCCTTTCCCCTTCACGTACACGAGAACACTCGCAGTTCCCAAATCAATCCCAATATCTACTGCCATATGGATCTCCCTTCAAAGCTTCTATATATTCAATGGTTCCTCAATTTGTCATTTGTATGTACCTCTTCATTTGTATATTCATTTTTATTTCTCTTTTCGTGCTAATTTATTATACGGGAAAATGGATTTTTTTTAAAGGGGGAAATTGCTAATTCATCCGAATTTATAGTTCTTTTATGGTTTTGGCTGATCTGAGGTTGGGTTTAGTTGAAATATTAGAATTGTATACAGAAATGTAAGATAGACATGATCTTTGCATTGACTATAGGCGAAATTGTAACTGCTGTCAATATTTTTCAGAAAATTTCAACTTGAAAGTATAAAGAAAGGACTATGCCCTCTGGCACAGCCCTTGTCTGTACAGTTTTCTCAACTGCACTTCCATTATTTTGCTTTTTCTAACATCGGCTTTAGATATTGTCCGGTATACGATTCCGGCACCTGAACAATCTCTTCCGGCGTACCGGTAGCAACAATCATACCACCCTTGTCTCCCCCTTCCGGGCCGATATCAATAATATAGTCTGCCGTTTTGATGACATCAAGATTATGCTCAATTACAATGACTGTGTTACCGTCTCCGGATAACCGCTGCAGAATCTCTGTCAGCTTATGAACATCTGCAAAATGCAGCCCTGTCGTCGGCTCATCTAAGATATATACTGTCTTGCCGGTACTTCGCTTGCTCAATTCCGTGGCAAGCTTCACACGCTGTGCCTCTCCGCCTGACAGCGTCGTCGATGGCTGGCCTAGACGAATATAAGATAATCCCACATCATTCAGTGTCTCTAATTTGCGGTGAATACTTGGTATGTTTTCAAAAAAGCTCACTGCCTCTTCCACCGTCATATTGAGTACTTCATAAATGTTCTTGCCCTTGTAGTGAACATCCAGCGTCTCACGATTGTAACGTTTTCCTTTACAAACTTCACAAGGCACATAGACATCCGGAAGGAAATGCATCTCAATCTTGAGAATTCCGTCACCCGAGCAGGCCTCACATCGCCCGCCTTTCACGTTAAAACTAAATCTGCCCTTTTTATATCCTCTCGCCTTTGCCTCTGCTGTTGCCGCAAAAAGATCTCGAATCATATCAAACACGCCCGTATATGTTGCTGGATTTGATCTTGGCGTTCTTCCGATCGGTGACTGATCTATATCAATAACTTTGTCTAATTTATCAATTCCTATGATTTTTGTACATTTTCCAGGGATTGTTCTCGCACGGTTCAGGTCGCGTGCAAGTGTTTTGTATAGAATCTCATTTACAAGAGAGCTTTTACCCGAACCTGATACGCCGGTTACACATGTCATAACGCCAAGAGGAAACTTGACATCAACGTTCTTCAGATTGTTCTGACGAGCTCCCTTGACCGTCAAATATCCCTGCGGGCGTTTCCGCACTCTTGGAACCGGAATCATCTTACGCCCACTCAGGTAATCACCGGTAATGGACTCTTTACAGTTCATGATCTCTTCCGCGGTGCCGGCTGCAATGACCTGTCCGCCATGTTCCCCTGCCCCCGGTCCGATATCTACCACATAATCTGCTTCCAGCATGGTGTCCTCATCATGCTCTACAACAATCAGCGAATTTCCAAGATCGCGAAGATGCTTCAAAGTACCAAGAAGTTTGTCGTTATCCCGCTGATGCAGACCGATGCTTGGTTCATCTAAAATATACGCAACACCAACAAGCCCCGAACCGATCTGTGTTGCCAGCCGAATTCTCTGCGCTTCGCCGCCTGAGAGACTGCCCGTCGCCCTGGACAACGTCAGATAATCCAGACCCACATCCATCAGAAACTGAAGTCTTGCATTGATTTCTTTCAGTATCTGATTCCCAATTAACTGCTGTTGTTTCGTCAGCCTTAATTTACTTAGGAAATGCAACAGCTTTCCAATAGAATAATCTGTGACCTGCGCAATATTCTTGCCACCGATGGTAACTGCCAAAGCTGTTTTTTTCAGCCGCTGCCCGCCACACTCGCTGCATGGCGTAATCTGCATGAATTCTTCATATTCCGCCTTCATGGTCTCGGAACCCGTCTCACGATATCTGCGCTGTACATTCTTAATCAATCCATCAAATGCCACATCATAGACACCCTCACCACGCTGTCCCTTGTAGTAGACCTTGATTTCTTTTCCGTTCGTTCCGTTAATAATGATATCCTTGATTTTCTTAGGATACTTGTTGAATGGTGTATCCAGATCAAACTTGTACTCATTGCATAATGCCTGCAGGATTGCATTCGTAAAACTCTTTGGGTCATTGCATGACTGCCACCCCATAACAACAATCGCCCCTTCATTGATGCTCAATTTCTGATCCGGAATCATCAAATCAATATCAAATTCCATCTTGTAACCAAGTCCGAAACATACCGGACACGCACCAAACGGATTATTGAAGGAAAAGCTTCGCGGCTCTATTTCTTCGATGCTGATTCCACAATCCGGGCATGAAAAATGCTGGCTGAAATTAATGGGTTCGCCACCAATTACATCCACAATCATCAATCCCTCGGCAAGTGCAAGTACGCTTTCAATCGAATCGGAAAGACGCTTCTCGATCCCTGACTTTACGACTAGACGATCCACGATAATCTCAATATTATGTTTGATATTCTTATCCAGTTCAATCTCTTCTGTCAGTTCGTATAAATTTCCATCTACACGGGCACGCACATATCCACTTTTCTTTGCACGCTCAAGAAGCTTCTCATGACGCCCCTTTTTCCCACGTACAACCGGTGCAAGAAGCTGAATCTTCGTGCCTTCTTCCATCTCCATCACCTGATCTACCATCTGATCAACCGTCTGTCGTTTGATTTCCTTGCCGCAGACCGGACAGTGCGGAATACCAATCCTCGCATAAAGCAGTCGGAAATAATCATAAATTTCCGTTACTGTTCCAACCGTTGAACGTGGATTGTGGTTTGTCGACTTCTGGTCGATGGAAATTGCCGGTGATAACCCTTCAATGCTCTCTACGTTCGGCTTCTCCATCTGTCCCAGAAATTGTCGTGCGTAAGATGACAACGATTCCATGTATCTTCTCTGACCTTCCGCATATATCGTGTCAAATGCGAGGGAGGACTTACCTGACCCGCTCAGCCCGGTCAGAACAACAAGCTCGTTGCGGGGGATATCCAGATCAATATTCTTAAGGTTGTTCTCATTTGCTCCTCGGATTTTGATGTATTGTCTATTGTCTTTCTTTTGTTGCATGGTAATTTCCTTCCTGTTCTCAATTTTGCTGCTTCTTGTACAGCGCTCCGAAGCCTCTCCCCCGGTTACATATTATTCAACTGTGTCTTTATCTCTATTAATTTATCACGCAGCTCTGCTGCCGCTTCGAAATTAAGTTCTGCTGCCACCTTCTTCATATGTTTCGTTACATCCTTGACTAATTTTTCCAGTTCTTCCCTGCTCATAGATTCCGGATCTTTTTCCATCTGCAGTTCTTCTGCCGCAACCTTCTTGGAAATGCTGATTAAGTCCCGCACTGCTTTCTTAATCGTTTTCGGTGTGATGCCGTGCTCTTCATTGTACATCATCTGAATCTTACGGCGGCGCGAAGTCTCATCAAGAGCCGCACGCATAGAATCCGTAATCTTATCTGCATACATGATGACATGTCCATCCACATTTCTTGCTGCTCGTCCAATCGTCTGAATCAGGGAAGTCTCAGATCGGAGAAATCCTTCCTTGTCCGCATCTAAAATTGCGATCAGTGTAATCTCGGGGATATCAAGTCCTTCCCGAAGCAGGTTGATTCCTACAAGTACATCGAACACATCCAATCGCATATCACGAATAATCTCAGTACGCTCTAGTGTATCCACATCGGAGTGTAAATATTTGACACGGATACCAAGTTCTCTCATGTAATCCGTCAAATCTTCTGCCATTGTCTTGGTCAGAGTCGTGACAAGAATCTTATTCTTCTTTTCAACTTCTTTATTAATCTCACCAATCAGGTCATCAATCTGACCTTCAATCGGTCTGACAAACACTTCCGGATCAAGCAGTCCGGTTGGTCTGATGACCTGTTCGGTTCTCAATAGTTCGTGTTCGTTCTCATATTTACCGGGAGTCGCCGATACAAATAATATCTGATCAATCTTTGACTCGAATTCCTGAAAGTTCAATGGCCTGTTATCCTTGGCTGATGGGAGCCGGAAGCCAAAATCAACCAAAGTTGATTTTCTTGACTGATCCCCCGAATACATTGCCCCAATCTGCGGAATGGTCATATGCGACTCATCAATCATAATCATGAGGTCATCCGGAAAATAGTCAATCAGCGTATGCGGTGGCTGCCCCGGCACGAGTCCCGTCAAATGCCTTGAATAATTCTCGATTCCAGAGCAGAAACCAGTCTCTCGCATCATCTCAATGTCAAAGTTCGTACGCTCCGCGATTCTCTGCGCTTCCAGAAGCTTGTCATTGCGCTTGAATTCTGCCACGCGTTCTTCAAGTTCTTCTTCAATCGCCTTAATTGCACGATTCATATTATCTTTATCAACAACATAATGGGATGCCGGAAAAATTGCAATATGATTCAGCACGCTTAAGACTTCTCCTGTCAGTACATCCATTTCCGTAATGCGATCAATCTCATCTCCGAAAAACTCCACACGGATTGCTGATTCGCCGGATGCCGCCGGAAAAATCTCCACAACATCACCGCGCACACGGAATGTTCCACGTTTGAAATCCATGTCGTTGCGATTATACTGAATATCAATCAGCTTATGAATCACTTCGTCGCGCTCCCGAATCATGCCGGGGCGAAGTGACAACACCATATTCTGATAATCAATCGGGCTACCCAAGCCATAGATACAGGAAACGGAAGCGACAATAATGACATCTCTTCGCTCAGATAATGCCGCTGTTGCGGAATGCCGGAGCTTATCAATCTCATCGTTGATTGCCGAGTCCTTTGCAATATAAGTATCCGAAGACGGAACATACGCTTCCGGCTGATAATAGTCGTAATAAGAGACAAAGTATTCCACTGCGTTGTCAGGGAAGAATTCTTTAAACTCGCCATACAACTGTGCTGCCAGCGTTTTATTGTGCGCGATAATCAGTGTCGGGCGGTCCATCTGCTGGATGACATTCGCCATCGTGAAGGTCTTGCCGGACCCGGTTACACCAAGTAAGGTTTGCGCCTGATTGCCTGATTTAAAGCCTTCTACGAGTTCTTTGATGGCGGTTGGCTGGTCGCCGGTCGGGCTGTATTCTGATTGTAAATTGAATAATGACATGCTCTCTTTGCACCTCCATTTGTGACTTTTTAACGTTTTCAAAAAGTGGTCTATTCGCCAAAAATTCGTTGCCATGCATGCAGAAAAAGGTCCCGTGAACCTTTTTCTGTAGTAATTTGGATTTTGATTCGTGTAAGAAATTTGAAGATTTTTGAAAAAATAGCAATTACACGAATAAAAGTCACAAATCCATTTTTCGAGACAAAATAACACTCAACAATATAAGATAATTTTTAACAACATCAGAAGCGTTTATTCTTCTGGGTTTGACTGGTTTTCATTATAGCACAGGACATGTAAAAATGTAAATATGTAGCGCGTACATTTGTTCGGTTTTTGGAGTGTAAAAAATCAGGATACACAAATTCGTGTAGTCCCGATTCGCTTTATTTCTTCATTTTGTTCTCTACTTTTCTTTTGAATTCTGATAGATGTTTCCCGTGTGTCGTTTTTAACGCTACATAACCAACATCATCTATCTTCCGTTTTTCTTTGGTCTAAGAATGGTTGGATATAATACTCCATATTGCTCAATACTCTCGACCAGTTGACGCATTTCATCGTCATGCTTCACATGAAATAGATGATTCGGAAAAGAATCAATCAAACTTCTGGCAACTGATACTATTTCTTTTCGGCTGGTAGAGTCTCTTTCTTCCTGCGTGCTAAACAGATCATCGCCAGAGGAAAGATTCAGGCTGATGTCTTTGCTTTTCGCCAGTGGCTGCTACAATGCTCTTTGGTATTTCCGATTGATACACCTTAATCTCCGAACCATATTGCTGTCTTAATGTCGTTGATACAGTTTTTGCAAGGTTCGTTCTACCTTCCACAAGAGTCAAGAGTAATCCTTCAATATTCAACTTTGGATTAATCTGTCTTTTCACTTTTCCGATTGTCTGGATTAACTGTGTCATTCCTTTTGCCGGTAGATAATGTGCCTGAACAGGGATAATAACAGAATCCGCTGCAGCAAGTGCGTTAATCGTAATCATACCTAAACTCGGCATACAATCAATCAGTACATAATCATATTTCATCTTTATATTTCCTAAATAGTTCTTTAGAATATTCTCTCTGCTCATTGCTGTAACCAGAGACATTTCCATGGCTGACAATTCGATATTGGAAGGTATCAGGTCAACACCCTCATTATGATGTAAAATGCCCTCATTCGGCTGAAACGGAATATCTTTCATCACTTTCTTCATAAGTGTTTCCAATGTGATTGATAAATTGTCTGCATCTAAAAATCCAAGCGAAGTAGTTAAATCGCCCTGCGGATCAGCATCCACCAGCAAAACTTTCTTTCCCAGCCTTGCTAAACCAATTCCTAGATTTACTGTCGTAGTAGTTTTTCCAGTGCCACCCTTTTGATTTGCAATGGCTATCACTTTTCCATCTGCCATATAGATTTCCTCCTTTTTCTTTTCGGTATGTGTTACTGGCTATCCACTTTCATTCGCTTCTTGGCTTTCAGATATTTGCTTTTCTTCAATAATCTCATAAAAATCCATAATAAACTCCACAACGAATGCTTCCTGTGCCACATCAAACGGCTCCAGAGCAGCAATCGGATATGGATAGTTCATTTTCGCAATAGCGAATAATCCCCGAATCAAGTGCATCGCTTCTAGTATACGATTCGTGTCAAACAACGCTGCTATGGCAAAATACAAATCCTGCATGTCCTGTTGCTTGCAATTCTCATCGTATAATTTGTCTATCAGCTTTACCGTGTAAGCACCTGATATCGCATTGATGCTGTTTCGTATGTTATTGATCGATTGCGCCCTTGTTTTCTTCATTGTGGTGTCTTTCTCCTTTCTTTGTTTGCGCCACCTGAAATCGACGGCTATGTACGTTAGAACGCAAAAAAGCCGCTTGCTCTGTTACGAACAAACGGCTGTGAAATAACATACGCTATAATTAATATTTCCCAATCTTTTCTCTTACAATTTTCATTGTCTCTTCATGTGGATAAGTTCTTCCCTGCTCCATATCATCAATACCTTTATCCAATTCAGAGTACAATTCCTTTTCTACAGTAACTTCATATTCTTTTCCGTTGGAACTCATAGTAAATTCTCCTTCATAAAAAGAGCCATTTCTGACTCTCTAGATTTTCCCATTTTATGGCATGGACTCACCGCTTTTTTAGGTCTCCACTTAAATTGGTAGAAGCTCACCGCTTTTATTGATTCTTTTCTAGCTGCTGTGGTGTTTACCCCGTTCCACATCCAGCGCAGGTTTAACGCGTCTCCACGCGATACAATTTACATACCGACTCACTTATATACCACACCATCGGTAAGTGGTTCTTGTTCCATTTCATGTTTCTTTTATTCCGTAACATGAAAAACGGTAAACATTTTCAAGCAAGAATAATCTTGCCTCTATTGTTTGAGTTTAAAATTTCCCACTATATGGCAGGGACTCTCCCGATAAATGTGGGAAGAATTGCTTCTCCCCATTCACTTTAATGCTCCACCTTTGGGATATAGGTAGCGGGACACCTACTTTAAACTATTTCCTCTAGAAAATTACACTTTCTCTATATAGTCGGATACTGCAGTTATTAGCATATCAGCAGTTTGAATTTGTTTCAACGCTTCATCTTTGCTCGCAATATAAAACTCATCATAATCACTGGCATGTCGCACCTTTGCTGCTTTAGCTATTGCCTTCCCTATTTCTCGAGAAAATTTTCCCGTATGAACATAATTCTTATTAAAATATCCAATCGTATCTTTATGTTTCTTAAATGCAATAGGTTCTAGACACAACACCGCTGTTAATGCATAATAAATGGAATAATAAGCTCGATTATTAGCAGCTTTCAATTTCTGATTATCAAACAATAATTTTGCAGTATCCACTTCCTCTTTTGCACGTTCTATTTTATACTTTGCTAAATCTTTTCCGTAAAATTCTTGTGTCATATATTCACACCGTCCTTTTCAACATTCATAAAAAACGGATATGTCTTTTTCCAGTGTTCAAATGTATAAATACTCTGAACACATGGATTAATCTCCATGCCATATTTTTCCTCAAAATCATACGTAATGTCATAAACTAAATCTGCATAATAGCTTATCTCTTCGGGATGTGCATCTGCCAAAATCATTAAATCCATATCTGAATTCTGATTGAAATCACCTCTAGCATATGATCCAAACAAAACAATTCTTGATAATTTATCACCGAGAGCCTCTGCTATTGCTTCTCTGTAACTTCCAAGTATCACTGATAAAACATCTAACATACAAACACCACCTTTCTATTTACATTATAACTGATTTTCAAGTTTTCGCAAACATCTATATTTTTTGATTTCTTATTCTTTCTACTGTATCCTATCTATTATTCTTTTGTAATCATTCCATAATCGAATACTTCTCGTTATATCATAGTTAGATTGATAATGCTTATTATCTAATCCTTTATAGAATGAGTTTTCCTCTCCGATATGTACCTCTTCATCGAATCCCGCACAATATTTAAACTGGTTCGCTGTAATATCGATTACTAGTCCATTATCCATAATCAACCATGCATGACTTGTTGTATTATTGGGATCTGTAAACACTCTGCATACACGGATTAATCGCCTTCCCCCCTGAAATATTGTATATTACAATATGAAATGAGTGTAATTAATACAATTTCAACAACTAGTATTCCATCCTTTAATTAACTCGACTTTTTAACAGGTAATGTATCAACAATGATTTCTTCCGAAACATCAATGTCATCAAGGTTATATTTCCAATGAAAAACGATGGGATCTTCATTGAT
>JAQUVD010000065.1 GCA_028693555.1 Hespellia sp.
CTATGTGTTAAATGATACCGATTATGAGAAAATCACCCAGGGTCTGACATCCGAATGGAAAGAAACGATTGTTGATTTCAATGTAAAGGATGTGGAAAAATCCTATCCATTTTCCAAGATATTATATAATGAAATTATTGAGCGCTCCAGTACGGCAAGTGAAGTATCTTCTTATTATGACCGCATTCAAAAACGAAATGCGCAGGCGAACGGAGAAACCTACTATGGTGATATGGAGGAATATAAGATTTCTTATAAAGACAAGGATGCTTCTTCTTTCCGTCTCTTTTGGAGATACGCTCCTATGTTTCGCATTATGGAATTGCAGGATATGTACCAAACCATGTCTGTATATTTGATGCTCTTTATTTTCATTGCCCTTATCTGCTTTGCCGCTGTATTTGTGATTGCCTACACCAGATGTATCACAGTGGCAATGTATAATCGCCAAATGTATGCGGACCTCAAGTACTTAGGCGCAGGAAGAGCCTACTTATATTACTGTGCAAAGAGCCAGATTCTAAAAGTGTTCAAAATGCCTGTGCTGATAGGAACCAGCCTGACATTTGCACTATACTTTTTCATTATGTTTGGAAATGATGGCGGATTAACGGCGGGCGAATTAGCAGGGATACGCAACTGCGTGCTTGTGATTATAGCCATAACACTGGTGATCTGGGGGTTCTATCGGTCGGTATTACGAAAGGTATGTAAGATGTTAGAAATTTGATTGTATTTTTGCGCAACTAATAATCACCATGCGATGATTGTTAATTGCGCAATTTTTCTTATCCGTTTTTAAGTCCCGTTCTCATAAACACCTTCCATTATCTTTTTGCTATACATTCTCTTTACCAGCAGAACCATCAATCCTTGTACTACGATGTACACCACCGTACAAATTATTCCAGTACCCAGATTAGATATTACACTCATTTTATCTATGATTAAAATTCCTCCCCATAAAAATAACAGTCCAAGTACGAACGGAGTCCACATTAATATCTCAATATATTTATTCAGGACTTTTTTTAATTCCTTCTTTGCTAAACCTATCTTTACAATATTTTTATAATAATCACATTCTTTTTCCATCGTTGAATATAATCTGGAATAGATAAAGCTTGTAATTCCTAATAAGAATGAAAAGCAAAGGATACTTCCGATATAAAGTATCAGATTTTTTGCAAGCTTGTCTGTTTCATAATAATAATAATCAGATATAAATGTAGCTTCCTGTTTATCTCTTAATGGAAGGAAGCGTTCATACATTTCATCTGTCTCCTTATGGAGAGAAGTCCAGTTTTGTACATCAAACGCATAGAAATCTTTGACAATCAGCTGATCTTTGATTCCTTCAAACACTTCATCCGATACCACTGTAGTGCTATTAAAATACCCGTCCAGTCCAATTAGATTCGCTTGTGTGTCCGTTCGCTGTAATTGATATCCCAGCTTCTGACACATTTCAGTATAGACCTCAGGTATTTCAAAGTTCTTTTCCAATACATCCCCTGCAACTACCATAGCCGCTTCCCCCTGTAGCTGTACTTTGGAATACTTTGAAAATTCTGCAATCTGGTTGTACATATTTGCCGGCATAATCATAATGCGGCTCATATCCTCATTATCTTTTTCCCAGAATGACATCTTCATCGTCTTATATCCCGGCTCATCCTGGATTCTCTGTTCAATGAAGGCCACATTCCCTTCGGTATCTGCCTGTTCACTCCATGATGAATAAATGTATGCATATGGACATTGTTTACGAACCAGATCCTTTACATGTTTTGTGGCGGATACCATTAATATTACTGATAAAAAGGTAATTCCATATAATACTGCTGATATGGTTATCAGTTGAAGGTTTGTACGAATCTTGTTCGTAACATTTGACAGCAATAGTAACCTGACACCTTGATAATAATTTCCCTTTGATTTGGATGTGAAAATATAGAAACATATTCCCTCATATACCACAATACACATAAAGGATGCAACCGCAACCACAGCCACCGGCAGCAGGAAAAAGCTCACAATATCTCCATGGTCTGTGGCAAACACCCCTGCAATGATACATGCTGTGCTTATGAAAAATGTAGCATACAGCCATATTCTTTTGGGCATTTTCTCTGCTATTTCTTCCACTTTTATTAAATGTACCACCTTATTTTTTCTGATAAGCCTTGGTGCGATGAGCGAAATCAGCAGGAATACGATTCCCATAATGATAATTGTCGTTACAATCGCTGTGAGTGGAAAATAAAAGTCTAATTCTACTCCCTGGATTACCCTTTCGGCAGCCGATAAGAATATCTTAAAGAACAGCATACCTATTAAGATACCACTCACAATCGCTCCGAATCCTATCACACTATTCTCATAGAATATAAGCTTGTTTAATTGCTTTTTTGTACCACCGTGTATTACAATAATTCCGAATTGCTTTCCTCTCGCTTTCAAAAAATTCTTTACCGAATAGGTAATGAATATTAATGAAAAGCAAACGGAAATCATCTCTGCCGTAACCAGCACATACCACATGGCACTGTTCGTATCTATGACCTTAAACACAGGATGCCCTGCTAATGCGGTAAAAAGGAAAAAGATGAACACGGAAAATGCGCAATTCATAAAATAATATATATATGTTTTCGTATCTCGAATAATATTTTTCCACGCAAGATTAAATAATGTCATTCCTCCCGCCTCCTAATAACGTCATAGCATTCAGTATTTCCTCCTGAAATTCTAAGGCGTCTCCTTCTTTAATAATCTCCTGATAAATACGACCATCTTTGATGATATAAACTTTTCTGCAATAGCTCGCAACCAAAGCATCATGAGTTACCATAAGAACCGTTGTTTTTTTTACTTTATTAAGCATCCCGAATAATTCCATTACATCCTTTGCGGCCTTTGAATCCAGATTCCCTGTTGGTTCATCGGCAAGCAATAGCGCCGGGTCCTGGACAACGGCCCGTGCAACAGCCGTTCTTTGTGCCTGTCCCCCTGATATTTCGTAGGTCCTTTTTTTCAATAAATTTGCGATACCCAAAAGCTTTGCTATCTCCACTGTCCGATGCTTCATCTCAGCTGTTGGAACTTTTTCTAATGTCATTGGCAGCATAATATTTTCTTCAATGGTCAATGTGGGCAGCAAGTTAAAATTCTGGAATACAAATCCCAAGGTGTTTCTTCGAAAAGACGCAAGCTCTTCGTCGTTCATCTTATGTGGATTCTTCCCACTGATTCTAACACTTCCTTTCGTCGGCTTATCAATCGTGGATATTACATTTAAGAATGTACTTTTTCCACTTCCCGATGGCCCCATGATTGCAATCATTTCGCCCTTCTCTACTTCGAGATTAATTCCCCTTAACGCTTTAACCGGAACCTTCCCATCGTACGTTTTCTCTAGATTCTTAATCGATATTACTTTCATTTTTCTCACCTTTTCTCTATCTTCTTTTTAAAATTAGTATAACATCTGCTTTGATAATAAAAAATCGGGAAAGATGATATAAAGCTTACGATTTTGTCATCTTTCCCGATCCATTATACTTTTTCTATTTTCAAACACGACAGAAAAGGTACTTCCCTTTCCAGCCTCGCTTTCTACTGTAATTCCATGCCCCAGGTAATCTGCGATGTGTTTCACGATATATAAGCCAATTCCGCTGGATTCTCCTGTCTTCCTTCCATTCTTTCCCACAAAAAACAATCGGAAGATCCGCTCTTTATCTGCATCATCCATTCCCATTCCCTGATCTTTTACAAAAAGCTCTACTCTTTCTCCCTCCTGTGCGGCAGTAAGTGTTACGCTGCTTCCTGCATCGCTGTATTTGACCGCATTGGTTAACAGCTGATACAATATGATTTCCAGCCATTTCGTATCAGAATACACTTGTATATCCTTTGAAACACACAGCTTTGGATACACCTGTCTGGAAATAAAGAACTCTTTTAATGCATTGATGCTTTTTTTACACACCTCATAGAGGCATACACGTTCCGCCTGGAATTCATGTTCTACTGCATCCAGCTCATAAATATACAAAATCTGATTCAAATGATATTCGATCTGGCGTATTCCACCTGTTATTTGTACATATTCTTGATTTTGTACATGTCCCTCCATCAATAGCTTCATTACAGAAAGAGGTGTTTTTATCTGATGTACCCACTGATACATCATTAACTTCTGTTCCTTTCGTTCTTCCTCTATGTGTTTTTTTTCATAATGATTTAGATGCTTTATCTTTTGTAATAGCTGCTGCATCTCCTTTTCCTGATTACTTCTTGGTTTCGGGATTTGATAATCATCTATTTGAAACGGATCTATTCCATATAATTCATACATCTGCCAGGTAGCATAAAGTCTCCATACCAATACCAGAAAGAGACCGATCACATCTATGGCACAATAGTAAATGATATCCATCATTTGAGCATTTTCGAAAAAACCATATACGCAGAAAAATCCAACTGGAACTGTTAAAAACAAAACGATAACCCAGAGATGATCTCTTCCAAACCGTTTCAGATGTTCCCTTCGCTTCATTCTTTAACTCCCATTCGGTATCCTACGCCGCGAACTGCCTTTATATCTATTTTGGATTCTATCTGTTCCATCCTTTTTCTGATTCTGCTAATCGTAACATTGAGGGTATTCTCTTCCACAAAACATTCTTCATCCCATATTTGATTTAGCAGTTCTTCCCTGGTCACCACATCCGGAGCTTTTTCAAATAAACAGCGAATGACTAAGGCTTCATTTTTACTTAATTCTACGATCTGGTTTTCTCTGCTAATCTGTAATTTATTCATGGAAAATTGACAGTCCGCATAAGTCAGCTGATCCTGATTTGTGCTGGCATACGCTCCATATGCTCTTCTTAGCTGTGCATCAATCTTTGCAAGAAGCACTTCCATTGAAAAAGGTTTTGAGACATAATCGTCTCCCCCATTTCTCATAGCAAGAATCTGATCACTGTCTGCGTTTCTGGCAGAGATAAATATAATGGGACATGACGTATATTTTCTCAGCTTATGACACCAATAAAATCCATCATAAAAGGGCAATGTAATATCTAACAGGATTAAATGTGGCTCTATCCGCCTGCATTCCTCATCAACTGCTTCAATTTCCTGGCTGCAATAAGGACAAAATCCATACTTACGAAGCTGGGTCTGCAAAAGACCGGCAATATCCACATCATCTTCTATGATCATAATCTTGTACTTATCTTTTTCCATTGATTCATCCCTTCACACGTTTACGATAACAGCAGATTCCCTGCAAAAACAATCAGATAAAGTGCCAGAGACGGCATGCTATTCTTCTTCGTTTTCTTTGTTATATCCATCTGGCAGGTATACGCGCACCCGCTCGGCGCGGTTCTTATGGAGTGATTCAACGACCATGCGAATGCCATCGTCGGTTGTAATCTCATCGCCGACTTCCGGAAAACGGTCAAGCTGGTCGATGATATAACCGCCAAGAGAATCGTAATCCTCAGACGAAAGCTCGCTTCCGAGTGTATCGTTCAGATCATCGAGATTCGTTGACCCCTCGATGACATATTCATTTGGCTTGACTTCTTCTACGAATTCTGTCTCATCTTCATCGTACTCGTCATGAATCTCGCCAACAATCTCTTCTAAGATATCTTCCAAAGTGATAATGCCCGATGTTTCGCCGTACTCGTCCAGAACAATTGCAATATTGAGGGAAGCATCACGCATCTCCACAAGTAATTCAGAAATGTTCTTGTATTCATAAGTAAAATAGGCTTCACGCAAAATATCACGAATATGAAAGGCGTCTTTTTCTTCGTATAAGAGTAAATCTTTGATATTGATGGTTCCGACGACGTTGTCTGTTGTCTCTTCAAAAATCGGAAGGCGTGTGAACTTGTCCTCCTTGAAAATCGTAATCAGTTCATCATAAGAACTTTCGATATCTGCAAATGTAACATGCACACGGGGAACCATAACGTCCTTTGCCTTGGCATCGCCGAGGTCGAACACGTTGTAGATCATCTTCTTCTCTTCTGATTCGATGACACCATCTTCGTGGCTGACATCTACGATGGTACGCAGTTCTTCCTCTGTCATGGAGTTATCCCCTGCATTCGGATCAATCCGGAGCAAGAACAAAAAACCAAGAGAAAAAGCATTGATAATTGCAATGACCGGCGTCATAATCAGCATGAAGAAACGGATAAATGGTGTATAACCAATCGCCATCTTATCGGAATGAATCGTCGCGATGGTCTTTGGCGTGATTTCCCCGAAAACCAGAATCGCAAAGGTTAAGATTCCGGTCACAATTCCAACGCTGTACCCACCGAAGCCATAAGCTAAGGAAGTAGCGAGAGAAGAGGCGGATAAGTTGACGATATTGTTTCCGATTAGAATTGCGCTGAGCATCTTGGCGTTGTGGTTCTCCACAATGTCAAGCAATGTCTTTGCGCGTTTGTTTCCGGCATCAGCCATCGTGCGGATGCGCATGCGGTTGCAGGTAGTCATGGAAGTCTCCGCTGAGGAGAATAGTCCGGACAAAACCAACAATAATAATAAAATAAGAATCTCTACTAGATCACTCGAGTCCAATAAATGTTCACTCCTTTTGATAATATATTAGATTAAATATAACGTATTTGTTTGGAATTTGCAATAGCAGGCGGATTGTTGTATAATCTTGAGAACAAGAATAGAACGAATTAATATAGAAGAAAGAGGAATTTATGAAAGCAGAATTAGAACAAATCACCGACGCGAGCCGCGTGTTTGCGGATGAACCGATGAAGGCGCATACGACATTTCGTGTAGGTGGACCAGCCGATTATTTTGTAGATGCAGCGAACATGGACGAGATTAGGGATGTCATCCGACTCTGCAGAGAAAAGAAGGTACCGTATTATATTTTAGGGAATGGCAGCAATCTGCTGGTGGGAGACAAAGGATACCGCGGCGTTGTGATTCAGACTTACCGCGCAATGAACGAAGTTCGTGTGGAAGGCGACGTCATTACCGCACAGGCCGGTGCGCTTCTTTCGAAGATTGCAAATGCAGCACTGGGAGAGGCTCTTTCTGGATTGGAGTTCGCGGCAGGGATTCCCGGAACACTTGGGGGAGCAGTCGTGATGAATGCAGGTGCGTATGGCGGAGAGATGAAAGATGTGCTTCTGGAAGTGACAGCCCTTGACAGTGACGGAAATGTGCTTGTGATTCCAGGAGAAAAGCTGGAGCTTGGCTATCGAACAAGTATCATTGCGAAGAAAGGTTACATTGTAGTAGAGGCGAAAATGCAGCTATGCAAAGGTGACCGGGATGCAATCAAGGCACGCATGGAGCAGCTGCGAGAACAGCGCGTGACAAAGCAGCCGCTGGAATTTGCGAGTGCGGGCAGCACATTTAAGAGACCGGAAGGATATTTTGCGGGGAAATTAATTCAGGATGCAGGTCTTTGCGGATTTCGTGTGGGAGATGCACAGGTATCGGAGAAGCACTGCGGATTTGTCATTAACCGTGGAAATGCAACAGCGGCAGAGATTGTGGATTTGATGCATCAGGTTTCAGAGAAAGTAGAAGAACGATTTCATGTAAGGTTAGAAGCGGAAGTAAAGAGACTAGGAGAATTTTAATGAGATTTGTAATTGTAACCGGAATGTCCGGTGCAGGGAAAAGTACAGCATTGAATATGTTAGAGGATGCAGGATATTTTTGTGTGGATAATCTGCCGATTTCATTGATACCAAAGTTCGCGGATCTTCTTTTTGTCCCGAATTCGGAGATTACAAAGGCTGCGCTTGGAATTGATGTTCGTGGCGGACGTGCATTTGGAGAACTGGAAGAGATCATCCGGTTTCTGGAAGAGCGGAATATTGAGTATGAGATTCTGTTCCTGGATGCATCGGATGAAGTGCTTGTCAAACGATACAAGGAGACGAGAAGGAATCATCCGCTGGCCGGGCTTGGCCGCATTGATCAGGGAATTGTCAAAGAACGCGAGAAGCTGACATTCTTAAAGAAGAGAGCGAAATATATCGTGGATACCAGTCAGATGCTGACGCGGGAACTTCATCAGGAACTGAATCACATTTTTGTGGACGAGAAGGATTATAGGAATATATACATTACCGTGCTGTCATTTGGATTTAAGTACGGAATACCGAGTGATGCGGATCTGGTATTTGATGTGAGATTTCTGCCGAATCCGTACTATATTGACGAGCTGAGAGCGATGAGCGGCAATGATGCCCCGGTACATGATTATGTGATGGAGAATGAGAAATCAAAAGAATTTCTCGACAAGTTAACCGACATGATAGAATTTTTAATTCCGAATTATATTTTGGAGGGAAAGCACCAGCTCGTTATTGCGGTGGGATGTACGGGCGGTAAGCACAGATCTGTCACACTGGCAAATGAATTATATACATTTCTGAGCGAAGACGATAAATATGGTGTGAAGATGGAACATCGTGATATTGGAAAAGATGCAATCACGAAAGCAAAGTAAGTAGAAGGAGTTATGGATGTCATTTTCCGGAAATGTAAAAAATGAGCTGTCGGAACATTGGACGAAAGCACGGCATTGTCAGATTGCTGAATTGGCGGCGATGATTAGTATGTGCGGAGCGATTCTGATTGACAGCAGAGATCATGTGAGCATTCGAATGCACACAGAAAATATTGCAGTTGCAAGAAAGTACTTTACTTTAATTCGAAAAACATTTAATATAAATACGGATGTCTCTATTCGAAGAAACCTTACAAAGCAAAGTGTGTCGTACTATGTTGTGGTGAAAAATCATGAAGATGCACAGAAGATTCTTCAGGCAACGAAGATGGCGGGAGAAGATTTATATACAGTCAATCATATCGTGATGCAGCAGACCTGTTGTAAGCGGGCGTTTCTTAGAGGTGCGTTTCTGGCTGCCGGATCGATGAGCGATCCGAAAAAATCCTATCATTTTGAAATCGTATGTGCATGTGAGCAGGTGGCGCGTCAGATTCAGGGATTGATGCAGAACTTCTCAATGGATGCGAAGATTGTTCAGAGAAAGAAGAACTTTGTTGTATATTTGAAAGAGGGTTCTCAGATAGTAGACATGTTGAATATAATGGAAGCGCATATCAGTCTGATGGAATTGGAGAATGTTCGGATTCTAAAGGATATGCGAAACACCGTCAATCGCAAAGTGAACTGCGAGACTGCGAATATTAATAAGACAGTTTCGGCAGCAGTGAAGCAGGTGGAAGACATCGAGTACATACAGAACACGGTGGGACTTGGGACACTGAATGAAGGATTGAACGATATGGCAGTTGTAAGGCTTGCGAATCCGGATGCAACACTAAAAGAGTTGGGAGAGCTACTCTCACAGCCGGTTGGAAAGTCAGGGGTAAACCACAGACTTCGCAAATTAGGTGAGATTGCAGATGATATACGGAAAAGCCGTGGAGATCAAGGAGGATTATTATGATTACGAAACCAGTAACTGTGAAACATAGTAGTGGACTAGATGCAAGACCGATTGCACTGTTGGTTCAGGAAGCCAGTCAGTATGCCAGTCAGGTTTACATACAGGTAGATGAGAGAAAAATCAATGCCAAGAGCACTTGAGTTTCCGCAGTTTTATCCACATAGACCTGAATTAAACCATGTCTTTATAAACAACTTTCAAAAAATGCCCCAAATATAAGGAATCTAATTCCTTTTTGATGTAAAATTAAGCTATCAAAGA
>JAQUVD010000066.1 GCA_028693555.1 Hespellia sp.
TCTCCTTTTTCTAATTCAGGCAAAATCTGTTCTTTAAATATACTTCGCCCTAACTTGTTACCTGTCAAATCACTTGTTGCCTTTTGGAATTCCAATTTAATTAATTTCATTTTTATTCTCCTTAAATCTGAATTTTGGTTATTTCCTTTGTATAAAAATCGCCTAACGGGATGCTACCATTTTTTATGTTAATGTATTCGTTCTCAATAGTACCTTCGCACGAACATAACGGTTCATGGTATGAATAAAACAAAACCTCTACCTTGTCCCCTGTTTTTAGTTCAATCCCGTTTTTATCTGTCATGTTTTTCTCCCTTACATCTGAATTTCCATTTTGGAAACAACCACTATCTGAATTTAATCAACCAACATAGATTACGATCGCTTTTACAAATTCGGCTTCTTCCACTTTTTTATCAATCATTTTATCGTAATCTACATCGGACAAATCTCTATACTCTTCTTCGTCACACAAATTATCAGAAAGAGAATCTCTGTAATCATCTTCATCAATCCACACATCTCCATACAGTATAATTGTTGCTATACTCGGTTTTCCTGCATTTGCTTGACTGTATGAAAAATCCGCATCATATGATTCTTCTCCACAAAAAATCAGTAATGGTAACTCTGGATTATCAATAATCATTTGTTTCAATTCCGTTGTATCTGGTAACGAACAATCTTTTTTTGTACTCATTTTCTCTCCTTCATCTAGTTTTCTTCATCTAAGTTTCCGGTCCAATCAATTTCCTGTCCACAACCCTTGCTCTGGCAATACCTCTCTGCATTAAACGTAATCACATTGTGTATTCCCTTCTGCCCGAAGTAGTGCCCACATCTCGGACAGTAATAATGCATAATTAAATCAGTGTGCGTATCTTTTGCAATATTAGGTGCTTGTGGAATTTACTTTTTAATAGCTTCAATTGCCTTATTATGTGCTTCAATCACAACTTTACTAAGGTATGTACCCGTGTACTTTTCCATCACGTTTATCACTTCTTCATTTGTCAACATCTATCTCCTACGCAAATCTCAATTGGCTCTGAGAATCATCAATACTCATATTTGGCATCCGTTCTCCAACTCGCAGGTACGCACAGTTTGCCATTACCAAGGCTTCTGCCATAATCGGAACTACACTGTTGCCAATCCTCATGACCTGCTCTTTTACCGTAACCTTGCTGCCATCCATATATCTGTTAATGATATAATCTTTCGGAAATCCCTGCCCCAACTTTAACTCCTCGGGGTTCAGCATCCTTAAGAAAATATCAAGTATGGCATATTCGTTCCCGAGCACTGTGATCAGCGCGAATCTGTCTTTCGTTACGATTGTATGCAGTGGATCAGACACTGCCGCCCCTATTCCGCATCCGTAGTATTCCATAATAAATTCAGATACCCATGTTGCCTTTTGTGCCGTTTCTTCATCAACACCTACTGCCTGCAGTTCTTTCCAGTCCATAGCATATACGGATACGAGTCCGAAATGTCCCGGACTCGTAGTTATGGTATGTATCGGCTCATCAACGCTCTGACCTACGCCTGACTTATAGAACTTTGTCAGGAATGCACTCACGAGTCCATATCTGTTGCTTGTGTCCAATGTCTGTATTGGCTCATCCACTGCCTGTCCTCTAACACCATTCTTGGTTGTTTCTGAATGGTATTGTATGAGTAGTGGACTTATTAATCCATGATGTCCGCCGGTTGTTATAGTAAGCATAGGATCTTTGACATCGCTTCCCGGTGCACCAGTATTATTTCGCATCATGTACGGTGCAAGCTGTACACTTACGGTTCCAAATCCATGCTTCTGCGTGATTGTTGGCATTGGTTCGTGTATGCTCTGCCCTCGAAAATTATCCCCGCTGTGATTAACTTGTACCATGAATGGCTCTGGATTATTAAATACAAACTTCTCAAGTCCTCTCGCTATTCTTTTCAGGGTGTTTTCTGCCAGTGGCTTCTTTCGTCCAAATATCGACTTTCCGATATCACTAAAGTCCAGCACCGTGCTTACCGGAACCCACTTTTTTAGTCCACCGGATCCATCCTTGTTATGTGTAGGTGCTGGCCAGACGATATCCTTTCCATCTCTCCTAAACACCGCATACCATCTTTTCCTTGTAGTTGGTGCTCCATAATCCGCTGCCACCAGTTCCCGACTATCGAACATATAGCCAAGAGTTTTCATTTTTGTTACGAACTTTTTGTACTCGGTTCCTTCCAGCTCTTTAATAGGGTATCCTTTATCATTCAGCGGTCCCCACTTCTGTATTTCTTCCACATTCTCCATAATGATCACATCCGGGAGAATCTCCTTTGCATGCTTATATACCGCCCATGGAAGTATCCTAAGACCGCTCTTTCTAGGCTGCCCACCTTTCGCCTTGCTATGGCTCGTGCAATCAGGACTCGCCCACATAAGAGCCACATGATTACCTTTTGTGTATTTCTTCAAGTCAGCCTTAAAAATGTCTTCTGTAATATGCAGAGTGTCCGGATGGTTCATACTGTGCATATCTATGGCTTTCTGATCATGATTTACTGCGATGTTCACCTGCCGACCGAGTGCCATTTCTATACCTACGCTTGCCCCACCGCCGCCGGCGAAGCAATCTATTATTAATTTCTCATCAATCATCTTTTCGCTCCTTCTTTTACAATCTCGATTGATTTAACTAAATGACGGTTCAGGCTCTTTTTTCGGCAAGACCTCATCGCTTTCAATCGTGGCATTGCCTACAATTCTGCAATTATATCTAGACAATCTCATGAGAAACACCTCGAAATCAGACATATATCTAAGTCCATCAAGGTCTTTACTTGACCTGAAATTGATTTCCCAAGAATCTCTTCCTTGGAATTTCGAGATATTTACACGGAATTGTATATTCTCATTTTCATCGTCATTATCCGCGTCAACTTTGAAATCAAGATAGCCATATGTGAAACAGGATTTATACCAACCCTTATCTTCTTCCTCTGATACTTCCGCTGATACTTCAAAATATCCATAAGACACACCATCGTCATAATCAATCTCCATCCCATCTGTGTCTATTTTTTCTGCGGCAAACTCTTTGTATACATCAAGCAATTCTTTCAAGGTCCATTCTTTCTTTGGCACATCCGTCATAATACACTTAAAATTTTCTAAGATTTTAGATTGTTCCGGGATCTCAGATGCTCGGATTATTTCAGAAAGCACGGATTCGAGCTTTAACGTATAGTCACTCATATCATACTCTGCTATGTATGGCACCATTGTATCTTTCACTTTTTTCTCAATGGCTTTATTCAACTCTCCCCATCTGAATGCATTGTCAATGGCACCACTAAACCCTTCTACAACTTTTTCTCTAATAATCTGGTCTACAGTTCCATCGCTCAGAACCTCATCTGTTATTCTTTTAATATCTTCATCAAAATTACTCATTCTCCATTTCCTCCTTGCATGTAATAATCCCTGCTACCGCCCCTGAAGCAGTTCAGGCAGAACTCCCGATTACCCTTGTGTATGCACCCGGTACAATTGGCTTTCTTTACCGTACCAGAAAACTGGTTGCTAAATTCCGGATCCTCATAGCCGGGAACGTCCACTAGATAATATGTATTCTCTACATCAAGTATGTCGTTAAGTCTATCTGCTGAAATACTGCCATCACTATTACTTCTTTTCCCTTAACGAAAGACTTTAAAGCCTCCGTCAATGATTTCTCAACTTTCATCTGTTCTCCTCTTATCCTTCCATAAAATCAAATAGTGTTAGTGCCTGTCCGGTGTCCATTACTTCCAGATACCCGGCATAATGAATCAACTCCTTGTATTTGTTCGGGCTCGGTGTGGCGGTTGCCACAATCTTATACGGCACATCTTTAAACTTTGGTAAGAACTTCTGGTATGTATCGCTCCCGAAGCTTCTTAGCACGCTTGCCTCGTCCAGCGAAGTTGCTGTGAAATATCCCGGCTCTATATCTCCATCTCTCACACGCTCATAATTGGTTATCACGATCTCGGTATCCGCTGCCCTTACTTCATCCATGTTACGTACATAGATCGGCTTTTCATATCCAAGAATCTTAACTGCATCATGTGTAAATTCCTGCTTTACTCCAAGCGGCATTACAATCATTGCCTTTCCGCCTTTTTCCATCACGATTTGATGGCAGAACTCAATTTCCTGTATTGTCTTTCCGAGTCCGAACGACTCAAACAGCGCGCGCCGCCCACCACGAACCGCCCATACTACAGCATCTCTTTGGTGTGGCTTTAATGCTTTGTTTACCTTTTTCGGATCTAACTCAAATCCTGATTCTGTTGCAAGCTCTATTTTTGTCTTTAAAAACTCTTCATAAGTCATTTTTCTCTCCTAAAACAATGTCATCTGCTCTGCTGGGTAATCTTCCCAACCAACACCGATATAATCAAGTACCTTTCCCCATCCGAATTTTTCTCCTGTTTCCGGATCAGTGCAGCAATTATACATATAAAATTCCCACTCTTTTGGATTCTGTTCTCTAAGCCGATCAAAACGATGCGGTCTTTCTTCCAGATGTATGCCGAAACCGCACATGGAGCATCCTGTTCTTTGTGCCTTTGTCGTGTATAACGTTCCATCTTCTTTTCGCTTTATTTCTCCATAAATTTCAGGTATCGGTACATTTAGATCTAATGCGAGTTGAAGTATATCTTGTCTCATAAATGGCGCAAACGGCGCGCTCCTCATTGTCGTAGCACCATAATAGTTGCACCCATGTTCTACAAGAGCCTCTTCCCTTTGTCCGCCTTCCGATGCCATCATCCCAAGATATGGATAACTTTCATGTTCTCTTGCCCAATCATCGCAAGGCTTCTCTTTAAGCCAGTAGCAACACTTATTTGACACCTTGAATGGTGCTGTCTGGTATCCGGTCCCGTATTCCTCATTCGCACACCCGCCAAATAATTTAAGCCATTTATATGGCAGCTGCATTCTGCTGTTCTTAGCAAAATGCCCTTGTTCTCCGCATTCTCCAGTTATAATTGCATGCCTTACTGTCCTATTTTTCTCGGTTGGATTCTGTAATAGACTTATCTTTCCAGCAATACGCTTTGAAATAACGGGAAACCCTTCTTCATTCAAAACAGCTATCTTAGATTTATATGATTTAATCGGTATTATTCCAAGTTGTTTATGTATCTCCTGAATGCTCTTATCTTCAACACTCGTCACCGATATTGCAGGTACATCAATTCCTATATGACGTAAGAATATCAAGAGTGTAATACTGTCCAAACCACCAACGCTTACATGACAATTTTTCAATCTTCCGTCCATTTCGTTCATGAACTCAAACGCTCTGATTTCTGCCCGCCTCACCTTAACATCATAGGATTGATTTTGAAGAGCTGTAAAACGCTGCTTTTTTTCCTTTTTCATCTGCTTCCATGCTTCTGTTGTCATTTCATTCATTGATTCTCTCCTAAAAATCGAATACAATTTCCGGCGCTTTCACAAACGTAACACCACACTTCTTGTTGTTATCCTCTTCAATTCTTCTAATCGCCTTGTTGATGGCACTATCGCTCTCAAATACATACACATACCCATCCGGCGCATATAAGCTTTTAACCTTTCCACTTGCACGGTCTGCTATGGTCTGATAAGACATATAGTTTTGCCTTCCTGCTTCCCTGATTGATCTGTAAAAGTCAACAATTTCTCCATCGGAACTTATCTTCACAACCGCCTGCTCACACATATGTCTGGAACCAATCATCTTTCCGATTTCACTCTTGGTGGAGATTCCAATATTTGCAAGACAGTCATCCGCTTTAATTCCGTTTTTATGGTATGTCACTTTTCCTTCCGGCAACTCGCCAATGAATGTAATTCTCATAAGCGACATTACCACTTTTTCTTTACAATTAAGCTTCACAACACGGTTTCCATTGGAAGACTTAATATACGGGTGTAACTCCTTGTATCTGCCATTCTTCAGTGCTCTTCTAATGTTTCCGTAGAAATTTATCTGATACTTGCCGTCATATCCTGGTATGTCATACCATGCAACAGTTGAGATCTGTTTAATTCGCATCTAACAACGCTCCTTCCAGACTGTCCATGTCATATTTTCTTCCAGTAAAATTATTTGCTTTTGTAACTTTCTTTGTATCATGCTGGTTCAGGTAGCTCTCAAACTTCGTACCAAAAAGCGTGCAAGGTCGCAAATACTTCTCATTATCCGTACCAGTCCACTCTGCCGCCTTTTTGTCAATAACACGAACAAAGTCATCCATCACGAATCCATCATCAAACCGTGCTTTGATATGCTTTCTGCTGTCCTTGGACTTGTCTTTGAACTGCGTGCCTATCTTCTGGTTGAGATAATCAATCACGTCCTTGTACGGGTACTCGGTCGTGCTCTGCTCGACATTATTGTTTTTATCATTTACATTAACATTTACATTATCATTTACATTAACAGCTTGATTTGCTTTACTTTGCTTAGCAAAATTAGCATTTGCTTGATTTGCTTCTTTTTGCTTAGCACGTCCACCTTTTCTGCCAGCTTCCTTTCTTGCATCAATCGTCTTCTGATACTTTTCAGAATCCCTATCTATCTGCGATCTTATGAATGAGAATGCTATTGCTGTCATTCCTTCGAGATTTGGTTCTATGCCATTTGATACATAGTCAAATAGCGCCATCAACAGGTTCCCCTGCTCGCTCGGTTCAAGAAGCTTCAGGTGCTGTTGGTATTCGCAATATAGTACAAAGCTTTCCCTCATGTTATCAATCCTTTCACCATATTCCTCCTGCTCCTTTCTCCCCGAGACTAGCTCGGGGCTGAAACATATATAAATGGCTTACGTAAAGAAAATTCGCGGTGATCTTTGACACTAGCCATAAGGTCTATAAATAATTGCGACCGAATTCATTCCTGAATTGATCTCTTGTTCCGCAGTGCTTCTCGTAATAACGTTGGCACATACGCTTTAAGTATTTATCTATCTTCTTGTTTTCTTTTGTATCTTGGAAATGGACACCATTCGGATGGAGATCCGGACGAAGTGGAGCAATAAAACCATAATACTCAGATTTAGCTTTAAACGCCCCGCCGAACACATGATGCCTTTCTACTACATTGCTTCCAGTCATCATGCAATGATCCAAATCATCCGTTAGTATGCTATGTAATATTTTAGCCAACATCGACACCCCACTTGCTTTTCATGCGTTCCAAATCATCCGGTGTCATGGTCTCAATTCCAAGCTCTTTTGCTTCGCTTACCGTTCCATCTATGAGAACGCTCATTTCCTGTGTGTTATACTCATGAGAGCCTATGAGCAGATAATACACGCGGTATACTTTTCCATTAGCCATTGTAGTTGTATGGGAAGTTGGCTTTAAATGAACCTCTTCACATTCATCTACCTGATCAGACAAATCATCTCGCACAATAAAATCCATTAACTTATCATCTATCAGAGCCAACTGCCCATACCTTCTGAGTAGAAAGTTTTTCATAAATGGCTTACTGACATGCTGCACATCGGCAATCTTGCCAAGTAATACATGAAAATATGCATTTGCATTTAAGGATCGTTTTTCTCTGTACTGCTTGAACTCAATTGTTAGCTTGTCCTTATTCTTCAGATTCTCATAAGAAGCCGATATGTCCTCATTCATCTCGAATGTAATGAGCTGGTGACGAGTAGCGAAGTCAATTGCTATATCATGTATTTTTCCTGTTGCCATTAACTCGCTCCTTGCTTCTCCTGTTCTTTACATTTCCTACACAAAGCTACTCCATTGTTGTGCTGTGCAGCATTTTCATATACCATTTTCGATGTATAATGCTTTCCTTTAAAATCCATAGGTTCGAACGGTTTTCCACAATTATCACAGAGCCATTGTTCATTACCTTCCTGCTGCACTTGTTCTATATTCTTATTGTCATACTTTGATACATCCTTAGAAAAATATACGTCTGCTCCAATTCCTAACTGCTTACACGCTACTGACAATGCATCTGTAGTAGCCATTTTGTAGCATTCATCAGATACATATAGACCTGATTTTTCTTTTGATACAAATGCACTTCCACCCGTACCAGCAATTGGTTTCGACCATATACCATCCAAACAAATGAATAATTCGATGTCTACAAATGCAGATTTTACTTCTCCACCATCTTCAATCCATTTATTGGTAGTCTTGTAATACCACCCGATTCCACATGGACCGAACTGCTCCGTAAGTGTTTTGATTCTCCACATTGGATTAATATCAGTAAATCCTTTTGTTCTCCCAGCTTCTATCCTTTTTTTCGCGGTTTCTGGGACGGATTTTACCTTTTCATATAGGTCTAGATTCCCCATCAAATAACCTCCCACTCAATACCTACACTGTCCATATACATTTCAAGTGTTTCTTTACTCTCCTTGCTAAGTTCAATTCTGTATTCGAATAATGAAGTGTCCTCAGTTTGATCAGGAATAAATGTATCAAGAGCTTCCGCTTTCGCCTGCTGTTTTGCTTCTTCAACTTTCTTTTTAACCTCATCCTTCTGCTTCTGCTCTTCAATCACCTTCTGTCTTTCTTCTTCTCTAATTCGAGCAATTTCAGCCTGTTTGTTCTGCTCTGCTTTACGTGCTTCTTCTTCCTTATTTCGTTCAATAATCCGCTGTTTCTGAACCTCATAATTATTTACATAAGAAATTGCATCTGTGAGACTAAGATTTTCTTTGTATTTGTTAAGAGCATCTTGTACTGCATCAGATTTCATGCTTTTAATTGTATCTACTGCTTTCGACGTGTTTACAATTGCTTCCATGATTGCATCTTTAACTGATTTCATTGTGACAGATGCATTTTCCCATTTTGTATCGTAAATTTTATCTAACGAAAGAAACTCTTCAATATTTCCTACATTTTCGTTAAAGAATTCTTTAATCTTTGTTTTCTTCTCCGCCTTCTGCTTCTCATCAAACGCTTTTACCTGTTTGTCAATTAGATCAATGGGTTCATCAATCAATCCAATAAGTTCCTTTACCTTCTCTTCGAAATCAGAATATGGCGCAACGAATGCATTTTTTACTTCAATTTTTCTGTCATTGATACTCTTCTTTAATTTTCTAAGTCCCGCCATTTCTCCCTTCATAATTACTTTTGAATCTTCATTAAATGAGATGTTTTTATATTCCTCCATCTTATTTGCAAGAGATTCTTTAATCTCATTGAAATTACTAAAGTCAATGCTTCCTGCACTCTGTCTAATTACTACATTCATTTCGTTCATTTTCTAAATTCTCCTCATATAATCTTCTATTTTCTGCTTTTCTCTTTCTCATATCATGATCAAGGGATTCGTTGTATCTAACGTCGGCTGCATCGTAAGGATCTATGCATGAATCATGCTCTGTTTCTGTTGTCTTCCATTTGTCATACCCTGCTAAGTTCTCCATGCTTTACCTCCAAGCAATATTGACCTGTCTTCCGATCTACGGAAAACGAGGACAAATATTTCATCTTTCTGTTATGAAGTGACCTCTTGTCAAGTGTTAATTTTAAGAAATCACTCTTTTTCTTTATTTCTTATTGTTCCAATGCCTGGAGCACATGGATAGAGCCTCAGATTTAACAGTTCCCGGCCTT
>JAQUVD010000031.1 GCA_028693555.1 Hespellia sp.
AAAAGACTGTTTCGAAGAGGAGAGAAAAACGTAATTCTCGAACTTACGTTGATTTCTTGTGGTTTTAACCTTTGTAAATATCATAATAAAAAGCAACGAAAAGAGTTGGCTGCATAAAATCAGAAAGTTATCAGCATAGCTTTATTAAGTGCACGCTTTTTAGGGCATGAATTAAAAATAATCCCAGATAATAGATGTCAAAACAAAGAATCGCCAGAACCGACATTTTGTCGGAACTGGCGATTTCTAATTAGGGACTTATTTTACAGCCCCTTTTTATGCCATATTCCAGATTTTTATAATGCTTCATCTCCGGTCTCACCGGTTCTTACCTTCACCGCCCCTTCCATATCACGGATAAAGATTTTTCCATCACCAAAACTGTTGGTATTCAGTTCATCCAGAACTCGTTTTATAATATTGTCTACAATATCATCTTTGACAACTGTACGTACACTTAATTTCGGAAGAAGATTAATCCCCGGCTCGTCATCCCTTACATATACCTGACCGCCGCCTTTTTGATGACCATATCCAAATATGGTTGTTATCATAATTCCTTTTGCACCTTCCAAGTCCAAAATACGTTTTAAATTTTCCAGTTTTTCCGGTTTAATTACTATCTCTAATTCTTTCATAACCACTCTCCATTCTACTACAATATTTTACGCCTGGTTTCTTGTTATGCGAATAATCTGAGATATCTCTCAGCCAATTCGATTGTGCCATCCATCCAGCCAACACTTAGTTCCTCTACCGGACCCGATTCCTGATGACTTGCCAGCCACGCCGTAAGCTGCAGTCTCCGCATCATAATAAACGTATCTATTTCCTCGAAGTCTGTGTCTGTGAACGGAAGGACCTTTTTATATCCGGTCAGCCATGCATTGACAAGCTTTGGAACAATCGGTTTTTCTTCAATAAAGCTCAATGCGGATGCAAGATCATGCAGATGCCACCCAAAGCCGCAGTCATCAAAGTCAATCACCTTAATCTGGTCTCCTTCCAGCAAAAGGTTTGCCAATCTGAGGTCCGCGTGAATCAATCCATAATTATTCTCGTTTTTTCCATATCTTTCCAACCTTTTTTGTATGACACTCGATACCTCAGTCAGCATCAGCTCCGCTTTCGGCGTCATGTCCGGAAAATCATTCCATCTTCCCCAGATTGCATGCTCACCGATGATGGTATCATAGTTCCACTCGATTCGTTTCAGCTTCTCTGTTCCATTCCATATTTCCGTCTGCCTGTGCAGATATGCGGTTGTCTCCCCCAGATAACGGAACTGTTTTACCATCTGCTCTTCATTGTTTTCGTCTGGAGCTTCCCCCTGAAGATATTCACATATCACACAGAAATAATCGTTGCCGTCTTTTCCTCTCACCACCTGAATATTTTTATCATCCAGCCCCTTGATTGGATTTGCTACTTTCAACGGTGTATACTCATTGATCTGATTGAGCCAGTTCATTTCGGAATTCAATTCCTCTCGCGTGTGATATCCCGGCCGGCTGATTCTAAGGACTCCGTTCTTCTCTCCGGTAGCCTTATCCTTCACCATGTAAGTCGCATTTTCCGATAAAACAATCAGTTTTGATTCATCCGTTGATTCCCAGCCATATTTTTCAAGAGCGTCCGCTGCTATCCCGTCAAATAATTCTATATTTTCAAAAGCCATTTGATCCTCTCCTTAAAAAAGGTGCCCATCTCCATTTTCTGAAGATGTACACCTTTGTACAAAATGTAAATTTTATTTGCAAGCTATGCCTGTTTCAAAATATCCTCTTTTGCTTCTTTTATTCCATAAGCCATTTTTCCCAATAATTCATCACAATATTCTTTGGTACATAATACTCCTGGTTTAAACTGGAGTACATGCGGATCAAGCTGTGAATAAATCCCCCATACTCCATTCTGATACAAATGCTGCATAACAGGGATGGCACCTTCTGTTCCGGCAAATTCCAGTCCCATAATGGTTCCGTTCTGGCGGATGCCTGTAAATGTATCCGGATTATCCTTCATAATCTCATTCAAACCTGTCCTAAGATAAGCCGCTACAAACTCGATATTTTTCTTTGTTGTCTCTCTCTGCAGTATTTCAAATACTTTGAGTGCACATGCGCAGCCAAGCTCACTTCCACCAAATGTTGCCATGTGGGCACTTCCGTCCTGCGTCATCCAATAAGATGACTTTTCATTCAGGATGACCGCTGAAATCGGATAAATACCGCCGGAAAAACCTTTTGATGTCACTATAATATCCGGATTTACGCCGTATGTCTCTATGCACCACATCTTCCCGCTTCGCATAAGACCTGTCTGAACTTCGTCCGCAATATACAGGGAACCGTATTTTTCACATAATTTTTTTACTGCCGGAAGATATCCTTCGTTTGGAAGCGGAAATCCGTAGGTTGCAGGAATGGTTTCCATTATGACACATGCGGCATCCCCTTCTTTGAGCGCTTCTTCCATTTTTTCAAGATCATTAAACGGAACTTTTACGAACTCTGGTCTTTCTGCATGGAACAGCTTAGAATATCTCTCCGCCCCTGCTGCCACAGCTAATCCGGTATGTCCATGATAGCAGTTTTCAATGCTGACTACTTTCATTCGTCCGGTTGCGGCCCGCGCACATTTCAGGGCTAGATCGATAACCTCACCGCCACTTGAGCCGTATATAACATGCTTCATCCCCTCCGGTGATGCCTTTACAACAGTCTCTGCAAGCTTTGCCTTCAGCGGTGACGGAAAATGATGGTTACCAATATCTACCGATTCGGTTGCCTCAACCAGTGCTTGAATCACTTCAGGATTTCGATGTCCCAGACTGTATGTACCGCCGTTGATGTGCACATCCATAAGCTGTTTGCCTTCCATATCCCAAAAATAATATCCTTCACGCTTTCCAATGATTAGATCGATTTTAAGATCCAGCCATTCTTTCGTCTTTCCGCTGTTCCAATATTCAATTGACTTTTCAAATACCTCCTTTTTTGTTGTGTTTTCAAAAATGTCTGTTACCTTCATGCTGTTTTTCCTCCTCTTTCATTTTCATTTTTTTGCAGCTCTGCTTTATAGTTAATCGGCGTGTACCCTGTTTTTTTCTTAAAGTTTTTTGCAAAATATTCTGGATTATTGTAACCAACTATATTTGCCACATCACATATTCTTATATTTTTATCCCTCAGCAGGACTTTTGCACGATCAACCTTTACCTCCGCCAGATAGTTGATAAAACTCATTCCGGTTGTCGCCTTAAAGATATGACTTACGTAACTCGGATTTAGAAAAACTCCCTTTGCGACTTTTTCTAATGATAATTTTTCATCTACATGGACTACTACATATTTTCCGATGTTATACACCAGCTTATCATCAATCATCTGATATTTTGTAACCATCGCACTTGCTTCGCGAAAGCACCGAAACCATTCATCCGTAATCTGTTCCTTTGTCTTAATTACAAATCCGTAATGATATGCGAAGTCTTTGCTGTACAGAAATTTTTCCAGCCATGGTTTTCTCTCAATTAATATTTCATAAATCCTCTTTTTTGCTTTATCTGCAACACTCTGACAATTAATCGCATCATTTTTCCAGTCCTCATAAATCTGATCGATCATACTCTTTATAATATATTCTTCCTGACCACCACCTTGAAAGATATTATCGATCAGAGCATCGCTCTTAAGCCGGAGTTTCTCCAGAACATATTCGATACCAAATTCCGAATATACTCTCAGCATAGATTCTTTCAACATATCCAAATCACAGGGCTGTACTAGATAATCAAATGCTCCATTTAAGAAACTCTCTCTCACATTTTCATAAGTCCCATCACATCCAATCACAATCATGTGTATATCTGTAAATGTTTTATTAATTTCCCGCATCGTCTGAAAAAACGCTATATCATTGCTGCTGATACTCATAATCAGAATATCCGGTCTGATATCCTGCAAACGATCAAATAGGTGCGTCTCGTTTTTCAGTATCTCTTCATGAAGAAAAAAGTCTTCTCTTTCTTTCCAGAATTCCATATTTTTTATAAATTCCGTAATGATTCCCATTTTGTCATATATGCTTACATATTGCATTTACACGCCTTTCTTTTTTACTGACCCATGGAACTGGTCTCCGGTAATGTGCTTCCTCCATCAATTACAATCTGAGTTCCGGTAATGTAACTCGATTCTCTACAGCCAAGAAACGCAGCCAACTCACCAACCTCTTTTGGATCTGCCAGACGTCCCAGCGGAACTGCTCCTGCAATTGCCTGAATTGCTCTCTCCGGCGATTCGGGATCCGACTGCTGTGCCATTCCTTTTACCAATGGTGTGAGAACATATCCCGGACATATCGCATTTACTCTGATATTATATGGAGCCACTTCCCTTGCCATTGCTTTGGTGAATCCTACCAGAGCCGCTTTGGAAGTCGCATATGCCACCTCTCCCGGATCTGCCACCATGTCCCCTGTCACAGAACTCATGATAACAATTGCTCCTTCTTTACTTTTCATAAGTTCCGGCAATACATCTCTTGTAACATTCCACACCCCCTTGATATTGATATCAATGTGTTTGTCTCTATTTTCAAATGTTTCATCCTCACTCAAAAAATCTTCGAGAACGCAAATTCCGGCATTGCACACCAGCACATCTATTTTTCCATACTGCTTTACCGCTGTCTCAACAAGGTTTCTTGTACTTTCATAATCGGACACATCTGTTTTAACCCCGATTGCATCGTATCCCTGCTCCTGCAGTTCTTCCGCTAATTCAAGTACCTTATCTCCTCTCGCAGCCAATACACATTTAGCACCGTATCCGGCGTACACTTTAGCAATTCCTTCTCCAATTCCTTTTGAAGCACCTGTAATCATTGCGACTTTTCCTTCTAGTTTCCGCATATTTTCCTCCATTTCTGAATATAACAAGATAAAGGGGCATGGTGTCTCAGATTCTGAGATCCATGCCCCTTTGCATTGCTTTGGTTTATAGGTCTTATTTTACAAGAAAAAGCAAATAATGCAAGTTTTATTTTTTAGGTCATCCATAAATATTTTTAGGTTTCCGTTCTATCTTTCATCTACTGCTCGTTTTTGTTCTTGTTTTTCTCTTCTAACTTCGGCGCACCAAACTGATAGATTTCCCGATATCGCTCTAAGTCTTCTTCTTTTATTTCGCCTTCTGGAATCAATCCGGTACAATCCCCTGATGAGGCTGCATTTCCAAGATAATCATATGAATTAATCACATCTTTATTTTTCATAATGTACTCCTTTTTTGTTTCTTGATAATATCAGTATGCTCAAAGGAGCTCAGTTTATCCGAGAATTTTCTTCAAGTCCTCCTCCGGTGTGCTAATCGGCGCAATACTATAATTCTCCACCAGATAATTTAAAATATTAGGCGAAATAAACGCCGGCAGTGTTGGTCCTAAATAAATATTCTTGATTCCAAGATGTAAGAGTGTCAGCAAGATACATACCGCTTTTTGTTCGTACCAGGAAAGGATCATGGAAAGAGGTAAATCATTTACACCACACTCAAATGCTTCCGCCAAGGCAACCGCAACTTTAATTGCCGAGTAGGCATCATTGCACTGCCCCATATCCATGATTCTCGGAAAACCACCGATGTCTCCAAAATCCAGATCGTTAAAACGGTATTTCCCGCATGCAAGTGTCAGAATGATAGAATCTTGTGGTGTCAGTTTTACAAATTCTGTGTAATAATTTCTTCCGGTTCTTGCACCGTCACATCCTCCTACAAGGAAGAAATGGCTAATATCCCCCGCTTTCACTGCTTCAACAATTTTATCTGCGGCACCTAAGACAGTTCCATGTGCAAATCCAGTCATAACGGTCTTCCCACCGTTGATTCCTGTCATCTCATGCTCTTTCTCATATCCACCCAATTCCAAGGCTTTCTCAATCACCGGCGTAAAGTCTTTGTCATCACTGATATGAACCATTTCCGGATAAGATACGACTTCGGTTGTAAATACACGGTCTGCATAACTTGGTTTTACAGGCATCAGACAGTTGGTTGTATAAAGAATCGGAGCCGGAAGCGCATCAAATTCCTTCTGCTGATTCTGCCATGCCGTGCCAAAATTTCCTTTTAGATGTGAATATTTCTTTAGTTCTGGATATGCATGCGCTGGGAGCATTTCCCCATGTGTATAGATATTGATTCCCTTGTCTTTTGTCTGTTCTAACAACAGTTTCAAATCCAACAGATCATGTCCGGTGATCACAATAAACGGACCCTTTTCTACACGGAATGAAACGGTTGTTGGTTCCGGAGTTCCGTAAGATTCAGTATTTGCCTGATCTAGTAATTCCATACAAACTAGATTCTTTTCTCCCACCTCTAATATAACTGGAAGAAGTACATCCATTTCTAAATCATAACCAATCATAGATAGTGCCTTGTAGAAAAATGTATTTACTTCCTCAGATGTATAGCCCAGAACAAGCGCATGATATGCGTACGCAGCCATTCCACGAATTCCAAAAAGAATCAGTGATTTGAGCGAGCGAATATCTTCCTCAGCATTCCACAACTCATTCATCTGATATACATCTGTATTGCCACACGGATTTTGACATACACTACAATCCGGCACAATTTTGTGCTTTTCTTCTTTTACTCTTCCAATCATTTCCTTGAGAGTCTCATCGTTAAAATTAACATTTGTGATGGTGGTAAATAATCCTTCGATTATGATTCGGTCTGTATTATCTGTCTTTGGATTATTGCCACAAGCTTTAGCAAGACCAATCAGCTCTCCTGTCAACTCATCCTGAAGTACTGCTGTACCTGCCGTTTTTCCACATACACCCGCATTCCCTGTACATCCAGTACAACCCGCAGTTTGTTCACACTGAAAACAAAACATTTTTTTATCCATCTTCTTTTCTCCTTCTCATTTTCATTTGACTTTCTAAACAGAATATACTACAATCACAACAACTATAATGTTGTTCTAACAACGAAAGGACATAAAATATGGATTTTAATTTTTTAATTTCAACACATTTATTCAGAGGATTGAATCTGGACGAACTGTCGGGAATTCTTGGATGCCTGCTGGCAGAAGAAAAACAATATAAAAAGGGTGAATACATCTATCGCGTCGGCGATCAGGTTCATAAGATTGGAATTCTCCTATCGGGACAGATTTCCATTGAAAATGATGATTTGTGGGGAAATAAAACCATTCTAAATATGATTACCCCGGGAAATGTTTTTTTGGAAAACTATGCCTGCATCCCAGACGAACCGCTTATGGTCAGCGTTGTTGCTGTGAGTGGCGCATCCGTGCTGTATCTTGATATGTCTCATTTGCTTCAGCCATGTAGTCATAGCTGCTCCTTCCACAACAAGCTGATTCAAAATCTGCTGGCCATCTCCGCCAGAAAAAATCTGAATCTGTCACTGCGCAGTTTTCACACAGCTGCCAAAACAATAAGAACCCGCCTCTTGTCTTACCTCTCTTACGAAGCGGCAAAACAGGGCGGGTATGAATTTGATATTCCGTTCAACCGGCAGCAGCTTGCAGACTATCTGAATGTTGACCGCAGCGCACTGTCAAACGAGTTAAGTAAAATGACAAAAGAGGGATTACTTTTCGTAAACCGCAATCATTTTACGATTCTTGCGGATATGATGAATGCGTTATAGTGCATCCACGAATCGCATAAATGCCGCTCTGCCTTCTTCTGTGCACTTGTACACTCCGGCATCCTCAAGCACCTGAACAAAGACTTTTCCAACCTCATCCTGAATGATATCCATTACATTTTGACTGTTGATATCTTTATAGTTCGGAAGGAACTCTTCTACCCAGTCTGCATGCTTTTCAAGCACCTCATTACTGCGAATATCTTTTCCTTCCAGAATATATTCGGACAGCAATTGCATCTCATCTTTCAGTCTGGATGGGAGAACTGCAAGTCCCATTACCTCGATGAGTCCGATATTTTCCTTTTTGATGTGATGAAGCTTTGCGTGTGGATGGTAGACACCAAGTGGATGCTCCCCTGTTGTAATATTGTTGCGAAGTGCGAGATCCAGTTCAAATGTATCCTCAACCTTTCTTGCAATCGGCGTGACAGTATTATGAGGTTCTCCCTCTGTCTCTGCGAAAATAAATGCCGCCTCATCCGTATATCCTCTCCAGGTCTGCTGAATGTGTTCACCAAGTTCGATCAGACGTTTCTCATCCTTGCTGCGGATACGCAGAACAGAAAGCGGCCATTTTACGATGCCTGCCTCTACATCTTCATAACCTTGGATTGTCACGGCTTTTTCTATCGGTGCACTCGCCATAGCAAACTGATAATGCCCGCCCTGGAAGTGATCATGGCTGAGAATCGATCCACCTACAATTGGAAGATCTGCATTCGATCCAAGAAAATAATGCGGGAAAAGTTTTACAAAATCAAACAGCTTGATAAAGGTAGCTTTCTCAATCTTCATCGGTACATGCTGACCGTTAAATACGATGCAATGCTCGTTGTAATACACATATGGAGAATACTGGAAACCCCAGGCGCTGTCATTGATCGTGATTGGAATGATTCTATGATTCTCTCTTGCCGGGTGGTTGGCTCTTCCGGCATACCCTTCATTCTCACGGCATAAGAGACACTTTGGATATCCGCTCTGCTTTGCAAGCTTGGCTGCAGCAATCGCCTTTGGGTCTTTCTCCGGCTTTGATAAATTAATCGTAATGTCGATGTCACCGTATGGACTTGGCGTCTTCCATTTGATGTCCTTCTTGATACGATATCTGCGAATATAATCTGTATTCTGGCTGAAATTGTAGAAATAGTCCGTTGCTTCCTCCGGAGAGTTCTCATAATGTACTTGAAATGCAGCGATTACTTCGCTTGGTCTTGGAATCAGACAGTTCATCAGGCGGGTGTCAAACAGATCACGGTATACAATCGAGTCTTCGATAACACCAGCCTCACAGGCATAATCTAAGAGACCTTTTAAAATATCCTCTAACTCCATCTCTTCCGCTGGTATTTCAGGTTCCTCGTATTCCTCTAGTTTTAATACGTCAAGAATCAGGTTTGTTGCATAGATCTCGTCTTGTTTTGTAAGGAGTCCACTGCGGCATCCGTACGAGACCAGCTGCTGAATATATTTATAAGGCATGTGCTCCATCTCCAATCTCTACCACATAAAATTCTGCATCATGTCCGACTTCAGCAAGATATTTTTCTCCAATCACTTTCTGAAATTCATCAATTGCTCCGTCTTTTACGATACTGACTGTACATCCACCGAATCCGCCGCCCGTAATACGCGTTCCGATCACACCTTCTATTTTTCTTGCTTCGTCCACAAGGAAATCCACCTCATCACAGGACACTTCGTAATCATCACGAAGGGAATTATGTGACTGATTCATCAGTTCACCAAATAATGTAATATCACCTTTTTCAAGTGCTTTTACCGCTTTGATTGTTCTCTGATTCTCATAGACCGCATGTTTTGCACGTCTCCTGCAGACAGGATCTGCAATGCTGTTCTGGTAATGCTCGAATTCTTCTTCTGATAAGTCTCCGAGCCCATCGATGTCCATCTCAGCCTGCAGATCGCTCAGTGCCTTTTCGCACTGCTGGCGTCTCTCGTTATAAGCAGAATCAACCAGACTGTGTTTTACTTTACTGTTGGTAATGACAATCTTGGCACCCTCTAATTTCACAGGTGCATATTCGTATGTAAGATCACTTGTATCAAGGAAGATTGCGTGATCCTTTTTTCCCATCGCACTTGCAAACTGATCCATAATTCCACAGTTACATCCGTTGAAATGATTCTCTGAATACTGTCCGATCAGCGCAAGGTCTACCATCGTTACTTTATCAAATCCATATAAACTCTTAATAACAAGACCTGTCAGGACTTCTAATGATGCGGAAGATGAGAGCCCGGAACCATTTGGGATATTACCGTAGATCAGCATATCCAGACCGCAGTCCATCTTCATTCCGCGCTCGGCAAATGCCCACATCACACCTTTTGGATAATTCGTCCAGCCAGCCTCTTCCGATGGTTTCAGATCATTCAGATCTGATTCTATAATCGCTTTATTGTTAAAATTCATAGACAAAAAACGAAGCTTGTTGTCTGTTCTCTTCCGAACTGCTGCATATGTACCGATTGTCAGCGCACATGGAAATACATGTCCCCCATTATAATCCGTATGTTCGCCAATCAGATTGACCCTTCCCGGTGCAAAGAAGACTTCTACATCTCTGCCCTCTCCAAAATAGGTACTAAAGTCATTGAGCATTGTCTCTTTCATTTTTCATGTTCTCCTTCCAAAATAGCCTTTTCAAAAAATACTAACGCTTAATTACTACCGTTCCAAAAGCCGGAAGTGCATCTGACGCATCACCTACAAGGCATTCCCCTTCCGGCAGATCCATGTGCACAGCTTCCTGATTAAAGTTCTGTACCAGCACATACTCATGCTCCTTAGAGACTCTTGTTGTCACTTCTACGCCTTCTGGAATTCCACCCTCAACAGGCATCTGTATAGTTGTTTCCGATATCGCATACCTGTACAAATCATCATAACATATTTGCTCGACATCTGCACCAATATAATATGCTTTTCCTTTGCCAAATCTGTTGACCGTCACTGCCGGTGTTCCCCTGTAAAAATCTTCACCGTACGTCATTAGTATCTCTGCCGAGTCCACCTTTAGAAGTTCACATAAATGTTCACACTGATAAGATTTTTTTTGCAAAAATCCTGCTTTCTTTTCCGGAATCAGATGGTTTGTTTCTCCATCATATAATCCGTCAATCTCAGTGCTTCTCAGCCCCATCACATCCATGAGCTGATGGGGCGTCCCGCCCAGAAAGCATCTGTCATTTTCATCTACGATCCCGGACCAGTACGTCATAATAAATGTGCCGCCCTTCTCCACAAAAGCTCTGATTTTCTCTTCAAATCCGGCCCGGAACATATACAGCATCGGTGCTGCTACGATCTTGTAATCATCCAGCTCCTGCTCCATATCAAGCAAATCTACATTTAATCCCTGCCTGCGAAATGCCGCGTAAGATTTTTCAGCCGTTTCCTTGTAGAACATCCCTTTATTACGCGGACCCGCTGAGCCTTCCATCGCCCAGCGGTTCTCCCAGTCATAGATCACTGCTGCTTCTGATTTCATTACCGTCTGGGTAAGTTCGTTTAATGCAAGCAGATCCTCACCTGTCTTTTTCACTTCCTGAAATACTCTGGTATCATTTCCACCATAGTGGTCAATGACTGCTCCATGAAATTTTTCAAAGCCGCCACGGCTCTGTCTGATTTGGAAATACAGCACACTGTTGGAACCGTGAGCAACGGCCTGCAGTGATGCAGCCTCCAGCAGTCCCGGTTTTTTCAGCTTACTTACCGACTGCCAGTTTGTACTGGACGGACAGGATTCCATCAAGAGGAATGGCTTTTTTTTCACACTTCTCATGATATCATGCTGCATACCATTATCCATCGCAATGAATTTATCCGGATACTTATGCCATGTCGGATACGTATCCCAGGAAATGACATCCAGACAGTCCGCGAATTTATAGTAATTTAGCCCCTCAAAATCATACATCATATTCATGGTAACAGGAAGCTTAGACCCTGCCTCACGGATTGATTTGATCTCATGTTTTACATAGTCCAGAGTCTGGTCTGACACAAATCGTTTCCAAGCCAGTGTCAGTCCCTGAAGTGCCATCTCCCCACGCGGCGATGGACTTTCTATCTGATCAAACGACTGGTAGGTATGACTCCAAAATGTCGTACACCAGCCCTTGTTTAATTCATCAATTGTGTGATATCGGTCTTTTAGCCATTTTCGAAATGCCTGCTGACATAATGGGCAGTGGCATTCTCCGCCAAATTCATTGGAAATGTGCCAGAGAATGACTGCCGGATGGTGACCGAATCGCTTTACTAATTCTGTGTTGATCATCGCTATCTTTTCGCGGTAAACCGGAGAGGTATAACAATGATTGTGACGGAATCCATATAGATTCCGATGCCTCGTCTCATCCACTCTGAGGATTTCCGGATACCTGTCTGTCATCCATTTTGGTTTAGAAGCAGATGGTGTCGCAAGTATGACAGAGATTCCATTTTCGTATAAGCGGTTTATGATTTTTTCCATCCAGTCAAAGGTATAATGACCTTCCTCTGGCTCAAGCGCGGACCATGAAAAGATACCCAGGCTTACCGTATTGATCTTCGCTTCTTTCATATACTGGATATCCTTTGTCAGAATTTTTGGGGAATCGAGCCATTGTTCCGGATTGTAATCACCGCCATGTAATAAATTTGTCATCTCGATCATATCTGCTCCTTCTGGTTTCTATACTCTCTGATATTTTTAAATCGCTTTAAAGCTAAATTCCAGTTCCATTTTCTTGCTGTTGTTAATGATATATTCCGGATGCGTACGTGCCCCCCAGGAGTCATCTCCCGCGATGCCAAGCTGTGCACCCGCAACTCGGACTACTGTATAATGAACCGGCGGAAGTTCATATGCATGCATTGCACTTTCCATTTCCCACGGTGTATACGGCATTGCCGAGAAATTCAGATTTTTCCCTGAGAAAAGGATGCCACGTCCCCGACGGTCTGTCACCTTCGCGTAGCGGACCGCAACCTTATTTCCACATTCCTGCGGCACTAAGTATTTTGCCATATTATCCTGAATCTTATTTCTGTAGATTCCGATTTTTGCGTTTTGACGATCCCAGTATGTCTCATCCGGTCCTTTTCCATACCATTCGAGATTCTCATAATCTGCATCCATCTTGAACATCACACCAAATTCCGGTATGGTACCCACTTCATCAGATGCCTCCATGGTCAGCTTCGTTTTGACTGTTCCATCACCATAGACGGTATACCCAAGCAGACAGTCTCTCTGCGGCCTGGTCGGCAGATGATACGTAAACGTAACAGTCACGGAATGCGTGTTTTCTTCAATAAGCGGTGCTGTTGCACTGACAAAGCCTTCTTCATTTACAATCTTATGCGTTGCATACTGACTTGCAAGCTTCCACTGTCCGGCTCGAAACGGCAGAAGATTTCCCATATCATTGTCCGTCATTGCTCTCCAGAAATTCGGTTTGGGAATGCTCTGGAACATTTCTTTTCCCGCATAACGGTAAGATACAAGGCCACCATGCAGGCCTGAGAATAATACATCAAAGTTCTCACCCTTTACACCGACATTGGAGAATCCTCTGGCTACTTCTAATGGCATCTCGCATACTTTCGGTGCACTCTCTGCCTCTTCATATACGTGCTGCCCATATGCAACTTCATGCCCCTTCTTTGCCCACGCCGTATCCTCACTTAATCGGAAGGATACCGTTACAATGTATTCATTCCCGTCATGTGGAACCGTTATCGGTAATTTCACTCGTTCTTTTGTTAACGGGGCTACGGAGGTCTTTAAAAGTACTTCCTCTACCTGATGTCCATTTTTCTCCAGCAGGACAAAGCAGTCATATGCGTCGGTGTTTGTAAAGAGATTCTTATTCCAGATTTCAATCTCATGTTCGTCAAAGGACACGGCTATATTCTGGTAATTGTATTTTACTTCCTGCATCTTCGGTGATGGTGATCTGTCCTTCCCATAGACAATACCGTTTCCACTGAAATTGTAATCACATGGACGGTCAGCAAAGTCTCCGCCATATGCCTGAAATTCCACTCCATACCGGTTCTTTTTTGTAATTGACTGATCAATATAATCCCAGATAAACCCCCCCTGATAGAGCCTGTCTTCATCTGTCAGATTGGTATATTTTTCCATACCTCCACAGGAATTACCCATTGCATGTGTGTATTCGCAGCTAATTGCCGGACGATCCCTGTGATTTTTCAGGAATTCTCTGATTTGTGCCACTGACCAGTACATCCAGCTCTCTATATCTGTGCTGTCCCGATAACGATAGTCATTCTGAATTCCTTCATAATGCACCAGCCTGTTTGCGTCCCATTTGCGGAAAGCCTGTGCCATCTCATAGATGTCCTTCCCACCATAAGATTCGTTGCCGCATGACCAGATTAAAATACACGCATGATTCTTATCCCGTTCATACATCGAACGAGCCCGGTCAAGCACCAGCTCCTGCCAGTCCTCACGATCCCCCGGCACCGCAAAGGAAGGGTCTTTTTCACCTGTCATAACAGGGTCCCACGTTCCATGTGTTTCAAGATTTGTCTCATCCATAACATAGATTCCATATTGGTCACAGAGTTTGTAAAATACGCTGCTGTTTGGATAATGACTGGTACGGATGGCATTGATATTGTTTTGTTTCATGGTAACAATATCCAGTTCGATTTCTTCTTTTCCTATGACCCGACCGGACTTCGAACTGAACTCATGGCGATCTGCACCTTTAAACACAATCCGTTTTCCATTCAGATGCATCACTGCATCTATCAACTCAAATCTGCGAAATCCCACCTGCTGCGAAACCACTTCCATCAGATTTCCATCCATATCCTTCACTTCGATACGGAGTTCATAGAGATTCGGTTCTTCCGCACTCCATAACATCGGCGCTGCAACCGGAATTGAAATCGTTGTCTGTGAATCAATCCCTGTAGTTGCTGTGACTACTGCTTCATTTCCATCAAGCAGCGTGATTTCGGCCACTCCTTCTTGTGTTGTCACTATATCCAGACAGAGGTTCGCATTTTTGTACGCATCATCGAGCAGTGTCTCTACCTTAAGATCATAGATGTGAACCTCAGGTGCCGTGTACAGATACACATCTCTGAATATTCCGGAGAATCGAAAGAAATCCTGGTCCTCACACCAGCTTCCGGCTGTCCACTTGAACACCTGCACTGCTAATTTATTTTCCCCCTCTTTTACATAGGGAGTCAGATTAAATTCAGACGGCGTAAAACTATCCTCGCTATATCCAACAAAGGCTCCGTTGAGCCACAATGCCATACCACTTTCTACTCCCTGGAAAGAGATGAAAAGCTTCTTTCCCTTCATCGATTCCGGAACGGTAAAATATTTCACATAACTTGCTGTCGGATTAAATTTTTCTGGAATTTCTCCCGGCTCTATCTCTTCTCTTCCATCCCACGGATACTGCACATTGGCATACTGTGGTGCATCATATCCCTCCAACTGGATGTGTGCGGGAACATGAATATCTGCCCAGCATTTACAATCATAATTTATGTCAGCAAACTCTTTGACTGCACTTTGATAATTCTCTGTATATGCAAATTTCCAGATTCCATTTAAGGAATACCGGAAATCTGCATCTCCTCTTTCATAAGAGGACAGAGAAGAATAATATGCATGGTCTGAATGTGCTGCCATACGATGAACCTGAAAAATGGTTGGATCTTTTACAATCCCATAATCAAATGTCTTCATATGTCTTCTCCTCTTATTAAGTTTTTTGGAGCTGCAGCTCCTATTTTACTGCACCCGTAATACCTTCTGTGAACTGTTTCTGCAAGATAAAGAATACAAGCATGGTTGGGATCGAGCAGAACAGCACACCCATCATCAGCACACCGTAATCAATCGTATATCCCGCAGCAATATTTGCAATCAACATCGGCATTGTCTGTGACGCTTTCTGACCCATCACAACTTTTGGCCACAAATATGCATTCCATGCATTCATGAATGTGATAACAGCTGCTGCCGCATATGTAGATTTCATAACCGGCAGATACATACGGAAGAATATCTGGAACTCATTCAATCCATCAAGCCGAGCCGCTTCCATGATATCGATTGGAAAATTTCTTGAATTCTGCCGGAACATCATAATCATAAACGGGGTCGAAATCGCAGGTAAGATAAATGCCCATACGGTGTTGAGCAATTTCATGGATGAGATCATCTTAAATAATGGAATCATAGTTGCTACCTGAGGTACCATCATCGCTAATAATAAAACACTAAATAGTTTGTCTTTTCCCTTGTCATGGTATAATTCGAATCCAAATCCGGCAAGCGAACAGATAAACAGACAAAGCAGCGTCTGCACAATTGCATAGAAAAATGAGTTGCCCAAAGAGCCCCAAAGATCATTTGCCGCAGTTAATGCCTTGAAATTCTCTAACGCGTATGTCCCAAACCAAATTTTACCACGTGCTACATCAACAGATGTATTCGTTGCTGCGGAAATCATCCAATAAAACGGAAATACAGATATGAATGATACAATCACCAAAAATATGTATGTTGGAATTAATCTGCGTTGAATCGCAGAACCATTTTTCTTCTTAGTCACGTGTATCACCTACTTTCAAATTGATTGCCGCCAGAATTGCCACCAATACAAATATAAGGAATGACATTGCTGCCGCATATCCAAAGTTCGTTGTACTATCACCAAATGAATTATTATATACATAATGAGACATTGTGATTGTTGAGTTTGCCGGTCCACCCTTTGTCAGGTTGACTGACTCATCAAACAACTGCAGCGTACCATTGATTGACATAATAAAGGTCATGACAATCGTTGGCTTTAGCAGCGGAACTGTGATGTGCCAGAACGTCTTCCATCCATTGGCTCCATCTATCTTCGCTGCCTCGTATACAGAATATTCGATGTTCTGTAATCCTGCCAGATAAAATACCATGTTATATCCTGTCCATCTCCAAATCAGTGCGATAATAATAATTGCTTTCGCACTCGCCGCCGTTCCCAGAAAATTGAAATTCGATTCCAAAATTCCCAAGTGAACGAGAATGCTGTTCATAAGGCCCTGTGTTGCAAATAATGACTTGAAAATCAATGCATATGAAACCAATGATGTTGCACATGGAAGAAATACGCAGGTTCGAAAGAGACCTTTTAATTTCAAGTCTTTGTTGTTCAACATCTGCGCAAGTAAAATTGCAAGTATTAACATGATTGGAACTTCTACTGCCAGATATAAGAATGTATTTCCGATCGAACGCATAAACAGTTTATCCGAAAACATTCTTGTGTAATTGTAAAAAATAGGTTCTGACCATTGCATGTTCGCACTGGAACCAGTTTTCAGCGACATGATAAATGCCTGAATCATAGGCCAAAAACTCATGATTGCAATCAGTATGGTTGCCGGTGCCAGAAAATACCAGCCGGCTCTCTGCTGCTTTGCTTGAATATTTAGTCCTTTTTGCTTTTTATTCAAGGTTTTATCCCCCTTCTTGAAAAAAGAGGAGTCCTTGCGAACCGAACTCCTCGTATCCATTTGAATGATTATCTCACAACAGGGACCTCTTAGTTACCCATCTCAAAGTTCACTTGCTCTTGTGCCTCTTTCAAAGCATCTGCTGTTTTTGCACCATCTTTGATGTTAATGATTGCAGCTGCAACCTGTTTACGGCAGCCATAGTGAGAATCGCTCTGTTCGATAACTGGAACGTTTGCGCCCATCTCTACAATCTTAGCATAGATTGGCTGTCCACCAAAGTATTCCACACCCTCATTATAGACCTCTGACTGTCCGGCTGAGATACATGTTGTAATCACACCGCCATCTGTAAGGGCTTTGTCATATGTAGCTGAGCTTCCACCAAATGTGTACGTCAGGAAATCTTTTGCCAGATCCGTCTTCTCACAATTTGCTGTGATATAAAGTGAAGAGCCACCGTTAGAAGCATATCCTTCACCGCCCTCTAATGTAGGAATTGAAGTAATTTCCCATTTTCCACTGTTCTCTGATACCTGCTCGATGGTAGGAATAATCCAGTTACCGTTCATGACACCTGCTACCATGTCATTGGTAATTGTCTGATCGGTGTAAGCGGACCAGTCATTTGCAAGATATAATACATTTTTGCTAATCATTTCTTCAATTTTATCAATAATCTGAACAAATTTTTCATTCTCTGCAAATGTTGGTTTTCCGTCTGTGAACTGTGATTCACCTTCAGCCTGAAGCATCATGTATGGCAAGTCATTTCCATCGCCATCCATAGAAAGCAAGTACTTGCCTGTCTTAGCATATACGGCTTCACCAACTTCAATGAATTTATCCCATGTGCATCCTGTTACATCATCAATGGAATATCCGGCTTCCTGTAAAAGATCTGTTCTGTAAGCAAAGATAACCGTGCCGTTATCTACAGGCAGACCAAAATGTTCTCCATCGATCATAGAATAAGAAAGTTTTTCCTGACTGAAATCATCCCAGTTCACATCTACATCATCCATGCTCTGGAAAGCATCCGGGTAATCGGTAATATATTTGTGTGCCCAGTGATCCTGGAATAATACGATATCTGGAAGTGTGCTGTAGTCGCCGGCTGATCCTGCAAGAGTAATCGCATTTTCAACATCTGTTGATTGAGACTGTTCGATCACTTCAAGATTGAAGTCTTTGTTTACATTCTCTTTGTAGTCAGCCGCTGCAGCCTCTAATGCCGGAATGTTGAAGTTCTTGTCCCATGCATAGACAGTTAATGTATTCTCATCATCACTTGTTACCGGTGCTGCAGTCGAGCCGTCTGAACTGTCGCTGCTACCGCTTCCACCACACGCTGCTAATGAAACTACCATTGCACTTGCAAGCAGAACTGCTAAAATCTTTTTCTTCATAATCTTTTCCTCCATTTTTCCCCAGGGGTTGTGCACTTTATCTGAATTGTGCTTCCCTTATTTGTTTTACTAGGTAGATTCTACCAAAGAAACCGATGCAATAGTGAATGAATTTATGCAAAAAATGTGCATATTCAATCATTTCTAATGAATATGCACACGAATCTCTATTTAAAGGTATACTTTTTGTGGGTATTTCTGTTTCATTGTCTGCATCATTTCGTCTGTCAGATCTAACAGTATTTTAATCTTCTTTTCTTCCTCCGTCAGAATGATCATCGTATAGTATGGAATCCCATCATCATACGAAGTATAGTCATATTTCTTCAGATGGATACTTCCGCCATCTTTCCGATACTGAGCTACCGCTTCATGATTATGAGGTGCCAGAACCTCCAGCCTGTCCATCTTAAGCGCTTGGACTGTTGTTCTTTTTCGTTTTCCTTTGATCACATCAACCGTCAGAATATCATTCTCATAGATGTATTCAAAATCCTGTTCTGCATTGCTCTGAAACACAAAGTATAATCCCGCCATCAAAAAACAGGGCAGCATCAGACCTCTCGAAAATGCAATTCCCATAAACAAAAACAGCACACCTAAGATCACAATGACCGTCTGAAGTATCTTTGTTGATTTTCGTTTTCGTTTGTGTACCTCTGCAACCATCCTGTAATTTATCATAAACATTTCTCTCCTATTACGCTTCCCAGCCCGGCTTGGCACTGATTTTGTATCCTTTTATGTTCGTTCTCTCTTTGTCCACTTTTTCAACTTTCCACTGGTGTGGTGTCATACCTGTCAGACGTTTGAAATTGCGGTTAAAGCTAGAAGGTGTCAGATAGCCGACACGAATACCAACCTGATTCATTGAATTATCTTCGTTTTCAATCAGTTCACACGCATTTTTAATTCGAACCAGATTGATATAATCCACGGGCTTCATATTCATGCTCTCTTCAAAGATTCTTCTGAAATGACTCTCACTAAGACCACAGTCAGCGGCAATATCTGCAACCTTGATGTCTTTCTCATAATTTTGTCCGATATATTCAATCGCACCTTTCACATAATGCCCCAGCCTTACATTTCTTCTTGCCTGTTCACGTTTTTCTTCTATTCTGAGCATTTCAATCACGAGTGCACGCAGATATCCTTTTGCACTCTCCCGATAATGTGCCTCTTCTGAGCGGTACTCACGAATAATATTTTGAATCAGATCCCCGATGATCGGGTAATTCTTGCGCGTATTTATCATCCCACGTTTATTCAGTATTTTGATTATATCGTCTGCCACAATCTTACCACCATTCATCTCATTCCTGATAAATGATTCAATGTCAACAAACAGATATTCCCATTTGCAGATATGTCCGTCATCGCTATTTGTTGTGTGAGGAATATTGGCAGGAAGCCAGGTCAGCATATGATCCCCGTATCGGTAAGTCCGGTCATCAATGATAAACTCTCCCTGTCCATGGTAACAATATCCGATTTCCAGATAATTATGGAAATGCAGCATACCGTGATATCCGACTCCATATTCCTGTTCCCATCCCTGCCCTAAGAGGGGGCGAATGTACTCGCCAATTGGTATCTCGTAATAACGAAATTCAATTTTACTCTTCTGTTTACTCATTCACACCATCCTTCTTCATGAGCTCTGTGTTCCGGACAACGCTTCTTTCTTTTTGATTCTATATCGAAAAAACAGCAGAAGCGATCCAGATACCACAACAAGTACAATTGCAAGCACCTGTGAAACTGCAATCTCAGTCCCCGGAATCCAAAGCTGATCCGTACGGAGTCCTTCAATCCATGCTCGTCCAAGACCGTACCCGAAGAGGTATATCAGGAATATTTCACCCTCAAATTTCTTATGTCTTCGATAAAGAAAAATAAGGACCAGCAGTGCCAGACACCACAGAGATTCATACAGGAATGTCGGATGTACCTGAATAAACTGTACTCCATCCACACTCACGATATGTTCTCTCATCCGATCTGTCACATCGGAATTCCTGACAGCCGAAAGTGGAAGCTGCATTGCAAACAGACCATCTGTATATTCGCCAAACGCTTCTCTGTTAAAAAAGTTCCCCCAGCGGCCAACCATCTGACCGAACAGAAGACTCGGTGCAACCACATCTGCAATCTGCGGTGCCGATAAATGCTTCACCTTCGAAAATACAAGAATGGTGATAACCCCGGCAATGACTCCACCGTAAATCGCAAGTCCGCCCTCGCGTGTATTGAAAATATCCAGCAGATTATCTTTATACATATCCCATGAGAATATGACAAAATAGATTCTCGCTCCAATCACACCACATATAATGCCGATAATTCCAAGATCAAAGTAATCCTCCTGATTCTGTCCGGTCACTTTGGCTTCATGAGCCGCCATAAAAATTGCAATCAGCATTCCGCAGCCAATTATGATGCCATAATAAGCAATGGAAAAGCCAAAAATCGAAATTGATTTTCCCACATGCTCCAGTTGAATCCCAAGGTGTGGAAAATAAATCATCATGTCCATAGTTTGTGCGCTCCTTCTTATTTCCTTCTACTTATTTCAGTAATTACCGCAAACAACTACACGTTAAATCGGAATAAGATAATATCTCCATCTTGAACCACGTACTCTTTTCCCTCTAATCTGACAAGCCCCTTTTCTTTTGCCGCTGCATGTGTTCCACATGCAATCAGATCATCATAGCTGACAATCTCCGCACGAATGAATCCACGTTCAAAATCCGTATGGATTTTTCCTGCTGCTCCCGGAGCCTTCGTACCTCTTGTGATTGTCCATGCACGACACTCATCTTCTCCCGCTGTCAAGTAACTGATCAGTCCCAGGATATGATAGCTGGCTTTGATTAACTTCTCCAAACCTGATTCCGTAAGCCCAAGATCCTCTAAAAACATCTTTTTCTCATCGTCATCTAGTTCTGCAATCTCCTGCTCAATCTGTGCACATACTACGAATACTTCGCAGTCCTCATTCTCTGCATATTCGCGGACTGCCTGCACTCCGGCATTGTTCAAACCATCATCTGCAAGGTCATCCTCCGCTACATTCGCAGCAAAAATCACCGGCTTAATTGTAAGCAGATTGTAGCTGTCTAACCATTCCTTTTCTTCTTCGTCATCCGTCACAAAGCTCTTTGCAAGCTTACTTTCCTCCAAATGTGCTTTCAAACGATTCAGGAGCTCTAATTCTTTTGCTGCCTTTTTATCATTTCTGCAAAGCTTCGCTGCTTTTGCAATTCTTCTTTCTAAGATTTCGATATCAGAGAAAATCAGCTCCAAATTGATGGTCTCAATATCGCGAATCGGATCGATATTTCCATCCACATGCACGATATTGCTGTCTTCAAAACATCTTACTACATGCACGATTGCATCTACCTCGCGGATATTGGCAAGGAACTGGTTTCCGAGTCCCTCTCCCTTCGATGCTCCTTTTACTAATCCTGCAATGTCAACAAATTCAATGGCCGCCGGAACCACCTTCTTTGTATGGTACATCTCTCCAAGCACTTTAATTCTCTCATCCGGTACCGTTACAACTCCGACATTCGGATCAATCGTACAGAATGGATAGTTTGCTGATTCTGCCCCCGCCTTTGTCAGTGAATTAAATAATGTACTCTTTCCTACATTTGGTAATCCCACGATTCCTAATTTCATATTTCTATATCCTCCATCTCTCAACCCTTATTTTACAAGGTTTTTTAGTTTTCATTTTTGTTACTACACGATTAACGATCTGTTAATTCCATCTTTATCACCGATATCCCCGAAAGGATAAATAACCTGATACAGTTATAAATAATAACATACTTTTTCTTATTTTGGTAGTCCTATACAACTACCACAATATAAAAATGGATGGATTATTCATCCATCCATAACTTTTAATTGATTGTTTTACCGGACAATCTAACCGCTTATGAATTCAAATCAAGGTATTCTTCAAAATATTGTAATGTTGAATACTGACATAACATCCTGTTAATCGGATTTGACGGATTCTTCTTTGCTTTCTTGTACTTTCCTATGTATTTTTCCATCTTTTGTTTTATTTTATAGTCTTTACCTCGAAGCGCATCAAATTCATTTTGTCTTAAATGTGGATTTCGAGTTATATCTATATATTTTTCATCTGTAATCACAACTGCTTTTGAAAAGTCAACTCCGCAATTATTTGCCTTATCAGTCCAAAGCACATGTGGATGATGGATGTCTGATCTAAGTGGTATTGCATATTGAACACCATCTATTTCCACATAAACCTGAATATATGGACGATCTTTTTTCTGCTCCATCTCAGGATATTTCGCAATTGGATACTCTAAATAAAATTCATCCGACAAAAATACAAACCGCTTATCTTTTGCCATATAACTCTCCTTTGTTTTTTAACTGAAAATAACTCCTGTTTCCAGGAGTTATCTTCTCAGTGAGCTTTCTTTTTGTTTTACTTGGTCACGCTCTATGACCAAATCTTCTATTGAACTTTCTTTATACTCACGTTCTATGAGATGTTCTCTATATAGAACATACCATATTCTATGCAAAAAGTCAATTTTCAATCCCAGATTTGATAAAAATGTCTTTCATCGTGAGTCATCTTTTCGATTTGAAATTTAGTAATATTGTCAATTTGTTTTTTTTATAGTGTGCTTGAATATTTCCGCCCATCCGTTCCACGAGTGTTTTCGCAATGGACAGCCCTAACCCCGTAGAGTTGCGTCCTGTTTCTACTGTGTAGAAACGGTCAAATGATTGTTCCATTATTACTAAGATTAACATACAAGTCACCGTCACTATACTTTAGGACGTTCACTAATATGTTACTGATAATTCTGTTCTATTTTGGATTTATGCAAAGTATGATTTCATTATTTCAGGATTATCTTCTTGCTCCAACAACTCTAAGTAGCCACATATCGCTGTAAGTGATGTTCTTAAATTCTAAGGAAAGCTCGTCTAAATCTTTGTTTTCAAGAAATAATTTAACTGCCAGAATGACACTAATAACAAATAGACCACATAGAATCCACAGAATAATCATTTTATTTCCCCTTACTTCACGTCTTTTTTCGAGAACGACAATATACTATTCTTTATTCATAATACATTAGTATCTCCATAAACTGTCTTGTCTTTGCCACAATATCTCCGCCAAATACAGATGAGCCGGCAACGAACACATTGACGCCCGCCTCCGCAATCTCTGCCGCATTGTCCACCGTCACACCGCCATCAATTTCAATGTCTACGGATAGATTTCTCTCATCAATCATCTTTTTTAGTTCGCGTACCTTATCCAGTGATTCCGGTATGAACTTCTGTCCGCCAAAGCCCGGCTCTACTGACATGATCAGGACCATATCCACCTGATCTAAAATCGGTGTAACGACAGATACCGGTGTGGCAGGCTTGATTGTCACACCTACCTTCACGCCCTGCCTGCGAATCTCCGTAATCGTTGCCTGAAGATCCTGGCACGCCTCCGTGTGAACCGTGATAATATCAGCTCCCGCCTTTGCAAAGACTTCAATATAACGAATGGGTTCTGTCACCATCAAATGCACATCCAATACCTGCTTTGTATGTCCCTGAATTGACTTTAACACGGGGGCTCCAAATGAGATATTCGGAACAAACATCCCATCCATCACATCAAAATGCAGATACTCCGCTCCGCCTTCTTCTGTCTTTTTAATCTCTTCTCCAAGCTCTTTAAAATCCGCCGATAAAATTGACGGTGCAAGTTTCATTCTCATTGTTCTTCTCCCAGCTCTTCTTAATATCTTTTTTTGTTCTGAAGTTCCTGATACATTTCCAGATAATCCTTATATCGCACTTCGTGGATTCTGCCCTCTTCCAACGCCTTTTTTACAGCGCAGCTCGGTTCATGAATATGGTCACATCCCTGAAAGCGGCATTGTCCTTCAAAGGGGGCGAATTCCCGAAAATAATATTTCAGCTCTTCCTTTTCAAAATCATTGACATAGAGGGAACTAAATCCCGGTGTATCCATAATATAGGAATCCTCATTAATCGTGATCAGTTCAGAGTGCCTTGTCGTGTGCTTTCCACGGGAAATCTTCTGACTGATGCTTCCCGTCTCCATCTGAATATTTTCCTGGATCAGGTTGATAATCGAGCTTTTTCCAACACCTGACGGTCCGGCAATTGCGGTTGTTCGACCTCGCAGAACGTCTTTGATGTCTTCCATCTTATCATCTTCCAATGCGCTCGTAAATATGACCGGATACCCACATTCCTGATAAATGTCTTTCAGCTCCTGAATCTCCGGCTTACTTGCAATATCTACTTTATTAAAGCACAAAACTACCGGAATCTCTTTGCTCTCCATCATAACCAAAAAACGATCCAGCAGATTAAAATGTGGTTTCGGTTCAGTCACAGCAAACACAACAAGAGCCTGGTCAATATTCGCTACTGCCGGTCGGATTAGTTCATTCTTTCGCGGCAGTATCTGCACAATATTTCCAAGCTTTTCTGTCTCATCTAATAGATCGATTTCAACGTTATCGCCCACAAGTGGTTTTATTTTTTCTTTGCGAAATACGCCCTTCGCCTTGCATTCATAAATACCGGATTCTGCTACATGAACATAGTAGAATCCGGCAATGCCTTTCACAATTTTTCCCTGCATATATCTTCCTTTTTGCTATTCATTCGTGGTGCTTCCACTCCCATCATCAGGATCTGTTGGCGGTGTTGTTTCTGCTGGTCCTGAACTCACCTCGATATCAATCGTCGTTCCTTTTGGTACTTTGGACCCTGGAGCATAGCTTTGGTATATTACCGTTCCTTTTAATGCTGAGTCTGTTTTTCTTGTAAGACTTCCGACTTTCAATCCCACTGACTCTAATAACGATGCCGCACTAGCTTCATCTGTTAATGTCGGAACTGTAACGTTCTCTATTTTTTCGCCAAGGCTTACGATATAATTGATTGCTGTTCCCTGCGCAACCTTTGTCCCTTCTGAAGTGCCCTGAGACATTACGACACCTGCTGCATATTCATCACTGTAGTCTTCCGTAACGCTGCCTGTTCCAAGTCCTGCTGCCGATAATGCAGCATTTGCATCTGCCTGCGATTTGCCGATCAGATTCGGAACCGATGCCTTCTCTGCGCCCAGACTGACTGTCATGGTAACCTTGTCGCCTTCTTTTGCTGTCGCACCTGCCGCCGGCGATGTTGAGATTACTTTTCCTTCTTCCATACTATTACTGTATGATGTTGCCGATGTGACGACAAGTTTTACATTTTCCAATGCTTTCTGCGCTGCTGCCTCATCCTGTCCGGTTACATCCGGAACCGTCACTTCTGCTGCTTTCTTTCCTGTGCTGATTACAATCGTGATCTGCGTATTCTTTTTCACACGCTCACCCGCTTTTGTCCTCTGCTCCATGACAACACCTTTGTCGTACTTGTCAGATTCGCTTCTTGCAAGACTCACGCCCAGTTGTTTCTCATTTAAAGCTTTCTTTGCTTCTTCCTCTGTCATGCCGACCAGATCCGGTACTTTTACCGTCTCTTCCGTCGATGTTGTGACTTTATTGCCGATCTTAAAGACACCTGCTGCCCGTCCAACCATGAAAATCACTGCAAATGCGATGATAACCGCCACGACAATCATGAGAACCTTCATCACCTTTGCCATCTTCGGATTTACATCCTCATCCAGCTCTTCCTCATCATCGTATTCACTGTCTTCGTAATCATCATCATATTCTTCCTGCTGTTTGATACGTTCTAATTCATCCGGCGTAATCATCACGGTCTGTGAATGATCCGGCATCACTCCGAGCGTCACAAAATCGCCATCAGGATACACCAGTGACTGTTTCAGATCCTGAATCAGTTCCCCCGCGTTCTGATAACGTTTCTCCGGATTTTTCTGCGTACATTTCAAAATAATGCATTCCAGACTATACGGGATTTCCGGCACTTCTTCAGCCGGTGACGTGATCTCTTCCTGCAGATGCTTGATTGCAATCGAAACCGTGGAGTCTCCGTCAAACGGAACGTGCCCAGTGACCATCTCGTACATCGTAATACCTGCGGAATAGATGTCACTCTTAATATCAACTGCTCCGCCTCTTGCCTGTTCAGGCGATGTATAGTGTACCGATCCCATGACATTCGAACTGATTGTATTCGCTTCTGTTGTTGCTCGCGCAATACCAAAATCGGTTACCTTTACCTTGCCTTCTTTGGAAATAATGATATTCGCCGGTTTGATATCTCTATGGATGATATGCTGATTATGTGCAGCTTCAATCCCGGTTGCCATCTGAATGGAAATACTGATTGTCTCTTTTGCAGACAGCTTTCCCTTCTTTTCGATATAGTCCTTCAGTGTGATTCCCTCTACGAGCTCCATTACCATATAATGAAGGCCCCGGTCCTCTCCTACATCGTATACATTTACAACATTCGGATGCATCAGGCCTGCTGCTGCCTGTGCTTCACTGTGAAACTTTCCGATAAACTCTTCGTCCGCCCGGAAATCACTCTTTAATACCTTAATTGCTACATAGCGGTTCAGTTTGTGATCTTTCCCCTTATAAACGTCCGCCATACCGCCTGCGCCTACGCGCTCAATTATTTCATATCTTTTTCCTAAAAATACTCCCGTTTTTAACATATACTCACCTCACCTATACAAGGTTTTACTAATACTACCCCTATATTATCTGTTCCACCATTCTCCTTCGCAGTCTCTACAAGCAGTTCACCTGATTCAACAATATCTCTGCCCCCCTGAACCAGATGAAACAGTTCTTCATCTTCCACCATATTGCTCAGACCATCCGTACACATCAAAATGATATCCCCCTTCTTCAATCGATGTTCGAAGAAGTCCACCTCAACTTCCTCTTTCGCACCGATTGCTCTGGTGATGATATTCTTGTCCGGATGGTGCTTTGCTTCCTCCGGCTTAATGCCTCCAAGTCTTACCATCTCCTCCACAAGGGAATGGTCCTTCGTAAGCTGCGTAATTCCTTTATTGATTAAATATAACCGGCTGTCTCCTACATTTGCAAAATATATCATCTGATTGATGATTGTTGCGATTACCAGCGTCGTACCCATCCCTGTAAGATGTTCATCTTTTTCTGCTGTCTCAATCAATTCATGGTTTGCCTTTTTGATGGCTGCCATGATTGCTTTCTCCACGTCAGTCTCTTTGCTCTGGCGCAGCTCTTTTGTAATCACTTCCACTGTAAATTTAGAAGCAAAATCCCCTGCCTGATGACCACCCATGCCATCTGCAACAATAAAGAGATTTGGAAGGGTTCCCAGAGGAGTATCCGTAGAATAGACGTAATCCTGATTCACATTTCTGACTCGTCCAACATCTGTAATTGAAAATGTCTTCATATTTCCTCCTTATCCTTCTGCTTTTTTGCATGCTTTCTTCTTAATTGTCCACAGGCTCCATCGATATCTGAGCCCATTTCCCTTCTTATCGTAACATTTATCCCATATTTTTCAAGGTTTTTTTTGAATTTTTCCGCGCTTTGTCTACTTGGCTGTACAAAATCACGTTCCTTGATTGGATTAACCGGAATCAAATTCAGGTGACAGTTGCGAGGGCTGCAGATTGCAATCAGTTCTTTTGCATCCTCCGCTGCGTCATTGACACCTGCGACCAAACTATATTCAAATGTGATTCTTCTGCCCGTTTCTCGAAAATAGAAATCGCAGGCTTCCAGAACCTCCTGTAGATTATATTGCTTCGCAACAGGCATCAGCTTCTGTCTTTTCTCCTGCGTTGCTCCATGAAGTGACAGAGCAAGGGTAATCTGGAGATTCTCTTTTGCAAGCTCTTTGATTCTCGGAACAATACCACACGTAGAGACAGTCACGTTTCTCTGGCTGATATTCAGGCCATGTTCATCTGTCAGAATCCGGATGAATTCCAAGAAATTATCATAGTTATCCAGCGGTTCTCCGGTTCCCATCACAACTACGTTATGAACTCGTTCTCCTGAGATCTTCTGAATCTGATAAATCTGTCCCACCATCTCGGATGCGCTCAAGTTTCTCTCTAACCCGCCAATCGTGGATGCACAGAATCTGCACCCCATCCGGCAGCCAACCTGTGAGGAAATACAGACGGAATTCCCGTGCTTGTATCTCATCAATACACTTTCCACAACATGATCGTCCTGCAGTTGGAAGAGAAATTTGTTCGTTCCATCCAATTCCGACACCTGCCGTTCCAGCATCTCAAGAGGCCAGATTGTATACTCCGCTTCCAGCTTCTCCCGAAGCGGCTTGGAAAGATTCGTCATCTCTTCAAAACTGTCAGCCAGCTTTACATGAAGCCACTCGTAAATCTGACTGCTGCGGAATTTCTTCTCCCCCAGCAATTCCATTTCATTTTGTAATTCTTCAAATGTATAAGATCTAATATCTTTTTTCACCGCTTATCCCCTTATGAATTTTGCAATAAAGAATCCATCACTCTGCTGTACTCCCGGCAGAAACTGAATGCACCCTTCCTGTATCACTGCCTGCTTTAACTCTTCACACAGATTTGGTTTGATATCTGCCAGCCTGAATTTGGGATATTCTTTCAGGAACCATTCCACATTATCCATATTCTCCTCCCGGCTGATGGTGCAGGTGCTGTATAGTAAGATTCCACCCGGTTTTACATAGGTGTGGACTGTCTTTAAAATTTCTCTCTGCAGGCACACCAGATTCTGAATCTCCTCCGGACTTGCCTTATATTTCAGGTCTGTCTTCTTGCCCAGCACTCCAAGTCCGGAACATGGGATATCCGCAATCACAAGATCCGCTTTTTCTTTTGACGCCAAATCAAACACTGTTGCATCCTGAAGCACCGCCTCAATATTTGTCATCCCAGTTCTTTTTATATTCTCCTGAATCAATTCCACTTTATATGCCGTCAGATCTCTTGCTTCTACATGACCGCTTCCATCCAGTTTATCTGCCAGATGTAGTGACTTTCCGCCCGGTGCAGCACATACATCAATGATATAATCCTCTTTCTTCGGATCTGCGATCTCGCTGACCATCATTGAACTGATATCCTGAATCGTAAAATCTCCATCCTGAAAGCTCTGCAGCTCACCAAGGTAATTATACTCTGATATCTCAAGTGCATATGGCAGATATGGGTGCCTTTCCACCTTCACCTGCTCTGACTCTAATTTCTGAATCAGTTCTTCCACGGAAAGCTTATGAAGATTGCAGCGGATTGTTGTTGGCTTTTCAGACTGAAAGTCCTGCAGCATCTTCTCCACGGTTTCACGATCATACTCCTTCAGCCATTTTGTCAGAATCCATTCCGGCATAGAATAACGGATGGAAAGGTAGTCTTTCAGATTCGACTCATCCGGATACTTGATTGTATCCAGATTCCTTGCAATGTTGCGCAGTACACCATTTACAAATCCTTTCAGACTTGCAAATCCTTTCTTTTGCGCAAGCTTGACAGCCTCATTACATACAGCAGAATTAGGAACGCTGTCCATATACTTCAATTGATAGACTGCGCTCCTAATAATATTCCGGATTACCGGTTTCATCTTATTCACTTTGACCTTAGAAAACTGATTGATGATATAGTCAATCTCTATCATATGTTCCAGCGTGCCTTCACTCACACGGGTGATAAAGGCACGCTCTTTCTTATCCAAATACTGATACTTGTCCAGCACCCCTCGAAGTGCAATGTGACTGTATGTGTTCTCTTTGGTCACTTCCAGTAACACAGCCAGTACGAGTTCTCTCTCACTTACGGCTTTACTCATCTTTTACGTTCTCCTATCATCACTAAACGAAGCAGCTGCAGAATCGATGCTGCCGCACTTGCCACATAGGTGAGTGCCGCTGCTGATAATACTTTCTTCGTTCCATCCACCTCTTCCGGATAAAGCATCCCGCTGTCACCTAAGATCCCGATTGCTCTGTGCGACGCATTGAACTCTACCGGCAATGTCACAAGCTGGAACAATACAGAGAGTGCAAAACACCAAATTCCCAGATTGATGAAGAACATGGACGAATTGCCATTCAAAAAGAAACCGACAATGATAAGTGGCCATGCTGCCATGGATCCGATGTTGGCAACCGGTACGAGTGCCCCTCGAATCTGAAGCGGAACATAACCGTGTGCATGCTGAAGGGCGTGTCCGCATTCATGTGCCGCAACACCAACCGCGGCAACCGATGCCGAATTGTATGTGGCATCTGACAAATTCACAACCTTGGTTCTTGGATCATAATGATCGGTCAGACTTCCCGAAACATGCTGTACACGTACATCACCCAATCCCCCCATCTGCAGGATTCTGGCTGCTGCCTGTGCTCCTGTCATGCCTGCATGGTTACGCACCTGCGCATAGCGGTTAAATGTTGATTTCACCTTCGACGATGCCAGCATACAGATTGCCGCACCAATCAGGACTAATATATAAGTATTGTCAAAATAGAACATATTACCTGCCTCCCCTTTTTATTGTTTCTCTGATTATAGCGGAAAAATATGAAAATAGTATGATCTTCATACTTTTTTAAGAATACTTATGATTCTCTTAAGATAATTCCTTCCGCCAGTTGGTATCCTCGCAGAAATGCTCCCGCATCCATTCGTTTCTTGCCCGGCATCTGCAATTGCTTCACAAGAAGTACGCCATCACCCGTCTGAACTGCAAAATCATTCTTATTCACAGAAATAACCGTTCCCGGCACTGCATCCGATGTGCTGTCCGCAACATCTGCCTGCCAGATCTTCATTACTTTTCCATCCATGTGTGTATAAGCACTTGGCCATGAATTCAGGCCACGCACCAGTCGTTCGATCTCTGCTGCAGACCTTGTCCAGTTAATATTGCCTAATTTCTTATCTAACATACGGGCATACTCGGTTGTCATCTCTCCCTGCTTCTGAGGCGTGACAGTTCCTGCCTGAAGCGCCGCCAGTGTCTCGACACACAGCTTGGCGCCTGCTGCTGCAAGTTTATCGTGAAGTGACTCACCGGTCTCTATCTTTTCGATTGGCACAACACTCTTTAGCAGCATATCTCCGGTATCTAAGCCGACATCCATCTGCATAGTCGTCACACCGGTCTCTGTTTCCCCATCAATGATAGACCACTGGATTGGCGCCGCACCGCGATATTTTGGAAGCAGTGATGCATGTACATTGACGCAGCCATATGGCGTCATGTCCAGAATCTCTTTTGGAAGAATCTGTCCAAATGCAATCACAACCATGATATCTGCATCATACTTTCTCAGTTCCTGAATACACGCCGCTTCCCGAATCTTAATTGGCTGATAAACCGGGATTCCATGTGCCACAGCCGCCTGTTTTACAGGTGTATACTGCATCTCTTTCCCACGACCCTTCGGCTTGTCCGGCTGTGTCACGACAAGACAGATCTCATGTCCCGCCGCGATGAGTGCCTCTAAAGTTCCAACCGAAAAATCCGGTGTTCCCATAAAGATTACTTTCATCTACGCTTCTTCCTCCTCTTCATAATTCACATCATGAAGTTCTCCTTCTACCAGATCCACGTACATCTTCCCAGCCAGATGATCCACCTCATGGCACATCGCTCTCGCCAGCAGACCTTCTCCTTCCAGAATCACTTCTTCCATCTCTTCATTCAGTGCCTTCACTTTCACATAATTCGGTCGGGTCACCTGTCCTGCTTTGCCCGGAAGGCTCAGACATCCTTCATCTCCGGTCTGCTCACCGCTTGATTCAATAATCTCCGGATTTACCATTACGACAGGACCTTCTCCCACATCGATGACTACGATTTTCTTCAGGATTCCAACCTGCGGTGCTGCAAGTCCGACACCCATTGCCTCATACATCGTATCCAGCATATCCTCGATCAGGATTTTGGTACGAAGCGTCATCTTCGTCACATCCTTACAAGGTTTTGTTAAAATATCATCTCCCATTTCTCTTACTTCACGTATTGCCATTTTTATCTTCTCCTTCTATCGTTCTCATCTGAAACAAATCAAAATACATTCATCGGATTAAAGTCAAATTGTATCCTTACTTTATTAAATCCGGAATTAATCTCGATATATTGTTCCAGCTTATTTTTCATTTCTATTAGTGTATCATATTTTTCGTCTTTTAGATAAATAACCTTACGATATACATCATTTATTTTTCCGACTCCCGGACTGGCCGGTCCGATGATCCGCATTGTTTCATTTCGATTAATACGAGCCGCATATTCTTTCAAATATTTTGCTGCCGTTTCGAGAAGCTGCTCATTCTCACACGCGAGCAATACTGCCAGAAGGTTATGCACCGGCGGATATCCCATCAGATCACGATAGGCGATCTCTTCTTCATAAAAGCTTTCATAGTCCTGCTTCGCGGCGCAGGTGATCGCATAATGCTCCGGACTGTATGTCTGAATCACAGCCTCGCCATGTTTTTGGCCTCTTCCTGCTCTTCCCACCGCCTGTGTGAGGAGTTGAAACGTACGCTCCCCCGCACGGTAATCATCCGAATATAACGACATATCCGCCGCCAGCGCGCCAACGAGCGTCACATTCGGAAAATCATGTCCTTTTACAATCATCTGGGTTCCAATCAGAATGTCCGCTTCTTCATTCGCAAAAGCTGACAGAATCTTCTCATGTCCGTCCTTCTCTTTCGTCGTATCCATATCCATCCGAAGAACCCGCGCAGCAGGAAATTCCTTTTTCAGAAGATCTTCGATCTGCTGTGTTCCCGCACGAAATTCCCCGATGTGCACAGAACCACACTCCGGGCAGGTCTTCATCTTCGGCTGTTCATATCCACAGTAATGGCAGACCAGCTTTCCGTTGCGATGGGATGACAGTGACACATCACAGTGCGGACATTTCACCACGTAACCGCAGGATCTGCAGGAAATAAATCCCGCATAGCCTCTTCTGTTAATAAAGAGCATGATCTGTTCTTTTTTCTGCAGACGGTCTTCAATCAGCTCATGCAGTTTCCTGCTGATGATAGAGCGGTTTCCTTCCTGCAGTTCCTCGCGAAGATCCACCGTATAGACCGTTGCAAGCTCCTGCATCTGTGCACGGTTCTTCATCGGAAGCAGCGTATACTCTCCACTTCTTGCACGATAGGATGCTTCCAGTGACGGCGTCGCCGATCCAAGAAGCACCGATGCATCTTCCATCCGCCCTCTTGCCTCTGCCGTCTCTCTGGCATGATAACGGGGTACCTGCTCACTTTTATAAGTTGTCTCATGCTCCTCATCAATCACAATCAGGCCCAGATTCGGAAATGGTGTAAAAAGAGCGGAACGCGGTCCGATCATCACATCTATTTTCCCATCCTTTGCCCGCATCATCTGATCATATCGTTCCCCCTGAGACAGCCTTGAATTCATAATCGATACACGGTCACCAAAACATTTGTAAAAGCGCATCACCGTCTGATAGGTCAGTGCAATCTCCGGAATCAGAACAATTGCCTGTCTCCCCTGCGCAATCACGCGGGCAATCATCTCAATGTATACCTCCGTCTTGCCGCTTCCGGTCACACCGTGGATCAGGTACGTTCCTCGAATGCCTGCCTGATAATCCTTCCAGAACAGATCAATTGCACCGCTCTGCTCTTCTGTATGAATCAGGGTCCGCGCTTCCTTCTGCTGTCCCTGAACCGGATTGCGGTAGACCTGCTCTGACTCAAGCACAAGCACACCCTGCTCCTCCAGCGCCCGGATCACCGGAAGACTGATATTGAGTTTCTTTGTAACTAATTCGTATTCCAGACTTCCATCATCCAACAAGGCTGCCAAAAGTCTTGCTCTTGCCCGCTGATTCTTTTGCAGATAAAAATCAAGCTTCGCTTTTCCTTCCGCTTCGCCTAGCAGGAGACGCACGCGGCGTTTTACTTTTGCATTTTCCTGCTTTTTAATCGGAAGTACCGTCTTTAAAGACTGAATCATCGTACCGCCGTAGTATTCCTTCATCCACGCGGCAAGTGCAACCATCTTTGCTTCCATCGCCACACTCTTTTCTGCCACGTGTAAAATCGGTTTAATTTTCGATGGATCATAGTCGCACTTTTGTGCAAAACCAACCAGATACCCTTTTGTCTCCCGGTTGCCACGACCAAACGGAATCACGACCTCCATACCAACTTGCAGCACCTCCTCCAGTTCGGGGGGGATGCTGTATTGAAATATTTTATCCAGTTTTTCATGTGTAATATCAACAATGATATTTGCGTACATATAAACCTCTAATTTTCTTGTAACTTCAACCCTAACCGCGGAGTTCTTCTAGTACCTCTGCAATCAGTTCTCTTTCATCCATGTGGTGCTTCACACCTTTGATTTCCTGATAGTCCTCGTGTCCTTTTCCTGCGAGCACGATAACATCGCCCGTCTGTCCATGTTCTATGGCGTATTTGATTGCTTCCTTGCGATCACAGATTTCTACATATTCGCCCTCTGTCTTTGCCATACCAATCTTGATGTCATCGATGATATCCTGCGGCTCTTCAAATCTCGGATTATCCGATGTAATAATTGTCAGATTTGCAAGTCTTCCTGACACCTCTCCCATCTCATAGCGGCGGTCCTTGGAGCGATTGCCGCCACAGCCGAACAGACATACCAGACGGCTCGGGTTATATTCTTTCAGTGTTGTGAGAAGACTCTCAAGACTCATTGCATTATGTGCATAATCAATCATCAGTGTAAATTTATCTGATACCTTGATCATCTCGATGCGTCCCTTGACCTGTGCCTTTTTGAGTGCTCTTTTAATAATCTCGACCGGCACATCAAAATGTCTGCAGACTGCGATTGCGGTCAATGAATTGTAGACACTGAATGTTCCCGGTGTGTCAATCTCCACATCAAAATTCATCAGCCCTGATACATGATAGGCAACCCCCAGATATCCCGGTTCTGATACCAGATGCGTCCCGGTTGCACGAAGGTCTGCCTTCTCTGAAAATCCGAATGTCTCTGTCCTGCATGTCGCGTTTTGAAATACATCTTCAAAATATGGATCATCTACATTTGCGATTCCGAGTCTGCACTGCTTAAATAACATGCCTTTGCATCTCTTATAATCCTCAAAGTCCGCATGTTCATTCGGTCCAATGTGATCTTTTCCAAGGTTGGTAAAGATACCGATTTCAAATAGGATCCCTGCCGTTCTGTGAAGCATCAGACCTTGTGAGGACACCTCCATCACTACACTGTCACAGCCCGCTTCTACCATCTCTGCAAAATATTTGTGGATCATGTAAGATTCCGGAGTTGTATTCGCTGCCGGAATCTTCTTCTCACCGATAATCGCCTCGATTGTTCCGATGAGTCCGACTTTATGTCCCGTATCCTCCAGAATCGATTTGATCATATATGTGGTCGTTGTCTTTCCCTTCGTTCCAGTGATTCCAATGACCTTCAGCTTCTCAGCCGGATAGCCGAAGTACGCCGCTGAAGTAAGTGCAAGTGCATATCTTGTATCTTCTACGCGAATGACGGTCACATCCGCCGGTGCCTCTACCTCGCGCTCCACGATCAATGCTTTTGCACCCTTTGCAGTGACATCTTTCACAAAATCATGCCCGTCTACGACTGCGCCGCTGATACAGACAAAGACGGAACCTTCTTCAACTTTTCTTGAATCATTTATCAGTGTGGTAATCTCGATCTCATCACTTCCCTGCGTAACTGTATATTCGAGTCTTTCCAGCAATTTATTTAATTTCATATTCATTTCCTCCATAAGCTTCTTCTCTTATCAGTTTTCCAAAAATATTACTTAAAATCATACCACATCTTCGGAAATCAGACAACGTTTCGAAGGTATGGAATTTTCCGAATCAAATAAACACTGGCATAGGAAAGAAGCAGCAGCCCCAGCACAACCACCGGAATGGCAATCCATGCCGAAAGACGGATTACATCGACATATTTCTTATAATTGTCCAAAAACAGGATGTGAATCAGATAAATTCCAAGTGTACAGGGACCAAACACATCCATGAATCTCTTTGTTCTTTCCGAAAGTGCAATACTGCCATCCTGCATTTGCAGAATCCATATAAAAAATGCGACCGATCCACCGAAGATCAGAGGATTCCCATACTCTAGGAGACGTTCGAAAAAATCTCCTGTCTGATGACTGAGCGCAATCGTGCCAATGATATTTACCATATTCGTAATCAAAAACAGCATCAGAAACATCCACCCCGGCTGCCGGATCCGCTTCCGGTACTTTTGCACCATATATCCGGCAACAAAATACACAGCGTAAGAACGGTCTCCAATGAGAGGAAGATCGAAATACAATTCCTCACTGGCGAAGGTTGAGAGATACATGATAAAAATCATCGCCAACGACAGTGCCATAAAAGCACGGTCCAGCTTCACATTCATTCCGCGAAACATAATCTGAAAAAACGGCAGGACAAGATAGATGGGAATCATCGCATACAAATACCAAAGATGCGCCTCCATCGGTTCATAGATCAGCTTCCACAAATGTGCCTCCGTCCCCATATAAAATATATTGTGGAAATAATAAACGAGATTCCAGAAAATAAGGATAACAAAGAATCTCTTGATTCTCGCAGCATGATGAGGCAGCTTTTCATCCCGTCCAAGCAGAAGCGCACCGCTTACCATGAAAAAGCAGGGAACGCTTAATCGCGCAAATGTGTCAATGATTACAGAGAATAAAAATTCACCGTCCGTGATTTCGCCATAACCACGACAATAGTAATTCGATACATGGATTGCGAGAACCAATACGCAGGACAGTGCCCGTAATATCTCAATATTATAATTCTTCGTTTTTGTCATGTTCCTCTTTTCTCTCCTTCTATCATCTGCAATCCAAATAGACTTAATTGCTCCGGCTCCGCTTCATCCACCAGCTTTGAGCAGCGAATTCCAAGCAGGCGGATCGGCTGACCGTCCCACACTTCATCGAAAAGTTCACACGCCGCCTGATAGATGACTTCATCTGCATTTGCTGCTTTCATTAGCTGCTTTTGATGTGACACCTTCTGAAAGGTTGCATACTTAATCTGTGTACTGACCATATTTGCCTTTTGATCCGCTTTTCTAAGCCGTCTGCCCACACTTTCTGCCAGAGCGCGCAGAATCTGCTTTGCTTCCTTGGCCGTCTGCGCATCTTTGTGCAGCGTTGTTGAATTTCCAACCCCTTTTGCCTCCCTGTCATCAGAGCGCACCTGTGTATCTCCAATTCCATTCGCAAACTGCCACAGCATTTCTCCATGCTTTTTTAAATGGAGTTTGACAATATTGACATCAGCTTTTGCCAGATCACCAATGGTACGAATTTCCAGATTTCGAAGTGTCACCACACTCGACTTCCCCGCCATAAAAAGCTCACTGACCGGAAGCGGCCACATCTTTTCCTCAATCTCATCCGGAAATAATGTATGCACCTTATCCGGCTTTTCAAAATCAGAGGCCATCTTTGCAAGCAGTTTATTGGAGGAAATGCCAATATTGACTGTAAAGCCAAATTGATCCCGCACACCGTCCTTAATCTGCAATGCCGCCTGAAGTGGTGTGTCATATTCCGATGCAATGCCGGTAAAATCCATATAACATTCATCCACACTGACCTGCTGAATATCCGGTGTATACGACCTGAGATACTCCATCAGTTCACGGCTTTTCTGTCGGTACATTTCGTGATCCGGTTTCGCAGATATCAAATTCGGACACTTAGATAAGGCATTCGCAACAGGTTCCCCCGTGCGAATGCCGTATGTTTTTGCCGGAAGGGATTTTGCGAGTACAATACCGTGGCGGGACTTCTGGTCTCCGCCAATAATCGCCGGTATGGTTCGCAGATCCACCTCCGCTCCATGCTTCAATTGTTCTACCGCAGTCCAGCTCAGAAATGCTGAATTCACGTCAATATGAAATATAATTGGTGTCATCATATCTTTACAATCTGTCCTCTGACTCCTGCCTCTAATCTGCCATCGGGTGCATCAATCACAATCACGTCTTCACTTACTACGTCCCCTGCAAGAATCAGTCTTGCTGCAAGTGTCTCTACATTCTTCTGCAGATAACGCTTGAGCGGTCTTGCTCCATACATCGGATCATATCCGCCATCCACAATCAGCTGTTTTGCGCTCTCTGTGAGTTCGATGGAAATCTCTTTCTCCACCAGACGATGATTGATATCTTCTATTAATAGGTCAATAATGGCATAAATATTGTCTTTCGTCAATGGTTTGAACATAATGATCTCATCCAGACGATTCAAAAACTCCGGTCTGAAATGTGCGCGAAGTTCATTCATGACCATGGACTCATTCTCTTCGTTCATCGTGCCATCTTCCGCAATTCCTTCCAGAAGATAATTAGCTCCAATGTTCGATGTCATAATTAGAATGGTATTCTTAAAATCGACTGTGCGTCCCTGTGAATCCGTGATGCGTCCATCGTCAAGCACCTGCAGAAGTACATTAAATACATCCGGATGTGCTTTCTCAATCTCATCAAAGAGAACAACCGAATACGGCTTTCTTCTAACAGCCTCGGTCAACTGACCGCCTTCATCATACCCGACATATCCCGGAGGTGCTCCGATCAGACGTGATACCGAATACTTCTCCATATATTCACTCATATCGATACGCACCATGTTGCTCTCATCATCGAAGAGACTCTGTGCCAATGCCTTGGCAAGCTCTGTCTTACCAACTCCGGTCGGTCCTAAGAACAGGAACGAACCGATTGGTTTTGTCGGATCTTTGATGCCTGCCTTTGAACGGATAATTGCCTCCGTCACCAGTTCCACACCTTCATCCTGCCCGATTACACGTTTGTGAAGCTCATCTGCAAGATGCAGTGTCTTACTTCTTTCGCTTTCATTTAATCTTGCAACCGGAATACCGGTCCATCTTGAAATAATACGTGCAATTTCATCCTCGTCCACACTTTCATGCACAAGTGAAAGTTCTTTGGTTCTGACGCGCTCTTCCTCCTCTTCCAGTTGTCTTTGGAGCTGTGGGAGCTTGCCATACTGCAATTCTGCCGCTTTGTTCAGGTCATATTCCTGATTTGCTTTTTCAATTTCGCGATTTGTCTGTTCCAGCTCTTCACGAATCTTCTGCACATGTTCTACACTGTGTTTTTCATTATCCCACTGTGCTTTCTTGCCTGCAAAGGATTCTCTCAACTCTGCCAGTTCACTCTGCAGGCGTTCCAGACGCTCTTTACTGAGTCTGTCATCCTCTTTCTTCAGCGCTGTCTCCTCAATCTCGAGCTGCATAATCCGGCGATTCATCTCGTCCAGCTCTGTCGGCATCGAATCCAGTTCTGTCTTAATCAGTGCACACGCTTCATCTACAAGATCAATTGCCTTATCCGGCAGAAACCGGTCGGAAATATAACGGTTCGAAAGGACTGCTGCCGCTACCAGCGCACCGTCTGTAATCTTGACACCATGAAAGACCTCATAGCGTTCTTTTAATCCACGTAAGATTGAGATTGCATCCTCCACTGTTGGTTCATTCACCATAACCGGCTGGAAACGGCGTTCCAGCGCTGCATCCTTCTCAATATACTGTCTATATTCATCCAATGTCGTTGCACCGATACAGTGAAGCTCACCTCTTGCAAGCATTGGTTTTAACATGTTTCCTGCATCCATCGCGCCATCTGTCTTACCGGCACCTACAATCAAATGAAGCTCATCAATAAACAGAATGATTCTGCCATCGCTATTCTTCACTTCTTCCAGCACTGCTTTGAGACGTTCTTCAAATTCGCCGCGGTATTTCGCACCTGCGACAAGCGCCCCCATATCCAGTGAGAAAATAGTCTTATCCTTCAGACCTTCCGGTACATCACCTTTCACGATACGCTGTGCAAGGCCTTCCACGACCGCAGTCTTACCAACGCCGGGCTCTCCGATAAGTACTGGATTGTTCTTTGACTTTCTGGAAAGAATTCGTATAATATTTCGAATCTCTTCATCTCGTCCGATGACCGGATCAAGCTTCTGCTCTTTTGCCCTCTCCACCAGATCCTGTCCGTATTTATTTAAAGTGTCATACGTTGCCTCCGGATTATCAGAGGTGACACGCTGATTGCCTCTGACGCTCGATAATACCTGTAAAAATCCATCACGGGTAATTCCAAATTCTTTGAACAGTGACTTCATCTCTCTGCTCGCGTACTGAATCATGGCAAGGAAGAGATGTTCTACGGAAACATATTCGTCCCCCATCTGCTTTGCTTCATCTTCTGCATGAATCAGAACCTTATTCAGATCCTGACCAACCTGACACTGTCCGCCCTGTACCTTCACACGCTTCTCAATCGCCTGTTCCGTGCGGTTTTGAAACAGCTCCGGCTGAATATTCATCTTCTCTAACAGCTTGCGGATCAGGCTGTCATCCTGCATGAGCAGTGCATAAAGCAGATGCTCCTGCGCAATCTCCTGATTTCCATATTCCATAGCAATCTTCTCGACATCCTGCAATGCCTGAATCGAATTCTGTGTAAATTTATTAATATTCATCATCATACCCTCCATTTTCATAATCGTTTCTGTTACGCTATCTATTTTCTATGAGTATTGTGTTCAAGTTCTTTTATGTGTTCTATAACTCATAACACAAGATTAACACAAAAATTAGCACTCGTCAAGCACGAGTGCTAATTTTATAATTATTTTTTTATTTTTCTTATTTATGCGGGTGATCGGGGATTTGTGTGGAAGAATTCTACCTCCCACATCGGGTGTTTTAGTGCTTTCGTATCCAAATTATAAAATTTCGTCTTGAAAGGCTGACCTTTCCAAGCATTGCACGAAAAATTGGTTGTCTCGAAGTTCATTGACTACATAACTTTATCGAGATAAAATAATAGCTAAAGTGTATAATAGTTAAACAAACTAATTAAAGCCTTTTGTGGGTGACTACCACCTTGGGTTTTATGCAAAACTTCCTTATGTTGTACCTATCGCCTTTCAAGGTACTATTGCTTTAATATTTGACATTGAGGGAAATGTTGTTAATGATGTATAAATAGCAGGATACCCGGTGCTGTGAAAATTGCATCTGTTTGGTTAATTCCTAAAGAGGCAATCAAGCCTGTTGATGGCAGGAGAAAACAAGAAACAGACTTTTGAATCATACACTCATCCATATGTAGCATACATTTTTGTGCATGATTTGCGAGGTATATTTGAAAGATTATCTTTATAATACAAGAGGTAGCACATGAACTATATTACACAATTAAATCAAGTAATAAATTATATTGAAGAACACATGACCGAAAAAATCAGCTATGATGAATTGGCAAAAATCGTTTGCTGCTCTACATATCACTTTCAGCGAATGTTTGCTTTTATGAATGATGTGCCTTTATCTAAATACATTCGTAGACGGAGGATGTCGCTAGCGGCGGTTGATTTACAAAATGGAGAAAAAATAATTGACGTAGCTTTCAAATACCAATATGCTTCGCCGACTGCTTTTAGTCGGGCGTTTCAGAATACACATGACATATTACCTTCTGAAGTCAAAAAAGAAGGTGCAAAATTAAAATCTTATCCACCATTAAGTTTTGATCTTACAATTAGAGGTGCAGATGAATTAACTTATAGAGTTGAAGAAAAAGGTGCTTTTCGCATTATTGGATACTCAAAGTATTTGGATAGAGAAATGGAAAACAACTTCAAAACAGTTCCCGACTTTTGGGATAATGCCGTAGAAAATGGCATCGTTAGCGAATTGTTGGGTTTGAACAACTGTGAGCCACATGAGTTACTTGGAATAACCGCTTGTGGAAATCGAAAAATTTGGAAATATTATATTGCGGTTTCTAGTTCGTTACCATTAAATGAAAAATACGAAGAATATATTATCCCCGCTTCAATGTGGGCTGTATTTTCAGGCGAAGGAACAAATATAACTCTACAAGATTTAGAGAGACGCATTGTTACAGAATGGCTTCCATTTTCAGGATATGATTATGGCGATGCGCCAGATATTGAGCGATATTTTCTGGCTGATCCTCAACACGCTAAATATGAGTTCTGGCTTTCAATAAAAAATAGGAAAGGAGTTTCCGCATGACAATTTCAAAGATAAAAATAATTTTGTTTAGTAACCAATACGTTGAAAGGATGATGATATGACTTGCCAAACAATTTTAGAACAAATGAAGTCTCGTTCATCAGAACAATATAGAAAAAATGTAATCAGAATGGGCATACCAGAAAGTTGCAGCATAGGAGTTTCAACTGCGACTATTCGAGAACTTGCAAAAAAAATCGAAAAATCGAATGACTTGGCATGGGAACTTTGGAACACGGGTTATCATGAAGCAAAATTGTTGGCTGTCCTATTATTTGATAAAAAGACTGTATCACTTGACGATATTGAACGCATGATGGCAGATACAGCTTCATGGGATTTATGTGATCATTTATGTAAAAATCTTATTATTAAGATGAATGAATATTACCAATTCATTGATAAATGGGTAACTTCATCACATACATATAAAAAGCGTGCAGCTTTTACGCTTATTGCTTCATCAGCAATTCACGATAAAAAAATTACTGATGACACATTAGATAAATATCTACAAATGATATTCGATTTTTCACAAAATGACCATGAGCATATTAAAAAGGCTGTTTCTTGGGCATTACGGGAGATTGGCAAACGGGACTTTGAATATTGTGAAAAATCCCTTATCTTAGCTTACGAACTTAAACAAAGCGGAAATAAAGTTCAAGTATGGATTGCAAATAACGCAATAAAAGAGCTATCCTCTTTAGTCAAAGTAGAAGGTCGCACACGACTTATTTCCTCAAACTCCCAAATGGGAAAAGAGGCTGAAAAATAGCATATTTTCATCTCTGCCAAACAAATAAAAATAGAGTAGAGAAATAACTGCAAGAGTTATCTCCCTCTCATTGAACCGTACGTACGGGTCTCGTATACGGCTCTACAACTTATATTCCAACTTATCTTAGATAGTAATCTAAAGGATTGAGCAGA
>JAQUVD010000032.1 GCA_028693555.1 Hespellia sp.
GTGGCTTTTATGATTTAGTCACAGCATATCAGTCCGTGCACGTCAACTATTGAAAGCGCCGTGTACCGAACGGTACGCACGGTGCTGTGAGAGGACGGGAGTTAATCACTCCCTCCTACTCGATTTTCTGGTAACGATAATAAGAGACCGCAGTCAGACATACGGTCGGCAACAGCGACATAAAGAGAAGGATAAGAAATAATTTTTGCCGTAACTTCATAAAAAAACCACCTTAAAAAATCTAAGAAAAGTATACCATAGGACCAAAGAAAAGTCCACTTGCCTTATGCTAGAATGAAATCATCAAAAGAAAAAACAAGTAGTGAAGGAGAGAAAATTATGAGAAAAAAAGTGTTATCAGTACTGTTGGCAACAGCCATGGTTGTATCTTTGCTGGCAGGATGCGGAGCGGGAAAAGGTTCTGAAAGCAAAACATCGGATGAGTCCAAGGATGGAGGTAAAGCGAAAATCAAATTTTTGTCTGCTATGGAATTGGTTGACGAGGATATGATCAAAGAATTTGAAAGTCAGAATCCTGATATTGAGGTTGATTTTGATTATGTAGATTCAGGTAATTACTCAGCAAAGTTTGCCGCATTGGCATCTTCTAATGAGGTACCGGATGTGTTTTGGACCCAGTCAGGATACTACAGCGACCAGATAAATGAAGGTCTGCTGCTGGATATTTCAGACGATCTTGCAGATAAGTCATATGAGGGTGATGCGGTATGGAAGGATACATTTGTTCCGGCACTGATAGAAAGCCTTCAGCATATTGCATACACTGGATGTGGAGAGATGGATTCTTATGACTATGGTGTCCCATTTACAATGACAACCATAGCGGTTTTATATGATAAGGCAGTGTATGAGAAGCTGGGGCTTAGCGAACCCACAGACTGGGACAGCTTTATGGCAAATAATGAGGCAATTAAGAAAGGCGGCTATACACCACTTTCAGTACAGTCCAACACATGTATAGACTGGCTGGCAAGACTCTTCTGGGATCAATATTGTAGAGCGGAGATTGAAGATAAAGAACTGAAATTTGAAGATGGTGGCATGACATTTCATACAGAATCAGTAGAAAAAGGAATGGAATCCTATAAAGAAATGTGGGATAAGGGATATCTTCCGGAGAATTTCATGACATCGGATCTAGATACAACTGCGCAGCTATTCCTTCAAGGAAAACTGGCACAAGTATTAATTGCACCTGACAAATTAGAATACATCATGTCAAATGCACCGGAAAGCATGTCACTTGCAACATTTCCGCTTCCGGGGATTGCAGGTCTTCCTTCCAGATCATTGGGAGGGGCAAGTAACATCTTTGCTGTAAGTGCAGACACAGAACAAAGAGAGGCTTCCGTAAGATTGGTTAAATATCTGACATCTAAAACGAATTTTGAGACAGATGAGGGATTAAAATATTCCAACTCAGGACTCAATGATGTAGAGCGTGATCCTGAACTTGATACAATTCTCGCAGGATATCAGAAAGCTGCTGACAATGGATTCTGCCCGGACATTTTTGTGCCGACAAACGTTACAACAGAAATCAATACGGAATTTAAAGACAATCTGATTCCGAACTATCTGCTCGATCAGATTACACTGGATGATGTATCAACCAAGCTACAAAGTATGTACGACTCATATCTGCAGGACAAAGAATAAAGCTTTGACGGGGCGGCTGGCATCGGCTGGCGGCCTCGTTTTATGCTCAGAATCAGGAGAAAGACCCAAAGGCATGATATGTATTTTGAAAAGAAAGAGGGTATATTATGAATATAAAAAAGAAACCGAGTCTCTGGCAGGAATTGAAGGAAAGTATTCCTGCTTATCTGCTCATATTACCGACATTTATTATTTTAGCAGTTTTTTTGTTTGTTCCCTTTGCGAATGCATTCCGTATTAGTCTTTATAAATATAAAGGGTATGGAGAACTGACAAAATTTGTGGGATTAAAAAATTACATAAATGTATTGCAGGATGAACAGTTTTACCGTGCATTTGGAAATACATTCAAATTAATTGGCTGTGACTTGATATTTTCGATTACAATCGGGTTTATTTTGGCTTATGTGTTGTTTAAGGGAATCCGTATGAAACGATTTTTTAACACTGCATTGTTTATCCCATATTTAATTTCAATGGTAGTCATCGGCTGTATATGGAGAATCATTTACGATCCTACTATTGGCCCGCTTAACCAAGTGCTTGAGATGATCGGGCTGGGAAATCTGGCACAGCCCTGGCTTTCGCAGATTGGCACGGCATTGCCGTCTATCATCGTAACATGGATATGGAGAACCATTCCTTTCAATATGCTGATCTGTTATGCCAATATTATGATGTTACCCAAAGACCAGCTAGAGGCGGCCCAGATGGATGGAGCATCACAGTGGAAACGTCTGCGGTATGTCATTATTCCACATATGATCCCCACATTTGTGACGCTGGCAATTTTGACGGTCACAAACGATCTTCGTGCTTTTGATTTGGTTTGGGTTATGACGCAGGGGGGACCGGGAGGTGCATCGGATGTCCTGACATCTTATGTGTACTCCAATGCATTTGTATCTCAAAAATTTGGTCCCGCCACAGCGGCCTCAATTATTATGATGGTAGCAATGATAGGAATTACCGTGATATTACAGATTGTAAAAAAGGCAGGGGGGAAGAACCATGAGTAGAGTGAAGAGTTTGAGAAAAGGGAAAAGAAGGCAGGGAACATCAATTGTAACATTTATCCTTATGCTTTTGGTTGCAGGTGTCTCAATTTATCCCCTGATATGGGTTATTCTTCAGTCATTTAAGACAGAGACCCAGTTTTTGGGAAGTATCTGGTCACTTCCAACTTCTCTGAACTTTGATAATTACATTCGGGCATTTAAAGAGGCAAATTTGCTCGTCTATTTGAAAAATACAATTATCAACACGGTAGCTACGCTGGTTGTTGATTTGGTGTTGGTTACATGTTTGGGGTATGCATTCTCTAAATTAAAAATGAAATTTAAAAAGGTACTTTGGTATCTTATTTTGATTAACATGTTGATTCCAACGCCTATTATCTTGCTTCCAATGTATTTGCAGGTGGTAGATTTAGGAATACAGAACACTTTGGCAGCAATTGTATTTCCTTATTATCAAGGATTTGCTCCGTTGGGATTGATTTTAATTAAATCATATATGGATAATATTCCGGATGAAATCATTGAATCGGCTAAGATAGACGGGTGTGGCACATTTCGCATTTTAATCAGCATTATGGTGCCACTGGTGAAGCCGATGTTGGTCACACTGGCCATTTTAGGTGGAATGAATGCATGGAATGAATATATGTGGGCACTTGTTTCGATTAGTGATACTTCAAAGTATACATTATCTGTAGGGCTTGCAGTCATTCGGGATAAAATCGCAACAATTGGATACACACCTGTATTTGCAGCACTGACAGTAAGTGCAATGGTATTTGTAGTGATTTATCTGTTTGCACAAAAAACATTTGTGCGCTCCATAACAGCAGGTGCAGTGAAAGGATAACATACAATGGATAAAAATGGTTTATCACCTGAGTTTTTAGATATATATCAAAACCCCGGTTCAGAATATAGGGGAACCCCCTTTTGGTCTTGGAACACGAAATTAGATTCTTCTTGTTTAGAAGGACAAATTGAGCAGTTTGCGCAGATGGGAATGGGTGGATTTTACATTCACACGCGTGTAGGGTTGGACACGCAATATCTAGGGGAGGAATATATGGAAAATGTCAGGCAGGCTCTGCGGATAGCAAAGGAAAAAGGTCTTTTTTGCTGCCTGTATGATGAAGACCGCTGGCCATCCGGTTATGGAGGAGGAAAGGTAACGATGCACAGGGAGTATCGGAGCCGGAATATATTAATTACCCCATATCGGAAAGGCACCCGGTTTTATGACAGCAGAAGCTATGATTCTATGGCATCTGCTTCCCCTCAGGGGAATGGACGTTTTTTAGCTGCATATTGTGTCGAACTGACATCTGGTGGAACACTGGAGAGGTATGAGAGACTTTTTTCGGAGGAAGAAGGAGAGGCACAGGAGCAGACTGGAAAACAGGTCTGGTATGTATATCTGGAAATTGCTCACGACAGTCCATGGTTTAACAACCAGTCTTATGTTGATTCATTAAACAAGGAAGCAATTCGTAAGTTCTTAGATGTTACACATGAAAAGTATAAGGCGGTTGTGGGAGAAGAGTTTGGAAAAGTGATTCCTTCTATTTTTACAGATGAACCACAGTTTGGCAGAAAGCACTGTCTTGGAACCGCACATTCCAAAGAAGAAATTATGCTGCCTTTTACAGATGATTTTACAGAAACCTACCGGAAAAAATATGGGCAGGATCTGCTAGACTATCTGCCGGAGGTTCTGTGGGAGCTTCCGGGTAATGAAGTCTCAAGGAACAGGTACTGGTATCACGATCATGTGACAGAAAGATTTGCAGAGGCTTTTTCAGATCAAGTGGGAGAGTGGTGCAGCAACAATGGTATTTGTCTTGCAGGGCATATGATGGAGGAACCTACACTTCAGTCCCAGACTCAAGCACTGGGCGAGGTGATGCGCAGTCTTCGCGGATTTACCCTGCCGGGAATAGACATGCTGTGTGACGCAAAGGAATATACAACTGCAAAACAGGCGCAGAGTATTTGTCACCAGTACGGAAGGAATGGAGTTGTAAGTGAACTGTATGGGGTCACAAACTGGGATTTTGATTTCCGTCGCCATAAGCTTCAGGGAGACTGGCAGGCAGCACTTGGAATTACCCATCGGGTTCACCATTTGAACTGGATGAGTATGGGAGGAGAGGCAAAGAGAGATTACCCTGCCGCAATTGGCTTCCAATCGCCATGGTATAAAGAGTACAAAACAATAGAGACACATTTTGCGAGAGTCAACACAGCACTTCGCAGAGGCGAACCAATCGTAAAGATTGGAGTCATTCATCCGGTAGAATCCTGTTGGATTTTATATGGTCCTAATCAACAGACAGGTCTTAAACGTCAAGAACTGGATCAGAGATTCCAAGAAGTTACAGAATGGCTGTTGTTTGCAAATTTAGATTTTGATTATATATCAGAGAGTCTTCTTCCGGAACAGTGGGATGGGAAAAGGGTAGGAGAAATGCAGTACGATGTGATAATTGTACCGGGCTGTCTTATGATGCGCCAATCCACATTGAGGATCTTACAGGAAATGAAGAAAATTGGAAAAGAGATTATCTTTATGGGAGCTGCGCCATTTTATATAGATGCAAGAATAGATAGGAAAATAGAATGCTTTGCAGCCAAATGCATACAGATTGAATTCTCAAAAGCACAGCTCTTAGATCAGCTACAGTCCTTTAGGACCGTGGAAATCCGATTCCTTGGGGACAAACATTTGAAGAAACCAAACCATAAAAAGAACTGGAATGGAGAGTTTACAGAAAAATACCTATATCAAATGCGGCAAGAGGGAACGAACCGCTGGTTGTTTATTGCCAACGGACGAAAGCAAGACAATCAAGATCTAGTGAGGAACGATGATGTGAGGGTGGAACTGAACGGACTGTGGATGCTCACGGAATTAGAAACTTTGACAGGAACGATTTGTGAAAAGGAGGTAGAATATGTCAACGGAAATACTGTATTTGCACATCGTTTCTATGAACATGACAGTCTCTTACTTTTTATGCGGCCACACGAAGAGCGTAGAAATGCAGCAAATCACAGCGGAAAGGATATCACTGTGCCTTTAATCCCCCATTCCCGGAAGGATACTTTAAAAGAGCAATGGAATAGGAAAGAGTTGTTCTGTGAGACGCCTGCTATAAAACGGGAAGAGTGCAATGTACTTGTAATGGATATGGCTGGTTACCAATTTGAAACAGATGCGAACTTCAAACCGGATTACAGGGGACCGGAGGAAATTCTACGTATTGACAATAAGCTTAGAGAAAAACTGAAGCTTCCGCCTAGAAGAGCGGCGTTGGCGCAGCCATGGACAAGCCGTGAGGTGCAGCCGTCACATATAATAAAATTGAAATATTCCATTGTGTGCATGGATGAAATAGCAAATGTACAATTTGCAATGGAGGCAATGGATCATGTAAAAATATATTTAGATGGAAAACAGATCGACAATAAAAATCATACGGGACATTTTGTGGATGCCAGTATTCAGAAAATATCAATCCCGACACTTGGAGCCGGAACCCATGAACTTATTCTGGTTATCCTGTTTGACAGTAAAGTGAATTTAGAAAACTGCTATCTTTTGGGCGATTTTTCGGTAGATGTATGCGGATGCAAAGTGATGTTAAGAAAAGAGCAGAAAATATTTGGATGGAGCAGCCTGACAGAGCAGGGGATGCCATTTTACGGAGGAAACGTTGTCTATAAACTGGAACAGGAACTGGGAGCCGGCTTGTATCGACTACAAATATCAAAATATAGGGCCCCCTTGCTGGAGGTACGAATTGATGGTATGCGGGCAGGGCTGATTATAGGGTCACCGTATTTTGCAGAGTTTGCAATCAAGAGAAACGGGCTACACAAAATTGAAATCAGATGTTTTGGAAGTCGTGTCAACACATTTGGGGCGTTACATGATTGTGACGAGAATGAGATTTATTTTGATCCCAATGCGTGGAGGACCGAGGATGATAGTTGGTCTTATGAATATCAGTTGAAAAAGACCGGAATACTGAAGGCACCTGTCTTATATAAGAAAAAGGAGACATAGAGGATGAAAGCAATCAAAGTACCAGAGCCATTTAAAATAGTAATTGAGGAGGTGGAAGAGCCACAGGTCAAATCGGCCTTTGACGTGAAGATAAAAGTTACATCAGGGGGGATATGCGGGTCGGATATTGGAATATGGAATGGCACGAATTCTCTTGCAACATATCCCCGCGTAATTGGACATGAGTTTGGGGGCATTGTAACCCAGGTTGGAAGTGGAGTGAAAAGGGTAAGTGTCGGTGATCGGGTTGCAGTGGACCCAGTTGTAAGTTGTGGACAGTGTTATGCGTGTAAAATCGGAAGGCATAATGTGTGCTCTGCCCTTGAAGTGATGGGGGTACACCGTGACGGCGGTTTTTGTGAATATGTGTGTGTACCAGAAGAGAATGTACACCGATTCAAAGCAGACTTTGATGAGAAAATGTTGAGTGTAGCAGAACCATTTACAATCGGAGTGCAGATTAACACAAGAGCGCAAATACAAAAGGGAGAAAAAGTGCTCATTATGGGGGCTGGTCCCATTGGGATTGCGGCAATGCAGGTGGCCAAAATGAATGGTGCAGAAGTTATCATGTCAGATCTGGTTGAGAGTCGGTTAGAAAAAGCAAAAATGATGGGCGCAGATCGAGTAGTTTTAATCCCTACACAAAATTTGGAGAAGGAACTTGTTGATTTCACAGATGGGGAGGGAATACCTGTCATCATAGACACTGTATGCATTCCGGCATCCTTCCAGCAGTCTGTAGAGCTTGCATGCCCGGCAGGAAGGGTTGTAGTGATTGGACTAAAAAGCCAGCCTTCTGAAATTGTTATGGCTGAGATTACAAAAAAAGAGCTGACAATTGTGGGCTCTAGATTAAACTGTAATTGTTTTGATAAGGTGATTGAAGGTCTGGAGAGTGGATCTTTGAAACCAGATAAATATGTAACCCATATGTTTTCATATGAACAGGTAGAGCAGGCATTTGAGACAATCCGTACGCATCCTCAAGATGTGCTAAAAGCGGTAATTACATTTTAACAACATATAACTTGGATGAGCAGAGAACATATCCAAGAAAAAGAAATGACCAGATGTGGAAAAATATCCATCTTTGGTCATTTTGTATTGAGATAAGAAGACAGAAATGGTAAAATGAGATCAAGATAAAATATTATGACTTCCTGGAAGAGGTGATAAATGAGATGGATATTAAAAATCTAAAGATGAGAAAAAAGGCATTGAAATTGACCAATCAGAACATTGCAGATTTAACAGATATTCCGGTCAGTACAATTAACAAAATCTTTAGTGGCGCAACAAAATCACCAAGATATGATACTCTGCTTGCGATCGAAGATGTCATCGGAAAAAAAGAAATGGAATCAGATGAAATCACAAGATACGAATATGGAAAATGTATGGACAATCCTATGATGGTGAAGGAAACAAGCAGCTATGCGTTTACAAGCAGACGATATACAGAAAAAGATCTAGATCAGCTTCCGCCCGGAAGTTTTGCAGAGTTAATGGATGGAGTTCTATATTTCAAGGGGATGCCGTCGCTGACGCATGAGAGAATCATTTCCCGCATGACTAAGAGAATAAATGATTATATCGAGAAGCATCATGGAAGCTGTGAGGTTTTTTCAAGTCATTATGCAATGCGGCTTCGAGATGCTGATGCGAAAGGAGATGAGACGAATGTAATGCTGCCGGATATCATGGTGGTCTGTAATCCAGACATCTTAACCGAAGAACTTTGTGATGGCCCTGCGGATTGGATTGTCGAGGTAGTGTCTCCTCACAATGCAAAGAATGACTATCAGAAGAAATCATATCATTATCGAAAGGGTGGAATTCGGGAATACTGGATTGTAGATCCACAGAAGCGAATTGTGACGGTGTTTGATTATGAGAGTGAACAGATGACACAACAGGAAGGAATCACGATTTATTCTTTTGAGGAGGAGATACCTGTTCGTATTTATCCGGGATTTTCGATATGTTTACAAGAAATCACTTGACATTATACCGACTATATCCCTTATATTTCAGTTAAGTAAATGGGAACAGGAGGGATGACATGAACATACAGGAAGTAGAACAATTAACCGGAATTACAAAGCAGAATATTCGATTCTATGAAAAACAGGGACTGATAGCACCGGAACGTAATCAGCGGAATGCGTATCGTGAATATGGTGAAAAAGACATTCATGACATTAAAATCATTAAGTTGCTTCGTAAATTAGATATGCCATTGCCGGAGATACAGGCAGTCCTGATGAAAGAGGAGCCTTTAGATAAGGCAGTGCATAGGCAGCAGGAGAAGCTGGAGGATGCGAAAGCTGATTTGGAAGCGGCGATTCGAAGCTGTAAGAAGATAGCGGAATATCAGATTGATTCGTTGGACGTGGATCAGCAACTGGCGGTGATAGAAGATGAGGAGAGAAACGGCGGAAAATTTGCCGAACTGTGGGATGATTTTAAATTGGCAGCCACATTAGAGAGAAGAAGGCCAGAAGAGGGCATCGCACCAAACAATTTTGAGTCAGAAGAGAAGAACCGGCATATGAAAAACATGAGATTGTTGTATCGGCTGTTAAGTGCGTTTGTTACATATCTCATCATGCAGGGATTATTCTGTGTATTCTTAGGCATGAATCAAAGGGGCATTGTTATGATGGTTATTTTCGATAGCTTCATTGTGATTTGCGGAAATATCTGGTGGTGGAAGCAACTGAAGTAATCCTTATATGGGAATCTGGGGGAAATACAAACAGGGTGTGTAGAAAGAACAATGAAGCCGTTTGGTAACACTCTTGGTCTACTTTATAAACTTTTAAGAATTCCAAAAACCTCGATTTTGCAAGGATTATGGAAGAAAATACAACAATTATTAGCACTCTTTTTGAAAGAGTGCTAATTTTCTATTGACTTTTAATTTCATGAGCGTTATATTATAAATTATTGAGGCGAAAGACAGGATTTTCGCTAATAATTCATTTATAAAATATATAAAAAATAGAAAAGATTGGAGTGTTAATTTATGGCAACAAAGAAAGGTACATTATCAATTGACAGCGAGAATATATTTCCGATTATTAAGAAGTGGGTATATTCTGATCACGACATTTTCGCACGTGAGTTAGTTTCAAATGGCTGCGATGCAATTACCAAGTTGAAAAAGTTAGATTTAATGGGCGAATATGAGCTCCCGGAGGATTACAAACCGAAAATTGAAGTTTTTGTGAACCCGGAAGAGAAGACACTGAAATTCATCGATAACGGTCTTGGTATGACTGGTGATGAAGTAGAAGAATACATTACACAGATTGCATTTTCAGGTGCAACTCAGTTCCTGGAAAAGTATAAAGACAAGACGACAGAGGATGACATGATTGGTCATTTCGGACTTGGTTTTTATTCTGCATTCATGGTTGCAGATGAAGTACAGATTGACACGCTGTCATACAAAGAAGGCGCATCTCCGGTACACTGGACGAGCAATGGTGGAACGGAATATGAGATGCAGGACGGTAATAAGACAACCGTTGGATCTGAGATTACATTATATCTGAATGATGACTGCCTTGAATTTGCAAATGAATTCCGTATCAAAGAGATTCTTGGAAAATACTGTTCATTCATGCCGGTAGAGATTTTTGTTTCCAAAGAGAATGCGGAGCCGGAGTATGAGACGATCGATGAAGCGGATGTACTGGATACAGATGAAGTCATCGAACATATCACAGAGGAGCCTAAAGAAGCGAAAGAAGGCGAAGAGCCGGAAGAGCCAAAGAAAAAGGCCAAAATCGTAAAACGTCCGGTATCAATCAGCGACACCACGCCTCTTTGGACGAAGCATCCAAATGAATGCACGAAGGAAGAATATATCGAATTTTACCGTAAGGTATTTATGGATTACAAAGAACCATTATTCTGGATTCATCTGAATATGGATTATCCATTTAACTTAAAGGGTATTTTATATTTCCCGAAAATCAACACAGAATATGAATCAATTGAAGGAACCATCAAACTTTACAACAATCAGGTATTTATTGCAGACAATATCAAAGAAGTTATCCCTGAATATCTGATGCTCTTAAAGGGTGTGATCGATTGTCCGGATCTGCCACTGAATGTATCTCGTAGCGCACTGCAGAATGATGGATTTGTAAATAAAATTTCAGATTACATTTCCAAAAAGGTTGCGGATAAATTATCCGGCATGTACAAGACAGATAAAGAAAACTATGAGAAATACTGGGATGATATCAGCCCATTTATCAAATTTGGTTGCTTAAAAGATCCAAAATTCAGTGATAAGATGATGAGTTCTATGATTTTCAAAAACTTAGATCACAAATATCTTTCATTAGATGAATGTATTGAAGAGAACGGCGGCGTAATTGTCAGCTCGCAGGATGAGAAGGATGTAGATGCGGATGGCAATGTGTCCGGTGAAACGAATGAAGATAAAGATGTGGAAGAAATTAAGACAACCATCTACTATGTATCCGATGAACAGCAGCAGAGTCAGTATGTCAAGATGTTCAAAGAGGAAGGCGAAGATGCAGTTATCTTAAGCCATAATATTGATACAGCATTTATTTCTCATGTGGAGCAAAAGAATCCAAATGTGAAGTTCCAGAGAATCGATGCGGATGTAACTGATACATTTAAAGAAGAAATTGCAGAAGAAGACAAGGAAGAATTCAAGAAGAATTCGGACAGCCTGATTGAAATTTTTAGAAAGTCACTGGAGAATGAGAAGCTTGATGTGAAGGTTGAGAGCTTAAAGAATGAAAAGACTGCATCCATCGCCGTGCTTCCTGAAGAATCACGACGTATGGAAGAGATGATGAAGATGTATGGCATGGCAGGCATGGACCCAAGTATGTTTGGCAGCAATGCGACACTCATCTTAAATGCGAAGCACCCACTTGTGAAATTCGTGGTAGAACACAAAAAGAGTAAGAGCGTGCCAATCATCTGTAAGCAGTTATATGATCTTGCAATGCTGGCACACAAACCACTCAGCCCAGAAGAAATGACAGCATTTGTGGAGAGAAGTAACGAGATTATGCTGCTGCTTACGAAGTAAAAAATGTGTTTGTTAGAGGCTATGGGCGAGATTGTTGTTTTCAATCCGTTTTATGCCAAAATCTAAAGCAAATCATCGTTATTTTGGATTTAAGAAACATATTTCAGTGAAAAAAGCCCAAACAAGATGAGTATTGAGTCAAGAAGCCTGCATTTTGGGATGATTTTACCATTATGCTTCAAATTCGCCCAATGAACCACAGAGAAATTCATGTATGTCTACTGATTTGAAGGAATCGGTATGTGCGGAAAATGATGCCGACACGGACATTTCACGAAAGTTGTAGAATTACTTAAGAAAAACAAGCCAAAATGATGGAGTCACCAGCATTTTGGCTTGTTTTTATTTAGTAACTCTAGACTTTCATGATCGTCCGCGGCGGCATCATTTTCCACACTTACAGATGGACTTCAACCAGCCCGACAAACACGAATATCACCCTTCCATCTTCGCATATTCGATTCCGCATCCTTCAAAGAACTTCTGTACATATCCATCCCAGGCTTTTTCTAAGGTCTTATCCAGAGAAAAGGATTTGAAGGATGTTCCTGTAATGCAGATGAGATGCTCTCCGTCGTATTTGATATTCAGATAAAGTCCCTGTATTTCGTGTGGGTCTACATCTAAGGAAGCAGACGTGATCAGTTTCTGGATGGCGTCAGGGGACATACTGTAGATGAATTTAAAACTCAGGGGCGTGCGTTTCCCTTTGATGATGGAAAAGCAGTAGTCCCGAAGGGCACTCCAGGAAGTGTATTCGGGGATGAGCCCGGTATCTTTTTCAAAGAATTTTTTCTGTATAAATCCATCGATGGTGAATGTATTGGCCGTTACGATTTCCCCTTCGATGAACAGAAAATCATCAAAGGTTTCTTTCAATAGTAAATGTGCCATACATGTTTTGATGTTGGGAAGGTTGATTGCAATCATATTTTATCTCCGTCATATGCTTTATTTTCGAGGCTCTATTTTTCAATTATACCTTATTGATTGACTTTTTCAAGATAAAACAGTATTATTATTTTATATACAAAGGAGTACAGGGAAGCCTATGAAAATAGATCGTAGAAAGATTATACAAATGATTCTTGGAGCCATTGTGATTGCTGTGGCTCTTTTTGCAGTAATAAAAATTGTTGGAATCCTTACGACAAAAAAGGTAGATACAGCAGAGGGGATTGCGATTATTAAAGCGGAAGAAAGTCAGGACTTAGATACCGTAGAGAATAAGATTAAAAAGATGGAAGCACAGGAAAAGGCGGACGCAGAAGCGCTTGCGAATCGCACAGACAAACAGATCTTTGTGAACAGCGTTGTGATGGGAGATTCAATTACAGAGGCGTTCACTGATTATGATATCTTAGATCCATCCAGCGTGATATCTAAGATTGGTGTATCTGTTACAGATATCGATGATGCGCTTGCAACCGTGGAACAGATGAATCCGGATGCCATTTTTCTCTCTTATGGTATGAATGATATCATAAGTACAAGAGGGGACTCCGGTTTATTTAAAGAGCAGTATGCAAAGGTGATTGATGAATTAAAAGAGAAGCTGCCGAGCAGCCGTATTTTTGTAAACTCAATTTTCCCGGTACAGCAACAGGAAATCGACAGAGAGCCGGTGTTTCAGTATCTTCCAGACTATAACCAGATGCTTGCGACCCTTTGTGATGAAGAGCAGATTACGTTTATAGATAATACCTCTTTAGTGAAGACGGAGTATTATGAGGAGGATGGAGTTCATTTTACATCAGAATTTTATCCGCTCTGGGCCGGGCACATGGCGGAGGTGGCTGCATTATGACGAATAAAAAGATAGGAATCAAAATATTTAAATATGTGGTCGTCGTGTTGATTCTGGCTTATACAATTGCGCTGCTGATTATGACTGGTGGAAGTAATAAGCCATTTAAGGAAGTAACGAAGGGAGTAGAATCCGTCGTTGATCAGGAAAAACTGAATAAGGTTGAGACACAGAGTCTGAAACGTTATTATGGACTGAATGGTTCGGATTATGATGGAGTCACGCTGTATATTTCAACAACGAGTATGTCGGCGGAGGAACTGCTGCTGATCAAGGCCAAATCAGAAGAGCAGGTAGCAGCGATTCGAGATGCAATTGAGGAAAGAAGAGATACCAGAAGACAGGATTTTGAGGGCTATGCTCCGGATGAAGTGGATCTTATCGACAGCTCCATTCTTCAGGTGAGAGGGAAGTATGTATTCTTTGTTGTTTCAAAAGAGGCAGCAAAATACAAAGAAGCTTTTACGAGCAGCCTGTAATTTGTAACTAAGGTGGGTTATATCACTGAAACCATACAAAAGAGAAGGATATGTAACATGTTATTTAGCAGTATTACGTTTTTATTTATATTTTTGCCAATTACATTAGTGCTGTATTATATTGTACCGGACAAGTTTCGGAATTATATACTCCTGATTACCAGTTTGTTTTTTTATGCATGGGGAGAGCCAGTCTATATTGTTCTGATGATTCTTTCAATTCTGTTTAATTATGCCTGTGGTTTGGATATCGGAAATCATGCGGATGATCCGGTTATGGCAAAGCGCGGAATCATATCAGCAGTTGTGGTGAATCTGGCAATTCTTGGTTTTTTCAAATACTATGGATTTTTAATTGGAAGCATCAACGCCATTCTTCCATTTGATATTCCTTATCGAGAATTATCGTTACCGATTGGTATTTCATTTTATACCTTTCAGGCAATGTCCTATGTCATCGATGTGTATCGCAAAAAGGTACAGCCGCAGAAGAGCCTGATTTCTTTTGCTGTTTACGTTTCGATGTTCCCACAGTTGATTGCAGGTCCAATTGTACGCTATGCAGATATTGAGAAGCAGCTGAGAAATCGCTCGATTGGAATCAACAAATTTGGCGATGGTATTTTCTTCTTTATCCGTGGACTTGCCAAGAAGGTCATACTTGCGAATACAGTAGGTGCAATCTATACAACAATTTCAGGACTGGATTTTGGAACTTATTCCGTACTGACAGCTTGGATAGGGTGTGCAGCATATACATTCCAGATTTATTTTGATTTTGGCGGATATTCAGATATGGCAATCGGACTTGGAAAGATGTTCGGATTTGAATTCCTTAAGAACTTTGACTATCCATATACCGCACTTAGTATTACGGATTTTTGGCGGAGATGGCACATTTCACTTAGTACATGGTTCCGGGAATATGTCTATATTCCACTGGGAGGAAACCGAAAAGGGAAGCGTCGTACGATGATTAATATTATGATTGTATGGGGCTTGACCGGACTGTGGCACGGCGCCGCATGGAATTTCCTTGCGTGGGGTCTGTATTATGGAATCTTCTTATTGTTAGAAAAATTTGTTTATGGAAGATATATCGAGAAACTTCCAAAAGTCCTTCGCCACATTTATACGTTAGTGCTTGTAATGGTGGGATGGGTGTTCTTCTCGAGTGCGTCTCTCGCAGATGCAGTACGCTATATTGGTATCATGTTTGGCATTGGTGCAAAAGGATTGATAGACAGTCAGGCACTCTATTACTTTGGCACGAACTGGTTGTTGTTTATCGTGTGTGCGATTGCATCCACATCATTTGGAATGTACCTGCTGAACAGAGTATTATACAATTCCAAGAATGGAGTAGGCAGAAGAGAAATTGCATGCATCGTATATGTACTCATGTTTTTACTTTCGCTTACATTTTTAATTACAGCCACATATAATCCATTTTTATACTTTAGATTTTAGGGGAAATCATGGCAGAGAATCGATCAAAAGAAAAACGAACAAGAAAAAGAAAACCAAAGTTAAAATTGCAGGCATACATTGTCAGACCATTTTTGATGTGTCTTCTGATTTTTACGGTAGCAAATCTAATATTTCCAACAAAACAGCATTCGGAATCAGAAAACCGCAGTCTGACACAACGTCCCAAACTGACCTTGTCCTCTGTGCTATCGGGGAGCTTTATGGAGCAGTATGAGAGTTATCAGACCGATCAGTTTATTGGGCGTGACTTTTTCCGCTCGGTTAAAGTGAGGATTGACAGTCTCAGTGGCAAGAAGGAAGAAAACGGTGTATTTAATGGAAAGAAGGGACAGCTTCTGGAGGATATTGTCGTACCGGATAAGGAGTCTCTGGACAAGAATCTGGAAGCAATCCGGACATTTCGACAGAGCTTTCCGGATTTGACAGCCAGTATGATCCTGGTGCCGGATGCGGCAGCTGTATTGGATGATAAGCTGCCATCACTGGCAACGGTAGCGGATCAAAGTGTGCTGATTAAGAGTGTGAAAAGAACCATAGGGGAAGATGTATCCTGGATCGATGCGGAATCGGTGATGAAGGCTCATAAGAATGAAAAGATATACTATAAGACGGATCATCACTGGACGACGCTTGGAGCATACTATGTATTTCAGGAGTCCGGCGATGCGCTTGGAATTCAGTCGAAAGATGAGCAGTCCACCTTTTTACCATATCCGGTGACCACATCGTTCAATGGCTCCCTTGCATCGAAAAGTGGTTATGAGACAAAAGCAAAAGAACAGATTGATATTTATGTACCACAGGATGATATCCAGGTAGTGGTGAATCAGGTGGAAGAAAAGAAGAAAATCACTTCTTTATACAGTTCAGACAATCTGAAATCTAAAGATAAATACATGGTCTTTCTAGGGGGGAATTATGGACTGTTAGATATCAAAACAACCGCGAATTCAGCAAGAAGACTGATTGTTTTTAAGGATTCGTATGCTAATTGTTTTATTCCGTTCCTGACACCATACTTCAGAGAGATTGTAGTCGTGGACCCAAGGTATTATTCGGGAAATGCAACAGATCTGATGTCAACATACGGAATTACAGACATGTTGTTTTTGTATAATGCCAATACATTTTTTGTAGACAACAATATAAGTGGAGTGTTAACAGGTGAGTAATCAGATAAAGAAAGAATTCAGCAGGCAGAAGGAATCTGTCCGCCTTAATAAATATATGAGTGAGGCAGGAATCTGCTCAAGGCGCGAGGCCGATAAGATGATTGAGAGTGGGCGCGTATTCGTTGACGGGAAACGTGCAGAAGTCGGGATGAAAATCATTCCCGGTCAGGAAGTGACAGTCGGGAAAAAAAGAATATCAAAAAAAGACGAGATGGTTGTGCTGGCGGTGAACAAACCGGCTGGAATTGTCTGTACAGAAGAGAAGCGGGAGAGGAAAAGTATCGTCCGCTTCTTAAATTATCCCATCAGAATTACTTATATTGGGAGACTGGACAAAGATTCTACAGGATTACTGCTTATGACGAACAATGGCGATATTATCAATAAGATGATGCGTGCCGGAAATCGTCATGAAAAAGAGTATAAAGTAACGGTAGATAAAGAAATTGACCAGAAATTTATTCAGAAAATGTCTTGTGGTGTCCCGATACTCGACACCGTAACACGCCCATGCAAGGTTGAAAAGATTGGAAAATATACATTTTCGATTATCCTGACGCAGGGACTCAATCGTCAGATTCGCAGAATGTGTGAGGCACTGGGATACAAAGTGAAAGAACTCAAAAGACTGCGAATTATGAATATTGAATTGGGCAATCTAAAAGAAGGCGAATACAGGAAACTCACGGATCGGGAACTGAATGAATTATATGAGATGATGAAGGATTCCTCCAACGAGACAGTGAAGACGCCTTATAAAAGAAATTAAGCCGCAGATACAAGGATCATCCGTGGCGGAGAACAGGAGCATACGATGGAACAGAAAACAAAGCGCATGCATGAATTAGTCGAATTATTAAATAAAGCACGTTATACCTATGAACAGGAAAATACGGAGATTATGAGCAATCTCGAATATGACAGGCTGTATGATGAGCTTCTTGCGATTGAAAAGGAACTCGGAACTGTCATGACATCCAGCCCGACCGTCAATGTCGGATATGAGGTTTTAAGTGAACTCCCAAAAGAGCAGCACGAGAAACCCATGCTGTCTTTGGATAAAACAAAGGATGTGGCGAGACTGGCAGAATTTATCGGAGATCAGAAAGCTATGATTTCCTGGAAAATGGATGGACTCACCATCGTTCTGACTTACCGGGATGGAGAGCTTGTAAAGGCAGTCACACGTGGAAATGGAGAGGTCGGAGAGGTCGTAACCAATAATGCGCGGGTCTTTAAGAACATTCCGCTTCACATCGGGTATCAGGGAGAACTGATTCTTAGAGGTGAGGCTGTGATTGGCTACCATGATTTTGAAAAAATCAATGATGAGATTGAAGATGTCGATGCGAAATACAAAAACCCTAGAAATCTGTGCAGCGGCTCCGTCCGCCAGTTGAATAATGAGATTACTGCAAAACGAAACGTACAGTTTTTTGCATTTTCGCTCGTCAAAGCAGATGGTGTAGATTTTCAGAACTCGCGGATGCAGCAGATGAGATGGCTGTCCCTGCAGGGCTTTCAGGTTGTGGAGAACAGACCTGTTACGAGTGAAACCGTGGCAGAGGAGGTTGCATATTTTGCGAACAAGATTACGGAAAATGATTTTCCTTCGGATGGTCTTGTTCTCGTCTATGACGATATTGCCTATGGTCAATCCCTGGGTACAACTGCAAAATTTCCGAGAGATTCTTTTGCGTTTAAGTGGGCGGATGAACTCAAAGAGACGATGCTTTTAGAGATAGAATGGAGCCCTTCCCGCACGGGGCTGATCAATCCGGTCGCAATCTTTGAACCGGTGGAACTGGAAGGCACTACGGTCAGCAGGGCGAGCGTGCATAATATTAGCATTATGGAAGAGTTGGAACTTGGAGTGGGAGACAAAATCAAGGTGTATAAAGCAAACATGATTATCCCTCAGATTGCGGAGAACCTGACAAGAAGCGGTGTAAAAGATATTCCTGCGGTCTGTCCGGTGTGCGGCGGCGAGACCCGGATTTCACAGGTCAACAATGCAAAATCGCTGTATTGCACGAATCCGGAGTGTCAGGTGAAACATTTGAAATCTTACGCGCTTTTTGTAAGCCGGGATGCGTTAAATGTAGATGGATTATCAGAAGCAACGCTGGAAAAGCTGGTCGGAATGGGATTTATCAAGACTTATACGGATCTGTTTCATCTGGATCGCTATGCGGATGAGATCAAAGAGATGGAAGGCCTGGGTGAGAAATCCTACACAAAATTACAAAAAAGTATTGAGTCGGCACGAACGACGACACTTCCAAAGCTCATATACGGGCTTGGAATTGCAAATGTCGGGCTTGCAAATGCAAAGGTGATTTGCAGAGCATTTGGATTTGAAGTGGAAAAAATTGTGCATGCATCGGTAGATGAATTAAGTGAGATTGACGGTGTGGGAGCGGTCATAGCGAAAGCATTTGTAGACTATTTTGCAGATGAGCATCATCTGGAGGTGTTCTATCAGGTGCTGGCTGAGCTGCAGATTCCAAAAGAAGAGATGGATGAGACGGAACAGATCTTTGCGGGAATCAATTTCGTAATTACCGGAAGCGTGGAATATTTCTCCAATCGCTCGGAAATGAAGGAGTTGATTGAAGCAAAGGGTGGGAAGGTGACAGGATCAGTGACTTCAAAGACGAATTATCTGATCAATAATGATGTGAATTCCACTTCGTCTAAGAATAAGAAAGCAAGAGATCTCGGCGTTGCTATTATTTCTGAAGCGGATTTCTTAAAATTGTGTGATGAAACCCTTTAAATTCTAAACAGATGGGGCATTTGTTTAGAAAAACTTCACTTGTTTCCCTATACCGGACGCGATATAATAGACCCATGAATTTAGAAAGAAGGTAGAATCATGTCAGATTTTGAACATAAAGATACAGATGATGTAATTGATGTGGAAGCCACAATTACGGAAGAACAGGACGATAACAAGCATGTGCAGGACTTTCGCGAGGTGATTCCATCGGAGGAGTCAGGAAAAGATACGCAGCTTGAGAGCCAGGAGAAAGAGAAGGAAGATGACGGATATGAGAAGATCTGTTTCATCTGTCACAGACCGGAGAGCGAAGCCGGGAAGATGATTGACCTGCCGAACAACATTACAGTATGCTCGGACTGCATGCAGAGAAGCTTTGATGCGATGACGAATTCGAACATCGATTATAATGATATGCTCAAGAATATTAACATTCCCGGAATGCAGATTATCAACATGGCAGATTTAGAGAATGCCACCCCGAAGAATCAGAAGATTAAGAAGAAAAAGAAGGGGGAGAAGGTAGATATTGGAATCGACATCCGAGATATCCCGGCACCTCACCAGATTAAGGGAAGCCTCGATGAATATGTAATCGGACAGGAATATGCGAAGAAAGCAATGTCAGTTGCTGTGTACAATCATTACAAGAGAGTTGCAACTGATACCATGGACGATATTGAGATCGAAAAATCGAATATGTTAATGATCGGACCAACAGGAAGTGGAAAGACATTTCTTGTTAAGACACTTGCCAGACTTCTCGATGTGCCTCTTGCAATTACAGATGCGACATCGCTGACCGAAGCGGGTTACATCGGAGACGATATTGAGAGTGTTGTATCGAAGCTGCTTGCGGCGGCAGATAATGATGTGGACAAAGCGGAGCGCGGGATTATCTTTATTGATGAGATTGATAAGATTGCCAAGAAGAAGAATTCCAGCCAGAGGGATGTCAGTGGAGAATCGGTTCAGCAGGGAATGTTAAAACTGTTAGAAGGCAGTGAGGTTGAAGTGCCGGTCGGTGCGAACAGCAAGAATGCGATGGTACCGATGACGACCGTGAACACGAAGAATATCTTATTTATCTGCGGCGGAGCATTCCCGGATCTTGAGGAGATTATCAAAGAGCGTTTGACCAACGACAGTTCGATGGGATTTAATTCCGATCTGAAGGATAAATTTGACGAGGATAAAGATATCTTATCCAAGGTTACGGTGGAGGATTTAAGAAGCTTTGGTATGATTCCGGAGTTTATCGGTCGACTTCCAATTATCTTCACGTTGAAGGGATTGGATGAGGACATGCTGGTCAAGATCCTGAGGGAACCAAAGAATGCAATTTTAAAACAATATCAGAAACTGCTTGCTTTGGATGAAGTGAAACTGGAATTTGACGAAGAATCGCTTCGTGAAATTGCCAAGAAGGCAATCAAAAAAGACACCGGAGCAAGAGCGCTGCGTGCAATCATTGAAGAATTCATGCTGGATATCATGTATGAGATTCCGAAGGATGACAACATTGGAGAGGTCACGATTACCAAAGACTATATTCTTGGTACCGGTGGTCCAATCATCAATATGCGCAGTCAGGAAGTACATAGAATCGAGAAAAAAGCGGCACAATAAGAAGAGATGAAAAGACTATGATTATGTAACACTCTGATCATGGTCTTTTTTGCTGGAAATTCATATAATATAAAGATTGTTTTTCTATTAGAAGGGATAGAAGATGACCGACGACTTATGCAGGGAACGGATTCTTTCTCAGGAATACCGTGATTTTATTGTAACGAAAACAAGACCGCCATATTTTCTTGATATTCCAACGGAACAGCTTTGTGAGCAGAAGATGGATTTCGATTATAGCTGCGCCTATCTGGAAGGGTCACAGGCAGAACCGATGACAATTGCAAAGTTTTCCTATCCGGCAATACCGAAATGTTATACGCTTCTGGATATGGAGGCGATGAATCAGGCCGGAATTATAAGTGTACAGAACTATCCGACACTTCAATTACAGGGGAAAAATGTCATGATCGGATTTGTGGATACCGGAATTGACTATCAAAATCCGATTTTTCAAAATCTGGATGGCACAACAAGAATTGCAGCAATATGGGATCAGACGATACAGGCGGGAGAACCGCCGGAAGAACTCCTATATGGCACGATCTATGAGGAAGATATGATTAATGCGGCTTTGCAGTCGGATGATCCTAAGAAGATTGTCCCCTCGGAGGATCAGCAGGGGCATGGGACATTTGTTGCAAGTCTTGCGGCAGGCAGTGCGGACCCGGAGGCTCAGTTTATCGGAGCTGCTCCGGAATGTACCATTGCAGTGGTAAAGCTCAAGGAAGCAAAGACCTATCTGCGCAGCTTTTATTATATCAAAGAGGAAGCTCCCTGTTATCAGGAAAACGATATCATGTTCGGCCTCAAATTCTTAAACAGACTGGCACAAGAGCGGAAGATGCCTCTTGTAATCTGCGTGGCCCTCGGTAGCAATATGGGCGGACATGATGGCACACTTCCGCTTCCTGCGGTGCTTTCACTCTACGCACTGCAGGGAGACCGCGGAGTCGTAATTGCAGGCGGGAACGAAGCAAATAAAAGACATCATTTTGCCGGAAAAATCGAAAACCCCATGGATGAGATTACCGTGGAAATCCGGTCCGATGGAAATAATGAGGGCTTTTCGATGGAGCTTTGGAGCGATATTCCCAATCTGTTTACCGTAACACTAATCTCTCCCACTGGGGAGAGTACATCGAATATACCAATCCGGGCGGGTGCAAGCACGGTGTTTTCTTTCCTGCTTGAGAAAACAAATGTCTATATTGATTATCGAGTCTTAGTGGAGCGCACGAATTCAGAACTTATATTTTTCCGCTTTGATAAGCCGACGACCGGAATCTGGAAGGTTATTGTGAAAGCGCAGGAAATCGCAGATGGCATATTTCATATCTGGCTTCCTGTGACGGAATTTCTGACCGGGGAAGCATATTTCCTCCAATCAGATCCGAATGAGACACTCACGAACCCCTCCAACGCGCTTGCACCAACTACGGTTGCTTTCTATGATGGTGCAGTTCAATCGGTCGCAATCCAGTCAGGAAGAGGATTTACAAGAAAACAGGAAATCAAGCCCGATTTTGCAGCACCGGGGGTGAACGTGCTGGGTGCAACAAACGATGGACGATTTGTAAGACGCACAGGCTCCAGCATAGCGGCAGGAATCACAGCGGGGGCGATGGCACTTTTGATGGAATGGATTATATACCAGAGAGGCGGAGAAGGCATTGATTCGGTTCAGCTAAAGAGCCTGATGATACTTGGGGCAAAGAGAAATACAAGAATGTCGTATCCGAATCGGGAATGGGGATATGGGACACTTGATTTGTATCATACATTTGAAGTGTCAAGGCGTCTGTAGTATAATAAGAATATCGAAAAACGAAAGGAGTCTTAAGCTATGAATGATACATTGGAAGATTTAGGAAAGAAACTGTCGGAGACCGCGGATGCATTTGCAGGCAGGGCGAATGATTTGATGGAGATTCAGAAATTGAAGAATCAGATTCGAACATTGAAAAGAAGCAATCAGCGTGATTATTCGGACATTGGAAAGATGTACTATGAGAAATACAAAGCCGGAGAGGTCATTGATGCGGAGGCTGCGACACTCTGTGAGGCAATTTCAGGAAGAGAAGGACAGATTGCAGGCTTCGAACAGGATGTTGAGATTCGGAAAGAGACAATCTAAGAAGGAGAACATATGCTGATATTGTTATTAATGAGCCTGACTTTGATTCTGGCACTTGTAGATATTGTGATTAAGTTTTACGTGGAAGGGAATGTTGCCAGAGGTGAGACTCATGAGATCTTAGATGGCAAGGTCGAGATACGTAAAGTGTATAACAAAGGTTTCGCGCTTAACCTGATGGAGAACCACGCTGAGGATGTCCGTGTAATTTCAGCGTTTACGGCTGTGATCCTCACGATTTATCAGTGTCTGACGCTTCTGCGAAAAAAACATACTGCAAAGAAGATAGGACTGTCATTGATGACTGCCGGTGCATGGAGCAATACCTTTGACCGCTGGGTTCGAAAATATGTCATTGATTACATCGGATTTAAGACGAAATCAGAGAAGCTGAATCAACTGACCTTCAATCTGGGAGATTTCTTTATCGGAGCAGGTGGCGTACTGATGCTGCTGTCATTACTTTTTCAAAAATCAGGAAAGAAAAAATAAAAAAAATGCTATTCTCACAGGAAACAAGGTGAAAGAATAGCATTTTTTATTTGTTTAAAGGTTTGGGCTCTCGAGGATACCGTCCGGATGGTATATTCCGTTGATACCGTTCATAATCAGCTTGTAAACAGATTCGATGTTCTCGTCTGTTGGTTCCAGATTCCCATGTGCGAACCGTATGGCAAAATTGATGGTGGTCTCAATCATGAAAACCCAGAAAATATCAGGATTGATCTTGAAAAATTTCATATATATCATCAAAAATTTCGTGAAAAATCCAAAGGACTTATTCTGACCTTGCATTACTTCCGTTGTATAGTAGGAAGAGCGGCGAAACTGAAAATAGAAGCTTGCGTTGTCTCCGTGTGTGATCAAATACTTAAAAGAGGCAGACCACATCGTGTGAATCGAATCAGAAAAGTCTGATACATGAAAAGGCACAGCTTTTAAAGTCGCATCAATCTCACTGTCTATGGAATAGAGACAGTCAACAAGAAGTGCGGCTTTGTTCGGATAATTATTAAAAATAGTTCCTTCAGAAATGCCCATCATATCGGCGGCTTTCTTGGTTGTGAAGTTCTCAAGACCAATCTCAGCAACGCACGAGATAGTGGCATCCTGAATCATTTGTTGGGTAATTGTTTTTTTTCTCATATCTCTATTTTACATGGATTTAGAAAAAATACAATATGCAAAATAAAAAATTAAAGGTGCAGGTACTCTTTGATCTGTCCATAGATGATATTCATCAGATTCGTGCGGGCCTGCACACTTGCCCAGCCGATATGCGGGGTAATGAGCAGTTTTTGGCTGTCAGAGATCTGAGCCAATGGATTATCTGCTGCCATTGGTTCTGTATCCAGAACATCAAGGCCTGCGGCGGCAATCGAGTGATTCTCTAATGCTCTTGTAAGTGCTGCTTCATCCACAATCGGTCCGCGTCCAAGATTCAGAAAAATGGCAGAGGATTTCATTTTCTCAAAGGCGTCTTGATTCATCAGTTTTTGCGTGTGCTTTGTCAGTGGTGCATGGACAGAGATGATATCCGAGGTTCGAAGGAGCGTATCAAAATCCACCTGCCGGTAGCCATCCTGCGGAGCACTTCCCGATGGAGAGTAATAAATCACCTTCGCACCAAAACATGCTGCAATATCGGCAACCCTTCTGCCAATTGCACCAAGCCCGATGATGCCCCAGGTCTGTCCGGCTGTCTCGTTGAAATGCTGCTCAAAATGGGTGAAAGAAGTATCGCCCATGTAGCTGCCACTTTTCACATAGTCATCGTAGTAGCGCAGCTTCTCGGCAAGGAAAAAGTGCATGGCAAAGGTATGCTGCGCCACCGATTCGGTTGAATAACCGGCAACATTTCTCCATGCAATGTTCTGGCTGTCTAAATATTCTTTGTCAAGATTATTTGTTCCGGTTGCAGTGACACAGATGAGCTTCAGATTCTTTGCACCGGCTAAGGTCTGCGCATTTGCCTCCACTTTATTGAGGATTACAACATCCGCATCTGCAACACGGGCAGGAACCTCTTCTGCAGAGGAGTAGTCATATTTTACAACTTCACCCAGTTTTTCATATTGTGATAAATCGATATCGTCACCGATTGTCTTTCCATCTAAAAATACAATTTTCATGTCTATCCACCCTTTCCGTAGAAACATATTTCAAATATTTTTTATTATGATGGAACGAATCGAAAATGTCAATCACTCCCTTGTCATTGATTTCACGGAAAAGGGGGTGTCGAAAATGAAAAAATAGTGATATGATAGTAGCGTATATTTAACGACTAGAATAGGAGCTTTAAGATTATGATACAAGACATTGCGCCACATCAATACGATAATACATATAAACCGGTTCCGCCGGAGAGAGGGAGTTTTGCGCTGTGTTACGAAGGAAGAACAGCGATGGTCCATATGACCGGGGAGGCAGTTGCGTTTCCGACATTTGCGGACTTAGAAGGATTAAATGACGACATTTACGAGGATTATACCTATCTGTTTACCATTGATGAAAAGAGATTTTATCTCGTGACCGAAATAAACCGGGAGCGATTGTCTGAATTCACAATGGAAAATGTTGAGATGTTCAGACACGTCCAGCCGCGATTTTTGGCATTCGCCGGCATTACGGGTCTTCAGCTTCATAACTGGTATCAGAACCATAAGTTCTGTGGCAGATGTGGGAAGCGAATGAAAAAAGATACGAAGGAACGTATGCTTTTTTGTGAAGCGTGCCATAATATGGAATATCCAAAAATCTGTCCGGCAACGATTATCGGAGTTACGCATGGAAATCGTATTCTGATGTCAAAGTATGCAGGCCGCACGTATAAGAATTATGCACTCCTTGCAGGTTTTGTAGAAGTGGGGGAAACGGTTGAGGAGACGGTAAGGCGTGAAGTTATGGAAGAGGTTGGATTAAAAGTTAAGAACATTCGTTATTATAAGAGCCAGCCGTGGTCGTTCAGCGATACAATTCTGATGGGGTATTTTGCCGATCTCGATGGAGAGGAAGAGATTACGCTCGATCAGGAAGAGCTTGCATTAGCAGAATGGTTTGAAAGAGAAGAGATTCCAACAACGAAGACAGATGACAGTCTGACGAATGAGATGATTATGGCTTTCAAAAATGGAGAACTATAATAGGAAAAGAGAAGAGGTATAACGGGTATGTTAAAAAAGATAGATTACAAAAAACTGGCATATGATATCATGATTGATGTTGTTGCCGGCGTGTTGATTGCAATTGGGGTGTATAATTTTGCAGCCAACTCAGGATTTCCGCTTGCCGGTGTATCCGGTCTGGCATTGATCGGATACCATCTGTTTCACTTCCCGATTGGTGTGACAACGATGGTTCTGAATATTCCTATTGCATTGGGATGTTATAGAACGCTTGGAAGAGAATTTTTTGTCAGATCAATCCGGTCTGTGATTATCACGTCGGTGATCGTGGATGTGATTGCACCACTATTTCCAACTTATTCCGGCGATCTTATGCTCTCTGCAATCTGTACCGGAATTTTCTCCGGACTTGGATATGCACTGATTTTTACGAACAATTCATCAACGGGCGGTATGGATTTCATCTCGATGTCAATCCGGGCAAAGAATCCACATGTATCACTTGGCAAGATTACATTTATAATTGATGCATTCATCGTGGCGATTGGTGGATGGATTTTCAGAGATGTAGATGCGACGATTTATGGATTTATCATCTCATATCTGCTTTCAGCCATTATCGATAAGCTGATGTATGGTATTGATTCAGGCAAGATGACACTGATTGTTACAGAACAGGGACAGGCAGTGGCAGACACGATCGCACAGTATTCCGACCGCGGCTCCACGATTTTGCGTGGAACCGGAAGCTATTCAGGAAGTGACAAAGAGGTCGTAATGTGTGCATGTAACAATAAACAGATGTACGCGGTTCGAAAAGCTGTGAAGAAAGTAGATCCAAAGGCATTTACGGTCATTATGGAATCAAACGAAGTTGTTGGAGAGGGATTTAAGGAAGAATAGATATGAATCAGATTACAGAACGAGTAGCTTCACTTAGAGCAATTATGAAACAGAGGGGAATTGATATTTATGTGATTCCATCTGCAGATTTTCACCAGAGCGAGTATGTGGGGGAGTATTTTAAGACGCGTGCTTTCCTGACCGGATTCACAGGATCGGCGGGGACCGCAGTCATTACGGATGGGGAAGCCGGTCTTTGGACGGACGGCAGATATTTTCTGCAGGCACAGCAGCAGCTAAAGGATACACCGTATACGCTGCAGAAAATGGGTGAAGAAGGTGTTCTGACGATAGAGGCATATATAGAAGAAAAGCTGCAGGAAAAGGGCGTGATCGGATTCGACGGGCGCACAATTTCTGTGGAACAGGGAAAGCTTCTTGCGCAGATTGCAAAAACAAAGCATGGTGACATCCACTTCGGGCGTGATCTGGCGGGTGATATCTGGGAAGATCGCCCACAGCTCTCACAGGAAAAGGCGTTTTTTCTTGAGGAGAGATTCAGTGGCGAGTCAGTGTCTCATAAGCTTGACCGCGTGAGAGCGGCGATGAAAGAGAACGGTGCCAACACGCATGTGCTAACGACGTTGGATGATATCTGCTGGTTATTTAATATGAGAGGAAATGACATCGCATTTTCCCCTCTTGTGCTGAGCTATGCAATTATTTATCCGCAGTCCGCACAGCTCTTTGTGGATAAAGCGAAGCTGGACTTTGCAATCTGTGGAGAACTTCAAAAAAACGGAGTAACAATCTGCCCATATGAAGAAATCTATGAGACGGTGAAACGGTTTGAATGCAGAGATAAGATTCTATTAGATCCGGAGAAACTAAATTATGCACTTTACAACCTGATTCCAGAAAATGTGGAGAAGATTGAAAAGATGAATCCTACGACATTTTTTAAAGCGGTGAAGAATCCGGTAGAGATTCAGAATATCAGGAATGCGCATTTAAAAGATGGAATTGCGGTTACGAAATTTCTGTATTGGCTGAAGACGCATGTTGGACAGGAAGAGATGTCTGAGATGAGTGTGTCAGAGAAACTGGAGGAATTTCGAAGGGCACAGGATGGCTTTATCGGTCCAAGCTTTGCACCGATCAGTGCATATAAAGAACATGCAGCAATCGTTCATTATGAATCGACGCCGGAGACGAATGTGTCATTAAGACCGGAAGGACTTCTTCTGATGGATACGGGCGGTCATTATCAGGAAGGCACGACAGATATTACCAGAACGATTGCACTGGGACCGGTCTCGCAGGAGGAACGGGAGCATTTTACGATTGTCGCAATCAGCATGCTTGCACTTGGCAACGTGACCTTTCTTTATGGCTGTGATGGAGCAAATCTGGACATTATTGCACGTGAGCCGTTCTGGAAACGCGGACTGAACTTTAATCATGGAACAGGACATGGTGTGGGGTATCTGATGAATGTACATGAAGGGCCGAATGCATTTCGCTGGAAGAACAAATCCAAAGCGGAGATCTATCCGCTGGAGGAAGGGATGATCACGACGGATGAGCCGGGTCTGTATATTGCGGATTCGCATGGTATTCGAACGGAGAATGAGCTTCTGACGGTGAAGGCACAGAAGAATGCGAATGGACAGTTTATGAAGTTTGAGTATCTGACATTTGTGCCGGTGGATCTGGATGCGATGGATGTAAATTTGATGACGAGGGATGACATTCAGAGACTGAATGATTATCACAAAATGGTATATGAGGTGCTTTCTCCATTTCTGACCGAAGAGGAAGAAAGATGGCTGAAAAAACAGACAAGAAGCCTGTGATGATAGCAGGTTACTTAGAGCGGGAGGCATTGGTATGATTTATTGTGTAGAAGATGATATGAATATTCGGGAACTGGTGATTTATACACTAAACAGCACGGGGATGGACGCAAAAGGATTTGACGAGAGCAGTGCATTCTGGCAGGCTCTGGAGGAGTCCATGCCGGAACTTGTGCTGCTCGACATCATGTTGCCGGGTGAAGATGGGATTGCTATCTTAAAAAAGCTTAAGACAAACGCGAGAACAAAGGAAATTCCGGTTATCATGCTGACGGCAAAGGGGACAGAATATGACAAAGTAATTGGACTGGATTCAGGCGCAGATGATTATGTGACAAAACCATTTGGAATGATGGAGCTGGTATCCAGAATCAAAGCCGTGCTGCGAAGAACCGGAGTGCCGGTCAGTAAAGATGTGCTTAGCGCAGGCAGCGTGGAGGTCGATACAAAGAAACATCAGGTGATGGTTGACGGGAGAGAAGTCATCCTGACATTAAAGGAGTTCGATCTGTTGGAGCTGCTGCTTCGCAATAAGAACAGCGTACTCTCGCGGGATCAGCTGCTTACGAATATCTGGGGATATGATTTTGGCGGAGAGACGCGAACGGTTGATGTACATATTCGAACACTCAGACAGAAACTGGCAGCAAAGGAAGAGATCATAGAGACGATCCGCGGAGTAGGCTATCGCATTTCCGATAAACAGAACATACCTGGAGGAAGAGCATGAGATCAAAAATTCAAAAGGCATTAGAGTTGATTCTGGTAATCACATTATTGATTTCGTATGGATTAATGACAGCAATTATCTATCATCAGACACTTCATCTTCTGCGCGATGAGATTCAGCAGGAAGCGGAATATATCCAGACGGCGGTTGATATTTCCGGCTCCGATTATCTCAATGAACTCAAAGATATTGACGCGGTAGATGTAGAAACCAGAGTCACCTGGATTACTGCTGACGGAGAGGTACAGTATGATTCCAAAAAAGACGCATCTTCTTTGGAAAATCATGCCTCACGTCCGGAGATAAAAGCAGCAATGAAACATGGTTCCGGTTCCGATATCCGAACATCCGGAACGCTGGGACATCAGATGTACTACTATGCAGTCCTTCTGGATGACGGAACGGTACTGCGTCTGTCTAAGACAACGGACTCTATGGCGGCAACTGCTTTGAATATGCTGCCGATTATGATCGTGATTGCAGTGGCAATGCTTGTACTTGCATGGTTTTTATCAAAATGGCAGACGAAAAGAATTATCAAGCCAATCAATGACTTAGACCTTGAGAATCCATTGGAAAATGACGTGTACGAGGAGCTGACCCCTCTTTTGACTGCGATGGATGAGCAGAATCGGGAGAAGGACAAAATCGCACAGATGCGAAAAGAGTTTTCTGCAAACGTGTCACACGAGTTAAAAACACCGTTGACCTCTATTTCGGGATATGCGGAGATTATGATGAATGGAATGGTCAAACCGGAGGATATGCCTACATTTTCAGAGCGAATCTATAAAGAAGCAAAACGTCTGATCACACTTGTGGAGGATATCATCAAGCTTTCGAAGTTAGACGAAGAATCAGTCGAACTTGAAAAAGAGGAGGTGAACCTGTATGATCTGACCCGTGAAATCTGCACATTACTCAGCACGCAGGCGGAGAAGAAGCATGTACATATTGAGGTGTCCGGCGGCAATGTCATCTACCATGGAATTAGACGGATTCTGGATGAGATGATTTACAATGTCTGCGAAAATGCGATTAAATATAATGTGGAAAACGGTACAGTGAAAATCTGGGTGGGAAATACGCTGGATGGACCTAAGATTATCGTGACAGATACCGGAATTGGAATTCCAAAGGAGCATCAGGAGCGAATTTTTGAACGGTTCTATCGTGTGGACAAAAGTCATTCCAAAGAGCGGGGCGGCACCGGACTTGGATTGTCTATTGTGAAACACGGAGCACTCTTACATGATATCAAAGTACAGGTTGAGAGTGAAGAACAGAAAGGTACAAAGATTACAATGCAGTTCTAGAATAAGATTTAACACATATTTAACAGGAATCCCACAACTCATTTAACATTCCGCCACTATACTCATTCCTAGAGTAGGGAGCGTATGCGGAGGAAATGTGATGAAAAAGAGAGTGACATGGGTAGATGGAATTACGATGTTGTTATTAGCGGTAATGTGTGCGACAATTATAGGCGCAGCGGTATTATGTGGAGGCTGTACCGTAAAGGCGGACAGTGGAACCGATATCATCCCATATACGAGAGAAGACGGCTCCGGAACACGTGGAGCGTTTATTTCCATGACGGGGCTTGAAAAGCGCAATTTTCTGGGTGAACTGATGGATGATACAGCAGAAGATATCGCTGTGATCGGCTCTTCGGAAGAGATGATGATTCAGGTTGCCAATACGCAGAACGGACTTGGCTATGTATCCTATGCAGTCGCAAAAGACTCGGATGCAGTCAAGATGCTGAAAGTAGATGGAGTCTTACCGACCATTGATCATATAAAAAATGAAACATATCCTCTGATTCGTACATTTCAGTTGGTTTATCAGGGACCGCTCACGGATATCGAAAAAGATTTTCTTCAATACGTGAAGAGTGAAGGTCAGGGATATATTGCAGAATACTGCGTGCCTGCCAGAAATGAAGGGATATTTCTTCCAAATGGTGCAGTCGGGAAGCTTGTGGTTAGCGGATCCACATCGATGACGCCGATGATGCGTGCGCTGGCTGAAGGATATATGCAGGCGAATCCAAACGCCAAAGTAGAGGTGAAAAGCTCGGATTCAGAAGCCGGAATGATGGATGTCCTGGATGGGAGTTCCAATTTTGGCATGGTTTCAAGGGATTTGAAGAGTTATGAGAAAACGCTGCTTGATTCAGAACGAGTGGGCAGAGATGCAATCGCAATCATCGTAAATCAGGAGAATGAGGTGGACGGTGTATCTACTTCACAGCTTAAAAAGATTTACAATGGTTCACTGACCAGTTGGGAGTATTTGAACGTATATGAGTAATAATAAAAAGAAAATACAAAAATATTTAAATAGCGATACCTTTCAGGTGCGAAGTGAGTGTGGCATCAGCATTGTCAAGGCAAAGCTGAAGATTATTAATGCGGAACTGAAACTCCAGTATAACAGAGATGTGATTCATTCAACTACAAGCCGGTTGAAAATATATGGCAGCGTGATGGATAAGATGAATCGCAAAGGCCTCGAAGATGATGTGGATATCATGTTAGAGCATATCAATGACCTGGTTGGAATCCGTGCGGTATGTTCCTATACAGATGACTTGTATGAAGTCGCGGAACTATTGTGTGCACAGAAAGATGTCAGGCTCCTCAAACAGAAGGATTACATCAAAGAGCCGAAGACTTCCGGGTATCGAAGCTTGCATTTGATTGTCGAAGTGCCAATCTGCCTTGGTGAGGGCACACAGTGGGTGAAGATGGAGGTTCAGCTTCGCACAGCAGCGATGGATTACTGGGCGAACCTAGATTATCAGCTGCAATATAAGAAGAGCAAGAAAAAAGCGCAGGTGATTGGGGAAGAGCTGAAAGAATATGCCAAAACGATTGAGGAAATGGATCGGAAGGTGCTGGAGCTGCGCAAGAGGATTGAGCGGTTGTAAATTCATGTTTGTCGACTGGATTGAAGACCTTCTGCGGGCGCGGGCAGTACTGTGTCGGGGGACATCATAAAGGTTAAGAACTGGTAAATAAAAAAGAGGCGTATCTAGCCGAAGTGTGATGAGGCGAGCAAGAATCTGATGATTCTTACTCTTCACATCACTTGAAATATGCACTTGAGGTGCATATTTCATCGACTAGATATGCTTCTTTTTTACCAACCAGTTCTAGAACCTCCATGAAATTCCCCCGCCACAGTGCTGCCCGCGCTCGCAGAATCCTTCAAGACAGACAACATCCATGAAGGTACAAAGCTTATGAAGCTTCGAGTCTATGGGCTAAAGGCGTGAAAGTAGCAGGCTTTCACCAATAGCCTTGAACATTCATGGGAATCTACTGATTTGAAGGAATCTGTGAGCGTGGAGAATTGTGTCGGCACGGACATTTAATGGGAGTTGTAGTGTTACTTAATAAAAACAATCAAGTATGATGGAGAGGCGCTTTGTACTTCATGTACAAAGTGTCAGTGATGTGAAGTGCTGGAATCATCAGATTCCAGCGCGCCTCATCACGGTGCTTCATCATGCCTGATTGTTTTTATTTAGTAACTCTAGACTTTCATTATCGTCCGAAACGACATAATGCTCCGCGCACACAGATGGACTTCAACCAGAATACAACCATGAATTTCAATCTTATAAGACTTTACATACATTTTACAAAAACATGATTTTGCATTTTACATTCCTCCTTTAAGATAGCACTTGTAACGAAAATAAAAGTAAAGCAAGAAAAGCAGAAATAGGAGAGGAATTAAAAAATGAAAATGAAAAAGTTTTTAGCAGTTGCAGCAGCAGTAAGTATGGTAGCTTCTTTAGCAGTTGGATGCGGAAGCAAAGCAGATACAACGACAGGAAGTACAGTTTCAACAGATTCAGCATCAGCTTGGGATAGCTCAATGGACATCACAGTTGTTTCCAGAGAAGATGGTTCAGGAACAAGAGGAGCATTCATCGAGTTATTCGGAGTAGAAGAAAAAGACGCTTCTGGAGAAAAAGTTGATAATACAACAACAGACGCTCAGATCACAAACAGCACATCTGTTATGATGACAACTGTTGCAGGTGATGAGTATGCAATCGGTTATGTATCACTTGGTTCATTAGATGACAGTGTAAAAGCATTGAAGATCGACGGAGCAGAGGCAACAGCAGAAAATGTAAAATCAGGAGACTATAAAGTTTCAAGACCTTTTAATGTATTAACAAAAGACGGAGCAAACAATGAAGTTGCTACAGATTTCTTAGCATTCATCATGAGCACAGAGGGTCAGGCAGTTGTAGAAGACAACGGATATATTGCAGTAGATGATGTGACAGCTTATGCAGGAACAAAACCATCCGGTAAATGTGTTGTTGGTGGTTCTTCATCTGTATCACCGGTTATGGAAAAATTAGTAGAAGCTTATAAAGCAGTGAACACAAACGCAGAAATCGAACTTCAGACAACAGACTCAACAACAGGTGTTACATCAACTCAGGACGGAAGCTATGATATCGGTATGGCATCAAGAGAATTAAAAGATGATGAGACAGGTGTGACAGCTACAGTAATCGCAACAGATGGTATCGCAGTAATTGTAAATAACGACAGTGATGTAGAAGAACTGACATCTGATCAGGTAAAATCAATCTACACAGGTGAAGCTCTTACATGGGATGAGGTATTGAAATAGTATGAAATCAAAAGCATGGACTGAAAAATTCATGCAGGGAGTATTCTTTATCGCCGCATGTGCTTCGGTGCTTGCGGTAGCTCTCATTTGTATCTTCCTTTTTGCAAATGGACTTCCTGCAATGAAAGAAATTGGATTTGTAAAATTCCTGACAGGAACTGTTTGGAGACCAAATAATGACCTGTATGGTATTTTGCCAATGATCATTGGAAGTATTTACATTACAGCAGGGGCGATTTTATTCGGTGTTCCAACAGGGATTTTAACAGCGGTATTTATGGCAAAGTATTGCCCGAAAGTAATCTACAAACCATTAAAATCAGCAACAGAACTTCTTGCAGGTATTCCATCTGTAATTTATGGTTTCTTTGGATTGGTTGTATTAGTGCCTCTCATTAGAAATACGGGAAGAAGTATGGGATTCTCCGGAAACGGAAGCAGTATTTTAACAGCATCTTTATTATTAGGCATGATGATTCTGCCAACGATCATTGGACTTACAGAATCAGCAATTCGTGCGGTGCCGGATCAGTATTACGAGGGTGCTCTTGCACTTGGCGCAACGCATGAAAGAAGCATTTTTAAAGTTATCATTCCGGCAGCAAAATCCGGTGTCATCGCAGGAATTGTTCTTGGAATCGGACGTGCAATCGGCGAGACAATGGCAGTAATTATGGTAGCCGGGAATCAGGCAAGAATGCCATCCGGTATCTTAAAAGGTATCCGTACGATGACAGCCAACATTGTAATTGAAATGGGATATGCAAGCGGTCTTCACAGAGAAGCACTGATTGCTACAGGAGTTGTACTCTTCGTATTTATCTTAATCATTAACTTTAGTGTGGCATTATTAAAGGGGAGGGCAGGAAAGAATGATTAATCAGGAAACAATTGGAAGTAAAATGAAATCCTACCTTCGCAAACCGGGATCGCTCATTATGATGTTACTTGTCGTTTTAGCATCCATTATCACATTTGCAGTACTTATCTTTCTCATCGTCTACATTTTAGTACATGGTGTGCCATATTTGAAACCATCGTTATTTTCACTGACCTATACATCAGATAATGCATCATTGATGCCGGCGCTGATTAATACAGTGAGTATGACGTTACTCTCTCTTCTGGTTGCAGTACCACTTGGAATCTTTGCAGCAATTTTTCTTGTGGAGTATGCATCGAGAGGAAATAAATTTTTGGGTGTAATCAGACTGACAACAGAAACACTGTCTGGTATTCCATCCATTGTATATGGATTATTCGGAATGTTATTCTTCGTGAATACACTGGGCTGGGGATTTTCACTTCTAGCAGGCGCATTTACACTGGCAATTATGGTACTGCCGGCGATTATGCGAACAACTGAGGAAGCATTAAAAGCCATCCCGGATTCTTTTCGAGAAGGAAGTTTTGGCTTAGGTGCGGGCAAGCTTCGTACCGTCTTTCGAATCGTTCTTCCGTCGGCAGTGCCAGGAATTTTGGCAGGTGTCATCCTGGCAGTCGGAAGAATTGTAGGAGAAACCGCAGCATTAATATATACAGCAGGTACAGTCGCACAGGTACCATCCAGTGCGATGGGATCGGGACGAACTCTTGCAGTACATATGTACAATCTTGCAAGTGAAGGTCTCTACATGGATCAGGCATATGCAACTGCAGTCATTCTGCTTGTGTTAGTGGTAGGCATCAATACCTTATCTAACGTGATAGCGAAGAGATTAACGAAAAGCTAGAACACTTAGCGAAGTATTTATGAGCTTAGTGTGAAGCTTGTTCGAAGGTAACTTGGCGAGGTGGTTTCGAGCCTAGTGAATCGAACTTTATTAGCGAAAGGATAACGAAATGGATAAAATAAATATCAAAAATGTGAATCTTCATTATGATGATTTTCATGCTTTGAAAGATGTCAGTATTGATATTGAAGCAAATAAAATCACTGCATTTATCGGACCGAGTGGTTGCGGTAAATCAACATTGTTAAAATCAATCAACCGTATGAATGATCTGGTTGAGGGATGTAAAATTGACGGACAGTTCTTATTAGACGGCGTCGACCTCTACAAAGATATTGATGTCAATTTACTTCGTAAACGTGTGGGAATGGTTTTTCAGAAACCAAATCCATTTCCAATGAGCATTTATGACAATATTGCATTTGGACCGCGAACACATGGCATTCGTTCAAAAGCAAAATTAGATGACATTGTAGAAAAATCGCTGCGTGATGCAGCAATCTGGGAAGAGACAAAGGATCGTCTGAAAAAGAGCGCGCTTGGAATGTCAGGTGGACAGCAGCAGCGTCTCTGCATCGCGAGAGCATTGGCAGTCGAGCCGGAAGTTCTTCTGATGGATGAGCCGACGTCAGCACTGGACCCGATTTCCACTTCTAAGATCGAAGATCTGGTTATGGAGTTAAAGAATCAGTATACAATCGTAATGGTAACGCATAATATGCAACAGGCAGTGCGTGTATCTGACAATACTGCATTCTTTCTGCTGGGAGAGGTAATCGAATACAATGACACAGAAACATTGTTCTCTACACCGGCGGAGAAGAAGACAGAAGACTATATTACAGGAAGGTTTGGTTGATTCATATGCGAAATAAATTTGACGAACAGTTACAATTGCTGGATGAAATGCTTACTCATATGGGTGAGTTGTGTGAGCTTGCAATTTCGAAAGCGACAAAGGCCCTTCAGGCTGGAGATACGGCAGCAGCCAAGGCAATTATGGCAGCCGATGAAGAGATTGACCAGTTGGAAAAGGATATCGAACGCCTCTGCTTGAAGCTTCTTCTTCAGCAGCAGCCGGTTGCGAAGGATCTTCGCAGAATCTCGGCAGCACTAAAAATGATTACAGATATGGAGCGTATCGGCGATCAGACATCGGACATCGCTGAAATTATCATCACATCCAATATTTCCGAGGAACTGATAGATATAGAAGAAATCAGTAAGATGGCGCTGGCGGCAAGTAAGATGGTAAGAGACAGTGTGTCTGCCTATGTGGAGCGAAATTTAGAACTTGCAACAGAGGTTCAGGCATCGGATGATACTGTAGATCAGATGTTTGATGATATTAAATCAACATTAGTGGACAAACTTGCTGAGAACAAGGGGCAGGACGGCTCCGTTGGAATTGATCTGATTATGATTACAAAGTACTTAGAACGTATCGGTGACCATGCAACGAATATTGCAGAGTGGGTAGAATTCTCAATCACCGGAGTTCATAAAGATTCTCAGATTTAGAGGATAGGGGATTGTATATGATTTTTTGTGTGGAAGATGATATGAGTATTCGTGAATTGGTGAGCTATACATTGGAGACAACTGGTCTGCAGACACAGGGGTTTGAAGATGGCGCATCCATGCTGGAAACATTGCAGACGATGCGGCCGGACCTGATTTTGCTTGATGTTATGCTGCCGGGCGAAGATGGAATATCAATTCTGAACAAACTAAAATCAGAACCGGAATCGAAACACATTCCGGTCATCATGGTAACAGCAAAGGGCAGCGAATACGATAAAGTTGTTGGGCTGGATTCCGGCGCGGATGACTATGTCACGAAGCCTTTTGGCATGATGGAGTTAGTATCGAGAGTAAAGGCGGTGCTTCGAAGAAGCCACCAGGGAAATATAGAAGAAATGGAAGAGGTATTGACGGCAGGTGAGATAACGCTCGACATCAAAAAACATGAGGTGTGTGTCGGCAGCAGAAAAGTACCTCTGACATTAAAAGAGTTTGGGCTTTTGGAAAGACTGATGAAGAATCGAAATGTTGTGCTGACGAGAAATCAGCTCCTTACGGAAATTTGGGGATATGATTTCGGCGGAGAGACCAGAACCGTTGATGTGCATGTAAGAACGCTGCGGCAGAAGCTTGGGGTAGAGGCAGATATTATTGAGACGGTTCGAGGTGTCGGGTATCGGATATCAGCTTGAATTCAAGGAATTGAAAGGCAATGCTGACGCATTCTCGTTACTTTAGTTGTGAGTTAGGTTACCGCAGTAAATCTGCGGAACTTAATTCTATTTTGCACCTTAACAACTTCATATATTTATCGTATAATGAACCCAGAAGCACCCAAAATACAAGTTTTACTGCATTCTAAGTGGGCATCTGAAAATAGTGTGCGAGACTAAATTCCACATGCCTTTGTGTAAGACTAAATTCTGGTGCAGTGAAATCTGCCTGTGCTTGTACTATTTTATTTTAATAAGTTTGGACAAAGCATAACGTCGTCAGGCGCGATTGCCGTTAAGTCAAGTGCTTCATGTAGCGTATTGTCCAAGAGTAAAAGAGAGAGTTCATATGGGCTATGTCCATTTAGACTGTCTCTTTTCTCGTTATTAATGTGATTCATCATAAGTCTGATTTTATCATCATCTAAATCAATGAATGTACTTCCTTTTGGTTTGATGTAACGTATATACTCATGGTTTTTTTCGCAGACACCCTTTTGCCAAAAGCTGTATGGGTCACAATAAAACACCGTCGTACTTTTGGTTCCATCACAGAATTCTTCCATTTCCGTGCGTGCAGAGAATTCTGAACCACCATCCGTAAGAATAACTGGAAAAAGTCTTTTGAATGCTTCCTGCCCCAATACAGTTTCAAGCCAGATAAAGACTTCAAGTACACACTCCTGATCCTCCATGAGAAACATCAGCATTAGATTACAGTTGCGAAAAGTAAACGTTAAAATCGTAGGACTTTCACATTGCTTACCTTCGACACAATCCATTTCTACAACATTCGTATCTGGATGTTCTTTTATGTATGCTTCAAAATCTTCATAGTTATGATCGATTCGATAAGAACGATTCTTAGCGCTGGTCAGTGTTGATGTCTTGCGCTTTTTGTAACGAACCACACGTCTTAAATCGCCATTTCTCACATCAAAGATACAAGAGTCAATGTAGGAATAGAGTGTTCTTCTGGAACAGCCCAACTCTTCAGCGTGTGTTGCATAAATATGTCCAATAGACTGGTGATTGTCCTTAATTAGAAGAACAAGCAAGTCATTCATTTCCTGAATGCTTTGCGGAGTCTGGTTGATTCCAGCTCTACATTCTATCAGAACGCTGCGATACTCATCATGTGCATACTTGGAAGAGTAAAATGTTCTTTGCATAAGACAGTGAGTTTTCTTTGTACACCCGTTGCAGACGTAAGGTAGTTTTAAGAGCTTTTTACATTCAGGTACTTCATAGCTGGGGCATATATCTATGCATCGCATATTTGGCTTTCTGCAGATTTTACAAAGAGTTCCACACTGCTCATCACATAAACAAGTGAGCTTGCATTTTTTTCTATGAGCACAGGGTGGGTTTGTGTACCCCGGATCAGGACGTTCTTTTGTGCGGGCATGAAGCCTTACTTCTTTTGAAACTGTTGATGGATCTTTACCGATCATCCTCCCAATTTCAGAGAAGGATTTGTTTTCAGTAAGTCCCTTTTCAATATCAACACATTGTTGAAATGTCAAATGTTTCTGATTGCCTTTTGGATTCATAATGAGCTCCTATCTGCACAGGCAGGCAAACAGCTGCAATTACATTATAAGGAGTAACAGTGTCAAAAGGCAATATGGCAAATATGTGTGCAAGAGTAATTTCCAGATATATGGAATTTACTCTTACACGAGGTGCTAAACTGGAATTTAAAATTACATTTTAGTGACTTTCACGAATTGATTTCGAACTATTTTACATAACACGAAGCAGAACGTACATTCGAAAATGCCTTGATTTATATGCTTGCATATGGTATTATATGTATATGGAAAAAGCATTTGATTTAAACAATATTTCAAAACTTACGTATGGTCGTGGGTATGTCTACTTCTTACAATACCATATTGTCTGGTGTACAAAATATCGTAAACAA
>JAQUVD010000067.1:0-3196 GCA_028693555.1 Hespellia sp.
GGACACATGAACATGTTCGTACACTGGGCACCGGGCGAACTGGAAAAACCGGGTCCGTTCACAGAAATTCATATGGACAAGCCTTTGGAGGAGACGATTCAGCAGATGCTTGACCACGGTGGAAAATTAATATTGGATAAAACAAAATCAGCACTTGCAAAACCGTTAGACGATTCCAAACAGAGCTGGGAAATTCACGCAGTCATGGAAGATCCGGTAGGAAATTATCTGTATCTGTGGAAATGCCCTTCATCCCGGACATGGGACGAATTAGAAGCTGATTATGATCACGAGGAGGAATAGAGATGAAAAAGATTTATACATGTTTTGTATGCGGATTCCCAATTGCATTTGAAGAGACAGAAGTACCTGCACACTGCCCCGGATGCGGAGCACCAAGAAGTCAGTTCTTAGAAGAGCCGTGGATGGGAAGCATTGAGAAGAGAAGAATTCATGTGGATCCACCGGAAGTCGATCCAAACAGAGATCCTTTTGACATTTCGTTCCATCCTGCAAAAGATTTTGCGCCGTTAAAAGGTCATGGAAGAGTCAGAAGATGGATCATGGGATATGACAAGGGGCAGGCAGAGGAAGTGAAGTCGTTTTATGAAGACTGTTTCGGATGGGATATCATTGACACAGAAGAAACGTGTGAATCGGCAGATCCACGTATGTACTGCGCAACAGGTCCGGGAACACCGGACTGGGAACCACGCGTGCCATCCTTTGAATATGGATACTTAAAACCAAATGAAGAGGCTGCACCTGCACCGTCTTTTGTAATTGAAGTAAAAGATATTGAAGAAACATTAAAGAAAACGGTAGAATTTGGCGGAAAAGTATTGCGTGAAAGATATACAGCTGAGGGCAATGATTATGCGGTAATTCAGGATTCCGAAGGAAATCAGATGTATATATGGGAAATTAAAGATGAAGTTCCGGATTACTGCATCAATCCAGTGACAAGAACCGGAGCACAGTAAAGAAACAGGTGAGGTTATGCTGAAAGAGGATTTCTTGTGGGGCGGCGCGCTTGCCGCCCACCAATTTGAAGGTGGTTTGTATGGAACATCCAAAGGGCTTAGCGTTGCAGACGTAATGACTGCAGGTTCCAAGGTAATACCGAGAAAAGTCACAGATAAAGTCGAAGATGGTATATATTATCCAAATCACGAAGGCATTGATTTTTATCATCATTATAAAGAAGATATCGCACTCTTTGCTGAAATGGGATTTCGGTGTTTTCGCACATCAATCGCGTGGACAAGGATTTTTCCGAATGGGGATGAATCTGAGCCGGATGAAGAGGGACTTCAGTTTTATGACGATGTGTTTGATGAACTGTTAAAGTATCATATTGAACCGGTCATAACACTGTCACATTTTGAAATACCACTTCACATAGCGAAACAATATGGTGGCTTTTCAAATAGAAAGACAATTGATTATTTCGTGAAGTTTGCAACGGCATGTTTTACCAGATATAAAGATAAAGTGAAATATTGGATGACATTTAATGAAATCAATAATCAGATGAATTATTCGGATGACATATTTGGATGGACAAATGCAGGAGTACATTTTGGTGAGTATTCAAATCCAGAAAAAATCATGTATCAATGTGCGCATTATCAGCTAGTTGCAAGTGCAAGGGCAGTAAAAGCAGGGCATGAGATTAATCCCGATTTTAAAATTGGAAATATGATTGCATTTATTCCGTGCTATCCGATGGAGTGCAATCCCAAGGATGTTCTTTTTGCCCAGAGAAAGATGAGGGAAAAGTGGTTCTTCTGCGATATTCAATGCCGTGGCCATTATCCGGGATATGCAAAAAAAATGTTACAAAAAAAAGGATACAGCTTAGACATTACAGATGAAGACCAGAAAGTATTAGCAGAAGGAATTGTTGATTATATTGGATTTTCTTATTACATGACAGAAACAGTAAAGAATTCGATTTCCGTTAAAAATCCGTTCCTGAAAGAAACAGACTGGGGATGGACTATTGATCCGAAGGGCCTTCGATATGCTTTGAATCTTTTATATGAAAGATATGAGAAACCACTGTTTATTGTTGAAAATGGCCTGGGTGTGATTGACTGTCAGGAAAATGGAGTTTGTCATGATTCATATAGAATTGATTTTTTGAAAGAACACATCAAAGAGTTTAAAAAAGCAGTGGAAGAAGATGGTGTGGAGCTTATGGGGTATACAACGTGGGGATGCATAGACTGTGTGTCTTTTACGACAGGCGAAATGAAAAAGAGATATGGATTTATTTATGTGGATAGAAATGACGATGGAAAAGGTTCCATGGCTAGAAGCAGAAAGGATTCATTCTATTGGTATAAAGATGTCATAGCTTCAAATGGAGAAGAAATGTAATCATAAACAATGGAAGATGGTGATGAAGAATGGGAAGAGATGTAGTTCTGACGGTTAATGGGCTGAATAAATCCTTTGGTCCTACAAAAGCAGTCGTCGATATGCATCTAGAAGTATATAAGGGTGAAATCTTAGGACTGATTGGAGAAAATGGAAGCGGAAAATCTACGGTCACAACAATGATTGCCGGCTGTTTAAAACCTGACAGTGGCGAAATGATTATGAATGGTAAACCACATGCACCAAAAAGTATGCTGGAAGGAAGAACTGCAGGTATCTGTATGCTGTTACAGGAAAAAGGAACGATTAACCATTTAACTGTATCAGAAAATATATATCTGGGTGAAGAAAATCAGTTTGGCCGCTTTGGAATTATAAATCGAAGAGCAATGAATAAGGCAGCAAAAAAAGTTCTTGAAAGTATTGATCTAAATGATGTGGAACCTTCACATCCAATTGATGAGCTGAGTTTTGAGGACCGCAAACTGGTGGAAGCCGGGATGGCAATGAAAGAAAATCCGCAGATTCTGATTGTTGATGAGACTACAACTGCTTTGTCACAGGCAGGCAGAGCGGTAATCTATCGAATTATGAGACAGTTAAAAGATACCGGGAAATCTGTTATTTTTATCTCGCATGATTTAGATGAATTAAAGCAGGTGTGTGACCGGGTTACGGTAATGAGGGATGGCTCTTATATTACTTCTTTGGAAAAGGATGAAATTACGACAGATAGAATGCGTCAGAATATGATTGGCAGAGAATTTACGGAAGGATATTACCGCTCAGATTACGATGATAATTATAATCA
>JAQUVD010000067.1:3296-8473 GCA_028693555.1 Hespellia sp.
GGGATGGCTCTTATATTACTTCTTTGGAAAAGGATGAAATTACGACAGATAGAATGCGTCAGAATATGATTGGCAGAGAATTTACGGAAGGATATTACCGCTCAGATTACGATGATAATTATAATCATGACAAAGTAATGCTTGAAGTGAAAGATATTAAGCTTGGTAATCTTTTAAAAGGGATTTCATTCAATGTCCACGAAGGTGAAATCCTTGGTATAGGAGGTCTGACAGATTGCGGAATGCATGATCTTGCCAAAGTGATTTATGGACTGATAAAGCCTGACTCTGGGGAAGTTAGACTCCCTCAGAAGGATGTTCTTATTACAAATTCAACAAAGGCAGTAAATAACAGCATGGGTTATATTCCGAAGGACAGAGAACTGGAGGGCCTGATGCTGGCGGCAAGTATTAAGGATAACATTTGCATGATGTCGATGGATAAAGTAAAAAATGGATTTTTAATCACACCGGGCTCAACAAAGAAACTGGCAAATGAAGAAGTGGAGGCACTTAGCATTAAAATTGGAGGTCTGGAACTTCCGGTATCCAGTCTCAGCGGTGGAAACAAACAGAAAGTTGCAATTGCAAAGTGCATGGCGAATGATGTTGAAATACTAATTATGGATTGTCCGACTAGAGGAATTGATGTCGGAGTGAAAGCCGCGATATACCGTCTTCTTGAAAAGTTCAAGGCGGAGGGCAGGGCAATTGTTATGGTATCGGAAGAACTTCCGGAGCTGATTGGAATGTCAGACAATTTAATTATTATGAGAAACGGAAAAGTAACCGTAAGATTGAAACGCAGCGCTGATTTAACAGAGCAGGATGTAATTTCGGAAATGATATAAGGAAGGAGGGGAAAGGATGAAAAAGTTTGTAGGTTTTGCAAAAAGAAATCTGAAAGATTATCTGCCGATTCTGGCGTTGATATTTGTAATCGTTCTATTTGCCATTCTGAGTAATGGACAGACCTTGAATACAAATAATATCAAACAGATTATGCTGCAGTCGTGTACATATATCGTGGCCGGACTGGGAATTATTTTTACAATGTCACTTGGAAATATGGATATGTCTTTAGATGGAATTGTATGTTTATCAGCATTTCTCGGACTTCAGGCAACAGAACAGTTTGGACCTTGGGCAATGTTCGGCATGATTATAGTGGCTGCGATTATGTGTGAGCTAGTAATTGGCGGAATTAATATTCTGCTTGGGATTAACAGTGTAATTGTTTCCTTTGCGGTCTCCTTCTTTGGAAAAGGTGTTGCCGGATACATCATCGGGAACCGGTCGACAGGACTAAGTGTTCCGAGCGTGTTTAATGGATTATACAGCAAAACATTGTTTTATGCGATAGCAATTGTTTCAATTATTGTTTTATCGGTCGTATTTCATTACACGAAATTGGGGAAAAGAACGATGGCAATCGGTTCTAATCCAACAGCGGCAAAGGCGGCAGGAATAAATGTTACAAAATTTAAATTATTAGCGTATCTGGTTGCAGGAATTATGATGGGAATAGCAACAACAATGATTGTTCTTCGATCAGGAGCAATTGGGGCAACCACAGGAGCCGGATTCCATATTACGATGTTATTGATGATGGTTATTGGCGGAGCATCTTTGACAGGTGGAACAAAAGAAAAAATCTATAGTGTCGTTGTGGGCGTTCTATTATTCTTGTGTCTGGAAAATGGATTGACGGTATTAGGTGCAGATCCAAATGTGATTGGTCTGATAGAAGGAATTATTTTCCTTGCATCTGTCACACTGACATTCGACCGGGACGGAGTTCCATACATTTTATAAGCAGATATTATTTTACGGAATGTAAATTAATATAGAAAGAGAGGAAGAGTTATGAAAATGAAAAAAATTATTCGTACTATTTTAGCAGTGGTAATGGTGATGTGTATGCTGGCAGCATGCGGAGGAAATAAGGCTTCTTCGTCAGGGAGTACAGCATCGGCAGACGGTCCGACGATTGGCGTTATTATCTGGTCGACAGATGATGGACTTGGAGCAGACGCAAAGACAGCGTTAGACACAGTGGCAGCAGATCTGGGTGTGAACTTAATTTATCGTACAGGCAGCTTCGATGCTGATTCTCAGACAACGGATATTGAAAATCTGATTTCAGCAGGAGCGGAGGGGATTCTGATATGCCCTATCGTAGATGCTTCGAATGATGAGTATTTGAAAACATGCGAAGATGCTGACATTCCGATGCAGCTGATGTTCAGAAATATCGTCGATCAGGATGCCTATGATTATTGTATGGCAAGTGATCAGTTTGCAGGCTATGTAAGTGAAGACGAACAAAGCGCTGCAGTCGCAATGGTCGATAAGCTTCTCGAAGAAGGCTGTACCACCTTTGGACTGGTTGACCGCGAATCTGGAAATGCTGTTATCGATCGCAGACAAACGGGATATAAAGAGTATTTAGATGAAAAAAATATTACATATTATGAGACAATTACAACGAATACGGCGACAGCAACTGAGATGGTAGACGCTACAGATCAGTTATTGGCCGCAAATCCAGATATTGACGGTATTATTTTATCATCCGGTTCTAACGGAGCAATCGATGCGATTATTACTGACTTAGAAGGAAAAGATATCAAACTGACATCTTTTGATACACCGGCTGACATCAAAGCAGGCTTTGAAGGTGGAAATCTCTGTATGCTGACGACAGGTGCCCAGATTGACCCGGTCTATGCAATGATCAATCTTTACAACAAGATGAATGATGCACCAAAGGCAGATACACCTACAGAATTAGATTCGAATTATATTTACATGACATCAGTAGAAGATGCTCAAAATTACGAAAAATGCTTTAGTGAATTCAATACCTATACGGCAGATGAAGTGAAGGAGCTCGTTGATATGGATTTAGATGCATTCAAAACAGAGATGAAGAATTACAGTTTAGAGATGGTTTCTGAGAAAATGAAATAAAACAGGAGAAACAAGATGAAAAAAGACATCGCTTATAAAATGAAAAATATATTGTTCGCAATAGCAATCCCACTGATTTTATATATTGTGCTGTTGATTGTGAAACCAAATGCGATGGGTGGAACTCAGATTTTCGATATTTTGCGTCAGGCGATGTTGCCGGCCATCCTTGCATGGGGAGTAGCTTTTGCGTGTAAGCTCGGACTCTGGCATTTTGCAGCGGGAGCAAATGTTATAACCAGTGTCATTGTAGGTGCTGGACTTGGAGTGAGATTAGGCGGAAATCCATATATCATTGCAATTTGTATTTTCGCCGTTGCAGTATTGACAGGCTTTATATGTGGATTGATTTATATCAAAATCAAAGTGCCGTCAATTATTGCGACAGTCGGCTGTATGCTGGTGCTTGAGAGTATCGGTGCGCTGGCATGGGGCGGAGGTGGAGTCATTGTTGATAAGAGTTTTGAAATATTCAACAAGCTCCCGGTTGTAATCGCAATTACAGTAATAAGCTTTGCTTTAGCGTACATTGTATATGGAAAAACGAAATATGGATTTAATTTAAAGGCGGTTGCGAACAATATCGTTGTATCAGAACAGCAGGGAATTAATGTAAATTATGTAAAACTTATTTCATTTGTCCTTGTAGGTGTATTTAGTGGTTTGTATGGCATATTGACACTGGCACGATCCTTCCGTCAGGTTCCGGTGACAAGTATGGGAAGTATGGATATGGTTTTCAATGCGATTATGTGTTTCTTTGTAGCGGCAGCCTTGGAAAAAAGGGTGAGCTTGATGACTGGCGTGTTCATCGGAGCGATTACCGTACAGTTGATCAAATTTGGTATTGTTGCAGTTGGGGTGTCCGGACAGTTTAATAACGCAGCCGTTGCAATTGTATTATTGATATTCTGTGCAATTAGCAGTGAAAGTGAGTATATGGTTCGATTTCGGTCGCACTTCAAATTAAAAAAAAAATTATGATCGTATTGTTTAGGTGAAAGCCTTACTCTAAAATAGAAATCAAGATGAGACCTCGACAAAATGTCGAGGTCAATTTTGTGCAATTTGCCCAAAAATGAAATATATTTCAAGAGGTAAAATATATTTCTTGACAAAAACAAAGAACGGGGTTAATCTAAAAATAGAAAACAATTTCAGATAAAGAAAAATATTTCAATAAGGGAAATATGTAATTATTTTAGGAGGTGCGATAGTGAAAGAGTGTTTTTTAAGTATTTCGAATGTAAGTAAAACATTTCCTGGTGTAAAAGCATTGGATAACGTTAAGTTTGATGTCTGTCCTGGAGAGGTGCATGCTTTAGTTGGAGAAAATGGTGCCGGAAAATCGACTCTAATTAAAATCCTTGCAGGTGTTCAGCCACCTGATGAGGGGGCTGAGATTTTGATTAATGGTAGGCCTACGGAACTGAATGGCAGTATGGATGCCATTCGTCAGGGAATTTCAGTTATATATCAGGATTTCAGTTTATTTACAAACCTGACAGTGGCAGAAAACATTGGAATTAATGAAACGATTGAACAGAAAAGAAAGTTTATTAATTGGAATAAAATCAACAAACAGGCAAAGAAAGCTTTAGATTTTCTTGGCTCAGATATTAATCCCAATGAAATTGTAGAAAATCTGTCAGTAGCAAAACAACAGATGGTAGCGATTGCTAGTGCTGTGGCACAGGATGCAAAGATGATTATCATGGATGAACCTACTTCAGCATTGTCAAAAGGAGAGGTAGAACATTTATATGAGATTATTGATACATTGAAATCACAGAACATTGCAATTATGTTTGTAAGTCATAAGATGGATGAGCTGTTTCGCGTATCTGATCGATTCACAATCTTTCGTGATGGTCAGTATGTTGATACAGTAAATGCAGCAGATGTTGACGAAGCAAAATTGGTTGCAATGATGGTTGGACGTGAGATTTCCGCTAAGAGTTATGCGAATCTTGAAGAAAAGGGTTCAATTGTATTAAAAGTGGAAAATCTCAGTAAAAAGGGTAATTTTAAAGATATTTGCTTTGAGGCTCATGCGGGTGAGGTTGTCGGTGTGACAGGACTTGTCGGTGCAGGACGAAGCGAACTGGCACAGGCAATTTTCGGAATCAATAAACCGGACAGTGGTAAGATTTTTGTGAATGGAAAAGAAGTAAAGATTACTTCCCCTTCCGATGCATTAAAAA
>JAQUVD010000068.1 GCA_028693555.1 Hespellia sp.
TTATACTGTTCATATGTGGCCTCCTTTTGTATGCGGTAATCCCTGTTACCATTAATCTTCAACTATTAATAGTTTACAGGTAAATCCACGAATCTACAACTGTGAGGTCACTTCATATTATCTATAATCAGCTGGCTTAAATTCCAAACGTGCAATTGCATCATTGATTGCCGTTGCATACCCGTTGACAGCCTCCTGCTCCAATAAATTCTTCCCATAATCTACTGCTTCAACTGCAGCTTCCACACCGCTGAAATCTACATATTGCTCTTTCTTCAATCCCGCTGCTGCCTCTACCGCCTGATTCACCTCTGTATAATCAGCCCCGGCAATCGTAATCGTCTTATCAGCTGTACTTTGCCCTGGGAGCACAGAATTTTCTCCCTCTAATTTCAGCGCCTTTGCCGCTTTAATTTCTATTTCTCCGCCGGCTTTGCTGCAGTACAATGCTGTAGTATCACCCTGTACATATACTTCTCCCGTCGTATCGATCAGAATGTTCTTCGCATAAATTCCGGCAAGTCCACTTTCAATCTTAACATTACCACCGGTAATATAAACCCGCTCCTCAGCACTTGAGTTTTCTCCTGGAATATAGATGCCAGCCTGTCCCGCGTTCAGAGTAAGCGTTCCTCCGGAAATCGTAACATTCCCGCTATTCGAATAGATTGCATTTCCAAGTTTCATATCCGCAACATCTACCATCAGCGTTCCTCCAGTCATATTAAACGCTTCAGAAATGATACAAAATTCAACATTTGAATATACAGTACCTGATTCCATGGTAACTGTACCGCCCCCAAAAGAATACGGGCACATATCTGTCTGTTCCGTATGTTCCCTCAGAATATTTAAAGAACCGCCTCCTGCACCCTCTTGAATTACAAAATTTACTTCAGAGCTGCTGCTTGCATCTGCAATCATTGCATTGAATATTGTACCTGTTGTCTTAAGTGTATTCGTTCCTTCTAACACAATCGTGATTTTTCCAGAACACGTTTTCAAAACACTGACAGACTCTGTTGTAATATTACAATTACGTAAAGTTAAGGTACCACCCTCCGCATCCGGTTCCCACTTCCACCCTTCGCTGTCTAACATATCTGTTGTATCTGTCTGATTCGACACATCCAGTGCCTCTGTTCTGGTCGGCGCGTCCGCCGCCTCTCCTACTGTAGGAATAAGGAAGGCCATTAAGAACGCCATTCCTATCACTGCAAGGAGTTCCCCCCCCAACACACATTTCTTCACGTAACTAACTCGCACTTTCATTTCTAATCCTCCATCCTGACTGTAACGTCAGACTCCCTCGCATCGTTGAAGATGTCTGACTCCATTATCGTAATATTTTATCACTCAATGGCACGCAAGTCAATCTGGGCTCGCCTTGCGTGTCCGCAGTATATTTTCACACTTATTTTTCATTTTCCCCGCGGAGCATTTTTATGTCATAGGACGAACTTTCCTACGACAAAAAAACTACCAACCCGAAGGTTGATAGTCCATTTTTATATAGATGTCAATCTAATTAGAATTTTGCTGCGTTAACCTTGACACCAGGTCCCATTGTTGAAGTAAGTGTTACACTCTTCAAGTACTGTCCCTTAAGTGTTGCCGGTTTTGCTTTCATGATTGCATCGATAAGCGTCTGGAAGTTGTCCGCTAACTGCTCTTCAGTAAATGATGCTTTACCTACTGGCACATGGATAATGTTTGTTTTATCTAATCTGTACTCAATCTTACCAGCTTTAATTTCATTGATTGCCTTTGTTACGTCCATTGTAACTGTACCGGCTTTTGGGTTTGGCATAAGGCCTTTTGGTCCAAGTACACGACCAAGACGTCCAACAACACCCATCATGTCCGGTGTAGCAACTACAACATCGAACTCGAACCAGTTTTCGTTCTGGATCTTCGGAATTAAATCCTCAGCTCCTACGAAGTCTGCTCCAGCTGCTTTTGCTTCTTCAGCTTTTGCATCCTTAGCGAATACTAAGATACGTGTCTTCTTACCGGTTCCGTGTGGCAGAACAACAGCTCCACGGATCTGCTGGTCAGCGTGACGTCCGTCACAGCCAGTTCTGATATGAGCTTCAATTGTCTCATCAAATTTCGCTACTGCAGATTTTTTTGCTAATGCAACTGCTTCATTTGCATCGTAGAGTGTTCCTCTTTCGATTAATTTAGCAGATTCCTGATATTTCTTTCCTCGTTTCATATTAAATAACCTCCTAGTGGTATTGGCGGGATATCCCTCCCACATTTTCATTTTCATTATAAGGTAGTCACAAAGTATGTTCGCTCATCTAAGTTCGAAAAAACCTCACTAAGATTCTCGAACGACCTCGCACTAGACTCGAAAGTACCTCGTCAAGTTGCTTTCGGCCTATTCCACAGTTACACCCATAGATCTGCAGGTTCCTGCGATCATGCTGATTGCTGAATCGATGCTTGCTGCGTTTAAGTCTTTCATCTTAAGCTCAGCGATCTCCTGTAATTGTGCTCTTGTAATAGTTGCAACTTTTGTTTTATTAGGAACGCCTGATCCTGACTTGAGATTACAAGCTTTCTTAATAAGAACTGCTGCTGGTGGAGTCTTTGTAATAAAGCTAAAACTTCTATCGTTGTAAACTGTGATAACTACAGGGATAAGCAAATCACCCTGGTCAGCAGTCTTAGCATTGAACTGCTTCGTAAATTCAACGATATTTACACCATGTTGTCCAAGTGCTGGTCCAACCGGTGGTGCTGGAGTTGCTTTTCCAGCAGGAATCTGTAATTTAATATAACCTTCTACTTTTTTTGCCATTTCTAATTACCTCCTTGTGGTATTGGCGGGAATTTCCCTCCCACGTTTTTAATTAATCAGCTTTTCTAACTTCTGCGAATCCCAGTTCAACCGGTGTCTCACGGCCAAACAATTCAACATTGATGGATAGGCTCTGTTTCTGTTCATTGATTGTCTGAATCATGCCAACAGTGCCTTCCCACGCTCCGCTCAGTACAGTTACAGTATCTCCGACTGCTAAATCAATCGCAACTTTGCCTGCGCTGCCACTCAGTGGTGCAACCTCTTCATCAGAAAGAGGTACTGGTTTTGAACCAGGTCCAACAAATCCGGTAACGCCTCGCGTGTTGCGAACAACATACCATGTATCATCATTCATAATCATATGAATCAGTACATATCCCGGATACATCTTTTTCTGGCTTTCCTTCTGGATGCCGTTTTTCAATTCAACAACTTCCTGCATTGGAACCCTGACCTCCAGAATCTGTTCTTCCAGATGTCTGTTTTCAATCGTCTTGTCGATATTCGCTTTTACTTTGTTCTCATACCCAGAATAGGTATGAACTACGTACCATTTTGCTTCTGACATAAAATCACCTTTCTTGCTGCGCCTACCAGTTACTACTTAACCAATAAGTCGATACCGTATTTCAGAAGAACATCGATTACTGAAATCAAAGCTCCCAAAAATACTGATGCCGCAACGACTGCTGCTGTCTGTTTTGCAAGTGTTTTCTGATCTGGCCAGATTACCTTCTTGAACTCTGCCTGAAGGCCTTTGAACCAGCTTTTTTTCTGAGTCTTATTCTCACTCATAGCTTCCACTTCCTTTCAGCAACTATTTCGTCTCTTTATGCATTGTGTGTGATTTGCAGAACTTACAGTACTTCTTAGTCTCCATGCGTTCCGGATGATTCTTCTTATCCTTTGTCATGTTGTAGTTACGTTGTTTACATTCTGTACATTCCAATGTGATTCTTGTGCGCACAACTTCCACCTCGCTTCTTGTTTCTATATTTACGTGTTACCATTGTCCTTTTCTATCAGAATAGAGCGGACAAATGTGATGGTTGCGAAGCCATCAAATTTTAGGCATAAAAAAAAGACCTACTTCCATTCGCTAGAGCATTGTATCATGCATAAGCCATAGAAGTCAAGTCTTTTTCCCTATTCTCTGCCATATTCTCCGAGGTGTTATTCCTATATCTTGTTACAAATATCGAAAATAAATACTACATACAATATCCACCAGAAACAGCGCCAAAAATAAAATGCACATCTTCCATTTCTTGCGGACCGGATACTGTGCCAAAAACGAATCCAGCTCTGGTCCGATCAAGTAAAACAGCGCAGTTCCAAGTGTTCCGACAACCATAAAGGATGCCAGACAGATTCTGCCATTGAGATTTAGAAAATAATTCGAAAAATCCCAATAGCGCACTCCGCGCAATAGTTCCACCAGCCACACGTAGCCGTACTCCACAGCCGAAGCGAGCACTGCAATACATGTGATATTCAAAAACGTAGACTTCATCAGCTTTCGTCCGATCAGCATAATAAGGACTGCCGTCGCACCGACAGCCGGAATCCACGGTCCATATGTCAGTCCACCAGCCAGAAATTTTCCCAACCGCATAAACCCCATCATCGCATCCAGCATCCATCCCGCAATTGATGTCAGGAAAAAGATCAGAATGTATGTCGTAATATGATAATTTCTGTCCTGTGTCTCCTGATAGGGGGCCTCGTACCATTTTGAATCCTTCCCCCGCAGAAACATCGGATACACATTCTGAGAGAATTCGTCTGATTCAAGATTTGGTATATAATCCTTTTCTAAAACAAACATATTAATCAGTATCTCATCTTCCGATGGTTTGTTTTCCAGATAATTATCAATAAAAAATTTGCTGTATATGTTTCTCTGTGCCACAATTTCGCGTCGGATCATCATATAAAATTCCGCCTCAGTCGCACCAAAATACGCATTTAAATAGAAGATATTGGTTAATCCCATCGTAATCAGTCCCAGCATAAACCACGGCAGGAACGATACGTGCAGAACAAACAGTCCGAATTTTTTCCCATGCATCATTTGTTTTGATAGCTGAAATGCATCTTTTTGAGAAATGTCCGGATTTTCTGAGAGGATGTAGGGAATCATCGCATATTCATAGAACTTGACAATCCCGCCAACAATCGTAAACCACCACAAGAAACGTTTTACATACATGCAAAACATAATCTTAGCAGGATTACGAATATCCTTTCCCTTATACAGATACCCCAGTTTTTTCACAGCTGTCTTCGGATATGTGCGCGACTCCAGAAAGAAGCGCATGGAATTCACACGGACAATATTGGAGATTAAAACTTTGTATAATATCCATAATATCACCGAAATAATCACCCCTGCAACTCCCAGCAGGGTCTCTGTGCGAAACAGCCAGTTCATTCCGACCGCTGCGAGCTCTCCCAGCGTCTGTTGCGATTCAAAATGATTCGCGACCTTCGAGAGAAAGCGCGAAATCTGATCGAACAGATTCTGTTGAAATAGCAGTCTGGATGTATAACTAGACCCACAAATCAGCATCACCAGAAAGCAGACTGCTATATACCGCCAATAATTCTGTCTGATTGCCTTTTTGGCATTTGTCTTGAGTAATCTTCTGCTCCAACTCATATATTAAGCTGACCTTTCCACCTTATGTATGAATGCCTTCACTGCATCTTTGTAACCCTTTGGATCCTTCAGACAGGAAAGGGCATGCACCGCTCCCTCTACACGAAGAATATCTTTTTCAGAAACACAGGCATTATAAAGTTCATCTACCATATCATATGGCACAAACGTATCGGCTGTTCCATGAATAAAGAGCATCGGCACTCTTGCCTCTGCTACCATCTGAAGTGGTGTTCTCTCATCCACAGGGAACTTTCCAATTCTCTCTGCATATAGTTTCACAAGATCAACAAACGGGAATGAAACCGGAATGCGGTACCCATGCCTCAGCTGATGTTCCATCATGTCTTTGGTTGACGTATATCCGCAGTCCGCAACAATGCCGATCACCTCGTCCGGAAGATCATCCCGTCCGCTGCAGACCGTAACAGTAGCAGCCCCCATCGATACTCCATCCATGATAATCTGTTTCTGTCCCTTCTCTTCTGTAAGAAGCTTCATCCACAGCATCATATCATCACTTTCTTTATACCCCATCGTACAATACGAGCCCTCGCTCTCACCGTACATTCGCTGATCGACTGCTAAAATATTGTAACCTTCCTCAAAATACACCTGTGATCCATAGAGCCTGCTTCCATGCCATGCATTGATTCCATGAACCATAAGAGCTGTCTTTTCGGCTCCCTGATTAAAAAAATGACCGACAAGCTTCAAGCCATCATCACTTGTAATTTCCAGTCGTTCATAAATATCCTTATGCGCCTGCTCCCACTTCCAGCCCTTTATATCCAGCATCTTGTAGTCATCTGTCACCGTATTCTCATTAATCAAATCAACCTTCACATCTGTCTCAGGGTCCACATCCTTTTTTCGCTTCAGGAAAAATGCGAACATCGCCCATGACGCACCCGCAAAAAGAGTTCCTGCTACTACCGCAAACTTAAATAAGCCTTTGATAAATTTCTTCATTTTGTCCGTTACCTCCTGTTTTATCCCCTGTTTCAATTCCTGCAGAACTATAATTATTACTATTCTACCACAAACAAAAACTTTTGGTGCTTTTTCTCGCAATCTTCTGACATAAAATAATTGACTTTTCTCATCCCACAACACATAATATTAAGAAAGTAACACTCGCAAATGAAATTTTATAATTGATAAGAAATGGGGATTCTATGAATATAACAGAAGTTACCACCAACATGAAACTCGCTGCGCCTACCTTAGCAGCATCTACCAATGAAGATCGAAATCTGGCCCTGTCGCTCATCGCAGAGACACTACAGAAGCATTCTGCCAAAATATTTGAAGCAAACGCGCAGGATATTGCATTTGCAAAAGAACAAGGGATTGCTCCTGCTGTTTTAAAACGCTTAAAATTCAACGAAGACAAATTAAACGATGTCATAAACGGTCTGAAGCAGCTCCAGACGCTTCCCGACCCACTGCAGAAGCTCTCTCTTTCCAGAGAATTGGACAAGGACTTGACGCTCTATCGTGTAAGCTGCCCCATCGGTGTCATCGGCGTCATCTTTGAAGCCAGACCGGATGCACTGGTGCAGATTTCTTCTCTGTGTATCAAAAGCGGAAACTGTGCGATCTTAAAGGGCGGAAAAGAAACTGCCCGTACAAACAAAGTCTTGTTTGAGCTCATCCATCAGAGTGTCATCGATGCCGGTCTTCCAACCGACTGTCTGTTTCAGGCCGAGCAGCACAACGAGATTGACGAGCTCCTTGCATGCCATGAGAATGTAGACCTTTTGATTCCACGTGGTTCCAATACATTTGTGCAATATATTATGAACAATACCAAGATTCCTGTCATGGGACATGCCGATGGCATCTGTCATATTTATGCAGATGAGGATTTCGATGAAATGAAAGCAATTCCGATCATCGTAGACGCAAAGACACAGTATACTGCCGCATGTAATGCCGTGGAAACATTACTGGTTCACCGTTCTGTCGCAAAAGATTTTCTGCCGAAGCTTGCCGATGCACTTACTGCTAACGGCGTAAAGATTCGCGGCACCAAAGAAGTTGCTGCTGCAATTTCCTGCGAGATCATCGCAGATGATGATTTTCAAAATGAATACCTGGATCTCGTTCTTGCAGTGAAATTGGTCGATACCGTTGATGAAGCAATTGCCCACATCAACAAATATGGCTCGCACCACACCGACTGCATCCTCACAGACAACGATACCACTGCTGCCCGTTTCATGCAGCGTGTTGATTCCGCCGGCGTATACCAGAACTGCTCTACGCGTTTTGCTGACGGATTCCGCTATGGATTCGGCGCAGAAGTCGGAATCAGCACCGGAAAGATTCACGCACGCGGACCTGTGGGGCTGGAAGGACTCGTTACATATAAGTACAAATTATTCGGAAAAGGACAGATTGTCGGCGATTATGCCAGTGGGAAAAGTGAATTTCACTTTAGAGATTTGTAAATCGGTATCGACGATTTGATAAGAAAAAAGCCAGTTACCTTGATATGTTTGCTGTCAACTTGACAAAGAGCATACCGTAAGGAACTGGCTTTTTTCTGCGATATACAGCAACCCCTGCAGAAAAAACAAGGTACAAACCATCGTTTCTTATCCGATCAGACGGACTCACCTATGACGCTTTTCATAAGAAAAACTTTTTGCATACATATATTTTGGAGCTCACACAATCAATGTCTCCATTCATCTACGCAACAATCCCATGGTCAAGCATTACATCGTTAAACAACTCTTTCTGTTTTAATGGTAAAAATGCCGGATCTTCAAGAACTGTTGCATCAAAAACTCTTACTTCTCCGGCAGGAAAAGTCAACAACATCATCATATCATCCAACACTTTTACTGCTACAATTTCCATTCCTTCAACTGGTTCTCCTCTGCAGATATTCATTTTTCGAAAGGATAATTAGTAGTTATCCTGCA
>JAQUVD010000069.1 GCA_028693555.1 Hespellia sp.
CTGGCCCAACTGGCCTCCTGCTCCATTAATCCATACTTTTAACATTTGAATCCTCCTCAATCCGTATTCTCATAAAAAGCATTTTTTATTATAGCACATTCTCACGAAAGATGATATACTCTGTATAGAACAAAAATGGAAAAGAAAGATAGAGGATACACTTATGAGAAAGATAAGTAAGGCTTTTATTCTCATACTTTTATGCGGTGTGTGCATAGGGGGAACTTTATTTCATGTACGCGCAGATGATTCGATACAGCGAAAGGATAGCCGGGTAATCAAGGTTGGATATATGGACTATAAGGGCTTTATCGAGAGACGAAGCGATGGTACCTATCAGGGGTATGCAGTCTCTTATCTGAATGAGATAGCGAAATACACAGGATGGACCTATGAATACGAGTTTGACAACTGGGAGAATCTTCTTAAGAAACTGGCGAATGGAGAGATCGATCTGCTTTGCAGTGCGCAGTATACAGATGAGCGGGCACAGCTCTATGAGTATTCCGATACCGCTATTGGAAATGAAAGAGGTGTTCTTTATACCTCATTGGATAATGAAGATATCTATTATAATGATTATGAAAAGATAAATGGAATGAAGATTGGTGTTCTGGCAAACAGCTATCATGCAGCTGTGCTGCCACAGTACGCACAGGAGCATGGTTTTTCATATGAAGAGAAGGTTTATGCGTCAGAGTCGGATTTGAAAAACGGACTAAAAACAGGAGAGGTGGATCTGATCGCTTCAGGCAGTCTGGCATTACATCGCAATCTGAAGACAGTTACACTCTTTGGTTCTGCACCGTTTTACATTATTACAGGAAAAGGCGAACGGGATCTCATGACGCCGATCAATCATGCATTGCTTGAAATACACGATGTAAATCCTTATTTAGAACCGGAACTGTACAATACTTTTTATTCAACCAGTGCGACAACAACACTTCCTTTATATACGAGAGAAGAGGCGGAGTATATTCGAAATAGTGATACCATATCAATTGGATGCTGGAGTGACAGTTATCCATTGTCTTCTGCGGATTCAAGTGGTGAAACCTGCGAAGGTGTTGAAGTTGGAATATTGAATCTGATTGAAAAGAAAAGTGGATTGGATTTTCAGATTGTGCCGATTTCGTCGCAAAAGAGACCGGCAGAACATCTCAAAGACGGTGATATTGATATCATAGCGGGGATGAATCGATCGGAATCATTTCTAGAAGACGCGGAGCTGCAGGTGTCCAATGAATTCCTGAATAGCAATGCAGTGATTGTCCAGAAAAAAGGTGTTGCATTTTCGAGTCTGAATGATCTGACGGTTGCAATTCCATATGAATATCAATATCTTTTCGATTATGTGAAGACAGAATATGAGAACTGTAATATTATTTTTAAAGATTCTATCGAAGAGTGTCTGATATCGGTAGATTCGGGAGAAAGTGATATTGCAATTCACAATTCATATATTATAAGCTACTTGCTGCAAAAACCGCGTTATGCGAATCTTACAATCATACCATCGAAATCTATTACGGAAAAAGCATGTGTGATTGCAAATAAGAATGTGGATCCGATCTTGATTTCGATTTTGAACAAGACCATTGCGTGTCTGGATGATAAGGCGATTCAGGAGATCATAATGGAACATACAGTGGCAAATCCGTATGAAAGAACGGCAGCTGATTTCGCGTATCAGTATCGATATGCAATTGCCTTGTTCTGTATTGTTATCTTGCTTGTTGGAATTGGTATATGGCATCGCTCGAGTGCAAAAATGGCCAAAGTTTTGCGGGATAAAGAGACACAGATGCTTCGAATTCGAGCAGAATATGATTCTCTGACCCAGATTTATAACAGAGATACATTTTACGAAAAAATAAAAGCGGTCATAGGGAAAAACCCAATTGTGAAATATGATATACTGTGTATGGATGTCGATCAGTTTAAGCTGGTCAATGATTTCTATGGAAAAGAGGAAGGCGACAGACTACTTCAATTTATTGCGGAGAACTTCAGGTGTCATATAAGTAAAAGAGGCGGCATATGTGGAAGAATTGGTGGCAATAGTTTTGCGGCATACGTACCGCGGGATGAGGTTGCACGGAACGGGTTATATGAATTTGCAAAAACAGAACTCAATCAATATCCGTTAGATATAGATATCTCTGTTCGATTCGGCATATTCCCGATTGAGGATCTTTCTGTTTCTGTAATTGCGATGTGTGACCGTGCCAGAATGGCGATGGAAAAGATAAAGGGAAATGCATTGATTCATGTGGGAATTTATAGCAAAGAACAGCGCATGGAACTCCTGCGTGAACAGGAAATTATTAATGATATGTACACGGCTTTGGAGGAAGAACAGTTCAAGGTGTACATTCAGCCAAAGTGTAAGCTTGATACAGGGGAAGTAATTGGTGGTGAGGCTCTTGTGCGATGGGAACATCCGAAGCGTGGCGTTATTTCGCCGGGGCAGTTTATTCCGATTTTTGAGAAGAACGGATTTATCACGAAACTGGATGAGTATATGTGGGAACACACCTGCATGCTGATCTCAGAATGGAAACGCGCAGGTGCGAAAGTCTTCCCGATTTCTGTCAATATTTCCCGCGTGAACTTTTATGCGGGAGATTTGAAGAAGCATTTGCTGGGTCTGCTCGAAACGTATCATGTGACGACAGAAGAACTTGAGCTGGAGGTGACAGAAAGTACATTTGCAGATGACGAGATGCAGTTATATCAGGATTTGCACGAGCTGCAGCAGACAGGATTTAAAATTTTAATGGATGATTTTGGAAGTGGTTATTCGTCACTTAATATGTTGAAACAGGCGCCGATCGACGTGATTAAGATTGACCTGAGATTTATTCAGGGACCAGACCCGATGGGAAGAGGAATTGATATTCTTCAGGGGATTATGTCGATGGCGGAGGCAATGAAACTGCCCGTGATTGCAGAGGGCGTTGAGACGAAAGAAAATGTTGAGATGCTAAAAAGCCTGCATTGCGAATATGCACAGGGCTATTACTTCTCAAGACCAATTCCGAATGAAACATTTCTAAAAATGATAAGCGAAAGATAAAAGAAGGTGAAAGAATGCGGATAGAGATAGATGTGAATAGTGAAGACGCTTTGTACATTCAATTAAGAAACCAGATTATCATGGGAATTGCTACTTCATCGATTCAGGAAGGTGACTCACTTCCATCTGTTCGTCAGATGGCGGATATGATAGGAATTAACATGCATACGGTCAACAAAGCATACACAGTATTAAAACAGGAAGGCTTTATTCAGCTTGGCAGAAGGGGCGCAATTATTGCGATTGACCAGAACCGCCTTCAGGAACTGGAAAATGTCAAAGCGCAGTTGCGGGTTGTGCTGGCGAAGGCAAGCTGCAAAAATATTGGCAGGGAAGAGATTCACGAACTTGTCGATGAGATTTATGAAGATTATAAGTAAGCAGGAAGTTGAAACAGGAGGATATTATGCAGAATCATTACACAAAACAGGCAGAGAAGGCAATTCGATATGCGCGAACACTTGCCGGACAGCTTGATCATCCATATATTGGAACCGAGCATCTTTTGCTGGGGCTACGAAAAGAATATACCGGGGTTGCCGGACAGATACTTGCATCGTTTGGGGTAGAAGAAAACAAATTACTGCAATTGATGGATGAATTGATTTCACCATCAACAGATGTGGTTTATAAAGAAAAGCCGGAGAATAGTCCGAGACTGGATTATCTGCTGGATAACAGCGGGAAGGAAGCGTCAGTTCTTCACTCGAACGGCATTGGTACAGAGCATATGCTTTTGGCGATGATTCATGATGTGGACTGCGTTGCAACCAGGATCCTGATTACGCTGAATATTGATTTACAAAAGCTGTACGTTGCAATTCTCAATGCAATCGGTGCGGATATCAAAGAGTATCAATCAGAGATGCAGGGAGAAGCAGAAACGACGGGAGAGACGATCCGCCAGTATTGTAATGATTTGACGGAGGATGCAAAAAAGGGACGGCTTGACCCGGTTGTGGGACGGCAGGAAGAAATCAACCGTCTGATGCAGGTGCTCAGTCGCAGAACGAAGAACAACCCATGTCTGGTCGGAGAACCGGGCGTTGGAAAGACTGCGATTATAGAAGGTCTTGCACAGCGAATTATAGAGGGCGTTGTGCCGGAGAGCATGAAAAATAAAAAAATCTATACGCTTGATCTGCCTGGGATGATTGCCGGTTCGAAGTATCGAGGTGAGTTCGAGGAACGTATGAAGGGATTAATTTCGGAGGTGCAGTCAGATCCGGATATCATTCTCTTTCTGGATGAACTCCACACCATTATAGGCGCGGGAGGTGCAGAAGGTGCAATCGATGCGTCAAGTATCCTGAAGCCTTCTCTGGCAAGAGGAGAGCTTCGATTAATTGGAGCAACTACCATTGCAGAATATCGCAAATATATTGAAAAGGATGCAGCACTTGAGAGACGTTTTCAGCCGATTACAGTGGAAGAGCCGAGTGTGCAGCAGTGCCTTTCTATTTTACAGGGGGTTAAGCAGAAGTATGAGGATCACCATAAGGTAGAAGTGGAAAATGCTGCACTGGAAGCCGCAGTACATTTGTCAGAACGATATATTAATGATAGAAACCTTCCGGATAAGGCAATTGACGTCCTTGATGAAGCGTGCTCCCGTGTAGGACTTCGAGGCTATAAGGTCCCGGAGAACCTTTCACGACTCGAGAAATCGCTGCAGGAATTAATCGTTCAGAAAGAAGAGCGGATTCGGGAAGGTGATTTTGAAGAGGCCTCTATTCTTGATAAGGAGCAAAAAGCTGTCGCAAAAAGCCTTGCAAGTGTGCGAAACAGATTTCAAAAGAAGAATAAAAAGCAGACAGTAAAAGTGACGGAGGCTGATATCGCAGAGGTTGTATCTGTGTGGACGAAGGTTCCGCTGCAGCAATTAACAGAATCGGAGAATGAAAGACTTCAGAAGCTGGAGGATACGCTTCACAAACGTGTCATTGGCCAGGACGAGGCGGTCAGCGCGGTTGCGCGCGCCGTAAAACGAGGAAGGGTTGGTCTGAAAGACCCGAAGCGTCCGATTGGATCGTTTTTATTTCTTGGACCGACCGGCGTTGGAAAGACGGAACTGTCAAAAGCACTTGCAGAAGCAATGTTTGGGAATGAAGAAGCTATGATCCGCGTTGATATGTCTGAGTATATGGAAAAGCACAGCGTGTCGAAGATGATCGGTTCACCTCCGGGATATGTTGGACATGAAGAGGGCGGACAGCTCAGCGATCAGGTTCGAACGCATCCATATTCCGTGATCCTGTTTGATGAGATTGAAAAAGCACATCCGGATGTCTTTAATATTCTGCTGCAGGTACTGGATGATGGACATATCACAGACTCGCAGGGACGCAAGGTGGATTTTAGAAATACAGTTATTATTATGACCTCTAATGCCGGAGCAAAAGCAATTGTCGACCCGAAAAAACTCGGATTTGCGGCAAAAGAAGATGCGAAGGATGATTATAAGCGGATGAAGCAAAACGTGATGGATGAGGTGAAGCTATTGTTCAAACCGGAATTCCTAAACCGTATTGATGAAATTATCGTCTTCCATTCTCTTGGGGCGGAGGAGCTTAAAAAAATCACAGGGCTTATGTGCAGAGAGTTCGTCAAACGTGTTAAAGAGCAGATGGATATTGCACTTACAATCCGCGACTCTGCGAAGAAACTGATCGTAGAAAAGGGGACAGATGCAAAATATGGGGCCCGACCTTTGCGACGTGCTGTGCAGACGGAATTGGAAGACCGGATGGCAGAAGCGATATTAAACGGAGAAATCCAAAGGAATTCGACGGTCGAAGCCGGAGTTTCTAAAAAAGAAATTAAATTTTATAGAAAGACAATAAAGCAGTAGAAAATCGAAGAAAAATCAGTTATACTTAGTACAACACAAGAGACAGTTAGTATGATATACCTAGGAGGAAACAAGAATGTCAGTAGTCAAAGAATTATTACGTGCAGAGGGAAATGGAACATTGAGTTTTGGAGATTATACATTGTCAGCCAAGACCAAGATGGATAATTTTGAATTTGAAGGGGATATCTACAAAGTAAAGACATTTGCAGAGATTACAAAGCTGGAGAAGAACGGGATGTTTGTATATGAATCAGTTCCGGGGACGACAGTTGAGAATTTCAAAGCAACGGACGGGGAGATTACATTTCAGGTATCTTCTACGAACGATGTACAATTTACATTAGAATTAGAACCGGACAGCGAATATGAAGTATATGTTAATGGCGAGACAGTTGGGAAGATGACGACGAACTTAAGTGGGAAATTAAGCGTCAGTACAGAATTAAACGACGGTGAAAGCGCAGATATCAGAGTTTTGAAATGCTAAGAACATATATCGCAGGATAAATATATTCAGCAATGATGGGACGGGCATCAGATGCATATGCATCTGTGCTCGTCTTCTGTTGCTAAATGTGCAAGAAAAAGTCCGATAGCATATATAGAAAAGGGGAATTATGGCGAAAGCAAAGAAAAGTATCTTCTTCTGCCAGAATTGTGGGCATGAAGAGAATAAGTGGCTTGGACAGTGTCCAATGTGCAAGGAGTGGAATACATTTGTAGAAGAGAAGGTATCTGTAACAAAGAGTACCACAGCAAAGACGACACGTCAGGCTGAGGTTGTCTCGCTCTCAAAAGTCAGCACGAATGACAGCAGCAGAATTCAGACTTCCATCAAAGAGCTGGATCGTGTGCTTGGCGGCGGGCTCGTGCCAGGTTCACTTGTTCTTGTTGGCGGAGATCCCGGAATCGGTAAATCAACGTTATTGCTGCAGGTATGCCAGAAGCTTGCGCAGGGGAAAAGTGTCCTGTATATTTCGGGAGAAGAATCTCTTGCACAGATTAAACTGCGCGCAAATCGAATGGGGGATTTTTCGGAGAATCTACTATTATTGTGTGAAACGAATCTTGATACGATTCGCAGTATAATAGAAACAAGACGTCCGGAAGCTGTTGTAATCGATTCGATTCAGACCATGTATAATGAAGAAGTCAGCTCGGCGCCGGGGAGTGTATCTCAGGTGCGGGAGTCTACAAATGTCCTGATGCAGCTGGCGAAGGGGCTGTGCATCACGATTTTTGTGGTGGGCCATGTCACAAAGGATGGAACCGTGGCAGGACCGAGGGTACTTGAGCATATGGTGGATACAGTGCTGTATTTTGAGGGGGATCGCCATGCGTCTTATCGTATCTTAAGAGGTGTGAAGAATCGTTTCGGCTCAACGAATGAAATCGGCGTGTTTGAGATGCGACAGAATGGACTGGTCGAGGTGGAGAATCCTTCTGAATTCATGTTAAGTGGCAGACCGGAAGATGCATCGGGTTCTGTAGTTGCCTGTTCAATGGAAGGAACACGTCCAATTCTGATTGAGATTCAGGCACTGGTCTGCTCCAGTAACTTTGGTATGCCAAGACGTACAGCAACCGGTACAGATTTCAACCGAGTGAATATCCTGATGGCGGTATTGGAGAAGCGGGTAGGACTGCATCTCTCTAATTCGGATGCATATGTGAACATTGCCGGAGGAATCAAGATGAATGAACCTGCAATTGATCTTGCAATTGTCATGGCGATCATTTCAAGTTATAAGAACAGAGCGATTGATGAAAAGACGATTGTGTTTGGTGAAGTGGGACTCAGCGGAGAGGTTCGAGCGGTAAGTATGCCGGAGCAGCGAGTTACGGAGGCGAAGAAGCTGGGGTTTCATACCGTGATCATGCCGAAGGTATCAATGGAAGCCGTGAAGAATATCAAAGACATTGAAATTATGGGAGTTGCGAATATCAATGAAGCTATGAATCTACTGGCATAAAAGTACGTGCCGGTTCGTGATTCACTATAATAAATCGTGCAAGAGAACGGGTTAGAACGGATTAGATTGTACGAATTGTATAAAAAGAACAAAAAATAGAAAAAACATTGACAACGAGAATTGGAATATGATATTATGTAAGTCCGTCACAAGAGTGGCGGAATACATCAGATTCCAAGTTAAAAACTTTTGAAATATAATGGAAAAAGTTGTTGACAAATGGGACGTGAATATGTTATTCTAGATGAGTTGTCGCTTGAGTGTGACAACAAACAAAGAAAAAGCTTATGAAAATTAAAATCAAAAAGTTCTTGACAGAACGAAATGATCATGATATAATAAGCGAGCCGACAATAGTCGACAAAAAGAACCTTGATAATTAAACAATAGACAAACAACCTTGAAAATTTCTATAAGAGAAAATTTTTAAAGAACAGTTAGATCGAAAGATTTAACACCCACCAAGATCTCTAAGCAAGATTTTGGTATAA
>JAQUVD010000033.1 GCA_028693555.1 Hespellia sp.
AAATCAATGAAGATCCCATCGTTTTTCATTGGAAATATAACCTTGATGACATTGATGTTTCGGAAGAAATCATTGTTGATACATTACCTGTTAAAAAGTCGAGTTAATTAAAGGATGGAATACTAGCTTATGACACCTCTATACAATTGAAGTAATGTGTTGATTTTCCAAAGTCCTGCTATAAACAATATAATAGAACCAGTTGAAAACACTAAAACTATATCTGGAGCAAAATCAACCATAGCTTCCCTAGATATGCCAATAAATGAAAATATATTAAATAGAATATAAGGAATAACAAAATGCACGAAAATCAATATCATTCCATTTGCTATGTTAAGTGTAGTTATTACTGAATAAAAATAATATAATATAAATGGCAAACTGCATAACATAAGCAATATCAGTAATACAAAATTTATAACCGAATGTTTTGTGAAATAGTCATATGGATTTATAGAATTCGTGATATCCTTGTCAATCAAAATTGAAGTTATTCCCTCATATAAGTGCTCAATCTGGTTTGTGCCTACTAAGAAATCTCCGAAGTTACACGCGATTGATATGCCCAGCTGCTTGTCTGGAATTAATGCGGAAAAGCTACAGAAATTAGATAATTTTCCTGTATGGTAGAGAATATCAACATTGTTTACCGTTTTGTTTATCCAACCCGCACTATATATGCCATCGTTATTGATATAAATATCTTCAATAGCAGGACTATTCTTTACTAATACACCATTTTCTTTGACTATTTTTGATAATTGGTTTCCCTCATATGAGTACTTCATCATATACCGCAAAAAAATTCCCATATCAGTAGTGCTTGAACACAAATACCCCGAAGGCTCCTGTATCCATGAATATTCATTTGGAACTTTTGTGTCATATGGTAAAGAAAATCCAAAATATGTTTTATATCCCTGCATTACTTGTGGTTTTGTGTTATCTGAAAAAGCGAAGCTATGTTTCATTTTTAAAGAGGTGAAAATTTTCGTTTCGACATAATCAGAAAAGGTATTTCCTGTTATCACTTCTATAATGCTACCGATTAAGTTGTAATTAGCATTAGAGTATTCAAACGCACCATATTTACCAGAGAATTTAAGGTTATCTATTGTTTCATAAGTGCCTATACCACTAGTATGATTGAGTAAATCTCTAATAGTTATTTCATCATTGCAGTTGATTGCTGGTAAATAGTGACGGATTGGTGTGTCAATACTTATTGAAAATTTTTCCAATAGTTGAAGCATAGCCAAGGCAGTAAACGCTTTACTTGTAGAACCAAGGACAAAAGAAGAACTATCAGTTATTCCCGAACCATAGTTCATAGAAAACAATTCTTCTTCTTGATTTGTAATTGTTATAGATAGATTGTCAATCGGAATTGATTGACATGTCTTTTTAATAAGGTCATCAATTTCTTTCGCTTTTTCCTTTGAAATTTTAGTTTTCATATCAGTTTTCTCCTGCTTTGTATCAGCGTAAACACAATTTGACGTAAATAATATGAAAGTACATATAAGTACTATTATTAAAAACATACTAACAAATAAAGATAATGAGTAAATTTTATTCACTTTACTACCAAAATATAAACCTATATAAAATTATAGGTTATATTAGTTCCTTTCCAACAGCTTTCTTGCATACTCTCTTATATATTTTATTTTTTCTTTATTTTCTATATCATCTCTTTGCCATATTCCTAATTGCCCATAAAAAAAGACAGTTGCTAATAGCGTTGGATTTTCAATATTAATTTCTCTATTTTCCTTAGCTGATTCAAGTCGTTCTGTGAGAATAGGAATAAGTTCATTTATTAAAGCAATTTCCATCTGTAGGTGAAAATTAGAATTACCAGGTGAATTAAAAAAATTATGGTATTGATTATCTTCTGTTACCATATCATGCAATGCTGGAAGGGTATCAATAAGTTCAAAAAGTGAACAATTCTTATTTTGTATCATAGCATTAAAACAACCGACTCCCTGTTCCACATATAAGCTTAACACCGCCTGATATATTTCTTCTTTGGACTTAAAATAACGATAGCACAAGCCTTGTGATACATTGATACTTTTAGTTATATCAAGCATACTCGTATGTTCATAACCCTTTTCAACAAATAAGCTAATAGCCGCATCTAGTATTTCCTGTCGTCTAGTTTCTGGATTTTTGGTTATTCTTTGCATCATGCACCTCCAAAGAAATTATAAGATGATATATGTTAAAAGTCAATGAATAAAATTTACTCATAATGCATAACATAGATAATTAATTTTTCTTGAGTTTTCATACCAGTCAAAAGTCCAAAAGCAACCCAGAGTGCACATAGGACTTGAATTTCTCCACATAAGTATTGTATACTAAGAACAGTATGATTTTGAGAGAAGGAGCGCTAAAAATTATGAAATTGACTACAATTAAGGATTTATACAGAAACCGTGAGGATTATCTGGATAAAGAGGTGACAGTTGGGGGCTGGATCCGAAGCATTAGAGACTCTAAGACGTTTGGATTTATCGTGGTAAATGACGGTTCATTTTTTGAGCCGCTTCAGATTGTATATCATGATGCGATGGAGAACTTTGCAGAGATTTCCAAGCAGAATGTCGGAGCAGCAATTATCGTAAAGGGTACACTCGTTGCGACCCCTCAGGCAAAGCAGCCATTTGAAATCCAGGCAACAGAGGTGACCGTGGAGGGTACTTCTGCACCGGATTACCCACTTCAGAAGAAGAGACATACATTTGAATATCTTCGTACTATCTCGCATCTTCGCCCGAGAACGAATGCATTTGCGGCAACATTCCGTGTTCGTTCTCTCTGTGCATATGCAATTCATCAGTTCTTCCAGGACAGAGGATTCGTATATGTTCACACACCGCTGATCACAGGAAGTGACTGTGAAGGTGCAGGTGAGATGTTCCGCGTTACGACATTGGACATGGAGAATGTTCCGAAGAATGAGGATGGAACGGTAGACTACAGCAAGGATTTCTTCAACAAAGAGACAAGCCTGACGGTAAGCGGTCAGTTAAATGGAGAGACTTATGCACAGGCATTTCGAAGTATCTATACATTTGGACCGACATTCCGTGCGGAGAACTCGAACACGACCAGACACGCAGCAGAGTTCTGGATGATTGAGCCTGAGATCGCATTTGCAGATTTGCAGGACAATATGGACCTTGCAGAGGCAATGCTGAAATATGTGATCAATTATGTGATGGAAAACGCGCCGGAAGAGATGAACTTCTTCAATTCCTTTGTTGATAAAGGGCTTTTAGAGAGACTTCAGAATGTTGTATCTTCTGATTTCGCAAGAGTGACTTATACAGAAGCAGTGGATATCCTGATGAAAAATAATGATAAATTCGAATATCAGGTAGAGTGGGGAACCGATCTTCAGACAGAACATGAACGTTATCTTACCGAAGAAATTTACAAGCGTCCGGTTTTCGTGACAGATTATCCAAAAGAGATCAAAGCTTTCTACATGAAGATGAACGAAGACGGCAAGACTGTTGCAGCGGTCGACTGTCTCGTACCTGGAATTGGTGAAATCATCGGTGGAAGTCAGAGAGAGGATGATTATGACAAGCTTGTTGCACGTATGGAAGAACTTGGTTTGGAAAAAGAAGATTATGATTTCTATTTAGACCTTCGTAAATATGGCTCAACCAGACATGCAGGTTTTGGACTTGGATTTGAGCGGTGCGTGATGTACCTGACAGGTATGAGCAATATCCGCGACGTCATTCCATTCCCAAGAACTGTGAATAACTGTGAGTTATAAAAGAGAAAGATAGGAGTATGAATGAAATTTATTCACATTGCGGATACGCACCTTGGTGCGGTTCCGGAAGCTGGAATAGCATACAGTGAAGGGCGTCCAAGGGAAATCTGGGACGCCTTTGAGAACATCATAGACCTGTGCGAATCGGAGCAGACAGATCTACTCCTGATTGCCGGGGATATGTTCCACAGACAACCACTTTTGCGTGAATTGAAGGAGGTAAATTACCTTTTTACGAAATTGACGCATACGAAAGTGGTTTTTATTGTTGGGAATCATGACTATCTCAAGCGCGACTCTTATTATCGCAGCTTCCAGTGGAATGAGAATGTATTTCCGATTCTGAGCAGCGAGACCACATGCGTATCGTTTGAGGAAATGGGCGTGGCTGTCTATGGATTCAGCTATGAAACCAGAGAAATCTTAAAACCGAGATATGACCTAATTTCTGCACCGGGCCATTATCCGATTGAGATTCTGCTGGCACACGGCGGAGATGAAAAGCATGTGCCATTAAATAAGAATCAATTGGCGATGAATGGGTTTGGCTATACAGCACTCGGTCATATTCATAAGCCGCAGATTGTCGTGGCACCGCCGGAGCGTCCGGAACTGGAAGTAGCGGTAAGCCCGGCTGTATATGCCGGAGCGTTAGAGCCTTTGGACGTGAATGACACAGGTGTACACGGCTTCATTCGCGGGGAGATTACGAAGAACCGGATTGCGTTAAACTTCGAACCGGCGGCGAAGCGTGAATATGTTCATCTGGAGATTCCGGTTCACGGCTCGACGACGAATGGTGAGTTAAAGAATCGGATTCGCAGTGAGATTGAAGAACGCGGAACACAGAACATTTACAAAGTGTTCCTGAAGGGATATCGAGATCCGGATATCCGGTTCCAACTGGCTCAGATGGACCAATATGGAAATATTGTCGCAATGGAGGATGAGACGAAGCCTTCTTATGATTTTCAAAAATTGTTAGAAGAGAATCAGCACAATCTGGTAGGAAAATATATTGAACAGTTTATCGGAAGTGAGGAAGGAAGCGTAGAGTATCAGGCACTATGCGAGGGGGTACAGGCATTACTGGGGTGATAATATGCGGATAAGGGAACTATATTTAAAAAACTTTGGGAAATTTTCCGATCAGACATTCTTGATCCAAGATGGGATTCACATCTTTTATGGCGAAAATGAATTTGGAAAATCGACATTATATGCATTTATAAAAGGAATGCTCTTCGGGATGGAAAGGGCGCGGGGGCGTGCGTCCAAAAGCGATGCATTCAGCCAGTATGAGCCGTGGGACAATCCCAATTATTACGCAGGAGTGCTGCGGTTTGAAAGCGGCGGCAGGAATTTTCGCATTGAGCGCAGCTTTGACAAGATCACGAAGAGTGCGAGCCTCATCTGCGAGGACGATGGGGAAGAGCTTTCCATTGAACAGGGAGACCTGGATGTACTTTTGGATGGAATGACGGAGAGCTCTTTTGAAAATACGATTGCAATTGGTCAGCTTCGGGTGGAAACGAATCAGGATCTTGCTGCAGAACTGAAAAATTATGCGGCAAATTACTATGAAAGCGGCGACGGAGATATTGATGTACAGCGGGCGCTGAACACTCTAAAAGCTAGAAGTCATGAAGTTGATCTACAGATTAAGCAGGAAACCTTGAAAAAGGAGCGAATGCGTAGTAAAATCGAGCAGGAATGTGATTACGTCAGACGTGATCTTGAAAAATTAAAGAAGGAAGAATATACATATCGTGAAGCCAGAGAGGCAGAAGATACGGATGAGCTTCAAATGGAAGAAGAGCAGATTCCGGAAAAGAAGAAACTGGGCAAGCGCAGCGTATGTATGGCTGTCTTGGTCTTTGCGGTTCTCGCAGCTGTGGAGACAGGACTTTTCTTCCTGTCGAAAGGAAAGTCCTGGAATATCGCGATACTGGCGGTGAGTATTGTTGTGGATTTATTCTTTCTCCTGCAGATTCTTGCGTCCATTCTGCGATTTGGTTTGAAGAACCAGAACGTGGAGCGAGAGGATAAGCAAAGTGCGCCGGTGCAGCACCGACACTGGGAGGTGGGACGAATCCGTGCAAATATTCATGAAAAGCAGGTACGCCTGAATAATCTGGGGGAACGTCTGGAGGAACTGGAAGCATCCGGATTTGAAATCACGCAGGAAGATAAGAAGCGGCAGGCAATTCAGCTCGCAAGCGAGACGATCACGCAGCTTTCCTCAGAGATTATCAAAGGGTTTGGAACTACTTTAAATGAAAATGCATCGGAGATTATTTCTTCCATTACAAATGGAAAATATGAGAAAATCTACATTGATGAAAAACTGAACATGTTTCTTCTGACAAAAGAAAAAAGGGTAGCAATCGAACGACTCAGCCGTGGTACAATGGAACAGATTTATTTTGCACTGCGCATGGCGGCAATCGATGTCCTTTACGAGGAAGATTTCCCTGTCATTCTGGATGATACGTTTGTCTTTTACGATGATGAGAGGCTGGAATCTGTTCTAAAATGGCTCTCGACACAGAAACGTCAGGTCATTTTGTTTACCTGCCAGAGGCGGGAGATGGAGATTTTAAAGCGGCTGAATTTGCCGTATAGCATGAATTAGTAGAAAGAGAGTTATATATGAAGATAAGATTACCGAAACCAGTCTGCACAATTATTGAGAACCTACAGCTCCACGGCTATGAAGCCTATGTAGTTGGCGGCTGTGTGCGCGATTCGATCCTGGGGCGCGAGCCGGAGGACTGGGATATTACAACATCAGCGCGTCCAGAAGAGGTTAAAAATCTCTTTAAGAGGACGATAGACACCGGAATCGAACATGGTACGGTTACTGTTATGATAGAAAAAGAGGGATTTGAGGTTACGACTTACCGCATTGATGGAGAGTATGAGGACAGCAGACACCCAAAGGAAGTTGAATTCACCAGAAGTCTGGAAGAGGATTTAAAGCGGCGCGATTTCACCATCAATGCGATGGCATATAATGACACGGAGCGGCTTGTTGACATTTTTGGCGGCATGCAGGATTTGAACAATCATCTCATTCGCTGCGTTGGGAATCCGAGAGAACGTTTTGCAGAAGACGCGCTCCGCATTTTGCGTGCCGTTCGATTTTCTGCACAGCTGGCATTTCCAATTGAGCAGGAGACTGCGGATGCCATCCGTGAGCTTGCACCGACGCTGGAAAATATTAGCGCTGAACGTATTCAGGTAGAGCTGGTTAAGATGATCACATCGCCACATCCGGAACTGATTCAGGACGCCTATGAGCTTGGAATTACGAGGGTAATTCTGCCGGAGTGGGATGCGATGGTAGGCGTGCAGCAGAATACCCCGCATCATCGGTATGATGTGGCGCGGCATACGATGGAGGCAATGAAAAAGGTTGGTCCGGATAAGGTGCTTCGGCTTACCATGCTCTTTCACGATATGGGAAAACCGGAGATGAAGACGACAGATGAGGAAGGGATTGACCATTTTAAAAAGCATGCGCTCGTCAGTGAAGAGATTGCCCGAAGAGTGCTTCGACGGCTGAAATTTGATAACGATACCGTCCGCAAGGTGACGAAGCTGGTCTGCTACCATGACTATCGGATTGCGGCAACGAATAAGAGTGTCCGGCGTGCAATGTATAAGATTGGAAAAGATTTATTTCCAAGGTATCTGGAAGTGCGCATGGCAGATGTCATGGCACAGAGCGAGTTTGATCATTTTGCGAAGGTGAACAATATTTTGGAGACGGAAGTCTGCTACCATGAGGTGCTTGATAATCAGGATTGTGTATCTTTGCGAGAAATGGCGATCAATGGTCAGGATCTGATGAAGCTGGGGATGAAGCCCGGCAGGAATCTTGGCAATATGCTAAATCGCCTGCTACAATATGTGATCGATAATCCGGAGAAAAACGACAAAAAAGTGCTGAGCGAATATGCGCTCCTGCAGATGGAAATCCAAAAGCGAAATCAGAAGTAAAATGAATACTTCCCCCCTGAAAGGCATAGATTAGAAAGAGTAATGAATCTATGTCTGCAGGGGGCTTTTTTATGAGAGAGTATGAACTGGAAGTTTTGGAGCAATATCATATAGATGTGGAAAGCACCCGCAAAATAAGGGGTGCGTTTTTTTGCGACACCGACCAGGGGACGATGGCACTGCGTGAGGTACACATTTCCGAGCAGCGCGCCTTGTACCTGTATCTTCTGTGCAGTCAGCTTGAATCGTCAGGGTATGCCAATGTGGACACGATCATGCCCACGGCAGAAGGCAAATTCCTGAGTACGTCCAGAGAGGGAAAGCGTTACGTGCTGAAGAAATGGTATAGCGGGAATGAATGCGATGTGAAAAATGAGCGGGATATTCTGCTTGCAGTCCGCAATCTTGCAAATCTGCATCTTCTGATGAAGTGGCGGGAATCCTGCAGTCTGAAAGATGAGGCACCGATTGTGGCGCCGCAGGGTGTCAACTTAAGTGATATATTTGTCCGGCATAATCAGGAGCTTACAAAGGTGCGCAGGTTTATCCGAAGCCAGCCGGTGAAGCTGGAATTCGAGGCGTTGTTCCTGCAGCATTATGAAGAAATGTACGCGCAGGCGCAGCAGGCAGAACGCGATCTGGAACGATCTTCCTATGAGGAGCTTTATCAAAGCGCAATTCAAAATCAGACGCTGGTTCACGGGGACTATAATTATCACAATATACTTTTAATGAGAAATGAACTGGCAACGACAAATTTCGACAGAGCAAAGGTGGATATACAGGTTTCGGATCTTACATACTTTATCAGAAAGGTAATGGAAAAACAGCACTGGAAGCCGGAGCTTGGAAAGAAAATGCTCACGGCATATATGCAGGTCAGACCCTTGTCGGAGAAAGAAAAAGAGTACATTTGCATTCGCCTTTCTTACCCGGAAAAATTCTGGAAAACAGTGAACAGTTATTATCTGTCAAACAAATCCTGGGTCTCTGTAAAAATGGTAGAAAAGCTGCAGCAGACAATTGCAGAAACGGCAGAAAAAAGATGTTTTTTGGGGAATATAGGTACTTTTCTTTTGTAAAGCGTTGTTGTATAATAATACTATGAAATGCGCGAAACGGCGCAGGTGTCACCGGAACACGATTTCGATGACAGGCAACGAGAAAAGGGAGGTACATATCTATGGATTACAAGGCAAGATACGAGGAATGGTTATCGAACCCATATTTTGATGCAGATACGAAAGCTGAGCTTACAAACATCAAGGATGATGATAACGAGATCAAGGAACGTTTTTATACAGACCTTGAATTTGGAACAGCGGGGCTTAGAGGAATTATTGCGGCAGGAACGAACCGCTTGAACATCTATACCGTGCGCAAGGCAACACAGGGACTTGCGAATTATATCATTCGGAATGGAAGCGCAGACAAAGGCGTGGCAATCGCATATGATTCCCGTCATATGTCTCCGGAATTTGCAGATGAAGCAGCACTCTGTCTGGCGGCGAATGGAATCAAAGCGTATGTATTTGAATCGCTTCGCCCGACGCCGGAACTCTCTTATGCGGTGCGTGAGTTGAAATGTATTGCAGGTATCAATATCACAGCCAGCCATAACCCACCGGAGTATAACGGATACAAAGTATACTGGGAAGACGGAGCGCAGATTACACCTCCTCATGACAAGGGGATCATGGATGAAGTAAAAGCAATCGAGGATTACACGACAACGAAGACGATGACGCTTGATGCAGCAAAGGCAGCAGGACTTTATGAAGTCATCGGGGCAGCGATTGACGATTCTTATATTGCAGAGCTGAAAAAACAGGTCATTCATGCAGATGCAATCGCAGCAGAAGGTAAGAACCTGAAGATTGTTTACAGTCCGCTTCACGGAACCGGTAATATTCCTGCAAGAAGAATCTTAAAAGAGCTTGGATTTGAGAATGTATATGTAGTAAAAGAACAGGAACTGCCGGATGGCGATTTCCCGACCGTATCTTATCCGAATCCGGAGTCGGACGAAGCATTCGTCCTCGGTCTGAAGCTTGCAAAAGAGGTAGATGCAGATATCGTTCTTGCAACCGACCCGGATGCAGACCGGCTTGGTGTGTTTGTAAAGGACACAGCTTCCGGAGAATATAAAGTACTGACAGGTAATATGTCAGGATGTCTGCTTGCAAATTATGAGATCAGTCAGAGAAAGGCAACGACAGGGCTTCCGGATGACGGATATCTCATTAAGACAATCGTAACATCCAATATGGCGGACGCAATTGCAAAGGCTTATGATGTTGGACTGATTGAAGTTCTGACCGGATTTAAGTATATCGGACAGCAGATTCTTGGGTTTGAGAATACAGGAAAAGGCCAGTATGTATTTGGATTTGAGGAAAGCTACGGCTGCCTGATCGGAACACACGCAAGAGATAAGGATGCAATTGTGGCAACGATGGCGCTGTGCGAAGCAGCGGCTTATTACAAGACACAGGGTAAGACACTGTGGGATGCCATGATTGATATGTATGAGCAATACGGCTATTATAAAGATGATATTCAGGCTGTTTCGCTGAAGGGGATTGAAGGACTTGCCAAGATTCAGGAAATCCTTGAAACATTCCGTAAGAATCCACCGACAGAGATTGGCGGATACAAGGTGACTCAGGCAAGGGATTACAAAGCAAATACAATCAAAGACATGGCAACCGGAGCCGTAACAGAGACAGGCCTTCCAGAGTCCAACGTACTTTACTATGATCTGACAGACGATGCATGGCTGTGCGTGAGACCGTCCGGAACAGAGCCAAAGATTAAATTCTACTATGGAATCAAAGGCACATCCTTAGCAGATGCAGATGCTAAATCGACAGCACTTGGAAAAGAAGTCCTTTCAATGATTGACAAAATGCTCTAAAACCCTAAAAAATAGGCGAATCGTCCGCTGAAATAAGGGAAAATCCTTGACAAAGCAAGGCAATCCGTTATAATTGAATACAAGGACGACCTATTGTCTATACACAACAAAGTATAGGATACAAACGGTATTCTAACATAATCAAGAGGAGGAATTTATCCATGAACAAGACAGAATTAGTAGCAGCAATTGCTGAGAAAGCAGAATTATCAAAGAAAGACTCTGAGAAAGCTTTAAAGGCTTTTGTTGATGTTGTAACAGCACAGCTTAAGAAAGACGACAAAATCCAGTTAGTAGGATTTGGTACATTTGAAGTAAGCAAGAGAGCAGCTAGAGAAGGAAGAAACCCTCAGACAGGTAAGACAATGAAGATTGCAGCTTGCAAAGCACCAAAATTCAAAGCTGGAAAAGCTTTAAAGGATGCTGTAAACAATTAATATTTTGTTGCAAAGTTCATTATGGGAAGCTGTTTATGACAGCTTCCCTTTTGTTATGTAAAGAGTTCGACCCGAAAGGAGCTAAAATGAGATTAGATAAATTTTTGAAGGTATCCCGCCTGATTAAGAGAAGAACGGTTGCGAATGAAGCGTGTGATGCCGGCCGTGTGCTGGTAAATGGAACCGTGGCGAAGGCTTCTGTAAAAGTCAAAGTGGGGGATATCATTGAGATTCAGTTTGGCGGTAAGGCAGTTAAAGTGGAAGTAATGGATCTGCAGGATACAACGAAGAAAGAGGAAGCAAAGGAACTATTCCGCTATCTGTAAAAGAGAGGAAAGTTCTATGTCGTGATTATGCTGCATATAAATAGATATCGCCGTGGAATGGAACTGTTCCAGTGCAAAAAAGGGGGATATTTATGGAAGAGAGACAGCCGGTAAAAGCACACAAGCTTGTGGTGACCAATCGTAAGTCCTGTACTGCAACAGGAGTTCTGGATGTATTATCCTTTGATCTGAATGAGATTCTGCTTGAGACAGAACAGGGGATGCTTCTGATGAAGGGGACGGATCTGCATGTGAACCGCCTGACGCTGGAAAAAGGGGAAGTAGACGTGTCGGGCAGCATTGACAGCGTGTCATACTCCAGTGCGAATGTGCAAAAGAAGCAGAACGATGAGAACTTTTTTTCAAAGTTATTTAAATAAATGATGATTGGACTTGAAAAAGAAACCCTGATTTTTTTGTATGCAGTCATGACTGGCGTAGTCTTGAAATGTATTTATGATATCCTGTATCTGTTTCGGAAACTGGTAAAGCATTCCTGGATTTTGACAGGAATCGAAGATATCCTATACTGGATCAGTATGAGTGCCTATTTGTTTCGGGCGCTTTATTTTACTACTGATGGTAGTGTGAGATGGTTCTTTCTACTAGGTATAGTATGTGGGATTTTCTTGAAACAATTAATACAAAAATGGTTGAAAAAAGTCTTGATAAAATAAATAAAACGATTTAAACTGTATGTATATGTAACTGGGTAGGGGTGCCTGATAACGATTAATAAGATGGGTGAGTATAATGACGAAGAATCGGCGAAGGAGTAAGTCTGCCATTCAGAAAAAAACGCAGTTAAGGCGTCATAAGCGCAGTATTTTTTTGGTATCAACCGTGGTATTACTGTTGACGGTTGTGGTATTCGCAAAATCTGTCACACTGCAGGCGCAGAACAAGGAATATACGAAGCGGACAGCAGAGCTTCAATCCCAGATTGATGAAGAGAAACAGCGAACCGAAGAAATCAGTGCTCTGAAAGAGTATATTACTTCAGATGAATATGTAAAAGAGATAGCAGAAGATCGGCTGGGTTTGGTGAATCCGAATGAGATCATTTTCAGACCGGCAGAGTAATATCTGTTATATGAGAACGAATGATAAGCTTTAGGAAGAGATTCCTAAAGCTTTTTTGCGCTTTTTGCCTGGCCTCGCATAAAAAAGAAAAGAGAGGGAGAAAAAATGATGGAACAGATGGAAGAAGAAATGCTACATATCAGTCCATATGTCTTACAGATAGAAAAATTCGCAAAGTCACTAAAACAGTTATCCAATGCATTCCTGCAATTGGAAGATGCGAAACATTCGTTTAGCAGCCGCGAAATTGAGGACATGTTCCTGTTGGTGAAGGAACGGGTGTGTACGCAGTGTGATAAATGTGGATGGTGCTGGAACGAAAATACCATTCGTACCTATCAGATGTGCTATGAAGTGCTTGGTGCGATTGATGGATACGGGAATGAGCTGAATGTGGAAATCAAACGAAAATTGCAGACAAGATGTCTGAATGCACCGAGATTTTCACGGGAAATGATGGAAATCTATCAGGATGCAAAACACAATATGCTGTGGGAGAAACGTATTGCATCCAGCAGAGAAGGGTGTGCGATTCAATTGGAGACATTTGCAGATATGATCAGTAGTGAGACAAAAGAACTGGAAGACAGCATTGTATCAGATGCCCGCATGGAAAAGAAGCTGGAGGCAGAATTGCAAAAAGCAGGAGTGCGGGTGCTGTATACAACGCTGTTACTAAATGCGGAGGGGAAATACGAAATCTATCTGACGGCATGCGCGAAGAAAGGAATCAACATGTCTTACCAGGAGTTTGCACAGCGTGTATCGGAAATCACCGGAAAACGGATGGTTGCACAGGATGGCATGCAGGGAACGCTTGGACATGATTATTCGACGACCATCTTTATGGAAGGACCTGCGTATTATACATTATATGGAATTGCGAGAATTGGGAAAGACTGCGAGCGGATTTCCGGAGATAATTTTATGGTCGTAGATCTGCCCGGAGGAAAACAGTGTATGGCGCTGTCAGACGGGATGGGGGCCGGTCAGAGTGCCAGCCGGGAAAGCGGACTGGTGGTGGATCTGCTTGAAGAATTACTGAAGGCGGGATATCCGGAAAAAACCGCAATTCAGATGATTAATCTTTCGCTTGCGATGGGGCGGGAGGAGATTCATTTCTCCACGGTAGATCTGTGTACCTTCTATCTTTATTCAGGAAAATGCAGGATTTACAAGGCAGGAGCGTCTTCTACCTTTATCAAAAGAGGACGGACTGTGGAACACCTGAACTCGACGAGCCTCCCGGTTGGCGTGGTTCAGAAGCTGGAAATAAATGAAAAGGAACGCCAGCTTGATCATGGCGATTTCATCATTATGGTGACAGATGGAATCATGGATGCACTGCCTGTTGGAGAGCAGGATATTATTCTTGAAACAATCATCAAAGGAACGGATAAAAATAATGCAAAAGAAATGGCTCATCATATCCTGGAACAGGTGCTTGAGTGGAATGGACGGGCCCCGATGGATGATATGACAGTGTTAGTTGCCTCCTTGTGGAGATTCGTTTGATATGTTATAGTATACGTATGATTGAAAAAATAAAAGACTATATAAAAAAATATAATATGATTGAAGAAAAGGATCGGGTAATCGTAGGTGTATCAGGAGGAATTGATTCGGTATGCCTCCTTTTTGTGCTGCTGGAAGTGAGGAAAGAGATACCGTTTGATATTGTGGCGGTACATGTGAATCACGAACTGCGAGGCGCAAGCGCGGATGCCGATGAGTCATTTGTGAAGCTCCTGTGTAACGAAAAACAGGTAGAGCTGGTGACCTATCACGTAGATATCCGAACAATGGCGAAGATGAACAAACAGACCTTGGAGGAAGCAGGAAGGGGTGCAAGACAAGCGGCTTTCGAAAAGACATGTATGGAGAAACATGGAACCAAGATCGTGATGGCTCATCACAAGAATGATAATGCAGAGACACTTCTAATGAATCTTTCCCGTGGGACGGGACTGCGCGGAATTGGTGGAATGCGTCCTGTCCGTGGAAATGTAATCCGTCCGTTTTTATGTGTGGATCGTGCGGAGGTGGAGGCTTTTGCGAAAAAGAATCTGATTGCTTACCGGATAGATGAGAGTAATATCAGTGATGATTATACGCGCAACAGAATCCGTAACCATACGATTCCGTTTTTGGAGGAATATGTCAACTCGAACGCAGTGGAACATATGAACGAGACCATGATGCAGATGCGCGGTGTCTATGAGTACATTTCCAAGCAGGTAGAGAAGGAATATGACCGATGCGTCACGGATCGGGGGATGCTTCACCTGAACGTGATCGATGCAGCGATGTTCGAGGAAGTGGATGAGATTCTGAAAGGTCCGATTATTTTAAAATGCCTGACGGAAGTGGCAGAGCATGTCCAGAACATTACCCAGACGAATGTGAATACCGTGCGTGCATTGTTTGATAATCGTGTCGGCAAACGGATTGATCTTCCGTATGAGATGGTTGCGATTCGGGAGTATGATAACGTTGTAATCCGCAAGCACGGGCAGACGGAGGAGCTTCCAACCGGCATGAATTCACTTGAACTGAAGGTGCCGGGACTCACAGCAATTGCCGGAAGTGACTGGAAGGTACATTGTTCTGTTATAGATCTTGAAAATGGCGAGCCTCAAGAGGCGGAGCCGGAAAAAATATATACGAAATGGTTTGACTATGATATAATTAGGGATACTCTAGAAATAAGAACAAGACGAAGTGGAGACATCATTACGGTGGATAAGAATGGCAGCAGACAGAAGCTGAAATCTTATTTTATCAATCAGAAGGTACCGAGTGAGTTGAGAGATAAGATTCCGCTCATTGTAGACGGAAGTGACATCGTATGGATTCCGGGATATCGGGTCAGCAGTGCTTATCAGGTAACGAAAGATACAAAACAAGTATTGCAAATACAAATTACTGAAGGAGAAGAAGATGGCAGAGACAATTAACGTATTAGTATCAGAAGAAGAAGTAGATCAGAAAATTCGTGAGCTTGGAGCTCAGATCAGCAAGGAGTACGCAGGCAAACAGGTTCATTTGATTTGTATCTTAAAGGGTGGTGTATTCTTCATGTGTGAGCTTGCAAAGAGAATTACAGTTCCGGTCACAATGGATTTCATGAAAGTGAGCAGTTATGGGGACGCAACCGAATCAAGTGGTGTGATCCGTATTGCGAAGGATTTAGATGAAACACTCGAAGGCAAGGATGTCATTGTTGTAGAAGATATCATCGATTCAGGCAGAACATTGTCGTACCTGTTAGATGTTCTTGCAAAGAGAAATCCTGCAAGCATGAAGCTCTGTACACTGCTTGACAAGCCGGACAGACGTGTCAAGGAAGTGAAAGTCGATTATGTCGGCTTTGCAATACCGGACGAATTCGTAGTCGGATACGGTCTGGATTATGCCCAAAAATATAGAAATCTCCCATACATCGGAGTTGTGAAAGGCATAGATTAATATCTAAAAGAGAGGTAATTTAATTTTGAACAACAAAAAAAGAGGAATCAGTGGAGCAACGGTCGTTACATTTCTGATTGTTGTATTCTTTGCATTATGGCTGAGCAGCAGAATTCAAACACAGGAGAATGCGCTGACATACACGCAGTTTGTGAAGGAAGTGAAGAATGAGAATGTCAGCAATTTGACCGTGACTCAGAATAAAACAGTTCCAACCGGATATATCACTGTGACTTTAAAAGATGAAGAATCACCAAGAAGAGTCTATGTATCGGATGTCAATGAAGTACAGAGTCTCCTGATGGATCATGATTTAAATTATGAGCTTGTCAACGTTCCGCAGGATTCATGGATTACAACAGCACTTATGCCAATTCTGATTGCGGTCGTGGTTGTGATGGTGATGATGATGCTCATGAACCGTCAGGGCGGCGGAGCAAACTCGAAAGCGATGAGCTTTGGTAAAAGCCGTGCGACACTTCAAACAGAAGGTAAGACCAAAGTGACATTTGATCATGTTGCAGGTCTGCAGGAAGAAAAAGAAGAATTAGAAGAGATTGTAGATTTCTTAAAATCCCCGAAGAAATATATCGAAGTTGGGGCAAGAATACCAAAAGGTGTACTCCTTGAGGGTCCTCCGGGAACAGGTAAGACACTCCTCGCAAGAGCAGTAGCAGGAGAAGCCGGAGTTCCATTCTTTACGATTTCCGGTTCGGATTTCGTGGAGATGTTTGTCGGTGTCGGTGCATCACGCGTGCGTGATCTGTTTGCAGATGCGAAGAAGAATGCGCCATGTATTATATTTATCGACGAGATTGATGCGGTTGCAAGACGAAGAGGTACCGGTATGGGTGGGGGCCACGACGAACGCGAGCAGACACTCAATCAGTTACTGGTAGAGATGGATGGTTTTGGTGTCAATGAAGGAATCATCGTCATGGCAGCAACTAACAGAAAAGATATCCTTGATCCGGCAATTCTGCGACCGGGACGTTTTGACCGGGATGTAATTGTAGGTCGTCCGGACGTGCAGGGACGAGAAGATATTTTAAAGGTTCATGCGAAGAATAAGCCGCTTGGTGAAGATGTGGATCTGAAACAGATTGCACAGACAACAGCAGGTTTTACCGGTGCGGATCTTGAGAATCTTCTGAATGAAGCCGCTATTCTGGCAGCGAAAGAAAGCCGTGCCTTCCTGATGCAGTCAGACATCCGTCATGCATTTGTTAAGATTGGAATCGGACCGGAGAAGAAGAGCCGGATTGTATCGGAGAAAGAAAGAAAAATCACTGCATACCACGAAGCGGGTCATGCATTGTTATTCCATCTGCTGCCGGATGTGGGTCCGGTCTATACGGTATCCATTATCCCAACCGGAGGAGCCGGTGGATATACGATGCCACTTCCTGAGAAGGATGATATGTTCCTGTCAAGAGGACAGATGCTGCAGGATATTACAGTCTGCCTTGGCGGACGTGTGGCAGAAGAGGAAGTATTTGATGACATCACAAGTGGAGCGTCACAGGATATCAAGCAGGCAACGGCCAAAGCCAAAGCGATGGTTACTAAATTTGGAATGTCGGAAGCACTTGGCTTGATTAATTATGACAATGACAGTGATGAGGTCTTTATCGGAAGAGATATTACACATTCTTCCAGAGGATACGGTGAGAAGATTGCAACAACGATTGATGAAGAAGTGAAACACATTATTGATGAGTGCTATGCAAAAGCAAAGTCATTAATTCATGAATATGACGCGGTTCTTCAAAAGTGTGCAGAGTTACTGCTTGAGAAAGAAAAAATAAGCAGAAGTGAATTTGAGGGATTATTTGATGAATAGAGATGCTTTATTTTCTGATGGAACTGCAGGTTATGTAGTTCCACAGGAAGTGGGTGCGGGAGAGACCGCCGAGATCCGGTTTCGTACTGCGGCCGGCGATGTGGATAGCGTAAATATGATTACACAGAAGGGTAGTGAGCCGATGACAAAGACTGAGACGGTCGGCATGTTTGATTACTACTCTTATTTTGCTACACTCACAGAAGAAACATTGAGATATTATTTTGAAATAAAAAAGGAAGATGAGGTCTGTTATTATAACCGATGCGGCGTTTCGGACAACGTTGTAGAATATTACAGTTTTCAGATTGTACCGGGATTTTCAACACCTGACTGGGCGAAAGGTGCAGTGATGTATCAGATCTTCGTGGATCGTTTTCGCAACGGAGACCTGAGTAATGATGTACAGGATCGGGAATACATTTACATCGGGGAACCCTGCCGGGGGATTCATGACTGGGAGAAGCCGCCGACTAATCCGGATATCCGTAATTTCTATGGTGGAGATCTGGCAGGAGTCATGTCGAAGCTGGATTATCTGCAGGAGCTTGGCGTAGAAGTGATCTACTTTAACCCATTATTTGTATCGCCATCCAACCATAAGTACGACATTCAGGATTACGATTATATTGATCCGCATTACGGTCGTATAGTGAAGCAGGAGGGCGAGGTCCTTCCAAAGGGTGCGACAGATAATATCGCTGCTACGATGTATCAGAATAGAACGGGAGATATTGCGAACTTAGAGGCGAGCAATGAATTTTTTGCTCAGTTAGTCGAAGAACTTCACCGGCGTGGCATGAAAGTAATCTTAGACGGTGTGTTCAATCACTGCGGCTCATTTAATAAGTGGATGGATCGCGAACGCATTTATGAACAGCAGGCTTCTTATGCAAAGGGAGCATATGTATCTCAGGACAGTCCATATCATACATTTTTTCATTTTACCGATGAGAATACGCAGAACTGGCCTTATAATTTCCGCTATGATGGATGGTGGGGGCACGATACGCTGCCGAAGCTGAATTATGAAGACTCACCGAAGCTGGAACAGTATATTATTGATATTGGCAGAAAATGGGTCTCACCACCGTACAACGTGGACGGCTGGAGACTGGATGTCGCTGCAGACCTTGGATACAGCAATGAATATAATCACATGTTCTGGAAACGTTTTCGCAGGGAAGTCAAGGATGCGAATCCAAATGCATTGATTCTGGCGGAGCACTATGGTGATCCGAAGGAGTGGCTGCGCGGGGACGAATGGGACAGTGTCATGAACTACGATGCATTTATGGAACCGTTGACCTGGTTTCTGACGGGGATGGAAAAGCACAGCGATGAGCGGAGAATTGATCTCTGGGGTAATGCAGAGAACTTTGTCAACAGCATGAATCATTTTATGGCAAGTATGCTCACACCCTCGCTTCAGGTTGCAATGAACGAATTATCGAACCATGATCATTCCAGATTCCTGACAAGAACCAATCATATTGTTGGACGTGTCGAGAATCTCGGTACGAAAGCAGCAGAGGAAGGTGTGAATGTAGCAGTGATGCGCGAGGCTGTTGTGATTCAGATGACATGGATCGGTGCACCTACTGTATATTATGGCGATGAAGTCGGTGTCTGTGGTTTTACAGATCCGGATAATCGAAGAACCTTTCCGTGGGGACACGAGGATCAGAACCTTTTAGGCTTCCACAAAGAGATGATTCGAATTCATAAGGAATACGGGCTGCTCAGAACAGGCTCGCTTCGTATGCTGCACTGGGAGAATAATATTCTTGCGTATGCGCGATTCGAGGGGGATGAACAGATTGTTGTCATCGTCAATAACAGCAAAGATCTGCGGGAAATCATAGTTCCGGTCTGGATGGCGGAAGTTCCGATGGAAAGTCATATGAGACGAATCATTTACACGCACGATAAAGGCTATACAACAGAGTCCGATGATTATATCGTTACGAATGGTGAAGTCGTTCTGAATATGGGTAAACATTCTGCGATTGTGTTAAAACGTTAATATTATTGCGAAGAGGTATCTATGAAACAATTGATGACAAAATGGGGAAAGCAAGTAGATAAAGAATGTGTTTTGCAGGAATACCCAAGACCGTTGATGGTAAGAGATAATTTTATGAATCTGAATGGTTCATGGAATTATCTTTTTGCTGATTCTGCGCAAAAAGTAAAGGTCGATCAAGGGGAAATTGTGGTACCTTTTTCTCCGGAATGTGTACTTTCCGGTGTGGGCAGACAGTTAAAACCGGATGAATATCTGTGGTACCAGAGAACATTTGAACTCAATCAGAATCTGATAAACCGACATGTGATTCTTCATTTTGGCGCAGTGGATCAGGGCTGTCAGGTATTTGTTAATGGAAAATCTATGGGCAGACACACAGGTGGATATCTGCCGTTTGAGATGGATATCACAAGGGCTGTCAAGGCGGGAGAAAATGAGATCCGCGTGTTGGTGAAGGACTTTAGCGAGACTTCTTATCATGCAAGAGGAAAGCAGCGTATTGAGCGGGGCGGAATGTTCTATACGGCGCAAAGCGGAATCTGGCAGACGGTCTGGCTGGAGATTGTTCCATGCCATTATATAGAGACCGTTATCTGCACACCAGAGTTTGATGAGCAGACGGTCGAGCTTACTGTGGCGGCAACCGAGGATCTGCCGTTTCTTGTAAGTGTCTTTGAACCTGTGCCGGGAGAGGCGTATGCATCAGGTGAGCTGATCGCATCAACAGAGGGGATGAGTAATCAAAGCTGCAGAATCGCAATTCCAAAGATCAAAGCGTGGACGCCGCAGGAACCGTATCTTTATCATATGACCATTAAAATGGGCGATGATCAGGTGGAAAGTTATTTTGCCATGCGTACATTTACGCTGGAAAAAGATGAGAATCAGATTCCGAGACTGTGTCTGAATCATGTTCCGTATTTTCAAAAGGGCGTATTGGATCAGGGCTACTGGCCTGACGGACTCTATACCGCGCCGAGTGATGAAGCGCTGGTGTTCGATATTCAGAGTATGAAGGATATGGGATTTAATATGATGCGCAAGCATGCGAAGATCGAGTGTGACAGATGGTATTACCACTGCGACCGGTTAGGTATGATTGTGTGGCAGGATATGGTAAACGGCGGAACGCAGTACAAGCATTGGTATGTGACTTATATGGCAACGCTGCTTTCGAAAAATAAGATCAAAGTAAAAGATACTTATACGAAGCTGCTTTCACGGAAAGAAAAAGCGGGCAGATTGGAATTTGTTGTGGAAATGAAAGAAACGATTCGCAGGCTCTATTCACATCCGTGCATCGCGACATGGGTCATTTTCAACGAGGGCTGGGGACAGTTTCAGACAGCAGAGATGACAGAGATTGTCCGCAAACTGGACCCGGGCAGGATGATTGATCAGGCAAGTGGATGGTTCGATCAGGGTGGCGGCGATATGCAGAGCCTTCACAATTATTTCTTTCGGTTTGAGATGAAGGCAGAGAAGGAACGTGCGACGGTACTCTCTGAATTTGGGGGTTATTCCCATGCGGTAGCGGGGCATACTGCCTGTGAGAAGACATACGGCTATGGGGCGGAAAAGACGACAGACAGTCTGAATGCGACATACCAAAGGAGACAGAAGGAAGTAGAAGATGCGATTTCACAGGGATTGTGCGCGACAGTCTATACGCAGGTGTCCGATGTGGAAGAAGAGATAAACGGAATTTTCACGTATGATCGTGAGATTCAGAAAATAAGAGGTTTGAAATGAAGGGCAGAGAAAAATTTGGTTCGAGGTTAGGATTTATACTGGTGTCCGCAGGATGTGCGGTCGGATTGGGGAATGTGTGGAAATTCCCGTATATGGCGGGAAAATATGGCGGAGCAGCGTTCATACTTATTTACTTAGTGTTCTTAGTTGCGATGGGGCTGCCGATTATGGTATGTGAGTTTTCAGTCGGACGGGGAAGTCAGAAGAGCGTGGCGACCGCCTTTCGTGAGCTGGAACCAAAAGGAACGAAATGGCACGACTTTGGATATTTTGGCATGATTGGAAATTATGTTTTGATGATGTTTTATACCATGGTCGGCGGATGGATGCTGTATTATTGTTATCGCACATTTGCAGGAGAATTCTCAGGCGCAGCCGTTACGTCCGAAGTGGTTGCACAGAAATTTAACGAGATGCTTGCATCGCCGCCTACATTGATTCTGTGGATGATGATCGCAGTTGTGCTATCCTTTGGCGTATGTTCGCTCGGTGTGCAGAAGGGAGTCGAGCGTATCACGAAAGTGATGATGTGCTGTCTGCTTCTGCTCATTGTGATTCTGGCAATCAATTCCGTTCGCCTGCCGGGCGCAGCACAAGGCGTGAAATTCTATCTGGTTCCAGACTTTAGTAAGATGGTCGAGCTGGGAATTGGAAATGTCATCTTTGGCGCAATGTCACAGGCGTTCTTTACGCTCAGTATCGGAATCGGTTCGATGGCAATCTTCGGAAGTTATCTGGGAAAAGACCGCTCCCTGACAGGTGAGGCGTTCAGCATTACCATTCTGGATACCTTTGTTGCATTGATGGCGGGGCTGATTGTGATTCCAGCCTGCTTTGCATTCGGTGTAGAACCGGGAGCCGGACCATCCCTGATATTTATTACCCTGCCAAATGTATTTCATCAGATGCCGGCAGGAAGAATCTGGGGCGGATTGTTCTTCTTGTTCCTCGCATTTGCTGCATTGTCTACGATTATTGCAGTATTTGAAAATATCATTTCCTTTGCGATCGATCTCTGGGGCTGGGAACGGAAAAAAGCGGTGTTAGTGAATATGGTTCTGATTATCTTCTTATCTATGCCTTGTATCTTAGGATTTAGTATCTGGTCCGGTTTCCAGCCACTAGGACCCGGAACAGGAATTATGGATCTGGAGGATTTCTTAGTGTCAAGCAACCTGCTGCCACTTGGATCTCTTGTATACCTGATGTTCTGTACGCACAAGAATGGCTGGGGCTGGCATCGTTTTGTAGAAGAGGCAAATGCGGGCGTTGGAGTTGGATTTCCAACCATGATTCGCGGATATATGGAATATGTGCTGCCACTGGCAGTGATTGTGATCTATTTTAAGGGATATTATGATTTATTCGCACCGCAGGGACTGGGTGTACTGATTCCGTGGATGTGCGTAGCATGTGCATTTATAGGCGTTATTATATGGTTTGCATATGGGAAAGAGAAGTCACAGCATGAAAATAAACAGAGATAAAGTACGAGAGGAATTCAAAGCTTACGTACAGTCCTATGATATGACAGATATCAAAATCAGATTAAAATACGAACATACCTATCAGGTTGCTACGCTGTCTGAAGTTATAGCAAAATCGCTGGATTTGGAGCCGGAATTGGTTGAACTGGCCTGGCTGATCGGAATGCTCCATGATCTGGGACGATTCGAACAACTGCGCAGGTTTGGAACCTTCATAGATTCGGAGTCGATCGATCATGCACAATTTGCTGCAGAGCTTTTGTTTGAGGAGCACCTGATTCGAAGATTTATCAAAGCGACGGATTACGATCAGATCATCTGTGCGGCAATCCAATATCACAATGCGTATCGAGTGCCGGGAGAGTTGGACGAGCAGACGATGCTTTTTTGTGATATCATTCGCGATGCAGATAAGGTCGATATTTTTCGTGTAAATGTACAGGTTCCGCTGTCGGAAATCTATAATATTCCTATGGAAGCATTCTATGAATCGGAGATTACCCGTGAAGTAAGCGAAGCGTTTTTTAGCGGAGACACCGTTCTTAAATCTTTGAAAAAGACACCGATTGACCACCTGATTGGGCAGATTTCTTTGTATAACGGTCTGGTTTTTCCAAAAAGCCGCGAATTGGTACGCGGGCAGGGATATATGGAGCAAATGTTTGCATTTCCAACGAAGAATGCAAAGGTCAAAAGAGAACTGAAAAAGATGAAAGCCAAGATAGGTCTTCAAACCGTGATTCTTGCCTCTGCATCACCACGGCGCACCAAGCTGCTTACCCAAGTTGGAATTTTGCATGAAGTTATTCCATCTGATTGCAGGGAAGTAATTTCGAAGACAGCACCGGAAGAAGTTGTAATAGAACTTTCGAGGCAAAAGGCAGAGAATGTGTTTGAAAAGTATGTGAGCGATCCGAACGAAGATGTTATTATGATCGGTGCAGATACGGTGGTCGCAATGGGCGGTACTATTTTGGGAAAACCACAAGATGAGAAGGAAGCTTTTCGTATGCTGATGATGCTGCAGGGGAATACACATCAGGTATATACGGGTGTGACCCTCTTACATTTTCATGACGGGAAAAAGGAGATTCATACATTTTATGAATGCAGCCAGGTTCATCTCTATCCCATCTCGGAACAGGAAATTCAGGCGTATATTGCGACCAAAGAACCAATGGATAAGGCTGGTGCTTATGGGATTCAGGGGAGATTTGCAATGTATGTAAAGGGAATTGAGGGCGATTATAATAACATCGTAGGACTGCCGGTGGCAAGAATCTGTCAGGAACTAAAAAACTTGGAATGGACTGGGAACAATGAAAACAAAAGCATTTAAGGCAGCACTGCCTCATACATTACCTATTTGCATCGGATTTCTTTTTCTAGGAATGTCCTATGGTTTTCTTATGAGAAGTAAAGGCTTTTCCTTTGTCTATCCTATGCTGATGAGTTTCTTTATTTTTGCGGGCTCCATGGAGTTTGTGACCGTGAACCTGTTACTGTCCGCTTTCAACCCTCTATATGCCTTTTTTCTGACATTGATGGTAAATGCCAGACATTTATTCTATGGTCTTTCCATGCTGGAAAGATATCAAAACGTTGGCTGGAAAAAGCTGTATCTGATTTTCGGCATGTGTGACGAATCCTTTACAATCAATTATACCGTTCTGCCACCACTGGGTGTAGACAGAGGCTGGTTTATGTTTTTTGTTACCATGCTAAATCAGATCTATTGGGTCTCTGGCGCAACATTAGGTGCCCTGTTGGGATATGTCATTCATTTTGACACCACAGGCATTGAATTTGTGATGACGGCATTGTTTGTCGTAATGTTTATAGAACAGTGGGAAAAAACGGAGCATCATCGTTCTGCACTCATTGGGGTGGGCTGCACCCTGCTCTGTCTGCTGCTGTTCGGAAGCGAAAAATTTATCTTGCCGGCAATGGCTCTCATTATCCTGTGCTTTACGCTGGATAGAAAAAAGACGGATAAGGAGGAAAAATAATGACTACCGCACAAAGTATGATCACGATTGCTGTTGTCGTGTTGGGAACGATGTTGACAAGGTTCCTCCCATTTCTGATTTTTCCGGAGGGAAAAACGCCGCCGCGTTATATTACATATTTGGGTACCGTTTTACCGTATGCTGTCATCGGACTGCTAGTGGTATATTGTCTGAAGGATGCTGTTTTTTCATCCTTTCACGGTCTGCCGGAATTACTCGCCATTGTTTGTATTGTTGTGCTTCATAAATGGAAACGGAACACATTACTCAGTATTGGTGTTGGAACTGTCATCTATATGGTTTTGGTACAGTTTATTTTTTAAACAATTGTCGAAACTTTCCTCATCCGTCTGACACTACTTGCTAAATTCTTCGATTTTTTCATGCTATCCTATCCTGGAAATGTGTAAAAAGCAAGGAAAGAAAGGGTGAGTATGCATGGAAAGAAAACTTCCAAAAAATGTACGACAGATAGGAAATGTAAGTGACAATCCGAAAATATACATAGAGGATTATGTGGATACGTTTCTGATACAATTATGTGAACAGTCAAAAGAGGAAGCGCAGGGGGCATTTCTAATTGGAGATGTGCTGTCGGAAGACGGACAAGACTACATTTTTATCTATGGGGCGGTCCGTATGCATAACTTGAAGCAGGAAGGGACAAACCTGGAAATCGCAGAAGAAACGTGGAAACATGCGTATGAAGACTGCAAGCAGTATTTTGAAGACGGAGAGATGATCGGGTGGTTTTTGACAGTTCCGGATGCGGCACTTTCATTGACGGCGGAAATGAAGAAGATCCATAAGAAATCATTTCCGAAGAAGAATACCGTGCTGATTCTGGAGGAGCCGTCGGAGCGGGAGGAGTCTTATTTCGCAAATAAATATAATGAATTGATGCATATTTCCGGGCACTATGTGTACTATGAAAAGAATCCATGCATGCAGAATTATATGATTTCCTGCAGAAAGAAGAATGGAGTCTCTCCCAGCGAAACTGTTGAAGATCGAGCTGCGAAGGATTTTCGCAGCTTAGTCAGAACCAGGGAAGAGACAAAGGAACAGAAAAAGATCTCGAAGTTTTTGTATGTGGCAAGTACATTGCTGATACTGATTGTGGTTGCGCTTGGAATTACAACAATTAACAATTTTGGCAAAATGAAAACGGTTGAAAATACAATTGCGCAGATTGGAAGTGAGGATGCGAACACAGATGCATCAACAACGGACAAGAATAACGCAGAAAGTTCTGTCAAGACGGATGCAGATACGGCAGCAAAGATTGAAGAGGCTTTAAAAAATTCAGAAAAGAATTCATCGGAAGATGCTGCAAGTACAAAGGAGGCAGAAAGTACATCGACAGAGACCATTGCACAGGGTGACACTGCGCAGAGCACAGAAAATGGCGGCGATGGAATCTATGTTGTGGAGTCCGGAGATACGCTGGCAATCATCAGTCAGAAATGTTATGGAGATACCGGCCATGTAGACGCAATCTGCAGAATGAATGGTCTGAACGACGGAAACTTAATTTACGTTGGACAAAAGCTGTTGTTACCTTAGAATAAAGTATGGTATACTGAAATAGATTCTATGATTAAAAATAAGGGGATAAAATGGCAGCAAGAAAAAATACACTTCTTCATCTGGCACCACCGGTGGACGAAGAGGAATTGATTATAAAGAAAAGATATCGTAAGAGACAGCAAAAAAAGACGATCATTGTTGTAGCTGTACTGTGTACTCTGATTATTGCAGGAACTTATCTATTGCTATCATTTCAGAAATACAGTAATGTTAATACGACAAAAACCTATACGAATGCCGGATCGGACAATAACAGTTATCTCGCATTTGCCGATGGAATTTTACGGTATTCCAGCGACGGCGTTGTATATTTAAATAAGAGTAATACGGTTTTGTGGAATCAGCCCTATCAGATTCAGAGTCCCATGATTGAATCGACAGATCAGTCATTTGCGATTGCGGATCAGGGCGGGACAACCATTATGGTGTTTACGAAGGATGGACTCAAGGGCGAGATTGAGACAAGCCTGACCATTGAAAAGATTGCATTGTCAGAACAGGGAATTGTAAGCGCGATATTAAAAGACAGCAAGAATCCGAAGGTGGTTTCCTACGATGCGACAGGAAATGTATTAGTCGAGCACGATGTGGATATCAATGCAACAGGATACCCGATCGGTCTGGCCATGTCTTTGGATGGAAGTCTGCTGGGGGTATCCTATTTATCGGTGCAGAACAATGTGCTCAATGACAAGGTGATCTATTATAATTTTGGCTCGGTTGGACAGGATAAAACCAACAACGAGGTTTCATCAAAAGATTATTCAGACACCGTGATGCCGACAATTTACTTTGCAAACAAGGATACGTCGGTCATTGTCGGTGAAGATCGTTTTATCATCAATACAGGTTCACAGATTCAGGAAGAGAAGAAGACGGTTGAGTTAAAGAAAGAGATAAAAAGTACATTTCACACGAATAAATATATTGGATTTGTGCTGAAAAATACGGACTCGACGGATTATGAGCTTCGCGTTTACAATCTGAGTGGCCGGGAAGTGATGTCCACAGACTTTTCGGGTGAATACAGCAATGTGAAGCTGTCCGGACGAGAAGTGATTATGTACGAGGGAAGCCGAGCCTGCATCTATGGTCTGAACGGAATCCAGAAATTTCGTGGTAAATTAACGATGGATGCAGAAGAGATCATCCCTGTGTTTGGTATCAATAAATACTTACTGATAAATGCAAACGAGACTCAGATTGTCCGTTTGGTAAAGTAAAGGAGCGCCTATGAACTGGTTACTGATCAGCATTGGAGTATTATTCGGATTTTGTATGATTTACGGTTTTGTCAGAGGAATTTTAAGAATTGGGGTTTCTCTTCTTGCAACGATTGCAAGTGTGATTCTGGTGTTGATTCTGACACCGTATGTCAGCAGTGCAATTGCAAAATGGTCACCGATTTCGGATATGGTGGATGCTAAATGCGTCAGCGTATTTGCCGGTATGCTTCCACAAGGGGCACTGGAGGGCATTGATCTGACCGGAACTTCGCTGGAAGAAGTCAGTTCAGAAGACCTTGCCAATCTAGATCTGAGTAAAGCAGATCTCACGATGGATGATTTATCAAAGATTATGAGTGAAGTATCTAAGGACGCACAGATTTCGGCCATCGAGAAGTCGGGTTTTCCGAAATTTCTGCAAAATGCGCTTCTTGCAAATAACAATTCGGAGGTGTATGGCGAATTGGGAGTGACAACATTTCCAAAATACATTTCGTCCTATATTTCGAAAATTCTGATACATATCATTGCATTTCTTGTTACGTTTCTACTTGTGACAGTGATTGTCAGGGCGTTGATCGTGGCGGTTGATATTATATCAGATCTTCCAGTACTGGGCCTTGCGACCAGAGTGACAGGCGCGTTGGCGGGGGCAGGAATGGCTTTGGTTGTTGTGTGGGTCTTTTTTATTGTGATAACGGCTGCGTGTACGACTCAGATCGGAAAGGAATGTTTTGTGCAAATCAATCAGAGCGCGATTTTGCAATTACTGTATGAGAAAAATTATATTCTGAAGTTCCTAATGTCATTCTGATGAAAAAGTGCTATAATTGAAAGAATCATATCGATGTATGACAGACCATGGAGATAAACGTGAAGTAACGAGGGATAATAAGCATGAAGAAAAATAATATGCGCTTAAAGGGACAATTGAAGCTGTACATGCAGTGGCCATTTATCATGACGATTCTGCTTGTAGCAATGAATGTATGGGTATATACAACAAACAAAAGGGCCGGTATGGTAATGTCGGTCTGTGTTGTTATTTATCTGGTGATTGCGTGCGCGCTTTATCTGTATAATCGGACCAGTATTTTTTCGGATCTGATTCAATTTGCAACCCAATATGGCGTAGTGCAGAATACGTTGCTGGAAGAACTGCCTGTCCCGTACGTACTGGTTCTGGAGGACGGAAGGATTATATGGGAGAATGACAGTTTTCAGGAACTGGTAGGAAGCAAGAATCAGGAGAAAACACTGGCAAAGATCATACCGGAGCTGAATCGAAGCGTTTTTCCGAAGAGTGAGACGGAGAATATTGAGATAGAAATCACATACAAGGAGCGCGATTATGCGATTCAACTGCGTAAGATTTCTGTCGAGGGATTCAGTGCGAGCGAACAGATCCTTGACATTCCGGAAGAAAAAGAGTATTTTGTAGCAGTTTCCATGACAGACGTTACGGAACTAAACATGTATGTAACAGAGAATGAAGAACAGCGTCTGATTGCGGGATTGATTTATGTGGATAACTATGATGAGGTGATGGATAGTGTAGAAGAAGTGCGTCAGTCATTGCTCGTTGCCCTTATTGATCGTAAAATCAACCAGTACATCGGTAATATAGATGGTATTGTCAAGAAACTGGAAAAAGATAAATATTTTATTGTTATTAAGAAGAAAAGTTATTGTAAGATTCAGGAGGACAAGTTCTCCTTACTGGAAGATGTGAAGAATGTGAATATCGGGAATGCACGCTCTGCGACATTGAGTATTGGTCTGGGACTTAATACATCTACTTATGCACAGAGCTATAACTATGCGCGTATCGCAATTGACTTAGCACTTGCACGTGGTGGTGATCAGGCGGTTATTAAGGATTGTCACGGTATCACATATTTTGGCGGTAAGAAAGAGCAGACGGCGAAGAATACCCGTGTCAAAGCACGCGTCAAAGCGGAGGCACTTCGTGAATTTATCGTCTCAAAAGACGAAGTGATTGTCATGGGACACCGTATTTCCGATGCGGATTCACTCGGTGCATGTATCGGAATCTACAGGGCGGCGGTAGAGCTTGAGAAGAAAGCACATATTGTACTTAATGACGTTACAAGTGCGGTTCGTCCTTTGTATGATGAGATTGCAAACAACAAAGCTTATCCGAAGGATATTTTCCTGACATCGGATAAGGTGCGTGATTATCTGACCGATAATACAATGGTTGTTGTGGTGGATACGAACAAAGCGGAGATGACAGATTGTCCGGAGCTTTTGAAGAAAGCGAAGACGATCGCGGTACTCGATCATCACAGACAGGGAACCAATGTGATCGAGAATGCGGTCCTGTCTTATATTGAGCCATATTCTTCTTCCACCTGTGAGATGGTTGCGGAAGTCCTCCAGTATATTGTGGAAGATATTAAGCTTCCAAGTGTGGAGGCAGATTGCCTCTATGCCGGAATTATGATTGATACACGGAACTTTATGAACCGTACAGGGGTAAGAACATTTGAGGCGGCAGCATTTCTTAGAAGATGCGGTGCGGATATCACGCGTGTGCGCAAGATGTTCCGCGATGATATGGATTCGTACCGTGCCAAGGCAGAAGCAATCCGTGCGGCAGAGGTATATCGCAATGAGTACGCGATCTCGGTATGCCCGAGTGATATCAACAGTCCAACGGTTCTTGCTGCGCAGGCAGCGAATGAACTTTTAGATATTAGCGGTATCAAAGCATCGTTTGTTATGGTAGAATACAATAATCAGATTTTCGTCAGTGCAAGGTCTATTGACGAGTTAAATGTACAACTGATCGCAGAAGCACTTGGTGGCGGTGGTCACATTAATTCCGCCGGGATGCAGTTTCAATTTACAGATATGTCGAAGGCAATTCGTATGCTGAAAGAGACAATTGATAGAATGATAGAAGAAGGAGACATTTAGATGAAAGTAATTTTATTAGAAGACGTAAAGTCACTTGGTAAAAAGGGCGAAGTGGTACAGGTAAATGATGGATATGCAAGAAATTTTATCCTGCATAAGAATCTTGGAATTGAAGCAACAGGTAAGAACCTGAACGACCTGAAATTAAAGAAGGAAAATGAGGCGAAGCTTGCGCAGGAACAGCTCGATGAAGCAAAGGCTCTTGCGGCAGAGATTGAGAAGGATTCGATTACACTTGCAATCAAAGTCGGAGAAGGCGGTAAGACATTTGGTTCCGTTTCCACGAAGGAGATTGCAACAGCAGTCAAGGAGCAGTTGAACCTTGATGTAGATAAGAAAAAGGTACAGCTCAAGGATTCAATTAAGACTCTTGGCGAACACATCGTACCGATTAGAGTACACACAAAGGTCACGGCGAATCTCAAAGTGATCGTGAATGAAGAGTAAGGAGATACACAAGTATGAACGAAGCAATTATCAAAAAGATATTGCCTCACAGTATCGAAGCAGAGCAGTCGGTTGTCGGCGCGATGCTGATGGATAAAGATGCAATCATGACTGCGGCGGAGATTGTTTCGGGTGAAGATTTTTATCAAACTGCATATGGAATTCTCTTTGACTCTATGGTGGAATTGTTCAATGAAGGAAAACCGGTCGATCTGGTCACCTTACAGGAACGTCTGAAAGAAAAGGATGTTCCACCGGAGATCAGTGGTATGGAATTCGTGCGAGATCTCATTACAAATGTACCGACTTCTGCAAATGTTAAATTCTATGCGGAAATCGTACAGGAGAAATCGACACTTCGCAAGCTGATTAAGTTGAATGAAGAGATCGCAAACACCTGTTACGTGGCGAGTGAACCACTGGATGTGATTCTGGAGCGCACGGAGAAGAAGACATTTGAGCTGATCCAGCGCGGAAATGCAAATGCAGATTATGTTCCGATTAAGCAGGTTGTATTAAATGCATTAGATCGAATTGAAAAAGCATCCAAGACATCGGGAACCGTTACCGGTGTACCGACCGGATTTTTGGATCTGGACTATAAACTGGCAGGTCTTCAGCCGTCCGATCTGGTTCTGATCGCCGCCAGACCGTCTATGGGTAAGACCGCCTTTGTACTGAATATCGCGCAGCATGCAGCGTTTAAGCAGAATAAAGGTGTTGCGATTTTCAGTCTTGAGATGTCGAAAGAACAGCTCGTAAATCGTCTGTTCTCTTTAGAAGCACATGTCGATGCACAGCTCATTCGTACCGGTAATCTGAAGGATACGGATTGGGAGAAGCTGATTGAGGGTGCCGGAACTATTGGCAAATCACATCTGGTCATTGATGATACTTCCGGTATCACACTTGCAGAGATGCGCTCAAAATGTCGTAAATTCAAATTAGAATTAGGGCTGGACCTTATTATCATTGACTACCTGCAATTGATGTCGGGAAGTGGTGTAAAGAGCAACGAAAGCAGGCAGCAGGAGATTTCTGATATCTCCCGTGGGCTCAAAGGTCTTGCAAGAGAGTTAAATGTACCTGTTCTTGCTCTGTCTCAGTTATCCCGTGCGGTAGAGTCAAGACCGGACAAGCGGCCTATGCTTTCCGATCTCCGTGAGTCCGGAGCCATCGAGCAGGATGCCGACGTTGTTATGTTCATTTATCGTGATGATTACTATAATCATGATACAGAAGACAAGAACGTTGCAGAGATCATCATAGCGAAGCAGAGAAATGGTCCGATTGGTACCGTAAGACTAGCTTGGATTCCACAGTATACGAGATTCGGAAATGCTGTGGGAGGCGGGCAGGTTGATGAGTAAATTCTTGAGGTGTCGGCTGTGGGAAGTCCATCTGTGAGCGCGGGCAGCACTGTGGCGGAGGACGTCATAAAGGTTAAGAACTGGTAGAAAAAAGAGGCGTATCTAGCCGAATCGTGATGAGGCGAGCAAGAATCTGATGATTCTTACTCTTCGCATCACTTGAAATATGCACGAGATGCGCATATTTCATCGACTAGATTCGTCTCTTTTTATCAACCAGTTCTAGAACCTTCACTGAATGTCCCCCGCCACAGTGCTGCCCGCGCCCGCAGATTCCTTCCAGACAGACGGCAACCATGAATGTGTTGGGCGTTTCAGTCGTATGTGGCTGATACCAAAGGACGTGGAAAACCTGTTGACGGAAGAACAAAACAAGGAAAGGAATAATAAATGAAAAAACTTTTTTTACTGGAAGATGATTTGAGTTTGATTAGTGGACTATCTTTTGCCATAAATAAGCAGGGATATGAAATAGAAACTGCTCGTACCACACTGGAAGCTGATACTTTATGGGAAAATGGAAAATATGATTTAGCCATTTTAGATGTGTCGCTTCCCGATGGTTCCGGTTTTGACTTTTGTAGAAAGATACGTCAAAAATCAAAAGTGCCTATCATGTTTCTTACTGCTGCTGATGAAGAAACAGAAATTATTATGGGGCTTGATATTGGAGGCGACGATTATATTACAAAACCTTTCAAATTGGCGGTATTCCTGTCAAGGCTTAATGCACTACTCCGCAGGAGTGAAAATTTCAATACCAAACTTACAGAATTGAACTCCAACGATATAAACATAAGGCTTCTAAAAGGTGAGGTTTATAAACGAGGAAAACTGCTTGATTTGACTGCGAGTGAATACAAATTGCTATGCCTGTTCATGGAAAACCCCGACCATATACTTTCTCCAGAACAGATTTTAGGAAAACTATGGGATTGCAACGAAAATTATATAGACAATAATTCTCTTACCGTTTATATTCGTAGACTTCGTACAAAAATTGAGGACAATCCGGGAGAACCTAAAAGGATTATTACTGTTCGCGGTATGGGTTACAAATGGAATACGGAGGAACCGGGAAAATGATGAAAATATTTGTAAATAAAAAAATCAAAATCCTTTTTATCGGTATGATTTTCTCTATTGTGTTCTTTATGTTGCTTTCAACATTATTATTGGCTTTTGCGGTTAGAAATGCGGCATATTACATTACAATTTGCGGCGTATGTATGGGCGTCATAATATTGTTGCTTTGCTACGGGTATTTTAGGGAACAGCATAAAATAATGGAAAGTGCCATATTGCAGATTACAGAATATATATCCGGAAACAAAAATGTTTCCTTTGAATGTGACGACGAGGGGGAACTATATAGGCTGTTCCATGAAGTTAATTCTTTGGTTACAATCTTAAATGCTCACGCAGAGCATGAAAAAAGCACAAAGAAATTCCTGCGTAATACAATATCGGATATATCACATCAGTTAAAAACACCGCTTGCCGCTCTTAATATTTATAATGGACTGATACAGGACGAAGCAAAAGAAAAAGAGCTTCCAACAATACAAGAATTTAGCCAACTTTTCGAGCAAGAACTTGACCGCATAGAAAGCTTAGTACAAAACCTTTTGAAGATTACGAAACTGGACGCGGGTACGATTATATTAGACAAAACTTTAGAAAATGTGTCCGAACTTGCGGAGAACACGAGAAAACACTTTCTGTTCCGCGCCGGACAGGAGGGAAAAGAAATCTGTTTGTCAGGCAATGAAGAAATTACACTTTTATGTGACCGTAACTGGATAATCGAAGCTATCAGTAACCTTGTAAAGAACGCCCTTGACCACACGGAAAAAGACGGACTTATCCGTATCGAGTGGCGGGCGTTCACTTCTATTGTTCAGATAACCGTAAAGGATAATGGAAGTGGCATACACCCGGAGGATTTACACCATATTTTTAAGCGGTTTTATCGGAGCCGTTTCTCCAAAGACACACAGGGTATCGGGCTTGGCCTATCACTTACAAAGGCGATTGTAGAAGCCCATAACGGGACAATTGAAGTTGATAGTACACTGGGAATAGGAACATCTTTCACAATGAATTTTCTTAACCCTACAAAATTGTAGGCTGCTTGTAATATTGATGTAGGATTCCTCTGATATATTGGGGCTATCAAAACAGAAAGAGGTGTTTACACATGAATTTATTAGAAGTCAATAATATCTGTAAAACTTATGGAAGCGGCGAAACCGCCGTACACGCTTTGAAAAAGGTTAGCTTTTCCGTTCCAAAGGGCGAATATGTGGCTATCGTTGGAGAATCCGGCTCCGGAAAAAGCACGTTGCTCAATATGATAGGCGCACTTGATACGGCTACTTCTGGAAAAGTCATGATTGGCGGTAAAGATATTTTTTCCATGAACGACAGCAAACTTACAGTTTTCCGTCGTAGGAATATTGGATTTATTTTTCAAGCGTTTAACCTTATTCCCGAACTGACCGTTGAGCAAAATATTATTTTCCCGGTGTTGCTTGATTATCAGAAGCCGGACAAAAAATACTTGGAAGAACTGCTTGCCGTTCTTAATCTGAAAGAACGCCGCAACCATTTACCGAGCCAGTTATCCGGTGGGCAGCAACAGCGCGTAGCAATCGGACGAGCCCTTATCACTCGCCCATCGTTAATTCTTGCCGACGAGCCGACAGGCAATCTTGACACACAGAACAGTAGCGAGGTCATTGCCCTGTTAAAAGAAGCATCAAGGAAGTATGAGCAAACCATTATTATGATTACTCATAACAGGAGCATTGCACAAAGCGCAGATCGGATATTGCAAGCATCAGACGGTGTGCTGACCGATTTAGGGAGGTGCCGCGAATGAAAAGCTATTTAAGCCTTGTGCCTATTTCTGCAAAAGTGCATAAACGGCAAAACCGTATGACATTGCTGTGCATTGTGTTTGCCGTATTTTTGATCACTGCCGTGTTCAGCATGGCTGAGATGGGGGTGAGGATGGAGACAGGCCGACTGCTGGATAAGCACGGCAGCGTGGGAATGCAAAGCATCCTTTGCAGCACTATGGCACAGACTCTGTTTGGCACCGCTGCGGTCTTGTTTGTTCTGATTTTGATTGCAGGCATCCTGATGATTTCCAGCAGTATGAACAGTATGGTTGCCCAGCGCATGAAATTCTTTGGCATGATGCGCTGCATTGGCATGAGCCGTCAGCAGATTATCCGTTTTGTTCGGTTGGAAGCGCTGAACTGGTGCAAAACGGCGGTCCCCATCGGGGTACTTCTGGGCGTTGTGGCTACATGGGGACTATGCGGGGCGCTGCATTTTTGGGTAGGCGAATTTTCCAATATGCCGCTTTGGGGCGTGAGTATTATCGGAATTTTCAGCGGCATTCTTCTGGGTGTTGTCACCGTGCTGCTTGCTGCACAGTCTCCGGCAAAACGTGCTGCAAAGGTATCTCCGGTTATGGCGGTATCCGGCAATTCAGCCACTGCAAAACATACAAGCCATGTGCCCAATGCTCCCTTTCCTAAAATCGAAACGGCACTGGGGATTCATCATGCCGTATCCGGCAAAAAAAACCTGTTTCTCATGACAAGCTCATTCGCCCTTAGTATCATATTGTTTTTGAGCTTTTCTGTGATGATTGACCTTGTGGAATATATCATGCCCCAGTCCGCAAGCACTGCGGACATCAATATTGCAAGCAGCGATGGTTTAAATTCCATCGACCCGGCATTGCTCAATCAAATCAGCGGCATGACAGGAGTCGAGCGTGTTTTCGGACGGAAAAGCAGCCTTGGTGTTTTGGCTCAGGTGAATGGCGGGGCAAGTACAATTGATGTGATTTCCTATGATGACTTTGACTTGGACTGTCTCACCAAAGACAAACTGCTGAAAAAAGGCAGTAACCTTGCAAAAGTATACGGAGATAGTCCGTCCGTGCTTGCTGTTTGGGATGCACAAACTCCTGTCGCAATCGGTGATGAAATCAAGATTGGAGATGAGACGGTGGAAATCGCAGGCCTGCTTAAATTCAATCCCTTTAGCGAAGATGGCAGCACCCACGGAACCGTTACGCTCATTACCTCCAGCGAAACCTTTGTGCACTTAACCGGTGTTTCCGGGTATTCCCTTGTCATGGTGCAGACAACCGGAAGCGCAACGGATGCAGACGTGGAAGCTATTCAAAGCGCCGTGGATAGTTTGTATACGTTCCGTGATATTCGAGACCAGCGAACGAATAGCACCTACACAGCATTTTTGATGTTCGTTTACGGCTTTTTATCAATCATCACGGCGGTGACGGTGCTAAATATTATGAACAGCATTTCCATGAGTGTATCTGCCAGAATCAAGCAGTACGGGGCAATGCGTGCCGTCGGGATGGATACGCGTCAGATGACAAAAATGATTGCTGCCGAAGCCGCCACGTATGCCTTGTTCGGATGTGCAGTCGGCTGCATTGTCGGTCTGCTACTGAGCAAGCTATTTTACGATAATTTGATTACTACACAATTTTCCTATGCTGTCTGGACGTTCCCGGTTGCTCCGCTTGCAGTGATTCTTCTATTTGTACTTGCTGCTGCCATTGCAGCAGTATACGCCCCGTCAAAGCGAATTCGAAATATGGCAGTTACAGACACAATAAACGAACTTTAAGATATGATACTGCACACACGGATTCCTTCCAAACAGGCAACCCCCATGAATGTTGTAGGGCGTTGGGCGAAATTGGTGCTTTTGAGTTGTTTTATTCCAAAATATAAAGGAAATTAGCATTATTTTGGGTTTAAGAAGCATATTTCAATGAAAAAAATCCAAAAGGAGATGATATGTGCTTCAAAGAGCCGATGTTTTGGGGGATTTGACCATTATGCTTCAAATTCGCCCAATAGCCCCAATATTCGTGGGTGTCTACTGGTTTGAAGTCCATCTGTGAGCACGGGCAGCACTGTGGCGGAGGACGTCATAAAGGTTAAGAACTGGTAGATAAAAAGAGGCGTATCTAGCCGAATCGTGATGAGGCGAGCAAGAATCTGATGATTCTTCCTCTTCGCATCACTTGAAATATGCACGTGATGCGCATATTTCATCGACTAGATTCGTCTCTTTTTATCTACCAGTTCTAGAACCTTCATGAAATGTCCCCCGCCACAGTGCTGCCCGCGCTCGCAGATTCCTTCCAGACAGGCAACTCCCATGAATGTGATAGGGCGTTGAGCGAGATTGGCGTTTTGGATTCATTTTTGCTTAAATTCCAAAAGTATCGGAAATTACAAATTCTATTAATCTTAATATTTTCTTTTTCTGTGTCAAATTACAGGAGTCTAATTTTTTAATAATCAATTGCTCGTAAGCAGCATCTGAGTTAATTCGTTCATCCACAAGAAGATAGTCAACAGATACATCCAGCGCATCTGCGACATGAACCAAAGTTGGCAGTGATATTTTAGCGCGTCCATTTTCAATATTACAGATATGACTTGTATTAATATCTGCTGCGTTTGCGAGGTATTCCTGTGTATATCCTTTTGATATGCGAGTGTTTTTGATTTGAGTACTTATTGTCGAAAAATCTATATCTTTCATAAAGTAATTCTCCTGTTCGGTTATTTAAAACATGTTCTAATTGTAAAATGTATTTAGTTATTGTATAATTACCTACAACTAATAAAATATTAGCTACAGATGATATCGGAAAGGAGTGAATTTTGAATAACTATTTGTATAGAAAAATAAGGAGGGGATATGATAAACAAAAAGAGAGTAGGAAATTGAGATATGTAACGAGCAAAATACTTAATTCGAATATGGTTGTTTTACTCAGGATGTGTTGTAGCTATTTTGATAACGCAGTATTAGGAGATGAAAGGAAGACAAGTAAATGAAGATAAAATGTGAGAAAAACAGAATATTGCAAGTTTTAAAAGTAATATTGATGATAAGTATTGTTCTTATGGTGAGTGGATGCACAAAAAAAGACACAATGAATGGCAGTGAAAACTATGCACAAATAAGTGAGACAAATATTGAAGACACCGAGAGCACTGCCGAAAATACTATTGAGCAACTTAATCAGTACGCAATTATTCGTCCGGAAGTACAACTGATTTTAAAAAATGATGGAACTGTAATTGCAAGAGGGAAAAACGAAAAGGGTGAGTTAGGGAACGGGCAGAGAGTAGATTCAAATGAATGGGGTGTTGTTTCAGGGCTGGAGAATGTTGTGGGAATATTTGCGAATAAATCATTTGGACTTTATGAGAATGAGTCGGATTCTCATTTTTATTGTTATGCTCTGACAAGTGACGGAAGTTTATATCGTTGGGGTGGAAATATTTTGAATCCCGAAAGAGTTTCGGGATTTTCAACTATTACAGAAATTAAGCAAACTTCGAAGGATTTATTGATGATACAGTGTGAAAATAATGAAAGATATTTAATGAGTTTTAATACTGTTATTTCTTGTGATTCACTAGAAGCGAACACCGAAGTGTTTGATGCATTAAACGATCAGTACATCCTATTGAATAATGGCAAAGCATCAGTAATCAAAGCTGATTGGCAAGGCTGGATTGGAGGAACTGAAATTGAGTTTTCACAAAAAACATTGACGGAAACCATTGAAAGCACGAAACCAATAGATGTGGAAGAAGACATAGTTGGGGTTTCTTACAATTATTTACTGGGAAGTTCAGGTAAAGTATATCTAGTATTCCATCCTTTAATTAACTCGACTTTTTAACAGGTAATGTATCAACAATGATTTCTTCCGAAACATCAATGTCATCAAGGTTATATTTCCAATGAAAAACGATGGGATCTTCATTGATT
>JAQUVD010000070.1 GCA_028693555.1 Hespellia sp.
GCTTATTCTTCTGCAATAAAGGAGATATTGCCGGATGCCATGCAGATTGCAGACAGATTTCATCTCCACCAGAATCTTTTGGAAGCAATAAAAAACACAGTGAATTCCGAACTTCCAGTTGACATCAAGATCCCTTCCGATTATGGAGGCAAGGAAAACACCGGCGGGGAAGAAACCGGTAAAAAAAACGCCATACCGTGTGGATAAGGTTATTGAATATGATGAAAGAAGTGTACAGCTTTATAAGGCAATTTACGAATACGATTCTGCCGGGTACAGTAAAAGGGAAATCTCTAAGATGTTGCATTGCAGCAGAAATACAGTGACAAAGTATCTGAATGGAGATTATGAGGCTTTGTGCCGGAAGGACTTCCGTAGTGGCATGGACCAGTTCTATGATTATGTTATCAAGTCCTTGAATGCTGGAATTAGCCGGAAAGATATATACCGCAGCATCCTTATAAAAGGATATAAAGGCGGGCAGACTGCCGCTTATGACTATATGAACAAAGTTATTGAACGTTTTCAGATTGATATAGCCGTTTACAAGAGTTCTTCTGCTGAAGCAGTACAAAAAAAGAAAGAATTGCAAAAGTATGATCATATATCCGGAAGCGGCGTATTCCGCTTTCTGTGGATGGGGGCAGAGCTTACAGCCAGTCATAAAGCATATTTATTGCAGACATACCCAAAACTCAGGGACCTTATGGTCTGCATCCGGGAGTTTCGCGAAATATACGAGAAGAGAAATATGCCGTTGTTGTATTTGTATATCGGAAAATATAAAACGTCAGAATTAAAAGAGATTGCCCGTTTTGCCACAGGTTTGGAAAAAGACCTTGATGCTGTTGAAAATTCAGTGGCCAGCGTATTATCGAATGGTTTTGTGGAGGGAACTAACAGCAAACTTAAAATGGTAAAACGTACGATGTACGGACGGTGTAGCAAACTCCTGTTGGCGGCAAAATTAATGTATGCAGCGGAGTCTGCTTACGGATAATTGCGGAAGAACCTGCGACGGAGCCGCCTGTCCGGTGTGGCGAGCCCCGGAATACTCATTTGTCCCACGATAAAGGGGTTTACTCAATAACAATAAGTGCTAAAAAGAATCCAGTGTTTATACGGTTTCCAAACAAATCTGTTTAAGTTATGGTAACGATTTGGCAACATTTGGCTCTCTCTCAACGGGTAAAATTTATTTCAATATGACATAGAAAAACCTTACTGATTTTCAAAATATGAAATCAGTTGAGAGAGAATACTTTATTAGAGATATCTAAAAGTATTATTTTGGTTAAAAAAGCATAACAAAATAGATATATTTATAATTTGTTGAGCAAGAATGCTGTAAAATTTTAAGTTGAATTTTACAGCATTCATGCGTATAATAAAAGTGTAAACAGAAACACTATTATCAGAGAAGGAGTTGATTATATGTCTAGTATTTTACCAGTATCTGATTTGAGAAATTATAATGAAGTTCTTAAAAATTGCCAAGTTGGAGAACCGGTTTTTTTGACCAAAAATGGTAGAGGAAGGTTTGTAATGCGGTAGCAGATATAGGCATGTGGTTTCAAGCACCAGATCCAATGAGCACAGAGGGAAGAGCACGTTTGAAAAGAAATGAAGCAATTTTTCGACTGGCAGAGTCCCTTTCAGTTGACTAGGCATTTGAACCAAATGAGAATGGGGATTTTGAATTGATTCCGGAATCTGTACAGCATCAGGGAATCGGGTTTTCAGTAAGTTCAATACTTGATGGTATAGAGTTGGATGCTATTTCTTTCCATGTGATTACTCTGAAGATCCGAAACGTAAACTACCACCCTATTCTGTAAGAGTTCCGGTCGTCTCTACTGCAAATGTTGAAAAAATAGCTGGTACATTCTTGTGACTTCAGTCGTGAGTTAGCCAGCAGAAATTTTATTGTTATAAAAGAACAAAGGTTCGATAAAACACTTGTATAATGATACGACATATGGTATGATATAGATATGGAAAAACTATATGATTTACCAATTAAAAATAATTTAGCATATGGTCGCGGATATGTATACTCTCTTCAATATCACATTGTGTGGTGCACGAAATATCGTAAAAAGGTATTATGCAATGGTATGGATGAGAAATGTAAGGAACTGCTGTACGGCCTGGCAAGGGACTACCAGTTTACAATACTGGCGATGGAGGTAATGCCGGAGCAGACAGCAGGTGGAGCATTATATTGCAACTCAGAAAACCAAATGAGCAGGTGATCGGGAATGAACAGGGCATACAAGTACAGGATCTATCCAAATAAGGAACAGGAACAGCTGCTTGCCAGTACATTTGGAAGCTGTCGTTTTATTTACAATCAGATGCTGGCACTGCAGGATGCGAATTACAAAGAAGGGATAAAGCATCTCTCAAGGTTTGCTGCAAATAAATATGTAAATAACACGTTAAAAAAAGAATATCCTTTTTTAAAAGAAGTGGATAAATTTGCACTAACGAACGCTGTATATGCGCTGGAGAATGGATATCAGAAGTTCTTTCGGAAGCAGGGCAGATATCCCAGATTCAAGAAGAAACACCGGGCAAAAAGAAGCTATACCACTAATTTTACCAATGGAAATATCGCAGTGGAAGAAACTTGGATCAAACTTCCCAAACTGAAAAAGATAAAGGCATCCGTTCACCGGCGGGCACCGGAAAAATGGAAACTGAAATCGGCAACGATCAGTCAGGAACGGGATGGAAGCTATTACTGCTCCATATTATATGAGTTTGAGCATAATCCGGCCCTATCAGAGGAACCGCTGTTTCCAATCATAGGGCTGGATTATAAATCAGACGGCCTCTATGCAGATTCAGAGGGAACTATATGTGGAAGCCCCAAGTATTACCGTAAGCAGTCTGCAAAACTGGCAAAAGCCCAGCGGAAGCTGAAAGGAAAAACGACAGGCAGCAATAATTATGATAAACAGCAGAAGAAAGCAGCAAAAATCCATCGAAAGATCGCAAACCAGAGGAAAGATTATCTGCACAAAGAGAGTACCAGGATAGCCAACTGTTACAGCGTTGTATGTGTAGAAGATCTGAACATGAGAGCGATGAGCAACAAAGGATTTGGCAACGGAAAGGCAACACTGGATAATGGATATGGGATGTTCTTAACCATGCTGGAGTATAAGCTGGTATACCGGGGAAAACGACTGGTAAAAGTCGATCCGTGGTTTCCCAGCAGCCAGATCTGTTCGTGTTGTGGGGCACTCCATAAACTTTCGCTGGCAGACAGAATATACCGTTGTGGATGTGGAGCAGTCATGGACAGAGATTACAATGCAGCGGTTAATATCAGGGATGAGGGGCTGAGACTGCTCAGAGAATGTGCATAAAAATAAAAGGTAGGGCTGGGATAGTCCGAATTTACGCCTGTGGAGTCAGCATAAGACCTGCTAATACAGAGGCATTTGACGTTGATACAGGAAGCTCGTTACTTTAGTGATGAGTGATTCACTTGGTAAGAGAATGTGTAGAGAAATATTTTTCTAAGAATAGTGATAAACAAATTGCCAGTATTCCATTCTCGTTTTCTCGGATAGCCTCATTAGAAGGGGATTTTATTGACGATTTTGCGAAGACAAAGAAGATTTGCAAGGAATCGGTAGCAGGTGGCGAGGAGTATGAGACAGAGAATTGTAAGAGCTTCCTCGAATTTATTAAAACAGCTGGTATGGTTTGATGATAAAAGATAAAACAAGGCAAAATACGGAGGTGTATTAATGGCAAATTTACAACTGAAGAAAACAATATTAGAAGTAGTTGATAATCAAATCAAGGCAAATGATCCACCCTGTACAAAGGAAGTATATGAGAAATTGCAGGAAGCTGGATATTCAAAGGCAGAGACAAAGGATAAAATAGGTGCAATTGTACTAACAGAGATTTATGATATCTTAAAAGCGGGTAAGAACTTTGATGAGAAAAAGTATCAAAAAAGTCTAGAAGAAATGTTGCAGCAAAGCATTGATTTTGAAGATAATCATCATATTGAAACGGAGTGGGATACTTGGGACCAGTATGTAATGGATGGATATGATTGCTTTGATGAAGATAAGCGAGAAGAAGGATTGGAACTTTGGAACAAGGCATGGGATGTATTTCAGTCAATCATGGAGCAACAATCTGAAAAAGTGTCAATCCATCAACTGATGGAAGAACAGGATTATATGTACGCAATCGATGGTTGGACTCAGGACTATGAGATGGAACAGGGCAATGCAAGAAAAAGTGAGGAAAGAATTACATATTGTAGGAAAATGCTGGAGCTATTTGATTGGACAAATGATGATAATGAAAGCTGTTTTAGAAGCGGAATAGCAGATTCTCTATTTGCTCTGGGAAAGAAGGAAGAAGCTTTTGCAGCCTATGAATCTTGGTTAGGAAACGAACCACAGAATTGCAATGGAATCAGTGGTTATAGTTGGCTTCTTCAGGACAATGGAAATACACAGAAGGCATATGAGCTAGTTAGAAAGGTTACCTGGGGTGTATCATGTAATGCTGATAATTCATTTCTCTATATGCGTGCGAAGCAACTGGCTGAGCAAGTTGGAAAGCATGAGGAAAGTAAGTGGTTTCAGGAGCAGTTAGATAAGTTTGAAGAATCCATACATAACTGGGAAATGGGAGATGATGATATTTTTGATGAATTTACAGCACCGAAACAGATTCCAGTTGTGAAGATGGAGAAGATATATCCAAATGATCCTTGCCCTTGTGGAAGTGGGAAGAAGTACAAGAAATGCTGTGGCAGAAACAGGTAAGGTGACAAACAAATAATTTCTTGAAACGAAGGAAAATATAGATGGATAAGAATACAATAGCCAAGCTACTGAAAGATGCGAACCAGGAGGAGCTAATTAAAATTATTAATACTTTGGTTTCATTTGATGCAGACAGTGAAGAATGGCTTCTTAGCAGGATAGCCGGAAGGTGAGTGCACTTCACCCGCCCGGCGAAAGTTTCAACTAAAAAATAGTCGTCAGCTTCTCAGGGCAGGACGGCTATTTTTTATGCACATATGTAAGTATTGCTACAAGTAAAATACAAGGTGTCAAAATCACCATCAATTCCTCATATGTAGACATAAATCACCACCCCTTTCCCCAGGATCTCGGACGGGTGGGAGCACGTCCCCGGCTACCCAGTTAAATACACTACCTGGTTTTGATGTTAAGAAACTTTCGCAAGAAATTGCGAGGGTTTGTTGAAAAAGAACATATGTTGTGGTATTCTAGAAGAGTGAGTATTCCGGGGCCACACCGGACAGGCGACTCCGCCGCAACGTAATATTCAAGAAGCGGTGGAGTTTATTGATAGTGATAGAATTAAAGTGTTGACGGAGAGATATATGTTGCAAAAAGTTTTACAACAAATCTTGGAAAGAGTTTGTTGATGATGAGATTGGAAAAATATAAGAAGATAAAAGTATTAAGGTTTAGGTGATGACAATGCAGTGATTTCCGGTTCGCTGGCAGATTGGGGAGATGAATTAATTCCGCTGTTTACATTAGCAATACGTTTGGTTACTGATACCGACATTCGAATTGAAAGATTGAAGGATAGGGAAAATCAAAAAGTTGGTGATCGAATTATGCTGGGCGGTGACATGTATACAAATCATACAGAGTTCATTGAATGGGCAAGAAAATAACTCTGTTATTGGCAGAACAGTAACCGTAACGGTTGACAGACCATTAGGCAGTTACCATCCTGAACACAGGGATATGCATTATCCGATAAATTACGGGCATGTAGAAGGCATTATGGCACCGGACGGAGAAGAACAGGATGTTTACATATGATAGCAGTCTTCAAAAATATCGACACAGTTCAGCCACGCAAGTATGTACATCACTGCGTTGTCGTCAATCACCGATGCCCGCATCGGCTCATTCCTCCGCCTTATGCTGCATACACTTTAGGGACTTTTTTTCCAAACTGATTGATACGATAGATGTGTAAAATACAGACGATGTGGAGTCGGAGCAGGAGATATTATTATGGCTGTATCATATAAACGATTATGGAAATTATTAGTGGATAAAGAAATGAGTAAATCAGATTTGCGTAAAAAGGCAGAAATCGCCCCTAATACCATGACAAAGTTACGTCGTGATAAAGAGGTCAGTCTGACAATTCTTAGCAAGATCTGTAAGGCCCTAAATTCAGATTTTGGGGATATTGTGGAGTATGTGCCTGACGCAGAAATTTGGGATTTGTATAATGAGAACAGAAAGCTTCTTGGGAAAGACCATGTCAGAGGAGAACAACTGCCGATAGATGGTTATCATTTGGTTGTTCATGTGTGGATTCGTAATTCTAAGGGAGAGTACCTGATTTCACAACGTTCTGCCAACAGACCGACGCATCCGTTAATGTGGGAGTGTGTAGGAGGCTCAGTTGTAAAAGGTGAGGACAGCTTGCCCGGAGCAATCAGAGAGGTAAAGGAAGAAGTTGGTGTTGATTTGGACCCGGAAAATGGACAGGTTCTTTTTACAAAAACACGTAAAATCATAGATGGCAAGATTTATAATGATATTATGGATGTTTGGTTGTTTGAGTATGATGGAGAAGTTGATTTGGGGAATGCCACGACAGACGAAGTGGCACAGGTTGCCTGGATGAATCGGGAGCAAATTAAGGAATTGTTTGAACATAATATGTTTGTTGAGACGTTGAAATACTTCTTTGAGAGAGTAGATGTTTAGTAAAAAGGAAATGCCATATTATAGCAGTCTTCAAAAATACCGACACAGTTCAGCCACACAAGTATGTACATCACTGCGTTGTCGTCAATCACCGATGCCCGCATCGGCTCATTCCTCCGCCTTATGCTGCACACACTTGTGTGACTTCCTTTGTGCCGTTATTTTTGAAGACTGCGATAGAAGAGAGAAATTTGTATGATACCAATAAAATAAGAATGAAGACTATCTTAGGTTATAATGCGAGGATATTTAAGGAAAAAATCATGAGAGCCCCAATTGAAAACATAAGTTGTTTACAGACACAACTAAACGACTTACAACTGGAAAATCAAATATTAAAGAATATCTTGGATAATGCAGGGATTTCTTATAGTAAAGAATTATTGCGCTTGCATTCAACAGAAGAATTCTGTGATTATGATCCGGATCAGGGAGCAAGAATACAGGCTCCGGTTGAAATCACAGAAAAAATGGCAGTTATGTTCTGCTCAAGGTTCTGGGGCAGACAGGATGTTTATGCCAAAAGAAATGAGAAGAAAACGGGAGAAGTAAATTACTTTACACAGTGTCATAACTTTTGGCAGGAAGGATGTCCCAAAAAGCGAAAAGAAAAGATTAATTGCAGGGATTGCAGATATCAGTCATACAAACAATTAGCAAAATATGATATCTTAGCACATCTGCGCGGAAAGTCATATAATGCCTCGGATGTGATTGGTGTGTATCCGTTGCTTACAGATGGGACATGCAGATTTTTGGTATATGATTTTGATAACCATGAAAAAGGTGCGGAGAAAAAGGATTTTGCAAATGAGGATGATATATGGATAGAAGAAGTAGAGGCAATGCGAAAAATTTGTGTATTAAATGGAATGGTGCCTCTTGTGGAACGTTCTCGGTCCGGGCGTGGGGCACATATATGGATTTTCTTTGATAAACCGATATCAGCAGCATTAGTGCGAAAATTTGGCACAGCCTTATTAGATAAAGGTGCAGAACAGATAAATCTGAAATCCTTTAAATATTATGATAGAATGCTTCCAGCACAGGATGTACTTTCGGAAGGCGGATTGGGGAATCTGATTGCTCTGCCATTGCAGGGGAAAGCGTTAAAGGATGGAAATAGTGCATTTATAGACAGTAATTGGAATGCCTATCCAAATCAATGGAATTTGTTTTTGCCAGGAGAAAGACTTACTTTCTCAGTGGAAAGAGTATGGTGGTAATACAAGAGGACTATCTTTAGGCTTTGATATGAATTGTCCGACTGCAGATTGTGGGAGGCACCAATCGCAGTTTAAAATCTGCAACTATACCTCCCCGACTGCGCAGTGCTGTATGTGACCGCAAGTTCTCAGCGGTCACACCGCACGATGTCGTAGTCTTA
>JAQUVD010000034.1 GCA_028693555.1 Hespellia sp.
ATCAATGAAGATCCCATCGTTTTTCATTGGAAATATAACCTTGATGACATTGATGTTTCGGAAGAAATCATTGTTGATACATTACCTGTTAAAAAGTCGAGTTAATTAAAGGATGGAATACTAGTTGAAGAAACTAGACTTCACTGCTTTGGGTGCAAGTTGGAGTGAGTGAATTTCGGGTGTGTGTAAGTTGCATCAGAAGGCATTTATTGAAGTTCTAGAAAGACTTAATAGATAAGGGTGATTATGTGTGGGGACAACATGGATTTCAAATTCATGTTGTCAGTGATGCTTAGAGTAAGAATCATCAGATTCTTGCTCGGTTCATCACGGTACCGCACATAATCACCCTTATCTATTTTTAGTCTTTCTTAACGACAATTACAGTCCTCAGATGCAACTTACGCACACCCGAAATCACGGACTACAACGCTACATCATCCTACAGCGTACTTCTACGTCTCATTCTTGCATCCAGAATCTTCTTACGAATACGAAGCGACTCCGGTGTTACTTCAAGCAGCTCGTCGGTATCGATAAAATCCAATGCTTCTTCGAGACTTAAGATTCGAGGTGTTGTAAGCTTAAGCGCATCATCTGCACCGGAAGAACGCGTGTTGGTGAGATGTTTTGTCTTACATACATTCAGCTCGATGTCATCTAATTTACCGTTCTGACCGATGACCATTCCTGAGTATACTTTTTCACCGGCTCCGATGAAGAGTGTACCACGTTCCTGGGCACTGAACAGACCGTATGTTACAGATTCACCGGTCTCAAAGGAGATGAGTGAGCCCTGCTTACGATAAGAGATGTCACCTTTGTACGGTGCATATCCGCTGAACGTTGTGTTGATGATTCCATTTCCCTTTGTATCGGTCATGAAATCTCCACGATAACCAATCAGGCCACGCGATGGAATATGGAATTCGAGACGCGTATATCCGTCACCGGTAGGCCCCATATTCTGAAGTTCTCCCTTACGCTGGCTGAGCTTGTCGATGACAACTCCGGTAAATTCATCCGGCACATCGATATAAGCTGTTTCCATAGGTTCGAGCTTTTTGCCGTTTTCATCTTCTTTATATAATACCTCGGCTTTACTTACCGCGAATTCATAACCTTCACGACGCATATTCTCAACTAATACTGATAAATGAAGCTCGCCACGTCCGGCTACTTTGAAGCAGTCCGTACTGTCGGTATCTTCGACACGAAGGCTGACATCCGTGTTCAGTTCACGGAATAAACGTTCACGGATCTGACGTGAAGTAACGAACTTACCTTCCTGTCCGGCAAATGGACTGTCATTTACAAGGAACTGCATTGCGATAGTTGGCTCAGAAATCTTCTGGAATTCGATTGCCTGTGGATTTTCAGGAGAGCAGAGTGTATCTCCGATGGAAATGTCTGAGATACCTGAAATAGCAACGATAGAACCGATGGTTGCTTCTTTTACTTCTACTTTGTCTAATCCGTCAAATTCGAATAATTTTGTAATTTTTACCTTCTGGCATTTGTCCGGGTCATGATGGTTGACAACAACCATGTCCTGATTCACGGCGATCGTTCCGTTATCTACCTTGCCGACACCGATACGTCCAACATATTCGTTGTAGTCGATGGTGCTGATCAATACCTGTGTATCTGCTTCCGGGTCGCCCTCTGGAGCAGGAATGTAGTCTAAGATTGTCTCAAATAATGGGATCATGTTCTGCATATCTTCATTTAAATCAAGAACAGCAACACCTGCTCTGGCAGAAGCGTATACAAATGGACAGTCAAGCTGCTCATCGGAAGCACCAAGGTCCATCAGAAGTTCTAAGACTTCATCAATGACTGCATCCGGTCTGGCTTCTGGACGGTCAATCTTGTTGATACATACGATAACCGGAAGTTTCAGTCCGAGTGCCTTGCGAAGTACGAATTTTGTCTGTGGCATCGCGCCTTCAAATGCGTCTACAACAAGGATGACGCCATTTACCATTTTAAGAACACGTTCAACCTCGCCGCCGAAGTCCGCATGTCCGGGTGTATCGATAATGTTGATCTTTGTTCCTTTATAATGTACAGCAGTGTTCTTGGAAAGAATCGTGATACCTCGTTCGCGCTCGATGTCGTTCGAGTCCATGACACGCTCTGCAACTTCCTGATTCTCACGGAATACACCGCTCTGCTTTAACAATTCATCCACCAATGTTGTTTTACCGTGATCTACATGGGCGATAATCGCAATATTTCTAATATCTTCTCTTTTTATTCTCATTCTTTTTGTTCCTACTTTCTTGCTTGGAATATGACTTGTAATAAGGCGCGTCCGGTTGAAAGGTGGAAAATCCTTATTACTTATTGATATACAACTTTTTTATTCTACCACAATTTTGGGCTTTTTCAAGGATTTTCTCACAAATCTAACGTAAATCTAACGGAAATGAATGGAATTGTCGTTTTCTGTCAGAACTTGTGGTTCGATATTTCTGCATCATTCGTTCTAAAATATTTCCAAGGTTCATAGACTTAGTATTGACTCAAAAATACGACCAAGAGGAAGGGAGAATTACAAATTATGTCAGATAAGATTATTGAAAACAATCAGGTAACAGTGATGGGAGTAGTAGAGGGACCGTTTACATTTAGTCATGGAGTCTTCGGAGAGGGCTTTTATATGGTGGATGTGATGGTGAAGAGGCTGAGCAATTCAGATGACCGGATTCCGCTGATGGTTTCGGAGCGGCTGGTTGATGTCACACAGGATTACACAGGCTGTTTTATTAAGGCAAGTGGACAATTCAGGTCCTATAACCGCCATGAAGAGACAAAAAATCATCTGGTGCTATCGGTATTTGTGAGAGAATTAGAATTCATTGAGGAAGAGCTTGACGGGGCAAAGACGAATCAGATAGAGCTGGAGGGTTACATCTGTAAGGCACCTATCTACAGAAAGACACCGCTCGGAAGAGAGATTGCAGATCTGCTTTTGGCAGTCAACCGCCCTTATGGAAAATCCGACTATATCCCATGCATTTGCTGGGGAAGAAATGCGAGATATGCTTCCGGCTTTGAAGTGGGAGAACATGTTCGCATTCTGGGGCGCATCCAGAGCAGAGAATATTTGAAAAAATTATCCGAGACAGAGACAGAGACGAGAACGGCATATGAAGTGTCGGTCAGCAAGCTGGAATGTCTCGAAGAAGCATTTGTATAGATGTAAATCCATTGACATTGCCTATATTTAATGATAAACTTTTAAACAGTATTTAGAAGGATTTATGAAGAATATAGAGAATGTCAGGAGGATTATAATGACAATTTTTAAAGGTGCCGGCGTGGCAATTATTACGCCATTTCATGAGGATGGAAGCATTCATTATGATAGATTAGCAGAGCTGATCGACTATCATTGTGAGAATGGAACAGATGCGATTATTGTCTGTGGAACCACAGGTGAGTCTGCAACCATGACAGAGGCAGAACATATGGATTGTATTAAGTTTACGATCGAGCAGACAAAGAAGAGATTACCAGTCATTGCGGGTACAGGTTCGAATTGCACGAAAACAGCAATTGAGTTGTCGACGCAGGCGGCTCGTGCCGGAGCAGACGGTATCCTGATCGTTACTCCTTACTATAATAAAGCGACACAGGAAGGTTTGAAGGCTCATTACAAAGCAATCGTAAGAGAAGCGAAAGTTCCTGCAATTCTTTACAGTGTAGCAAGCAGAACAGGCGTGAATATTGAGCCTGAGACAGTTGTTTCTCTTGTGAAAGAGGAGGATTACATCGTCGGAGTCAAAGAAGCATCCGGTAACATTTCCCAGGTTGCGAAGATCATGCAGCTCGCAGACGGCAACATTGATTTGTATTCGGGAAATGACGATCAGATTGTTCCATTGTTATCACTTGGGGCAAAAGGAGTAATCTCTGTATTGTCAAATGTGGCACCGGTCGAGACACACGAGATCTGCGCAAAATTCTTCGCAGGAGATATAGAAGGAAGCCGCGCACTTCAGCTCAAAGCACTTCCGCTTATCGAGCAGTTATTCAGTGAGGTAAATCCAATTCCAGTGAAGAAGGCAGTCAGTCTTCTGGGAATGGAAGCAGGACCACTTCGCATGCCTTTGACAGAATTGACAGAAGTACATACACAGAGTCTTGCAAAAGCGATGAAAGAATTTGGAATCAAATTAGCATAAGAACTGGGTATTTATAGAAGAACATAGGGATGCCATGGTTGAGATAAACTCAATTTTATGGTATCCTTTTTGTATTAAGAAAGATTTTCAGGAGGAAAAGTAATGATAAAATTAATTATGCATGGATGCAACGGAAAAATGGGACGTATGATCACAGGAATCGTGAATGCGGACGAGAACGTACAGATAGTAGCTGGCGTGGATGCGTACACAGGTATTCCCAATGAATATCCGGTATTTGAGACGATTCAGAAATGCGATGTAGAGGCAGATGCCATCATTGATTTTTCAAATGCGGGAGCGGTAGATGGATTGCTTGATTACTGCGTGGAGAAGCAGCTTCCCGTTGTGTTGTGTACAACAGGACTCTCAGAGGAGCAGCTTGCAAAAGTAGAAGAGGTAAGCAAGAAAGTTGCAGTTTTAAAATCAGCGAACATGTCTCTGGGCATTAATTTGCTGATTAAGATGTTAAAGGATGCAGCCAAAGTGTTATATCCATCCGGATATGACATGGAGATTATAGAGAAACACCACAACCAGAAGCTGGACGCGCCGAGCGGAACAGCACTTGCGCTTGCAGATTCTATGAATGAAGCATTAGATGGCGCATGCGATTATACATATGACCGCAGTCAGGTCCGCAAGAAACGAGAGAGAAATGAAATCGGAATCTCAGCAGTTCGCGGCGGCACGATTGTAGGAGAGCATGAAGTCCTTTTCGCGGGAGAAGATGAAGTGATCGAATTCAAGCATACGGCATATTCAAGAGGTGTTTTCGGAAAAGGTGCGGTAGAGGCCGGTAAGTTTCTTGCGGGAAAACCGGCAGGAATGTATGATATGTCAGATGTGATTGGATTATAGAAGCGTAAGGTATGCGCTGGGAGGAAGCTATATGAAGGATTTAGAACTGCGGTATCTGGAACGATTATCAGATCTCTATCCGACGATTGCCGCTGCATCAACAGAGATTATCAATCTACAGTCGATTTTAAACCTGCCGAAGGGGACTGAGAATTTCCTGACAGATATTCACGGGGAACACGAAGCATTTTCGCATGTGCTCAAGAATGGATCGGGATCTGTGCGTCGAAAGATTGACGATGTATTTGGAAATACACTGACGAAGAAGGACAAGCAGTCACTTGCGACGCTGATTTATTATCCGAAGGAGAAGATGAAGCGGGTCAAGAAGATCGAGCCAAATCTGGAAGACTGGTACAAGATTAATCTGTACCGTCTGATTGAAGTGAGTAAACGTGCAGCGAGCAAATATACAAGATCGAAAGTCCGCAAAGCACTTCCGAAGGATTTTGCATATGTCATTGAAGAGCTGATTACAGAGAAGGCTGAGATTAATGATAAAGAATCTTATTATAATGCAATCATCAGCACAATTATCAATATCGGAAGGGCAGAAGAGTTTATTGCAGCTATTTCCGAATTGATTCAGCGTCTTGTCGTAGATCATTTGCATATTGTCGGGGATATTTACGATCGGGGACCGGGACCACATATCATCATGGAGAAGCTGACATCGTATCATTCTGTCGATATTCAGTGGGGAAATCACGATGTGCTCTGGATGGGTGCGGCAGCGGGACAGCGTGCCTGTATCGCAAATGTCATCCGAATCTGTGCGCGTTACGGGAACCTTGCGATTTTGGAAGACGGATATGGAATCAACCTGCTTCCACTTGCAACATTTGCACTGACGAAATACAAAGATGATCCCTGTACCTGTTTTGCATTGAAAGATCACGAGGAAATCACAGTTCACGAACAGGATATGAATCAGAAAATGCACAAGGCAATTTCTATCATTCAGTTTAAGATCGAGGGGCAGGTCATTGCCCGCAATCCAAGCTTTGCACTCGAACAACGGAATCTTCTCGACAAGATGGATTTGGAAAAGGGTGTCATTCAGATTGATAGAAATGAATACCAGCTTCTTGACACGAACTTTCCAACGCTTGATCCTTCTGATCCATTTGCACTGTCGGAGGAAGAGGAGACAATTATGGAAAGGCTGGAACAGGCATTTCTTGGATGCGACAGTCTGCAGAAGCATATGCGTTTTCTACTGACCAAGGGTGGATTATTCAAAGTGTATAACAATAATCTTCTGTATCACGGCTGTGTTCCGCTGAATGAAGATGGAAGCTTTCAAGTTGCGGAAATCTACGGTAAGAAATATAAAGGAAAGGCATTGTATGAAGTTCTCGATTCTTATGTGAGAAAAGGCTTCTTCGAAATTGATCCGGTAGAAAGAGAACATGGTAAGGATATGATGTGGTACATCTGGCTGAATCCGAATTCACCATTATTCGGAAAAGACAAGATGGCTACCTTTGAGCGGTATTTTATAGCGGAGAAGGAAACACATGTGGAAAAGAAGAATCCGTATTATTATCTGATCGAAAACGAACAGGTCATGGACAGTATTCTTGTGGAATTCGGACTCAACATAAAGGGCGCACACATCGTCAATGGGCATGTGCCTGTCAAACAGAAGAATGGAGAGAATCCAATCAAATGCAACGGAAAAGTTCTCGTCATTGACGGCGGATTTTCAAAAGCTTACCAGAAAGAAACCGGAATCGCCGGATACACGCTGATTTACAATTCATACGGATTGCTGCTTGTCGCACATGAACCATTCGAGTCAACAGAAGCAGCCATTGAGAAAGAAAGCGATATTCACTCCGAAAGCCGCCTCGTGCAGAGGGCAGTCATGCGCCGCCTTGTCGGTGACACCGATGCCGGGAAAGAATTAAGAGAACAGATTGCAGATCTGGAGAAACTCCTAGAGGCTTACCGCAGTGGTAGGATTGTGGAGAAATTGTAGTCCGTGGTTTTCGGGGGTGTGGATTGCATCTGAGGGCTGTCATTGTCACTGAGAAATGATAAATAGGGAAGAGCGGATATGTATGGGACCGTGATGATACGAGCAAGAATCAGAAGATTCTTACTCTGGACATCACTGAAATCTTGTATTTGAGATACAAGATTTCCCCATGCATATCCGCTCTTCCCTATTAACCATTTCTACAGCTCCAATGAATGCCCTCAGCTACAATCCACACCCCCGAAAATCACTCACTTCAACTTGCACCGAACCGCTGGCGTTGCCAGAAACGTGTTGGGGAGGCGAAGAAACTTTAAATCCTGACATCCCAGCCGCTGGGCTACGCCCAGCGCTGTAGTTAGTTTGCTGTAGAAATGAGATGCGTGCCTGCGTAATGTCATCGCGGACATGAAGTGGTGTGTTAGAGATAAACAAAAAGAAGAGGTGAAATTGTTGGACGGAAATTTACTTTCAAAGTAAATTTCAAGTGCTCTTGAGAGGAGTTTTCATCAGAAAACTCCTCGAATGGGCACGATGTCCATCAATTTCGCCTCTTCTTTTTGATTTAGCTCTTACATACTGCTTCCCGTTCGCGAGGGCATTACGCAGGCACACATCGGATGTCTTCAACAAACTAATTACACCGCTCATCCCCCCAGAAGAACAACGCCACTGTCCCGGGACCGGTATGGCTTCCGATTGTGGTGCCGACGCTGTTGATTACAACGTTTCCGTTCAGTTTTGGGAAGGTTTTCTCTACCAGATCAGCGACGGCTCTTGCGTCTTCATAACATCCCGCGTGGGAGATGTAGCATTTGCCGCTGTAGTTCTCGCCGTCATCGGCATGCTCTGCCATCTTCTTTACAATCTCTTTGATGACAACACGTTTGCCACGGATTTTAAACCGTGGAACGAGATGCCCTTCATTGTCCATGTTCAGGAGCGGACAGATATGAAGTGCTGTGCCAAACCAGCCGGAAGCTTTCGAGATACGACCGCCCTTTACGTAGAAAGTGAGGTCCGTTGAGAAGAACCAGTGATGTAAGTGCAGGCGATGCTCGAGCGCCCAGTTGTTCACAAAATCGATGTCCTTGCCTTCGTCTCTAAGGTCAGCAAGCTTATCCATCAATAATCCATAACCGGATGATGCACCGTAGGAATCAATGATATAAATTTTGCGGTCCGGAAATGTTTCCTGCAATTCTTCTTTTGCAAGGCTGGCGGAGTTGTATACGCCGGAAAGACCGGAAGAGAGGCAGACGTGAAGAACGTCTTTGCCCTCTTCTAAAAATGGCGTGAAGTATGCAATAAATTCTTTGACATTGACCTGAGAAGTTTTCGTCTCAGCACCTTCGGCCATACGTTTATAGAATTCATCAAATGGCATGGATTTCCCCAAATCGTCGGCATATTCTTTGCCATCCATGGAATAATGAAAACAGATGTATTGGATTGCACGATCGTAAAAATGTTGTTCGGATAAATCTGCAGTAGAACAGCAGCTCAAAATAAAATTATTCATAATTATCCCCTTTCAAATGTTCTTACCTCTTATAATACGATAAATCAAAAGAGGAATCAATCAAAAAAGCATGTATAAAAATTGTAAAAACGGAAATAGTATAAGCATACTAAATTTAAAAGGGAGAATGAAAGTATGAAAAAATGGAAGAAGCTACTTGTGTTAGTATTTTGTGTTGGAATGATCGGAAGTATGACAGCCTGCGGAAGCAATGGCACAACAGATAAAGTAAATGACGCAACAAGCGGACAGGACAAGACAGATAATAAGGACACTACAAACAAGGATACAACTAACAACAACACGACGAACAAAGATACAACAACGAACAATGAAACAGTAGATAACAACGGAACCGACAAGAACGGGGACGGTGTGATTGACGATGCGGTGGATCATGTGGAAGATGGTGTAAATGACATCGTGGATAACGGAACAGAAAATAATGGAGCGGACCATAACACAACAGATAATAAAGAAAATGCCAGATAAAGGATTGCAATTGGAAAGAAATGCGGTATAATAAATGTCAGTGACACAGGAGTCACAATAAAACAAAAAACGGGGTGCTTGCTGGAAGCGGGCTGAGATAAGGCTGATATTGCCTTGACCCATAAACCTGATTTGGATAATGCCAACGTAGGGACATAGCAAAGAGAATCTTTAGCGGATATGCCAATACTGGTGTACCCGCTATTTTTTTATGGAAAAGCTATCCAGAGAAGGAAAAAGGAGGATCAGATGTTAGGAAATTGTATGGAAAATGTTAGGAAAAATGTGCCGCTCGTACATAATATCACGAACTATGTGACAGTCACCGATGTGGCGAATATGCTGCTGGCGTGTGGAGGAAGTCCCATTATGTCGGACGAGCCGGAGGATGTGGAAGATATCACAAGTATTTGTGGAGGTCTGAACATCAACATTGGAACACTGAATCAGCGAAGCATTGAAGCTATGTTTCGGGCGGGCCGCAAGGCAAATGATCTGGGTCATGTCTTATTGCTTGATCCGGTTGGCGCCGGAGCAAGTGCACTTCGCACGAACACAGCAGTTCAATTGATGAAAGAGCTGAAGTTTGACGTGATTCGCGGAAATATTTCTGAAATCAAGACACTTGCACTGGGAAGCGGCACGACAAAAGGGGTAGACGCAGATGTTGCAGACGCAGTTACAGAGGAGAATCTGGAGCAGTCGATTGCATTTGTGAAAGCGTTTGCACGGGATGTGGAGTGTATCGTTGCAGTCACAGGCGCGATTGATCTGGTGAGTGATGGAAAAACATGCTATGTCATCCGCAACGGTCGTCCAGAGATGGGAAGGATCACAGGTACCGGATGCCAGCTGTCGGGAATGATGACGGCGTTTCTTGTGGCAAATCCAGAAGCAAAGCTGGAAGCGGCAGCGGCAGCAGTGTGCACGATGGGGCTTGCCGGAGAGATCGGATTTTCCTATATGCAGGAGCAGGATGGCAATTCGACTTATCGCAATCGTATCATTGATGCCGTCTGCAATCTGACAGCAGAAGTGCTGGAGAAAGGCGCAAAGTACGAAATACGATAATGTGAGGTGTGAAAGAGATGAAATGTAAGAGAGAAGATTTGCTGCTTTATGCAGTGACAGACCGCAGCTGGCTTGGCGGGGAGACGCTATGCGAGCAGGTGGAGAAAGCCTTAAAGGGCGGCGCAACATTGATCCAGTTAAGAGAAAAAAATCTGGATCAGGTGCATTTTCTTAAAGAAGCAAAGGAAATCAAGGCGTTATGCGCTGCATACCGGGTTCCGTTTGTTATTAATGATAATGTAGAGATTGCGCTGGCGATAGACGCGGACGGTGTACATGTAGGACAGAGTGATATGGAAGCCGGGGATGTGCGAACACAGCTTGGAGAAGATAAGATCATAGGCGTGTCTGCACAGACAGTAGAGCAGGCAGTTCTCGCAGAGAGCAGAGGCGCGGATTATCTTGGAGTCGGAGCGGTATTTCCGACAGGGTCGAAAGACGATGCGGATGATGTCAGCCGGGAGACGTTAAAAGCAATCTGCGATGCGGTAAAGATTCCGGTCATTGCAATTGGAGGGATCTCAGCGGACAATATTGCAGAGCTTTCGGGGAGTGGCATCTGCGGCGTGGCAGTCATTAGTGCAATTTTTGCACAGAATGATATCGAGGCGGCAACGATGCAGCTGAAAGTGCGAACCAAAAAGATGGTGGCAGAATGATAAGAATCAAAGGAGCAATTTTTGATGTGGATGGCGTACTTCTTGATTCTATGGGGATCTGGGATGATGTCGCGGACCGCTATTTAAAAAAGCTTGGATATGAGCCGGAACCCGGACTGCGCGATATTCTCTTTTCTATGAGCGTAGAGGAGGGCGCAGCGTATGTCAAAGCACATTATCATTTATCGCAGAATGTAGAGGAGATTGCATCAGGGGTGATACAGATCGTAGAAGACTTTTATGTGCAGGAGGTCCCATTAAAACCCGGCGTGGAAGAATTCCTTATGGAAATGAAGCGGAGGGGTATTCCGATGTCTGTTGCAACTTCAAGTGATAAAAGTCACATTCGAGCGGCATTTACACGTTTGCAGATTATGGACTATTTTCAGAAAATCCATACATGCGCAGAGACGGGAGCAGGAAAAAGTGAGCCTAAGATATACGAAGAGGCGGCTGCGTCACTTGGAACAAAACCGGAAGAAACCGTTGTGTTCGAAGATGCGCTTCATGCTGTCAGGACTGCAAGACAGGCAGGATTTCCGGTTGTCGGAGTATATGATGCGGCAAATGAAAAAGATGCAGCCCGAATTCAGAGTATGGTAACACTTTATCTGAAAGAATGGGATTGCAGCAGGATGTGGGAGTATTTTGTAAATAAGTAACAACAACAGCGGCTGATTGGGGGCACCACCTTCTGTCGCTTAACAAAAATAATGCAGAATCAAATGAGAAAAGAGGAAATGAGATGAGAACAGCATTAACAATCGCAGGCAGTGATTCCTGCGGAGGCGCCGGTATCCAGGCAGATATCAAGACAATGATTGCCAATGGCGTATATGCCATGAGTGCGATCACTGCCCTGACTGCGCAGAACACCACCGGCGTAACAGGTATTATGGAAGCAACACCAGAATTCTTAGGGGAGGAACTGGACAATATTTTCACAGACATTTATCCGGATGCAGTGAAGATTGGAATGGTTTCAGGAAGTGCTCTGATTCAGAAGATTTCAGAGAAGCTGACACAATATGATGCAAAAAACATTGTCGTCGACCCGGTTATGGTAGCGACGAGTGGCGCACGGCTGATCAGTGAAGATGCCATTGGGGCACTCAAAGAATACCTGCTTCCGATGGCAAGTGTATTAACACCGAATATTCCGGAGGCAGAGGTGCTGGCAGAGATGACGATTCACAGTGAGGCGGATATGATTGCAACGGCAAAAACAATCTCGGAAAACTTTCGTTGTGCAGTACTGTGCAAGGGTGGACATCAGTTAAATGATGCGAATGATCTGCTGTATCGTGATGGGAATTACAAATGGTTTTATGGTAAACGAATTGAAAATCCAAATACACACGGAACGGGATGTACACTTTCCAGCGCGATTGCGTCGAATCTTGCCAAGGGATATGATCTTGACACAGCCGTAGAACGAGCCAAGGATTATATTTCCGGAGCACTTGGAGCAATGCTGGATTTAGGAAAAGGCAGTGGACCGATGGATCATGGATTTGCAATCCATAATGAGTATACAAGCGAAATGGAGGTGCGTTGAGATGGAGAAAAAGCGTACTTCGATTTTTGAAAATGGATTGATCTGGTTTGGTGCCGGCGTATCCATTGCAGAAATTCTCACGGGAACGTACCTCGCACCGCTTGGATTTCAGAAGGGAATCGCGGCGATTCTTCTGGGACATCTAATTGGCTGCACGATGCTCTTTCTCGCGGGCGTCATCGGCGGAAAAGCTCGCAGAAGTGCAATGGAAACCGTGAAGATGAGCTTTGGACAAAAAGGCAGCCTTTTGTTTTCTGTGCTAAATGTTCTTCAGCTTGTTGGTTGGACTGCAATCATGATTTATGATGGAGCATTGGCGGCAAATGGAGTCCTGGCAGCAGGAAGCTGGGTATGGTGCCTGGTGATTGGAATTCTCATTATATTATGGATTCTGATTGGAATTACGAATCTTGGGAAAATCAATACCATTGCAATGACAGCACTGTTCATTCTGACACTGATTTTATGCAAGGTGATTTTCTTTGACAGCGGGGCAGTGGGAGTGATATCAGATGAGAGTATGACCTTTGGGGCAGCAGTGGAGCTGTCAGTTGCTATGCCATTATCGTGGCTGCCACTGATCAGTGACTATACGAGAGAGGCCGAAAACCCGGTGAAAGCAACCGCTGTCAGTGCAATTGTCTATGGTCTGGTCAGCACGTGGATGTATGTCATCGGAATGGGCGCAGCAATCTATACCGGAGAGTATGATATCGCACAGATTATGGTAAAGGCCGGACTTGGAATCGCCGGACTTTTGATCATTGTATTTTCAACCGTGACAACGACATTTCTGGATGCGTATTCGGCAGGAATTTCAAGTGAGTCCATTGTCGCAAAATGGAATGGAAAATATGTTGCGATTGGTGTTGCGGTGCTTGGAACGATAGCAGCAATTGTGTATCCGATGGATAACATTACAAATTTCTTATATCTGATCGGGTCCGTGTTTGCACCGATGATTGCGATTCAGATTGCAGATTTCTTCCTCTTGAAAAGAACGACAGAGAAGAATTTCGATGTGGTCAATCTGGTGATCTGGGTAATCGGTTTTATTACATACCGGTGCCTGATGAATGTAGATATGGTGATTGGAAATACACTGCCGGATATGGCAGTTACGATTGTGCTTTGTCTGGTGGTAAGAAAAGTAATCGTCAGAAAATAGAGGAGCATTTGAAAAGACAGGATTGTTTGGATTCTGTCTTTTTTTATTTGAGATTCTGTGTTAAAATAAACCAACTATCGTTTTGGCGAAAATGCATTGATTATGTGGAAGTTAAAGGAGCTTGAAATATGAGTGTTGAGAAAAAAATCCTGATGGGAAATGAAGCAATTGCCCTCGGTGCAATCCGTGCCGGAGTGCGTATGGCAGCCGGATATCCGGGAACGCCTTCGACGGAAATACTAGAGACAATTGCGAAGGAGAATGACGGAAGTATCCATGTAGAATGGTCTGTGAATGAGAAAGCAGCAATGGAGGTGGGAGCGGGCGCAGCTTATGCAGGTGCACGGTCTCTCGTGACAATGAAACAGGTCGGATTAAATGTGGCCTCAGACCCATTGATGAGTCTGGCATATGTCGGAGTGAAGGGCGGGATGGTCATCGTATCAGCGGATGATCCGGGTCCGATTTCCTCACAGACGGAGCAGGATACGAGATTGTTCGGACAGTTCTCAAAGCTTCCGGTATTCGATCCATCTTCGCCGGAAGAAGCATATGAGATGATAGGGGAGGCATTTGCGTATTCAGAAAAATATAGCACACCGGTACTTTTTAGACCAACGACGCGTGTCTGTCATGGGCGCGCAAGTGTGACGATGCTCCCTGACTTGGAGATTGCAGAGCCGGAAGGATTCATCAAGGATACGCAGAGATGGGTTATCTTTCCAAGACTGTCTTATCAGAATCATATCAAGATAGAGGATCGCAATGTAGAATTGTCAAATGTGTTTTCAGCCTATCCCCGCAATCTTATTGAGAAAGGTGACGGAAGGAAGGGCATCGCGACCGGCGGCGTCAGCTACGCGTATGTAAAAGAAGTGCTGCAGAGTGATGTTTCTGTTCTAAAGGTAGGAACACCGCATCCGTTCCCGGAGAAGCTGGCACTTGAATTCTTAAAGGGGTTAGATGAAGTATTGGTAATAGAAGAACTCGAACCGGTCATCGAGAGAGCACTTCTTGTGATTGTGGGAAAATATCACTTAAATACGGTGATTCTTGGAAAATTAACCAGAGATACGAAAATCGCAGGAGAGAACAGTGTTGAGAGCGTGCGCGCGGATCTTGCGAAGTTCATTCCGGAAAAGGTTGAGGACGCAGCGAACCATTCGATGGAAACCCTACAGCTTCCGATTCGTCCGCCGGTTCTTTGCGCAGGCTGTCCGCACAGAGCATCCTTCTATGCAGTAAAGAAGGCGATGCGCGGGAGAAAGGCTGTTTTTTCCGGGGATATCGGGTGCTACACGTTAGGAAATGCGAAACCGCTTGATATGTGTGATACCTGTCTTTGTATGGGGGCAGATGTAACGATCGCACAGGGCTTACATATTATCGAACCGGATACAACGAACTTTTCATTTATCGGTGATTCTACATTTTTTGCCTCCGGAATCACAGGTGTGGTAAATGCGGTCTATAATCAGACCGATATTGTTCTTGTGGTGTTGGATAACTCAACCACTGCGATGACAGGGCATCAGCCGCATCCGGGAACCGGAATGACAATGATGGGCGATGTGGCTGCGAAGATTCGCATTGATAAGATTTTAGAAGGGATTGGTGTGGCAGATATCGTCAAAGCGAATCCGTTAAATCTGGAGGAAGCCGTGGCAGCGGTAGAGAAGGTCCGGGATGAGAAGGGCGTTCGCGTCATCATTTTCCAGGCACCTTGTATTGCGGTGACAAAGCCAAAGACGCAGTACCGGATTCAGGAAGAGAAGTGTACGAAATGTCAGGTCTGTATCAAACAGATTGGCTGTCCGGCAATCACGATCAATGATGGCAGAGTGGAGATTGAGAAATCATTATGCTTCGGATGCGGACTGTGCAGTCAGATTTGTCCTGGCAAGGCGATCGGGGAGGTGACGGATCATGAATAATCAGAAGAGAGAGAATCAGAATATTCTGCTCTGCGGCGTTGGAGGTCAGGGGACGATTCTGGCATCCAAGCTCATCGCATATGCGGCAATGGAAGCAGGAAAAGATGTCCGTGCATCGGAGACGATTGGAATGTCACAGCGTGGCGGCTCGGTTGTCAGTCATGTGAGGACCGGAACAGACATCTATTCACCGCTCATTCCCTATCAGAAAGCAGATGTGATTATCGCGTTTGAACCGGCGGAGGCAGTCAGGTGCCTTCCTTATCTGAAACAGGGAGGGACAGTTGTCGTCAATCAAAAGGCTGTAAAGCCGACCACGGCAGCACTGACCGGTCAGGACTATGAAGGAAAAGAGATGATTCATTTTCTACAAAGTCAGGTCACAAATCTCATCATTCTGGATGGCGAGGTGATATGTAAAGAGGTCGGTTCACCGAAGGTGCTCAACATTGCACTCCTTGGAGCTGCGATTGCAAGCGGTGCGCTGGATATTACAGAAGAAGAGATGCTGGATGCACTGAAGAAGAATGGGAAAGAGAAGTTCTTTGCATTGAATCAGAAGGCATTTGAGTTAGGGGGACGAAGAACATTATGAGAATGACAGAACTGCAATTTAATCTGATCAAAGAGAATTTGAAGACATTAACTGCAAAGGATTGTTTCTACCGCGAGAAATTTCAGGGGATTGATGTGGAGGAGATTCAGAATCAGGAAGATTTTGAAACACTTCCGTTTACATGGAAGGGAGATCTGCGGGAGGCGTACCCGCTCGGACTTCAGGCAGTGCCTGACGAAGAGATTGTTCGAATTCATTCTTCATCGGGAACAACCGGAACGCCGGTCATCATCCCTTATACACAGAAGGATGTAGATGATTGGGCGAGGTTATTTGCACGTTGTTACGAGATGGCGGGAATCACCGCGCTGGACCGCATCCATATTACACCGGGATATGGCCTGTGGACAGCAGGAATCGGATTTCAGCTTGGAGCAGAGCGGCTTGGCGCAATGACGATCCCGATGGGACCGGGAAATACGGACAAGCAGCTTCGTATGATGCAGGATATGCAGTCTACCGTGCTCTGTGCGACTTCTTCTTATGCTCTGCTTCTTGCAGAAGAGATTGAAAAGCGGGGAATTGGAGATCGGATTCATTTGAAAAAAGGTGTCATCGGTTCTGAACGCTGGGGCGATAAGATGCGTGCCCGTATCGCAAAAGAGCTTGGCGTACAGTTGTTTGATGTCTACGGACTGACAGAAGTCTATGGACCGGGGATTGCCATGAGCTGTGAATATGAATGTGGAATGCATTACTGGGATGATTATCTGTATTTTGAAATCATTGATCCGAAGACCGGTAAGCCGGTAGCGGACGGTGAGGTCGGCGAACTTGCAATCACGACGCTCCGCAAAAAGGGGGCGCCATTGATCCGATACAGAACACACGATTTGACAAGATTCATTCCGGGTGAGTGTAAATGCGGATCGAAATTCCCGCGTATTGATACAATTATAGGAAGAACCGATGATATGGTCAAAGTGAAAGGCGTCAACATTTTCCCAAGTCAGATTGAGGAGATGTTAAAAACGGTTCCGGAGGCATCCAGTGAGTATCAGTTTATGCTTGACCACATGAACGGAAAAGATATTTGTACCTTATTTGTGGAAGTGAATGACGGCGTTACAAAAGAACAGGCAGAGGCAGCAGTCCGTGAAGCATTCAAGGTGAAAATCGGCATCGCAGTTATTGTAAAGCCGGTATCGATCGGAGATTTGCCGAGAAGTGAGAAGAAATCAACCAGAATATTTGATAATCGTTATTAGAGGAAGACAAGATGAAATTTAGACCATGTATTGATATTCATAATGGGAAGGTGAAGCAGATTGTGGGCGGATCACTCCATGATAAAGGGGACGAGGCAAAGACCAATTTCGCTTCGGAGCTTGGAGCGGATTATTATGCAGAGATGTATCGAAAGGATGGACTGAAGGGTGGTCATATCATTCTTCTGAATCCTGTGACATCGGAGTATTATGCAGCGACCAGGCTGCAGGCGCTTTCTGCGCTGCATGCGTATCCACAGGGAATGCAGATTGGCGGAGGTATCACCGCTGAAAATGCAGAAGAATACTTAGAGGCTGGTGCGAGTCATGTCATTGTGACGTCTTATGTATTCCAGGGGGGACAGATCAACTGGATGAATCTGAAGACACTTGTGGCAGCTGTTGGAAAAGAGCATGTGGTACTAGATCTGAGTTGTAGGAAAAGAGACAGGGATTATTATATTGTCACAGACCGCTGGCAGACATTCACGGATGTGAAGCTGACGGAGGAAGTTCTTGCCGAGCTGGCTGGATTTTGCGATGAGTTCCTTGTTCATGGTGTCGACGTGGAAGGACAGGCATCCGGAATTGAGGAGGACCTGGTAAAGCTTCTGGGTGGCTGGGCAAAGATTCCAATCACGTATGCAGGCGGGATTGGAAGTCAGGAGGATCTGAATCGGTTTGAAGAAATTTCAGGCGGAAGACTGGATTTTACGATTGGAAGTGCACTGGATTTGTTCGGTGGAAATATCCCATATGAGAATCTAATCTGTAAACTGGTTGAATAACCCAGACGATGGTGTTAGAATGTACAGTAGTAAACTTTTTGAATAAGGAGCACTAGAATGAGCATATTTACGAAAATATTCGGTACACACAGCGAGAATGAATTAAAAAGAATTTATCCGATTGTGGATCAGATCGATGCATTAGAACCAGAGATAAAGGTTTTATCCGATGCAGAATTGAAGGATAAGACAAGAGAATTTAAAGAGAGATTAGCCGGTGGTGAGACATTGGATGATCTCCTGCCGGAAGCGTTTGCAGTTGTCCGCGAGGCTGCAGTTAGAACACTTGGAATGAGACATTACAGAGTACAGCTCATCGGTGGTATTATCCTCCATCAGGGCCGTATCTCGGAGATGAAGACTGGGGAAGGTAAGACACTTGTGTCAACACTCCCGGCATATTTAAATGCGCTCACAGGTGAGGGCGTTCACATTGTTACAGTCAATGATTACCTCGCGAAGCGTGACTCGGAATGGATGGGACAGGTTCATGAATTTCTTGGACTGAAAGTCGGTGTTGTTCTAAATGAGATGAACAATGACGAGAGACGCGAGGCTTATAACTGCGATATTACTTATATTACGAATAATGAACTTGGATTTGATTATCTGAGAGATAACATGGTGATCTACAAAGAACAGCTTGTTCAGAGAGGTCTGAAATTTGCGATTATCGATGAGGTCGATTCCGTCCTGATTGATGAGGCAAGAACTCCTCTGATCATTTCCGGTCAGAGCGGCAAGTCAACGAAGCTCTATGAAGCTTGTGATATCTTAGCCGGACAGTTGATCCGCGGTGAGGCAAGTGGTGAATTTTCTAAGATGAATGCGATCATGGGAGAAGATATCGAGGAGACAGGGGACTTTATTGTTAATGAGAAAGAGAAGTCTGTCAACTTGACGGAAGATGGTGTAAAGAAGGTCGAGCAGTTCTTTCATATTGAGAACCTTGCAGATGCTGAGAACTTGGAGATTCAGCATAATACCATTCTTGCGCTTCGTGCACATTATCTGATGTTCCGTGATCAGGACTATGTTGTGACTCCGGAAGATGAGGTTGTTATCGTAGATGAATTTACAGGCCGTATCATGCCTGGACGCCGTTATTCAGATGGTCTGCATCAGGCAATTGAAGCGAAAGAGCATGTTAAGGTCAGACGTGAGAGCAAGACATTAGCGACAATTACATTCCAGAACTTATTTAACAAGTACGATAAAAAGAGTGGTATGACAGGTACTGCACTCACAGAGGAAAAAGAGTTCCGGGATATTTATGGAATGGACGTTGTTGAGATCCCTACGAATCAGCCGGTTGCCCGTATCGATATGGATGATGCGGTATATAAGACACAGAAAGAGAAATTCCAGGCGGTCGTCGATGAAGTGGAGAGAACGCATGCGACAGGACAGCCCGTACTGGTTGGAACGATTACCATTGAGGTTTCTGAGCTCTTAAGCAGAATGCTCAAAAAGAGAGGCATTCCACATAAAGTTCTGAATGCAAAATTCCATGAGCTTGAGGCTGAGATCGTAGCCGATGCCGGTATACATGGTGCTGTTACGATTGCTACGAACATGGCTGGTCGTGGTACCGATATCAAGCTTGATGATGATGCGAAAAATGCAGGTGGTCTCAAGATCATCGGTACAGAACGGCATGAATCCCGCCGTATTGACAATCAGCTGCGTGGTCGTTCCGGACGTCAGGGAGATCCCGGTGAGTCCCGCTTCTATATTTCCTTAGAGGATGATCTGATGCGTCTGTTTGGATCAGAGAGACTTTTGGATGTATTTAACACACTTGGTGTGGAAGACGGAGAACAGATTGAGCATAAGATGCTCTCAAATGCAATCGAAGGTGCACAGAAGAAGATTGAAAATAATAACTTTGGTATTCGTAAAAACTTATTGGAATACGATCAGGTTATGAATGAGCAGCGTGAGATTATCTACGAAGAGCGCCGCCGCGTACTGGATGGAGACAGCATGCGTGATGCGATCTACGGCATGATTACAGAGTATGTAGAGAATACGGTAGATAAATGTATTTCCGCAGATGTAGATGCAGAAGACTGGGATATGACTGAATTGGAAGTAAGTCTTTATGCGACCGCACCGGATATGAAGATGCCGTCGAAAGAAGAAGTTGCAGGCATGCAGCAAAAAGAATTAAAGCACATGCTCAAAGAGCGTGCGGTTAAAGCATATGAAGCGAAAGAGCTGGAATTTCCAGAGCCGGAGCACCTGCGTGAAGTGGAGCGTGTTGTACTACTGCGTGTCATCGACCAGAAATGGATGGATCATATTGATGATATGGATCAGCTTCGTCAGGGAATCGGTCTTCAGGCATACGGTCAGAGAGATCCGCTCGTAGAGTATAAGATGGTTGGATATGATATGTTCGGAGCCATGACACAGGGAATTTCCGAGGATACTATCCGTACACTCTACCATATCCGCGTAGAACAGAAGGTAGAGCGTGAACAGGTTGCGAAGGTAACCGGAACGAACAAAGATGACAGTGCAGTAAAAGCACCAAAGAAACGAGAAGAGAAGAAGATTTATCCAAACGATCCATGCCCATGCGGATCAGGAAAAAAATACAAACAGTGCTGCGGTCGAAAAGCAGTGTAAAGGTAGGTGATTAAGGTGGTATTACTTGACGATTTAAAGTTTCGTCTCAGCGCGTATGAGGATCCACTGAAAGATCTGAGGGATTCACTTTGACATCCCTGGAAAGCGCGAGCGAATCGAAGAGTATCATAGAAAGTTAGAGGAGCCTGGCTTCTGGGATAACCCGGAAGAGTCTCAGGTGACGATGAAGAAATTAAACAGTCTGGAGGAATCTGTGAAACGGGTAGAAAAGCTTGACACAGATTATGAGGACATTGGTGTCTTAATCGAGATGTCGGAAGAAGACGGAGATGAAGACACAGTTGCAGAGATTGAAGCGGAACTTGCAAGCTTTGAGGAAGAATTCGAAGACTTGCGTATTGAGACGCTGCTCTCTGGAAAATATGACAGATACAACGCAATTGTAACCCTGCACGCAGGCGCCGGAGGGACGGAGTCCTGTGACTGGGCAGGTATGCTTTACCGTATGTACACACGCTGGGCGGAAAAGAAAGGCTTCACAGTAACGGAGCTGGATTTCCTCGATGGCGATGTGGCGGGTATCAAAGGTGTAACCTTTGAAGTCAATGGTGAGAATGCGTATGGGTATCTGCGCTCTGAACAGGGGGTCCACCGTCTGGTGCGTATTTCTCCGTTCAATGCAGCGGGCAAACGACAGACATCTTTCGCATCATGCGATGTGATGCCTGATATTGATGATGACATTGATATTGAGATTGCAGATGACGATATCCGAATTGATACCTACCGATCGAGTGGTGCCGGTGGACAGCATATCAATAAGACATCTTCTGCAATCCGAATTACACATATGCCGACGGGGACGGTTGTGCAGTGCCAGAATGAGCGGTCACAGCACCAGAACAAAGAGAAGGCCATGCAGATGCTGAAGGCGAAATTATATTTGCTTGAGCAGCAGAAACAGGCAGAAAAGATGTCCGGTATCCGCGGTGAAGTGAAGGATATTAATTTTGGAAATCAGATTCGTTCCTATGTCATGCAGCCATATACGATGGTGAAGGATCACAGAACGAACGAAGAGAATACGAATGTAAACAGCGTCATGGATGGAAACATTGATTGTTTTATCAATGCGTATTTGAAAATGACACAGTAAAAGGAGTTAGAATTTATGGTAAATATAGCAGTACTGGGATACGGAACAGTAGGATCCGGTGTCGTGGAGGTAATCAACACGAACGGTGCCCGTATCAATCAGAGAATCGGTGATGAGTTAAATGTCAAATATGTATTAGACCTTCGTGATTTTCCGGGAGATCCAATTCAGGAGAAGATCGTACATGAATTTGACACAGTGGTAGAAGACCCGGATATTCAAATTGTGGTAGAGGTTATGGGAGGCATTGAACCGGCCTATACATTTGTAAAGCGCTCCCTTCAGGCTGGAAAGAGTGTCGCGACATCGAACAAAGCACTTGTTGCAAAGCATGGCGCAGAATTACTTTCGATTGCGCGCGATCATAACATCAACTTCCTTTTTGAGGCAAGTGTTGGTGGTGGAATCCCGATTATCCGTCCGCTCAATTCATCGATGACAGCAGATGAGATTGAAGAAATCACAGGAATCCTAAATGGTACAACGAACTATATGATGACTAAAATGTTCTATGAGGGTGCAGATTACGATGCAGTCTTAAAAGAAGCACAGGACAATGGATATGCAGAGCGCAATCCGGAAGCCGATGTGGAAGGATATGATGCGTGTCGCAAGATTGCAATTCTCTCCTCGCTCATTTCCGGACAACAGGTTGACTTTGAGGATATTTATACAGAGGGAATCACAAAGATCACTTCGGAAGATATGATGTATGCAAAAGCAATGGATATGACCATCAAACTTTTAGCATCCAGCAAGCGGGATGGCGATCACCTTCATGCGATTGTCGCACCACATTTACTTGGAAGAGAGCATCCATTATTTAATGTGAATGATGTATTTAATGCCATCTTTGTACATGGAAATGTATTGGGCGATGCGATGTTCTACGGAAGTGGAGCGGGAAAGCTACCGACAGCCAGCGCAGTTGTTGCTGATGTTGTTGATGAAGCAAAACATCTGCACCGGAATATTATGACCATGTGGAAGAGTGACAAATTAGAACTTCTTCCAATTGAAGATACGAAGAAACGCTATTTTGTGAGAATCGGTGGGAACGCCGCAGTGATGCAGGCTTATCTCGAGAGCAGATTCGGATCAATCGAAGTAGTAGAGATAGAAGGACTTGAGGGAGAATTTGGTTTCAAGACCGGCATCCTTTCAGAAGGTGAATACAGAGAAATCGCGAAAGAATTTCCAACAATTAAAGGCATGATTCGAATACAGGAGTAATGGATAGATGAAATATATTGTAGTACTAAGTGATGGAATGGCAGATGAGCCATTAGAAGAACTGGGGAACAGAACCCCTTTAGAAGCAGCCAGGACGCCACACATGGACGCATTGGCAAAGGTGTCTGAAATAGGACTGGCACAGTCTGTACCAGCCGGTATGAATCCGGGCAGTGATACGGCGAACCTTTCTGTGATCGGTTACAATCCAAAAATCTATTATTCGGGACGATCACCGCTGGAGGCACTTAGTATTGGTGTGGATATGGAAGAGAGCGATGTATCATTTCGCTGTAATATCGTCACACTTTCGGAGGAAGACGGCGCATACGAAGACCGGACGATCATCGATCACAGTTCCGATGAGATCAGTACAGAAGATGCGGCTGTCTTAGTGGAAGCATTAAAAGAGGGATTAAAGAGAGAAGGATATGAGTTCTATGTCGGAACAAGCTATCGTCACCTTTTAATCCAGAAGAATGGTAAAATTGTGGAACTTACACCACCGCATGATATTCTGACAAAACGAATCGGAGCGTATCTGCCGGCGGACCCGGTACTTCGGCAGATGCAGGAGAAGAGCTATGATATTTTAGAAAATCATCCTGTGAATGTAGAGAGAAGAAAACAGGGACTACATCCTGCCAATTCCGCATGGTTCTGGGGAGCAGGAACAAGACCGATGCTCACTTCCTTTGAGGAGAAGACCGGTAAGAAGGGCGCGATGATCTCTGCAGTCGATTTGCTCAAAGGAATCGCAGTCGGTGCGGATATGCACAATATTTCGGTAGAAGGCGCAAATGGAGGTCTTCATACGAATTATGAAGGAAAAGCCAAAGCAGCAGTGGATGCTCTGTTGAAAGACAACTTTGATTTTGTATACATTCATATCGAAGCACCGGACGAGATGGGACATCAGGGAAGCTGTGAACGTAAGATTCAGGCAATCGAATCAATTGACGAGAAGGTTGTAGGATACATTCAGAAGGCGATGGCAGGCGAGGATTACCGCATGATGATTCTGCCGGATCATCCGACACCAATCGCAAAGAGAACACATACGTCAGATCCAATCCCCTACCTGCTTTACGATTCTACGAAAGAGATCAGTGGATGTGATAACTACAGTGAGAAGACTGCAAAAGAGAACGGAATCTTCTGTGAAGAAGGTTACACTCTGATGTATCATTTGCTCGAAGATTAAAATAGAAAGATAAGAGAAAAGACGATGCTGATAGTGAAGAAATTCGGAGGCAGTTCAGTTGCCGATAAAGAACGAATCTTTAACGTGGCAAGCCGCTGCGTAGAAGAATACCAGAAGGGGAATGATGTCATTGTAGTTCTATCTGCGATGGGCGATACGACGGATGAACTGCTCGAAAAAGCAAACGACATCAATCCAAACGCTTCCAAGAGAGAACTGGATATGCTGCTTACAACAGGAGAACAGGTATCGGTGTCCCTCATGGCAATGGCGATCAATTCACTTGGAATTCCTGCGATATCACTCAATGCATTTCAGGTGGAAATGCATTCGACTTCCCGCTATGGCAATGCCAGATTCAAGCGAATCGATTCGGAGCGGATTCAGCATGAGATTGACTCGAGGAAGATTGTCATTGTGACAGGTTTTCAGGGAGTCAACAAGTACGAGGATTACACGACACTTGGCAGAGGCGGTTCCGACACATCGGCAGTTGCAATTGCGGCAGCACTTCACGCGGATGCATGTGAAATCTATACCGATGTGGAGGGAATCTACACGGCAGACCCCCGCATTGTCCCAAATGCGAAGAAGATGAAGGAAATCAGTTACGATGAAATGCTAGAGCTTGCATCACTCGGCGCAAAGGTTCTCCATAACCGGTGCGTCGAAATGGCCAAAAAGTATGGTGTACAGCTCATCGTGCGTTCCAGCTTAAACCGCGCGGAAGGAACAATTGTCAGGGAGGGATCAAGAATGGAAAAACTATTGGTGAGCGGAGTTGCTACAGATAAAAATACAGCAAGAATTTCCGTGATCGGAATTGAAGATAAACCGGGAGTTGCGTTTCGAATTTTCAATGTGTTAGCGAAAAATCACATCAATGTAGATATTATCTTACAGTCTGTCGGACGAGACGGAACGAAGGATATTTCTTTCACCGTTGCAGAAGATGACATTCAGGACGCTTTGAAGGTGTTGGAGGAGAACAAAGACACACTCACAATCCGTGAGATCAAGCACAGAGAGGATGTTGCAAAATTATCGATCGTCGGAGCCGGAATGATGAGCAATCCGGGTGTTGCGGCACAGATGTTTGAGGCACTCTTTACAGCGGGAGTCAATATCAATATGATTTCCACATCGGAGATTCGAATTACAGTTCTGATAGACGAGCGTGACATGGATCGTGCAATGGTTGCAGTACATGATGGATTTGGACTTGGAGATTGATAAAATACAGCTTGAGAGACTTAGCAAGGCTTCTTCGGAAGTCTTGTTTTTGATTATAGTGTCCGAAGCACGAGTTCATCCAGCGTGATATGATAGAAGGAGCATAGAAGCAGAAGTGACTCCAGATCCGGATTACGTTTCATTGTCTCATAGTTGGAGTAAGCCTGTCTGGAAATGTGTAACATTCTACTTAAGTCATCCTGCGTAAGATGACGTGATTTACGAAGTGTTAATAAATTTTTAGCCAACTGTACATTTGCCATTAAGAATCCCTCATTTCATAAAACTGCTATAAAAGCATGGTGGAAGTATAGCAATGTTTTTAGAAAATGAGGAAATTCTAGTCGAAAAAAGTCTAAAACTTTCAGATTGCCCGGATTATTTCCGGCTCAGCGTGCTATTATGGTAATCGCTCGAAAATGTAACATCCTCGCCAAACCAGTCTGGTGCGACAAACGCATGAGCGAGTTCTTCATTTGGAAATTCCACTTCTGCCAGAATCAGTGGCGCAAGCTCTCCCTCAAAGAAATCAAGTTCAATGATCAAACCGGAGTCGTCCGGCATACAGAGTGCAAGCGGAATCTCATAGCGTGTTTTGGTGATCAGGCGTCCGTCGGCTTTCTCTCGCAGATGCTCATAGGATTCTTTCGTAAGAGGAAGATTGTATTCCTCACGGACCATCAGTCCTTTTGACTTATAAGTGAGAAAATACGCATCGTTGTCTCTGCGGACACGGACGACCGGTTCGGTGGAGAGATACCCCTGCTCAATCCTGCGACTTTTACATGTATTTAAATCAATGGGAACTTTATCAATTAGATACTTTCGTTCAATTTCCATTCTTGTAACCTCCTGAAATTTTTGATACAATTAAAACGTTAGATTTATTATAGCGTTTGTATAGGAGGAAATCAAATGAATCAGAAGGTGTGCGTGTTTTTGGCAGATGGATTTGAAGAAATCGAAGGACTGACCGTGGTAGATATATTAAGAAGAGGAAAAGTGGATGTGGTAACAGTATCGATGATGGGCAGACTTGAAGTGGAAGGCTCACATGGCATCAAGGTTCTGGCGGATGCGTTATTCGAGGAGATGTCGTTCGATGATGTGACGATGCTTGTACTTCCGGGCGGAATTCCGGGAACGCCAAATCTGCAGGAGCATCAGGGGCTTACAGAACTTTTGAGACAATTCAATACAGACGGAAAGTATCTCGCGGCTATCTGTGCGGCACCACGTATCTTCGGTGCGCTGGGTTTTTTAAAGGACAGAGAGGCCTGCTGTCATCCATCGCAGGAGGATGTCTTATCGAGTAAGGCTGTTTCAAGAGAGAAGGTCGTTGTCTCAGATCATATCATCACGAGCCGTGGTATGGGAACCGCAATTGAATTTGGTCTGACCTTACTTACGATTCTCACCGAAAAAACCACTGCAGAACATGTGAAAAATGGGATTGTATATTTTTAGGCTTTATGCTATACTGTCATAATGACTGCAAATGTAGAGATACTCTACGTTAAGCATAATTCAAGGAGGAATTTATTCAATGAGTTTACAATTAGAAAAAATGGAACACAATATGGCGAAACTTACAATCGAAGTCGAAACTGAGAAGGTTGAGAAGGCGATTCAGGCAGCATATTTAAAACAGCGCGGACAGATTTCAGTCCCTGGATTCCGTAAGGGAAAAGTACCTCGTCAGATGATCGAGAAGATGTACGGAGCAGAAGTGTTTTATGATGAAGCTGCAAACAGCATGATTCAGGAAGCATATTCAGCAGCATATGATGAGTGTGAGGAAGAGATCGTATCACAGCCAACTGTTGATATCGTTCAGTTAGAAAAGGGGAAACCTTTTATTTTCACAGCAGAGGTAGCATTAAAGCCAGAAGTAACACTCGGTGACTATAAAGGATTAAAAGTAAGCAAGATTTCCACACGTGTTACAGCAAAAGAAGTAGATGCTGAAGTAGAAGCAGAGCAGCAGAAGAATGCCCGCACAATCGAGGTAACAGATCGCGCCGTAGCAGACAAAGACGAAGTGAAATTAAACTTTGAAGGATTTGTTGACGGAGAGGCATTTGAAGGCGGTAAGGGAGAAGATTATCCACTTACAATTGGATCTGGATCATTTATCCCTGGATTCGAGGATCAGCTTATCGGAGCTGAGATCGGCAAAGAGACAGAAGTAAAAGTGACATTCCCAGAGGATTATCAGGCAGAAGAATTAAAGGGCAAAGAAGCAGTCTTCAAATGTACTGTTAACGCAATTTCTGCAAAAGAGCTTCCTGAGTTAGATGATGAATTCGCAGCAGATGTCTCAGAATTCGAGACAATGGACGAATACAAAGCAGACGTTAAGAAGCAGATCAAAGAACGCAAAGAAAAAGAAGGCAAGAACAAACAGGAAGACGAAGCAGTAGAGAAAGCAATTGAGAATGCGACAATGGATATTCCGGAAGCTATGATCAATATGCAGGTTCGTCAGCTTGCCAACGACTTTGCACAGAGAATTCAGCAGCAGGGTCTTACCATGGAGCAGTACATGCAGTTTACAGGTATGACACAGGAGAAGATGAATGAAGAACTTCGTCCACAGGCTGAGAAGCGTATCAAGACAAGATTAGTATTAGAAGCAGTAGCAAAAGCTGAGAACATCGAAGTTACAGACGAGAGACTTGACGAAGAAATCAGCAAGATGGCAGAAGCTTATAAGATGGAAGCTGATAAGATCAAAGAACTTATGGGTGATGCTGAGATCAAGAGCATGAAAGAAGATATGGCTGTACAGGATGCCGTAACTTTCCTTGTTGAGAACGCAGTAGAGGAGTAGAGGTGCAGAGCACTTGGTGAGGTTCTTTCGAACCTAGTGCGAGCCCCTTCTGTGCACTTAGCGAGGTGTTTCCGAGCTTAGTGCAGCAGAAGATACCTTATTATTAAAGGAATGAGTCAAGGGGATAAATATTAGGAGGGTTTTATTATGAGTTTAGTACCTTATGTCATTGAACAAACCAGCCGTGGAGAACGCTCTTACGACATTTATTCAAGATTATTAAAAGAGAGAATTATATTTTTGGGAGAAGAAGTAACAGATGTGTCGGCGAGTGTTATCGTTGCACAGCTTCTCTTCCTTGAAGCAGAAGATCCGGGAAAAGATATTCATTTATATATCAATAGTCCCGGTGGATCTGTAACAGCCGGTATGGCAATTTATGATACAATGAAATATATCAAGTGTGATGTATCCACAATCTGTATGGGTATGGCAGCCAGCATGGGAGCATTCCTTCTTACTGGCGGAACGAAAGGCAAGAGATATGCACTTCCAAATGCTGAGATTATGATTCACCAGCCATCAGGCGGTGCGCAGGGTCAGGCGACAGAGATGCAGATCGCAGCTGAACACATTTTAAAGATTCGTAAAAAATTGAACGAGATTTTGGCGGCTAATACAGGCCAGGATCTAGAAGTTATCAAGATTGACACAGAACGTGACAACTATATGTCTGCTGATGAAGCAAAAGCATATGGCTTGATTGACGAAGTGATCACGAATCACTAATCATTGATGAGGTGGAGACATGGCAGGAAAATCTATGGATGATACAATCAGATGTTCATTCTGCAATAAGACGCAGTCACAGGTCCGCAAGCTGATTGCAGGACCGAACGGTGCGTATATATGCGATGAATGTGTGGATGTATGTTCTGAGATTATTGAAGAAGAATTTGAATATGATGAGAACAGGGAATATGAAGATATCAATTTGCTGAAGCCGGAAGAGATTAAAGCATTCTTAGATGAGTATGTTATTGGTCAGGAAGAAGCAAAAAAGGTTCTTTCCGTATCGGTTTACAATCATTATAAGAGAATTATGGCGGACAAAGATATCGGAGTAGATTTACAGAAGAGTAATATTCTGATGCTTGGACCGACCGGATGTGGTAAGACATTACTGGCACAGACACTGGCGAAGATCCTGAACGTACCATTTGCAATTGCAGATGCGACGGCACTCACAGAGGCAGGATATGTCGGAGAGGACGTTGAGAACATCCTTTTGAAGATTATCCAGGCTGCTGACGGAGATGTTGCAAGAGCAGAGCACGGTATCATTTACATTGACGAGATCGATAAGATTACAAGAAAATCTGAAAATCCATCGATCACACGAGATGTATCCGGTGAAGGTGTGCAGCAGGCACTCCTTAAAATCATCGAAGGAACGGTTGCTTCTGTACCGCCGCAGGGTGGAAGAAAGCATCCACATCAGGAACTGATTCAGATTGATACAACGAATATTCTGTTCATTTGTGGTGGCGCATTTGAAGGTATTGAGAAATTGATTGAGACCCGTATGGACCAGAAATCAATCGGATTCAATGCAGTCATAGCGGAGAAGCATGAACAGGATGTAGATAAATTATTACATGAGATTCTTCCACAGGATCTTGTGAAATTCGGTTTGATTCCAGAGCTTGTCGGCCGTGTGCCGGTAACCGTATCTCTGCAGCTGCTCGATAAAGATGCATTAATCCGCATTCTCACAGAGCCAAAGAGTTCTATTGTAAAGCAGTATCAGAAACTGCTGGAATTAGACGGAGTCAGATTATCATTTGATAAAGAAGCTCTTTCTGCGATTGCTGAAACATCCCTGGCACGTAGAACCGGAGCAAGAGGACTTCGCGCTATTATGGAGAACATCATGATGGATACGATGTATCGTGTACCATCAGATGAGACCATCAAAGGCTGCCGAATCACGAAAGAAGTAGTAGAAGGAAAAGGCGAGCCGTTATATGAGATGGACGGCGAAGAACGTCAGAACTTTCTGTCAACAGAAAGTGCATAAATAAACAGAGTGAGCGGGTGCAGAGACAGCACCCGCTTTATTGCTATAAGACAAGGGGAAAAATATGGAAAACCAAATCATAAGCCTGCCAGTGGTTGCGCTTCGTGGACTCACGATTATGCCGGGAATGGTCGTTCATTTCGATATCAGCCGCGATGCGTCAATTGAGGCAGTAGAAGAATCCATGAATCATGGAGATCAGAAGATATTTTTGATTACACAAAAAAGCACAGAAACGGAGACACCGGGGGTTGATGATGTATACCGTGTAGGAACCTGTGCGACGATCAAGCAGGTTATTAAGCTTCCGAACAAGATTTTCCGTGTCCTGGTAGCAGGAGAAACGCGGGGGATTTTGCAGGAGATGCAGGAAGAAACTCCGTTTCTTCGAGCGAAGGTAGAAATGGTTGATGACAGTGATTATGTAATTCCGGAGGCAATGAATGAGCCGGCGATGGAACGCGGTCTGAAGGAGATGTTCGTAGAATATGCAGCAAAGGGTGCGAAGATGTCCAAAGAGTCGGTCGGAAAGATTACGAATGTCAAAGGACTTGCAAAATTAATTGAAGAGATTTCAGCAAATATACCACTGTTCTATCAGGATCTACAGGAAATTTTAAATGAGATTGATGTACTAAAGCGCTATGAAGTACTTGCGTTTAAGCTTGTAAATGAAGTCCAGATCATGGGAATTAAGGATGAAATTCAGGCGAAGGTTAAAGAGCGTGTGGATAAACACCAGCGGGAATATATTTTGCGTGAACAGCTCGCCCTCATCCGTGAGGAACTGGGCGATGATTCTACGATGACAGACGCAGAAGAATTTGAAGCAAAGACGAAGAAATTAAAGGCATCAAAAGAAGTAAAAGAACGGTTGTTAAAGGAAATCAAACGTTTTAAGAGTGCACTGAATTCACCGTCAGAGATTGGGGTGACCCGCACTTATATTGAAACATTATTGGAAATGCCTTGGAATAAAGAATGCAGAGACAATAACGATATTACATTTGCGAAAGAGGTACTTGATGCAGATCATTACGGTCTGGAGAAGGTGAAGGAAAGAATTTTGGAATTCTTAGCGGTCCGTGCACTGACGAAGAAAGGGGAAAGCCCGATTCTGTGTTTGGTAGGCCCGCCGGGAACTGGTAAGACATCCATTGCAAAATCTCTTGCAAAAGCACTGAAGAAGCCTTATGTACGCATTTCGTTAGGTGGTGTACGTGATGAGGCGGAGATACGTGGACATAGAAAGACCTATGTCGGAGCAATGCCGGGGCGTATTGCAAATGCTGTCAAGACAGCAGGAGTGAAGAATCCACTGATGCTGTTGGACGAGATTGATAAAGTGAGTACAGATTACAAGGGGGATACATTTTCTGCATTGCTTGAGGTACTCGACAGCGAGCAGAACAACAGGTTCCGTGATCATTATCTTGAGTTGCCGTTAGACCTGTCCGAAGTGCTGTTTATTACGACCGCGAATTCACTGCAGACCATTCCAAGACCGCTGCTTGACCGTATGGAAGTGATTGAGGTCAGCTCATATACGGAAAACGAGAAGCTTCATATTGCAACGGAGCATCTAATTCCAAAGCAGCTTGAAAAGCATGGACTGACGGATAACCAGCTGTCAATCAGCAAGAACGCAATCTGGAAAATCGCCCGGAATTATACAAAAGAAGCCGGAGTTCGTCAGCTTGAGCGCAAAATCGGTGATATTTGCAGAAAGGCTGCCCGTGAGATTCTAGAGAGCAATAAGAAGAAAATCGCAGTGACAGAGAAGAATATTGAGAAATACCTTGGAAAAGAAAAATTCACATATCAGATGGCAAATGCATGTGATGAGGTTGGAATTGTCCGCGGACTTGCATGGACAAGTGTCGGCGGGGATACACTTCAGATTGAGGTTAATGTTATGCCGGGAAGCGGGGAACTGATGCTGACCGGACAACTTGGGGATGTCATGAAGGAATCGGCACAGGCGGGAATCAGCTACATCCGTTCTGTGAGTGATGAGCAGAAGATCGCGGAGGATTTCTTTAAGACACATGATATTCATGTACATATTCCGGAAGGTGCTGTGCCAAAAGATGGTCCATCTGCAGGAATTACTATGGCAACAGCCATGTTATCTGCTATAATAAACAAAAAGGTCCGCGCGGATCTTGCAATGACAGGTGAGATTACGCTTCGTGGCAGAGTTCTGCCAATTGGCGGATTGAAAGAGAAGCTTCTTGCGGCAAAGAGCGCAGGAATTAAAATGGTACTGATTCCAAAAGATAATGTGCGTGATGTCGAGGAATTGTCGGACGAGATCACCAAAGGTCTTGAAATCGTGCCTGTGGAGCACATGAAAGAAGTGCTGGAAAGAGCACTGGTATAGAAGATAAGGGGAAAATATGATTATTAAGAATGTAGAATTGGAAATTGTCTGTGGTATAACGAGTACATTGCCGGAGACTACAATCCCGGAGATTGCGTTTGCGGGAAAGTCAAACGTGGGAAAGTCATCGCTGATCAATGCGCTGATGAACCGGAAATCTCTCGCACGGACATCTGCGACACCGGGAAAGACGCAGACAATTAATTTCTATAATATCAATAAAGAAATGTATCTGGTCGATCTGCCGGGATATGGCTATGCGAAGGTATCACCAAAAGAAAAAGAGGCATGGGGAAAATTAATCGAGCGCTATCTAAATGGGTCACACCAGCTTAGAGCAGTATTTCTTCTGATTGATATCCGCCATGATCCATCTGCAAACGACAAGATGATGTATGACTGGGTGATTACACAGGGTTATAATCCAATCATTATTGCAACAAAACTGGATAAGCTCAAACGAAGTCAGGTACCGAAACATGTGAAAATGATTAAGCAGGGATTACAGCTTCTCCCCGGGACTAAGATTTTACCGTTTTCAGCAACATCCAAACAGGGACGTGAGGAGATCTGGGCACTTGTAGATGAATTGATTAAAGATGAATCAGAGATGGAGTGATTTAGATGGATCAAAGATGGAGTAATAATAATACACGACCATATTGGCAGGTTGCAGTCAGCCTGATGTTCAGCATTCTTGCAACGGTTGCATTTGTAGTGATTGGATGGAAGCTGATTATATTTCTGATGCCGTTTGTGATTGGATGGATTATCGCAATGATTATTTCACCCATTGTAAAATGGCTCGAAAAGCGATTGAAAATTGTAAAAAGGCTGGCATCCGTACTGACAATTATTCTGGTGCTCGGTGTATTTGTTCTGCTTATGTATTTTGCAATCAGTCATCTCGTATCGGAAATCAGCAGTCTGATTCATAATTTTCCGGAATTATATAAGCAGCTTGAAAGTGGCCTGAACAGTATTGGAAATGGGATGAGCGGACTCTTTTCAAGATTGCCGGAGGTGATTCAGACAGGTGCTGCAAACATCATGGCAAATCTGGATACATATGTCGGCGATGTGATGTCAAATTTCAGTGAACCAACTATGGCATGGGCTGGAAATTTCGCGAAGCGTCTGCCGTCATTTCTCATTGGATTTATTGTCACATTAATGTCAGCATATCTGTTTACAGCAGAGAAAGATATTGTATCAGATTATCTGCAGAAGATGGCACCGCCTTCGGTAGAGAAACGAATGAGCATTGTGTTCGAAAGTCTTCGCACGGCAGTGGGCGGATATTTTAAAGCACAATTTAAGATTATGGGGATTGTATTTGCAATTTTGCTGATCGCATTTGCAATGATGGGAGTTCGTTATTCGGTTTTAGTTGCTTTTCTGATTGCATTTTTGGATTTTCTTCCATTCTTTGGAACCGGAACAGCAATGATTCCGTGGGCACTGTATAAGTTCCTGGTAGGCGATTATAAAACGGCAGTGATTCTGGTCGTGATCTATGCAATTACACAGGTGATCCATCAACTGCTTCAGCCAAAACTGATTGGTGACAGCGTAGGTCTGAATCCGATTGTGACGCTGCTGCTCTTATATATTGGTTACCGTATCAGCAGCGTCATTGGAATGATTCTTGCGGTACCGATTGGTATGGTGATCATTAACATGATTCAGGCAGGGGCCTTTGACTATATCTTTGATGATGTCAGAATCCTTGTGGAAGGTATCTTAGGACTTAGAGAAGATCAGGACGAATAAAAGGAGGACAATGGAAATGAAGATTTTAATTAAGAACGGACGCGTGTTAGATCCGGCAACGAACACAGATGAAGTGATGGACCTTCTTACCATAGATGAGAAGATCGCAGCTCGTGGAAGCGATATTTATGACGGCGATGACTGTACGGTCATCAATGCGAAAGGCTGTTATGTTATGCCGGGACTGATTGATTTGCATGTGCATCTTCGTGACCCGGGTCTGGAATATAAAGAAACGATTGCAACAGGTGGAAGGGCAGCGGCAAGAGGCGGCTTTACGACAATCGTAGCGATGGCAAATACAAAACCTGTGATTGATACACCTGAGAAGCTTGCAAAAGTGCAGGAACGTGCAGCGGTTGAATCACCAATTCATGTCCTTCAGACGGGAAGTCTCACAATCGGTATGGCGGGAGAAGAACTTGCTGATATCGAAGGAATGGCTGAGGCAGGGGCATATGCCATCAGCGAAGACGGAAAGACAGTCATGAATGCCCAATTATTCAGGGAAGCAGCAGCCGTTGCAGCAAAGACTGGGATTCCGATTCTCGATCACTGCGAAGACAGCAACATGAAATCAAACGGTGTTATGAACGATTGCGAAAAGGCGGTAGAGCTTGGGGTGAAAGGTATTTCAAATGCAGTGGAAGACGTTATCATTGCCAGAGATATTCTGATTGCAAAAGAGCTCGGCGCGCCACTTCATATCTGTCATTGTTCTACAGCAGATTCTGTGAAAATGATTCAGCTCGCAAAGGAAGAGGGCTGCAAAGTGACCGGGGAAGTCTGCCCGCATCATTTCACACTTACCAGTGATGAGATACCGGGACACGACTCGAATTATAAAATGGCACCGCCACTGCGTGCGCGCAAAGATGTAGAAGCACTGAAAAAAGGATTGAAGGACGGCATCATGGATGTTATTTCCACGGACCATGCACCACATGCGGCAGAAGAGAAGAGCTCTGATATGGCATCGGCAGCGTTTGGAATTGTCGGACTCGAAACTGCAGTTGCTTTAACCGTAAGCGAGCTTGTCATGCCGGGAATCTTAACACCAATGCAGATGGCAGAGAAGATGAGTTACAATCCTTCGAACATTCTTGGGCTTGGCAAAGGTTCTCTTGAAGTTGGGAAAGTGGCGGATATTACAATCATCAATCCAAATGCAGAATATGTAATCGATAAAGAAGAATTTGTATCCAAGGGAAGAAATACGCCATTTGACGGAAGAAAAGTCAAAGGAAAAGTAATGACAACAATCTGTGATGGTACAATTGTGTTCAAGGAGAAGAATGCCTATGTTTAGTTGTACATATTATGTGGATCAAATTGATGGAGACTATGCACATTTATTACAGGTTGGCATTGAGGATGCCCAGCCGAAACTTGTTGCGCGGGCGTTGCTTCCGGCAGAGGTGGAAGAGGGGAATTATCTTTTATATGAGTGGCTTCAGTATACGATTATTGATACGCCGGTTGCTTGATGAGGAAATGGAAGAGCGTTTATGGCATTGATAAAAAACATTAAACAAAGTTGTAAAGAAAATCGGGATTACACGAATTTGGGCGTCCCGATTTTTTACAATCTCAAAACCGAACAAATGTTAATATAGATATAATGATTTTGAAGAAAAATATGGTATGGAGATTAATCCATGTGTGCAGAGTGTCTACACTTTTGAACAATGGAAAAAGGCATATCCATTTTTTATGAATGTGGAAAAGGATGGCGTGAAAGTATGACAATGGCGAATGTCATCCAGCAGACGGATCGCCCGACACTGATTATCGCGCACAATAAAACACTGGCAGCACAGTTGTATGGTGAGTTTAAAGAATTCTTCCATGACAATGCCGTTGAATACTATGTATCCTAGTCTAAAATGGGGCTTTTAACCACATTATTTAGTGCTGCTTCGTGTTATCTAGTTCACATATTGGGGACAAAACAACACGAAAAAGACTGGTTTGTGACCTGGGGACATGTAAGATTTGTGACTTTTAGTCGTGTAATGGTGATATGACCGATAAAGAGAGAAGAGATTCTCTCTATTTTTTTACAAAAAGATATGGAAACGAAATATGATTAAGAAGGAATTAAGAAGGAATATGAAAAATAAGATAGATATTACATGGCATTAATGTTAAAATATAACATATGAAGGTTACATTTGAATATTTCGCTGCTGTGGATCCACCAATACGCAGTTGGGATCCACCTATTTGTGCAATGATTCCACTGCCCTATTTGCTCCGAATGTGGGTTGCCATAGGACAATTCAAGTGTAAAGGACAAGGGCTAAAGCCACCGTCCAGACGGTTCCTTGACACTTGAATCATTCTATAGCATAAGTAGTCAAGGCAAATAAGGGTGGTTCTGTTCACATGAACCACTGGAGCTATTACGCGTATTGGTGATTCTCACACATAAAGGATTCCGGATTCCTTGGTGCGAAATAATCATACATTAAAATATAAAACGTAGTATGTGTTTATGATTGTTGGAGAAATATGAATGAAATACAATTCTTTATAGAAAAAAATTATGATAAAAACAGAAAATGGAAACCCCGATATATTACTCAAGATATAAATGGATTAGCAATAGTGTGCAATAGCAAACAGATTTCTTCAGTTGAATTATGTCATATTTTATCCGATTTATATCATATTATTATGCTAAAAGGAATATTGGGGAAATATAATAAAGTATATTTTTTTATGCCTTTGATAAATCCAAAAGACAAACTTGTATATATTCTTTTGGAAAGTGTAGTTTATATGTTGATTGATGAATATGGATATGAAGTGATTTGGAATTCAAAAGAACTCAAAATCAATATTAATACGCAAGGGTTTGCACATTCTGCACTTGCTGGATTAGTTAGCAGAAATCCAATTACGAAGGAGCGCTTTAAGAAAAGGTATATGTTTTCAATTGATAAAAATCATTATAGAAGAGTTATTAAATCGGATGGTGATTTGATGGATACTTCAACAATGCTTAGTGAAATTAAAACTTTTCTTTTTAGATTTGATGTGCCTGATGAATTTAAAAGTACTTGTGCAAAAATTGTAACAGAACTCGCGGACAATGCTAAGGAGCATGGAAAAGCAGATTGCTTGGTTGATATTGACGTAACAGAACCCCGTTTTATGTTGAGTAGTTCCGATTTGTCAGAGGATAATTTTTACAGCATAAATGTTGTAGTATTAAATTTTTCGAACATGAATTTAGGAGATGAAATAAAACAGAAAATAAAAAAACATCAATATGGAAAATCGCAAAGATACGAAACAGTGCAAACTGCTTTTGATTATCACAGTTGTCATTTTAATAAAAGATATACAGAAGATGACTTTTTTAATATAACTGCTTTTCAAGAAAAGATTTCGGGAAGAATAAACGAAACAATATCAGGCGGGACTGGATTAGCGGAATTAGTTAAATCGCTACAGGATTATGCATATAATGATTATTGCTATGCTATGACGGGTGATAAAGGGCTTCTTTTGAAAAAGGAATTACTTTTTTTTAATGAGGAAAAATGGGTGGGATTTAATGAGGACAACAATTATGTATGTGATATACCAAGTAAAGAGGCGGTACTAAGGTCTAACACTTATTTACCTGGTACTGGATATAATTTTATGTTTGTATTTAAGGAGAATAAAAATGAAATTAATTAAATTGGAATTCCAAAAGGCAACAAGTGATTTGACAGGTAACAAGTTAGGGCGAAGTATATTTAAAGAACAGATTTTGCCTGAATTAGAAAAAGGAGA
>JAQUVD010000035.1 GCA_028693555.1 Hespellia sp.
ATTCAACCATGAAGCTATTTACAAGGTGGCAAATTCAAGGCTCGGTTGGTACAGACAAAGCGGAATGAATGTTGTGAATTTCATCATAAGCCCAGATTTACTTGAAAATAAAATAAAGGATGGGGCTTGGTCTGCTCAATCCTTTAGATTACTATCTAAGATAAGTTGGAATATAAGTTGTAGAGCCGTATACGAGACCCGTACGTACGGTTCAATGAGAGGGAGATAACTCTTGCAGCTATTTCTCTACTCTATTTCCCTCTTGTCATATTAACAGAATGCATTTATAATAAGAAAAGATATGACGAAAGAGGAGCGGGAAGAATGGCAGGAATTAATGGAGATTGGGAAGAAGCACTGAGAGCGGAATTTAAAAAACCTTATTACAGACAGTTGTTTCAGAAGGTGAATGAGGAGTATCAGACGCATTTGATCTTTCCCCCGGCGAACGATGTCTTCAATGCGTTTCATCTCACGCCGTTAAAGGATGTGAAGGTGGTGATTTTGGGACAGGACCCATATCACAATCACGGACAGGCGCATGGACTTTGTTTTTCTGTGAAAAAAGGTGTGGATATTCCGCCGTCTTTAGTCAACATTTATAAAGAATTACAGGACGATCTGGGCTGTACGATTCCTCATCATGGGGAACTGACAAAATGGGCAGAACAGGGAGTGTTAATGCTCAATACCGTTCTGACTGTGCGTGCGCATCAGGCGAATTCACACAGAGGAATTGGCTGGGAGGAATTCACGGATGCAGCAATTATGGCACTGAATAATCAGGATCGGCCGATCGTTTTTATTTTGTGGGGCTCACCGGCGCAGCGAAAGAAAAAGATGCTCAATAATCCGAACCATTTGATCCTGGAAGCACCGCATCCGAGTCCGTTATCGGCATACCGAGGCTTCTTTGGCAGCAAACCATTCAGCCAGACCAACGAATTTCTAAAAGAAAAGGGCTTAACGCCCATTGACTGGCAGATTGAAGATTCGCAATAAATAATCGATAAATAATGATAGTTTCGTTGAAAATGAGCCATTCTTATGCTATGATTAAAAAAGTAAACGCTCAAGAAAATGAATTAAAATAATAGATCAGATAGGGTAGAGGAAATAGGGGAATGACAAAGGAGTTAAAGAGAAAGTTAATAGAGACAGGCATAGGTATTGTTTTGTATATCTATGCTCTTTTTGCGGTTAGGCATTGGCCTGGGATGGATCTCTATCAGCAGTTGGCGCTGTATCTGCTGTCTTATCTGGTCGTTATCACCGAGGTTCTTCGCGATATTGCAATTCATCTAAAAGAGAAGCGGTATTTCGATGAAAATCTTTTGATTGTACTGGCAACCATCGGCGCATTTCTGATTGGAATGTTTGCGGAGGCTTCCGGAGTGCTCCTCTTTTTTGAAATTGGTAAGATTCTTGAGATTCTGGCGATGGAACGTTCTAAGATGACAATCGCAAGATTTATGGATATCAGACCAGATTATGCGAATCGTAAAGTGGATGGGGAGCCGGTTGTGGTGAATCCAAAGGAACTAAAGCTCCGTCAGATTATTATCATCAAACCGGGAGAAAAGATTCCTGTGGATGCGGTCGTAACACTGGGAACAAGTAATATCAATACAATGGCATTGACGGGTGAGTCGGTTCCAAGATATGTGAAACCGGGAGATAAACTCTACAGCGGAAGCATTAACATGACGGGCGTATTGGAAGCCCGCGTGACAAAGCTGTACGGGGAATCAACGGCATCGAAGATTCTGGATCTTGTTCAGAATGCGAGAAACCGTCAGTCAGAGAGAGAATCCTTTGTGGCGAGATTTACAAGATGGTATACTCCCATTGTGACCTTGCTTGCATTTGCGGTTATGTTAATCCCGACGGTTGTTCTGAAATCACATGATTTACATACATGGGTGTACCGTGGTATGATCTTCCTTGTGACAGCCTGCCCCTGCGGTCTGATGGTATCTGTGCCGCTGGCATTTTTTGGCGGAATCGGTGCCGCATCCAGACAGGGCGTTTTAATTAAAGGAAGTAATTATCTGGAGGCACTGGTCACTACAGAGACATTTATTTTTGATAAAACGGGTACACTGACGGAAGGTGTGTTCCGCGTCAAAGAATATCATCCCATCGGAATCAGCCGGGAAGAGATGCTGGAAGTGATGGCGTGCGGTGAGTCACATTCGAATCATCCGATTGCCAATTCACTGAAGGAAGCATACGGAAAAGACATTGATAACAAACGCCTGAAGTGGGCAAAAGAATTTCCGGGGTATGGTGTTCAGGCAAATGTAGATGGGAAAAAGGTCTTAATCGGAAATGCGAAGTTCATGAAACAGAGACTCATTGAATATAAGAGGGTCTATACATCTGAGACCGCAGTTCACATTGCGATTGAAGATAAGTATGCGGGCTATGTGCTGATATCAGATACAATCAGACCGGATGTAAGAAAGACAGTTGAACGATTGAAACGTTACCAGGCAGATGTAGTCATGCTGACCGGAGATAATGAACGTGTTGCAAAAGCAGTAGCGAAGAAGCTTGGCATCGAGAGTGTGTTTGCAAATCTGCTTCCGGAGGAAAAGGTCGAACAGCTTCATGAATATATGGATAGTCGTCTGGAATCTGAAAATGTGGCATTTGTAGGTGATGGTATCAACGATGCGCCTGTTTTGGCAATGGCAGATATAGGGATTGCAATGGGTGGTCTGGGATCGGATGCTGCCATACAGGCAGCGGATGTTGTCCTGATGGAAGATGAACCACATAAGATTATTACAGCGGTACGAATCTCAAAGAGTACCATTCGTACGGTACGACAGAATATGATTTATGCAATTGGAATCAAAGTGATATTACTTGTATATGCTACCATTGGATTCGTAACGATGCGCGAGGCGATCCTGATTGATATGGCAGTCCTTTTGATTAATCTGTTGAATTCCCTCTGGGTAATGCGTTATCCAGAAAAGTAGGAGAAGAATAAAATATGAAGAAAATGAAAATCATACTTGTAGCGATGATGTGCGGGCTGCTTTTTACCGGCTGTACAAGCAAGGTGGATGATGCCACAAAGCTGATGGAAGAGGGCAAATATAAAGAGGCTGCCGATGTCTACCAGAAAGCAATTGACAAAGAAAAAGATGTGTCAGAAGCGTATCTGGGTAAGGGAATGGCATATTTTGAACTGGAAGAATACCCGGCGGCGAAGCAGGCGCTAAGCGACGCGATTGAAAATGGAGCGGAAGAGACGCCAATCATTTATAATATGATAGGAATCTGTGACATGGAGCAGGGAAATGTGGATACTGCGCTCACTTCTTTTGAAAAAGGAATTTCGTTAGCAGGTACTTCAGATGAATATGCGAGTGTTGTTCAGGAGATGGAGTATAACGTGGTAGTCTGCTATGAGAATCAGCGCAACTGGGAGACTGCAAAGACCAAGATCGCGGAATACATTTCCAAATATCCAAAGGACGAAAGTGCACAGAAAGAAGCACAATTTTTAGAGAGCAGATAGAGGTAGAATAAGATGATAGAAAATGATCAGCTCTGTGAGCGGGTCATTCTGGTTGGTGTATGTGCCAATGAGAATGATGATACGGAAAAATCATTGGATGAATTAAAGGAACTTGCGGAGACAGCAGGTGCGCTTACGGTTGGCAGGATCATTCAGAACAGAGAGATGATTCATCCGGGCACTTATGTCGGAAAAGGTAAGATGGATGAAATCAAAGAAATGTTGTGGGAACTGGATGCAACAGGAATCATATGTGATGATGAGCTCTCACCGGCTCAACTGGGGAATCTCCAAGATATCTTAGATACGAAGGTTATGGATCGTACTTTGATTATCTTGGATATTTTTGCTGCAAGAGCATCCACAAATGAAGGTAAGATTCAGGTGGAGTTAGCACAGTTAAAGTATCGTCAGTCAAGGCTGATTGGTCTTGGACAATCGATGTCCCGTCTTGGTGGCGGAATTGGAACAAGGGGGCCCGGAGAGAAGAAGCTGGAAATGGACAGACGTCTGATCAAAGGACGTATCGCACAGTTGAGCAGGGAATTAAAAGATGTGAAGCGTCACCGTGAAGTGACGAGAGAGCAGCGCAGCAGAAATCAGATTCCGGTGATTGCGATTGTCGGATATACTAACGCAGGGAAATCGACATTACTCAACAAGCTGACGGGTGCTGAAATCCTCGCAGAGGATAAGCTGTTTGCAACGCTTGATCCCACGACAAGATCGCTGGAGCTTCCGAGTGGGCAGGAAATTCTTCTTACAGATACGGTAGGGTTTATTCGAAAGCTGCCACACCATTTGATTGAAGCATTCCGAAGTACACTGGAGGAGGCGAAGTACGCTGATCTCATACTTCATGTCGTGGATGTTGCAAATGAACAAGTGGATGAGCAGATGGCAATTGTATATGAGACGCTGATGAATTTGGATGTGACAGACAAACCGGTCATTACAGCGTTTAATAAGCAGGACAAGATGGGAACGGTTCCTGTCTTACGAGACTTCAAGGCAGACGCAACGGTGCGTATCTCCGCGAAGTCAGGGGAAGGTCTGGATGATCTTCAGACCGTAATCGAGAAGATACTGCGTGAACAGAAAATTGCGATTGAACGGCTCTATCCCTATGCAGAAGCAGGGAAGATTCAATTGATCCGCAAATATGGAGAGCTGCTTGAGGAAGATTACAGGGAAGATGGAATCTTTGTCAGAGGGTATGTTCCGGCTGCTATTTATGGCAAAGTGTCGGGAATTCAGGAGTAAGACAAGAAAAGAAGGAAAAATAAATGACAATACAACAGAATACAAATCCGCTCGCGACAGCACCAGTCGGAAAGCTGATTGCAAAATTTGCAATACCGGCCATTATCAGTATGCTAGTCAGTGCATTATATAATATCGTAGATCAGATCTTTATTGGGCAGGGTGTCGGAATGCTTGGAAATGCAGCCACGAACGTGGCATTTCCGGTCACGACAATCTGCACATCTATCGGATTACTCCTTGGAATTGGCGGTGCATCCAATTTTAATCTGGAGTCAGGTGCCGGTGAGGTAAAAAAAGCAGAAGAGATTGCAGCGAACGCAATTTCTTCTTTAATTAATTCGGGAGTTATCATAGCAGTGGTGATCTTAGTGCTGATTAAGCCACTGCTTTTCTTGTTTGGTGCGACTGATGCTGTCTACCCTTATGCAGTTGATTATACGGGAATCACAGCACTCGGAATCCCCTTTCTGATTTTTACAACGGGTGGAAGCCATTTAATCCGGGCAGACCGGAGTCCGAAGTTTTCCATGTTCTGTACAGTCGTTGGAGCAATTATCAACACTATTTTGGATCCGATCTTCATTTTTGTGTTTGGCTGGGGAATCAAGGGTGCAGCCTGGGCAACGATTATCGGGCAGTTCGTATCGGCACTTCTTGTACTGTTCTATTTTGTTAAATTAAAGAATATGAAATTAGAAATGGCAATGTTCAGACCGAGAGCTCAATATCTCAAAATGATCGCAAGACTCGGAGTAGCTGCATTTATCAATCAGATAGCGATGCTCATTGTTCAGATTGTAATGAATAACACTCTGCGCTATTACGGTGCAAATTCCATCTATGGGAGTGATATTCCACTTGCATGTGTTGGAGTCATCATGAAAGTCAACATGATATTTATGGCAATCTGCATCGGTATTTCTCAAGGCTGTCAGCCAATCTGGGGATTTAATTACGGCGCAGAAAATTTTGAGAGAGTGCGTAAGACTTATAAATGGTCTGTGACATGGTGTACGGGGATTGCAGTCGTTTTCTTTGTCTGCTTCCAGCTATTTCCGCGACAGATTGTCAGTATCTTTGGGACCGGTTCAGAGGTGTATTTTCAGTTTGCGGAGAGATTTTTCCGCATTAATCTGTTTATGACGTTTGCAAATGGTATCCAGCCGATGTCTTCAGGATTCTTTACGTCCATTGGAAAGGCAAAGCTTGGTATCGTGACGGCGCTTACCAGACAGGTATTATTTCTGCTGCCAATGCTGATACTCTTCCCAATCCTCTGGGGCATCGATGGCGTCATGTATGCGGCACCAATCGCAGACTTTATTGCACTTGTGCTGGTGGTGTGGTTCGCGGCCAGAGAGTTGAAGACGATGCGTATCGAACAGAACAAGATTACTTTAAATTAAAAAAATGCTTGCTTTTTTCAGAATCTATGATATTATATTAAATGTGCTGAAAAACAGCGCGGGTGTAGTTCAATGGTAGAACACCAGCCTTCCAAGCTGGATACGTGGGTTCGATTCCCATCACCCGCTTTTGTTATGTCAAAAAGAAACCAGACGGAATTTAAGTTCCAGTCAGGTTTCTTTTTTGATATCAGCTTTTTGCAGAGGATGCGGCCTGCCTTTTTCTGCCCGGAAGCTGCGCGAGAATCACAGCGCCGAACATGAGTGCACAGCCGAACAATTCTCGTGCAGACAGGACCTGTCCTAAGATGAGCCATCCGCCGATTACCGAGAAGACGGATTCCAGACTCATAAGAAGCGAGGCAATTGTTGGCTCGGCATGCTTTTGTGCTACAATCTGCAGCGTATAGGCGACGCCACAGGAGAGGATGCCTGCATAGAGAATCGGTGCCCACCCCGCAAGGATATCTGTGAGCTTTGGAGTTTCTAAGCTTACCATTGGCACGAAACAGATCATACCACTGATTAGAAACTGAATGCAGGACATTCTTACCCCATCTACTTTGGGGGAGAAGTGATCGATGGTTAAGATCTGAAATGAAAATGCAAAGGCACAAAGCAGCGTCATGAGATCACTTGGGGCGAGGGAAAAGCCGTCTGTCACACAGAGCAGATACATTCCGACAACAGCAAGTGCAACACCAAACCAGACCTTTCGATCTACATGCTTTTTCAGAAACAATCCAAGGATTGGAACGAATAAAATATAAAGAGCGGTGATGAAGCCAACTTTTCCAACGGCACTGGATTTCAGTGCGAATTGCTGCAAGGTGCTTCCGATACACAGGAAGATGCCGCATAAGATGCCGCCGACCCAAAGATCCTTCTGTTTCCAGGTTGCCCTGGGAAGGTTCATTTTACTGCGCTGTCTGTCCAATATGGCAATGACCGGAAGAAGTACAGCGGCACCAATTAGATTACGAATCGCATTAAAACTGAAAGGACCAAGGTGTTCCATTCCGATTTTTTGCGCAACGAAAGCCATTCCCCAGATCAATGCGGTGACAAGCAGCATCAAATTTGTTTTTGTCTTACTCATTTTTAAATAAATCCTCCATCTAGTCCGATTATTTGTCCAGTCAGATACGAAGGACTTTGTACAAGCTGTAATACGAGCTCAGCGACCTCATCAGGGGTGCCAAATCTGCCCATTGGAATTTCATCTGCGAGTTCCAAGCGCTCCATGTCAGAGAGCTGGCTGTTCATATCCGTATCAATCACGCCGCATGCAATTGCATTTACCTGAATATTACTTGGTGCCAATTCTTTGGCAAGTGCCTTTGTGAGTCCATTGACTCCGGCCTTGCTTGCGGAATATGCAACCTCACAGGAGGCACCGACACGTCCCCACATCGAGGAAATGTTAATGATTCTGCCTGATTTCTGGCTGACCATATCCGGAATGCATGCTTTGGAACAATAGAATACAGAGGATAGATTCGTCTGAATAATCTGATCCCATTCGTTCGCGCTCATATCAGAGAGAAGACCGATATGTGAGATTCCTGAATTGTTAATCAGAATATCGAGCGCGGCGTGGTCACTTTTAATCGTGCGGTACATCGCTGCCACATCATGTGGATCACTGATGTCACCGATGACCATGGTGCAAGGGGCACCGAGATCTTCAATATCCTGACATACATTTTCCAATGCCATTACGGAGGTACGGCAGTTAATATAGATATGATAATTCTGATTTGCCTTTGCGAATGCAAGCGCACAGGCTTTTCCGATTCCGCGGGAAGCACCGGTGATTAGAACGGATTTCATATGCATATCAAAACTCCTTTTGTAAATATTGTGAAAATAATTTCTTTTATAATCTGCTTTATTATACACTATCTTTTTGAAATGTGGTATTATTTTTAGAGATAACAGCATTTTTTCAGGAGAGAGGTAGTTTATGTTTTCAAAGTTTAGTGTGCGAAAGCCGTATACGGTTGTGGTGGCAGTCGTTTTAGTGATTATATTAGGAGTTGTTTCATTTACACATATGACAGTGGATTTACTGCCAAGTATGAACATGCCATATGCGATTGTGATGACAACGTATCCGGGAGCAAGTCCCCAGGAGGTTGAATCAACGGTTACAAAGCCAATTGAACAGGCGATGGCAACCGTCAGCAACATTTCCAATGTGTCATCCACTTCGCAGGAGAATGCATCGACCGTTATTTTGGAATTTGAGCAGACTGCCAATATGGATTCTGTAACAATCGAGATGCGTGAAAGTCTGGACCAGATTAAGGGATACTGGCCGGATACGGTGGCGAATCCGATTATTATGAAGCTGAATCCGGATATGATGCCGGTGATGGTAGCGGCAATCAATGCCGGAAGTGACAATGTCTTTGAATCTAGTACGACAATTGAAAATGAAATTCTTCCGGAAATTGAGAGCCTGGAAGGGGTCGCGTCGGTATCAACGTTTGGAACCGTGGAACAGACGGTACAGGTAACGATCAATCAGGATAAGGTCGATTCGACCAATAGGAAGATTCAGAATGCGTTAAATGGACAGTTTGACGATGCACAGGCACAACTGGATGAAGGCAAAGCGGCAATTGAATCGGGCAGGAGTCAACTCGAATCAGGAACGCAGCAGTTGGAGAGTCAGCTGTCACAGGCGGATAATGCGCAGGCACAGATCATTGAAGGAGAGGCGCAGATTGATTCGAAATTGAGTGAGCTGGATGCGGCACAAGATAAGCTGAATGCAGCACAGGTAGAGTTAGATGTCAACAGATCACTGATTGATACTGCATATCAAACTGCGTTAAATGCGGCCTATGCACTGATTGATGCAGATGATACAACATCAGAAGAAGAAAAGAAAGCAGCGAAGGATGAGGCAAAGAAAGGATTAGATGAGACATTTGCGGCTCAATATGCGCAGATAGATATTGCGCAGCAGACCATTACAAACAGTTTTCAGCAGCTCACGGATGGCAGGTCACAGCTTCAGGCGGCAAAAGATCAGTTGACTGCCGGTAAGATTTCGCTCGCGCAGGCACAGGCACAGATCGAGACAGCAAAAATCGGTGCAACGATTCAAATGGCAACGGCCAATGCACAGCTGGCGACATCAGAGACGAAATTAGACGAAGGCCAGAAAGAACTCAACGACTCCCGGGAAGCAGCATTAGAGGCTGCGGATGTGACGAAGACGGTAACCGCTGAGATGATTGGAACGCTGCTGACGGCAGAGAATTTCTCGATGCCGGCGGGATATGTGAACGAGGATGGAACGGATTATCTGATACGAATCGGGGATAAGTACGATGATATCAGCGGAATTGAAGCGATGCCGTTATTCGATATGGGAATCGAAGGACTGTCTGCGATAAAATTATCAGATGTTGCAGATGTAGAATATGTCAACAATGCAGATGAGACTTATGCGAAGATTAATGGAGAACCGGGAGTACTCCTTACGATTCAGAAACAGACAGGGTATTCTACCGGTGATGTGAGCAAACGCCTGACAGATAAGTTTGAATCTCTGAAAAAGGATAATAAAGATGTCGATATCGTAACACTGATGGATCAGGGCGTTTATATTGACCTGATCGTAAATTCGGTCCTTCAAAACATGGTATTTGGTGCAATGCTGGCAATCTTGATTCTGCTGTTGTTCCTGAGAGATATCCGGCCGACATTTATCATCGCCTGCTCAATCCCAATCAGCGTGGTCGCGGCATTGGTTCTGATGTATTTCAGCGGTGTGACGCTGAATGTTATTTCACTGTCGGGACTGGCACTTGGAATCGGAATGCTTGTCGATAACTCTATTGTAGTAATCGAGAACATTTACCGTATGAGAAATGAAGAAGGGATGTCTGCGAAAGAGTCGGCAATCGAGGGCGCGAAACAGGTATCCGGTGCGATTGCAGCATCGACACTTACAACAATCTGTGTGTTTGCACCAATTGTATTTACAGAAGGAATTACAAGACAGTTATTTGTCGATATGGGTCTGACGATTGCATATTCACTTCTGGCAAGTCTGTTGATTGCCCTGACGCTGGTTCCAATGATGGCTGCAGGACTGCTTAAGAAGAAAGAAAAACAGGAGACAAAGGTATTTCTTAAAATTCGTGATGTATATGAGAAGCTGCTTCGTAAGGCACTGCATTTCAAACCGCTTGTGCTTCTTCTGGCACTGATTATGTTCGGTGTCAGTGGCGTGCTAGCAGCATCGAACGGAACAGCATTTATGCCGGATATGGAAAGTACTGAGATCAGCATGACGCTTACTACGGAAAAAGGCAGTACGATGGATGAGACAGGTGCGATTGCAGATGATGTCATGGAGAAACTCAAGACAATTGATGACATTGAAGATGTTGGTGCAATGGTTTCGACTAACTCATATACTGGTCAGGTCTCATCAACCAATGAAGTTGAGATTTATGCGATTCTGAGTGATAAGCGCAAATTAGATAACGATAAATTGCAGAAAAAGATAGAAGAAGTCACCAAAGATGAGGCGTGTGAATTGGACGTTAGTATGTCGAACATGGATATGAGCGCGCTTGGAAGCAGCGGTGTAGTTGTAGAGATTAAGGGAAAGGATCTGGATACGCTGCAGACGATTGCAAAGGATATGGCAAAAATCGTGGAGGACACTAAAGGAACAGCAAATGTATCGAACGGTCTGGATGATACAACCGGAGAGCTTCGCGTGAATGTGAAGCAGGAAGAGGCAATCAGGCATAATCTTACGACGGCACAGATATATAAGGCTTTGGCAGAAAAGTTGAGTACGGCATCGGCAGCGACAACCCTGACAACAGATCTGGATGATTATGATGTGTTTGTTGTGGATCAGAAAAATGAAGAACTCACGAGAGAGGGGATTAAGAATCTGGCGATTACGGCAACGAAGCAGGATGGAACGACAGAAGAGGTGAAACTCAGTGATATTGCGGAATTTGAGGATGCAGTCGGTCTGCAGTCCATCAATCACGATGCGCAGAGTCGGACGATCAGCGTGACAGCAGAGGTTGCAGAAGGTGATAATATAGGACTTGTAAGCAATCGGGTCAGCAAGGCAATTTCTTCTTATGACATGCCGGACGGTTACACGTATGAGATGAAAGGCGAGGATGAGACGATTAATGATTCGATGGTTGAACTGCTGAAGATGCTTGGACTTGCGATCCTGTTTATGTATCTCATTATGGTAGCGCAGTTCCAGTCATTGCGATCTCCGTTTATCGTAATGTTCACCGTTCCGCTTGCGTTTACAGGAGGATTTCTTGGACTCTTCCTTACAGGAAGTCCAATCAGTGTGATTGCAATGATTGGATTTGTGATGCTGTCCGGTATTATTGTAAATAATGGTATTGTATTTATTGATTATACGAATCAACTCATGGCGTCCGGTATGACGCAGCAGGATGCATTGGTAGAGGCAGGGCGCACAAGGCTTCGTCCGATTATTATGACAGCACTTACGACAATTCTCGGACTTTCTACCATGGCAGTCGGCGTAGGAATGGGGGCAGATATGGTTCAGCCGATGGCAGTTGTAACAATCGGTGGATTACTATATGGAACCCTGTTGACGTTATTTGTAGTACCTTGCATTTTTGATCTTTTCCGTAAACGCGAAAAAACAAGAATCAAGGATAGCATAGAAGAAGATGAGGAAGAGATAACGGAAGAATAATCTGCAAAGGATGAAGGAGAAATCGAAATGATTAACAGAGCGATTGTATTTGCGACAAAAGCACATGCAGGACAATATCGGAAAGGAACAAAGCGGCCGTATATTGTTCATCCGGTTGAGGTTGGTGATATCGTGGCATCCATGACACTGGATGAAGAGATTCGATGTGCAGCAGTTCTTCATGATACCATTGAGGACTGTGACTGGGTAACTGCAGAGATTATCAGTGAAGAATTTTCTCCACGGGTTGCAGATATTGTAGCACAGGAAAGTGAGGACAAATCAAGGACATGGAAAGAGCGAAAAGGACACACAGTCGAACATCTTAAAAACGCTCCGATTGAAGTGCAGATGATTGCACTTGCAGATAAGCTTTCGAATATGAGAGATATCGACCGCGATTACCCTGTGTTTGGGGATGAACTCTGGAATCGGTTTAATATGAAAGAGAAAGATACAATCGGCTGGTATTATAAAGGCGTGCGAGATGCACTTGAGGATGCATTTGCAGGAAAACCGCCTTATGAGGAGTATTGCAGGTTGGTGAAAAAGACGTTTGGGTAAGAATGAGGCTTATCTTTTTATGCCTTCCAATACTTCGTTTACCCATTTGTCCATGCTATAGCGTTTGGAGTCAAAGAGTTTTAGCAGCACGCCAAAGGGCTCGGTATCACTTGCGAACGCATTGGCTTCATCCGTATCGACATGCATTGCAAGCCGAAAATCAGGACTGACACGCACCACGACGTCGGCGTAGATCAGAGAACGCTCATAGCTGGTGGTCAGGACGAACACAATATCATTATCCTCGACCTGCAGAAGCGTTGCCTCGCGCGGCGTCATATGGATATGGCGTTTGGCGGCGATGACGCCCTCTGTGATATCGATAGAAATATCACCATTTACTAACGTACATCCGGGAGTACCAGCGATGTCACCTGATTGACGGATGACATGCGGTACTCCTATTTTTTTGGTGTCAGTAATGGATAATTCGACCTGTGTCTGTTTGCGGAAAGGCCCAAGAACGGCAACGTTCTCAAAGCTGCCACGAGGTCCCCTGATTGTAATTCTCTCTTCGGCGAGGTATTGTCCTGGCTGACTGAGGTCTTTTTTGCGCGTAAGAGTCCGGCCCTTGCCAAATAGTACTTCAAAATCTTCCTGGCTGACATGGATGTGTCTCGCAGATATCTCAATTGGTATTCTAATACTCATAATGAACGCTCCTCTGACTTACTGGAAATATGTTGTCTTATATTATAACATATTTGTGATAGGACAGGAAGTTGAAAAAGCAGTATAGAATCCCGACTGAGTGGAATATAATAGAAGAAAAAATGAAAAATGAGAAGATGGAGAATATTAAAAAACAATTCACACTGGGAATGTTATGCCTCATCATGCTGACCTGTGTCAGCAGACTGCAAAATGAGGTGTGTCAGAACACAGGCACGTTACAAAAGGTGAAGGTGCAAAAGCAGCAGGAAGATGTAAAATCCGAGGATGCTTCCGACGAAAACGCAGAAGCTTCTGCCGGGGATATCACCACGGAGGACTCTGCGGATACTGCTGCAAGTGCTGCCGTGGAGGTGAATGCGGAGAATGGATATTCTATCATGGGGGAGAGCAGCGTGACACTTGGGCAGATGACTTCTTTTTTTGAATCAAGCGGGAAGACCTATCCATCGGAAGCACTGGCACAGGGGGGAGCACCGACCATTGAAGACTACTGTCAGATGTTTTTAGAGGAGTCCGCCGCAGAAGGGATACGCGCTGAGATTCCTTTCGTGCAGAGCATGAAGGAGACCGGCTGGCTGCAATTTGAGGGGGTCTGTGATATCAGTCAATACAATTTTGCCGGACTCGGTGCGACAGGAGGAGATGTAGCGGGGGAATCATTTACCGATGTCAGGACCGGTATCCGCGCACAGATTCAGCATTTGAAGGCGTATGCAACGACAGATCCACTAGTGGAAGGCTGTGTTGACGGGCGATATGCACTTGTGAAAAAGGCCTCAGCTCCATATGTACAATGGCTTGGGCAGCAGGAAAATCCGGAAGGCTATGGATGGGCAACCGATCCGGGGTATGGAATATCCCTTGCGGAAATGATTCAGAACCTTAAGAGTTTCTAAATTATCGTCAAAATCTTTGACAAATCACTGTTACAAGGATATTATATACCTTAGATTATTCTGCAATATGATATACAGGAGGAAGCTATGAGTAAGAACTTAGAGAAGACATACAATCCGAAAGAGATTGAAGACAAGCTATATAAGAAGTGGTGTGAGGAGAAATATTTCCACGCTGAAGTAGATAGAGACAAGAAACCCTTTACCATTGTGATGCCGCCACCGAATATCACAGGTAAGCTCCACATGGGACATGCGCTCGATGAGACGCTGCAGGATATTTTGATCCGTTATAAGAGAATGCAGGGATATAACGCACTTTGGATTCCGGGAACAGATCATGCCGCCATTTCTACAGAGGTGAAAGTGACGAACCAGCTCAAAGAAGAAGGCATTGATAAGAAGGAACTTGGCCGTGAGAAATTCCTTGAGAGAACATGGGAGTGGAAAGAAGAGTACGGCGGAACCATCAATGAACAGCTCAAGAAGCTCGGCGTATCCTGTGACTGGGACAGAGAACGCTTTACAATGGATGAAGGATGCTCCAAAGCAGTAGAAGAAGTTTTCATTAAATTATATGAAGAGGGCTACATTTACAAGGGATCGCGTATCATCAACTGGTGTCCGGTATGTAAGACCTCTCTTTCTGATGCAGAAGTAGAGCATGAGGATCAGGAAGGACATTTCTGGCATATCAAGTATCCAATTGTTGGAGAAAAAGACCGTTTCCTTGAAATTGCGACCACGCGTCCGGAGACGATGCTTGGAGATACCGCAATCGCAGTCCATCCGGATGATGACAGATACAGAGACATCGTAGGTAAGAATGTACTGCTTCCGCTGGTGAACAAAGAGATTCCAATCATTGCGGATTATTATGTGGATAAGGAATTTGGAACAGGTGCGGTTAAGATTACGCCGGCACATGACCCGAATGACTTTGAAGTGGGCAAACGTCACAACTTAGAAGAAATCAACATTATGAATGATGATGCTACGATCAATGAAAAGGGTGGCAAGTACGCAGGAATGGACCGCTATGAAGCAAGAAAAGCAATTGTAGAAGACCTTGAAAAAGAAGGATATCTTGTGAAAATCGTTCCGCACAGCCACGCAGTCGGTACACATGACCGCTGCGGAACAACGGTTGAGCCACTGATCAAACAGCAGTGGTTCGTCAAGATGGAAGAGCTTGCAAAGCCGGCAATTGATGCTTTGAAAAAGGGAGATCTGAAGTTCGTACCGGAACGTTTTGATAAGATTTATCTACATTGGCTTGAAAATATACGTGACTGGTGTATTTCGAGACAAATCTGGTGGGGACACAGAATTCCTGCATATTACTGCACAGAATGCGGTGAATTTGTAGTCGGACATGAGGCGCCAGAGAAATGTCCGCACTGTGGGAACACAGAATTTACACAAGATGAGGATACACTAGACACATGGTTCTCATCTGCACTCTGGCCGTTCTCGACACTTGGCTGGCCTGAGAAGACAGAAGATTTAGATTATTTCTATCCGACCGATGTGCTTGTGACCGGATATGACATCATCTTCTTCTGGGTGATCCGTATGGTATTTTCAGGATTTGCACATACAGGGGAGACACCATTTCACACGGTCTTTATCCACGGACTTGTTCGTGACTCACAGGGACGCAAGATGAGCAAGTCTCTGGGGAATGGAATCGATCCGCTCGAGATTATTGACCAATATGGAGCAGATGCACTTCGTCTGACGCTTGTAACGGGCAATGCACCGGGAAATGACATGCGTTTCTATCTCGAAAAGGTAGAGGCAAGTCGTAACTTTGCGAACAAAGCATGGAATGCTTCCAGATTTATCATGATGAACATGGAAGATAAGACCATCACAGAACCGGAAGACTTTATGTTAAGACCTGCAGACCGGTGGATTTTATCGAAGGTCAATACACTTGCAAAAGATGTTACAGAAAATATGGACAACTTTGATCTTGGAATTGCAGTGCAGAAGGTCTATGACTTTATATGGGATGAATTCTGTGACTGGTATATTGAAGTCGCAAAATATAGAATTTATCATGCAGAAGAAGATTCAGAGGGTGCAAACTGTGCACTCTGGATATTGAAGACCGTACTTGGAAATGCACTCAAGCTGCTGCATCCATATATGCCATTTGTCACAGAGGAAATCTACAGCGTATTGATGCCGGAAGAAGAGTCGCTTATGATGTCTTCATGGCCGGTGTACAAAGACGAATGGAATTTCCCTCAGGCAGAATACCTTATGGAACACTGGAAAGCAGTTACAAAGGGAATCCGTAATATCCGCGCAGAGATGAATGTAGCGCCAAGCCGCAAGTCAAAAGTATATATTATCTCTGAGGATCAGGCATTGTGTACAGGATTCAACCTGATGAAGGAAGCCTGCAAACCGCTGGTACTTGCAAGTGACATTATCATTAGTCATAAGAAAGACGGAATTGCAGACGATGCGGTATCCATTGTGGTTCCGGATGCAACAGTTTACCTTCCGATGGAAGACCTTGTAGACTTTGAGGCGGAACTTGCCAGACTGACAAAAGAAAAAGAACGCCTGGTCAAAGAGATTGCCAGAGCAACCGGAATGTTAAAGAATGAGAAGTTCCTGAGCAAGGCACCTGAGGCAAAGGTAGAGGAAGAAAAAGAAAAGCTGGAGAAGTATACACAGATGCTCGCGCAGGTGGAAGAACGTCTTGCGGGTATGAACAAATAATAACGCAGTACATGTAATAAGAGGTTGTGAATGAAAAGAATAAAACTAAAAAAGCCCGATTTCAAGGGCTTTTTTAACCGAATGAAAAACTTAAAAAAAGAAGATATCAAGGTGTGGTGGATTGCCAAACGGGAAAGACGTGCGCAGATCCTGGAGAAACGCCGTAACAGCAGGATTGCAGTTGCACTTAGACCGTATTATGCAGTGATGAATAGGATTTCATTACTCTTACATGCGGTGCTTGCATGTCTGATTAATTTTGTGATAGAGATTGTTTCCAGACATTCGCTGATTGCAGCATGGAGCTATCTGGTAGAGACGCCGAAGGCATTTTTATTCAATGCGTTCCTGATTTTTGTTACCTTTAATCTAGTTTATCTGGTGAGAAGGCGTGTCTTTACGCGTATTCTGATTAGCGTGTTCTGGCTGTTTCTGGGTGGCTGCAACGGATATTTACTGATGAAGCGAGTGACACCATTTAATGCGCAGGATCTCAAGGTTTTATCCGATGCGACATCTTTGATCAGCAACTATTTTACGCCATTTGAATTTACACTGGTAGTCATTGGCGTTGCAGCACTTGTGGTATGGGTGGTTTCAATGTGGCGGCGAGGCGGACAGTATACAGGGAAGATGCATCGAGTCTTCGCACTGTTCTTTGTAATTGCAGGGTTTGGTGGTTCCGTACTGCTGACAGACGCGGCAATTGAGCAGCGTGTTGTTTCGAACTATTTTGGAAACATTGCATTCGCGTATGAGGACTACGGTTTCCCATACTGCTTTACAGCAAGTTTATTTAATACGGGTATTTCACAGCCGGCAAACTACAGTGAGGCAACCATCAATCAGATTACGAATGATGGGGCGATGACAGAGACGACAACCTCTCTGACAGAAGAGCAGATGCCGAATATCTTATTCGTACAGCTGGAGTCTTATTTTGATCCGACAGAAGTGGAATGGCTTGAATTTTCAGAAGATCCAACGCCGAATCTCCGTCAGATGGCAGGTGAATATACAAGCGGATACTTTAAAGTGCCGTCTGTTGGAGCGGGAACCGCCAATACAGAGTTTGAAGTACTTACAGGTATGAACCTTCGGTTCTTTGGACCGGGAGAGTATCCATATAAGACCTATTTAAAGGACAAGGTGGCGGCGAGCGCAGCGACAGCACTTGCAAGTCTGGGATATGGAACAGAGGCACTTCACAATAATACCGGAAACTTTTACAGCCGTGCAAAAGTGTTTAATCATATGGGCTTTGACCATTATACAAGCAAAGAATTCATGAATATTCTCCAGACCACACCAAAGGGGTGGGCAACCGATGATGTCCTGATTCCGAATATTATGGAATCGATGGATACCACAGAAGGACAGGACTTTGTCTTTACGGTCAGTGTACAGGGACATGGGGACTATCCGACGGAGAAGATGTTTGTGAATCCTGCCGTGCAGGTGAGCGGAGCAGAGACACAGGAAGAGAACAATCAGTGGGAATACTATGTAAATGAAGTGCATGAGATGGACGAGTTTGCAGGGAACCTTGTAAAAGCGGTGGAGGCCAGGAAGGAGCCAACCGTTATCGTATTCTACGGAGATCATCTTCCGACACTGGGGCTTGAAGCGAAGGACTTAAAGAGCCGCTATTTATACAATACAAACTATGTAATCTGGGATAATATCGGACTGGAAAAGCAGGACAGCAACGTGCCGGCTTATCAGATTATGGCAGATGTATTTGACCGCTTAGATATTCATTCCGGAACTGTTTTCAATTACCATCAGCAGAGACGAAAGACCAAAAATTATCTTTCCGATCTCGAACTGCTGCAATACGATATTCTATACGGGGAGCAGTATGCATACGAAAAGAGTGGACTGCCTATTACGGAAGGTCATCTCGTTATGGGAGTCAAGGATGTAACGGTCTCAGATCTGGTTGAACTGATGAGTGGCGGCTACAGTATCTATGGAGAAAATTTCACGGCATATTCGAAGGTGTACATTAACGGAGAGAAGCAGTCAACTCAATTTCTGAACAATACCAGGCTGATGCTTCCGGACAGCACTTTAAAAGATGGCGATATCATAGAAATCAGTCAGGTCGGATCGAGCAATACAATCTTTAGAACATCATCACAATATGAATATAAGAATGGAAAGCTGACAGAAATTCCGGACACGCTGGGAGATAAACCATTAGACGAAATGCTTGGACTTAAAAACAGCGAGGATGGTGACTCCAAGTGACCTATGAACAGGCAGAAGCATATATCAATGAGATACCGAGATTTACAAAAAAAAATGATCTGACACACACGAACCGCTTTCTGGAAAAGCTTGGCAACCCGCAGCAGGGCAGACAGATTCTGCACGTTGCGGGCACCAACGGAAAGGGTTCTGTTTGTATTTATCTGGAACACCTGCTCAGAAGTGAAGGAAAGTCCGTGGGAACGTTTATTTCGCCACATTTAATTGTGATGAACGAACGGATTCGAATCAATGGCGTGATGGTGAGCGAGGAAGCGTTTCTTGCTTCGTTTGAGCGTGCACAGCAGGCGGCAGCTGAATTGGAACAGGAGGGGCTGGCACATCCCACCTTCTTTGAGTTTCTCTTTGGAATGGCGATGAAGGCATTTGCCGGGGCAGGTGTAGAATATGTGATTCTGGAGACCGGACTGGGTGGAAGACTGGATGCAACGAACTGCATTTCGAATCCACAGCTTACTGTGATTACAACGATAGGGCTGGATCATACGCAGTATCTGGGTGACACGCTTGAGAAAATCGCAGCCGAGAAAGCCGGAATCATTAAGCCGGGCGTGCCTGTCTTATATATGGAGAATCCGCTGCAAAGTGTGAACCGGGTGTTTGAAGAACAGGCACTTAAGCTTCATAGCCCGTGCCGAAAAATATCGAAAAGTGCGTACGAAATCTGCACAAATCCAAATAAATTTATTGCATTTTCATGCACAAATGCGTATTATGAAGATACTACGTGGACGGTTCCCAATATTGCAGACTATCAGGCCGATAATGCATATATGGCATTGGAAGCCATGCGCTTATTATTTGGCAGGGACAAACATCTTGACCGATGGCAAAAAGCGTTGGGCGAAGCTGTCTGGGAAGGCAGGATGGAAGAGGCTGCGCCGAATGTCTACGTGGATGGTGCACACAACAGGAATGCAATCGAGAGCTTTGTGGACAGCGTGAAGATAAAAAAGCAGGACATTGTAATTTTGTTTTCAGCCGTAGAAGACAAAGATTATGAAGACATGATTGCATATCTTTGCAGAAATTTAAAGGTGCAGGAATTCGTTGTGACAACGATTCAGGATGCCAGGGGAACAAAGGCAGAGCTTTTAGGTAATATTTTTCGGAAATATACAGAGGTTCCGGTCAGAGTCATTGACTCGATTGAAAGAGCGGTGGACGATGTGTTGGAACGTCAGAATGGCCGTACGGTATATTGTCTGGGTTCTCTGTACCTGGTTGGAACAATCAAGAAATATCTTGGGAGGTATTAGAAGATGTTGGATTTTCAGGAAGAATTAAAGAAATTCAAACCAAGTTTGGAAGTGGAAGATATCGAGGATGCGGTCTATCAGGAAAATTTGTCCGATATGACAGATTTATTGCGCGAAGTTATGGATCAGAACAATAAATAGGAAGATCACGGTGGTTATAGATGGAGTATGAATACAAACAGAAAATCATTTATCAGTCAAATTACTGGTATAATGATGGCCTGAGAAAGGCGAATATGCATGATTTGTCCGGGGCAATTGTATCCCTGAGGCGAAGTCTGCAATACAATCGGGATAATGTAGCTGCGAGAAATCTTCTGGGTCTCGTCTATTATGGACGCGGTGAAGTATGTGAAGGGCTTGTGGAATGGATTATCAGTAAGAACTTTAAGGCGAAGGATAACATTGCAAATTATTTTATTGCCAGCATTCAGTCATCAGAGAGCGAATTAGAGAATTATAATCAGGTTGTAAAGAAATTCAACCAATGTCTGAACTATTGTCAGCAGGACGGAGAAGATCTGGCGATTATCCAGCTTAAGAAGATCGTAGTAGAACAGCCGAATTTCCTTAAGGCACATCAGCTGCTCGCGCTGTTATACCTGCACACGGAACAATACGCAAGAGCAAGGCAGACACTTCGGACTGCCAGAAAAATCGATACAACCAATGAACAGACGCTTCTGTATATGCATGAACTGACACAGCTTCGCGGTAAGAAGCTCAAGGATCAGACGCAAAAGGAAGAGACGATTACATACACACTTGGCAACGAGACGATCATACAGCCTGTATCAGCGAGAATTAAGGAGGCTGCCGGAAGAAATACGATTCTTAACATTCTTCTGGGGATTATCGTGGGAGCTGCCTTTGTATGGTTTTTAATTGTCCCGGCAGTGGTTACGTCTAAGAATCATACGACGAACAGACAACTGGTGGAATACAGCGATCAGATTGCCGCAAAGGATGCAGAGATCAGCGCACAGAAGTCCGCGCTTGCGGAATACCGCAGCACGAACGATGAGTCAGAAGAGACGGTACAGACTGCGGCAAGTACATCAGACAGTTACGAAAATCTGATGCTTGCGTCCAGTCAGTACGATTCGAACCAATATAATAATTCAACCATAGCGGAGGCACTGTTGAATGTGAAGCGGGCAGCACTCGGAGCACAGGGACAGGCAAGATATGACGAACTGGTACAGAGTGTCTTTACTCCGCTGTGTGATGAACTCTATGCCACAGCAGTGTCTCAGATACAGGTTGCAAACTACGCCAGTGCGATTGATTCGCTGAATCAGGTGGTAAGTATGATAGAAGGCTATAATGACGGAGCGGCACTTCTGAACCTGGGTGTGGCGTATGCCAAGAACGGGGATACAGAGAATGCCACGACCAGATTCAATCAGGTTGTGGAAACCTATCCGAACACAGATATAGCAGCAGCAGCCAAGACAGCACTTGGAGGAGACAGCAACGTGGGCGCGGCAGCCCAGTAAATGCCGGATCGAAACTACGAAAGAAAAGACCATGCAGATATGTAGGTCTTTTTTTTATATTTAAATCATCGAAAGGAGCAAATTCATGAGATATCAATTACAGGAAAACTGTCTCACAATCTTTCTTCCAAAGGAGATTGATCATCACAACGCGGAGGATATGCGGGAAACCGCGGATTCTATCATCAAAAACCAGCATGTCAAATACATCATTTTCGATTTTGACAAAACAGACTTCATGGATAGCTCAGGGATAGGTGTAATTATGGGGCGATATCGAACCATCCATTATCTGGGAGGTGAAATCTGGGCGGTGCATACAAATGAAAGAATGAAAAAGATTTTAACCATGTCAGGGATGACCAATATATTACAGATTTATGAGGAGGATACATTATGAAGGGCACGAATGAAATGACAATTATCTTTGACAGCCGCTCGGAAAATGAAGGATTTGCAAGAGTGTCTGTCGCTGCATTTATGACGCAGTTAAATCCAACACTAGAGGAGGTCGCAGATGTCAAGACAGCAGTATCGGAAGCGGTGACCAACTGCATTATTCACGGATATGAGAATGAGATACATAATATCGAGATCCACTGCATGGTGCGTGACCGGCTGTTTATCGTTGAAGTGAAGGATACCGGGAAAGGAATCGAAGACATTGAAGCTGCCAGAAGACCTCTTTTTACAACAAAACCGGATCTGGAGCGTGCCGGAATGGGATTCGCATTTATGGAAGCATTTATGGATCAGGTTATTGTGGAATCAAAACCAAAGGAAGGAACGCTTGTCAGAATGAAAAAAACAATTGGAAAAGGAAGGGAGCTATGGACCACACAATCGCTTTAATCAAACAGGCTCACGATGGAGATAAAGAAGCGAGACAGCAGGTCGTAGAAGAAAATGTGGGACTGGTGTGGTGCGTGGTACGAAGATTTTTTGGACGTGGAACTGAGAAAGAGGATCTGTTCCAAATCGGAGTGATTGGATTATTAAAGGCAATCGACAAATTTGATCTGTCCTACGATGTGAAGTTTTCCACGTACGCAGTGCCTATGATTTCCGGAGAAATCAAACGATTCTTACGCGATGATGGAATGATCCGCGTCAGTCGGTCGCTGAAAGAACTATCAGCACAGATCTTTATGATGAGAGAGAAGATTATTTCCACGCAGGGGCAGGAACCTACGCTGGAAGAACTGGCAGAAGCACTCCATGTTGAAAAAGAGATGATTGTACAGGCAATGGAATCCTCTGTAGAGGTGGAATCCATCTATCGTCCGATCTATCAGAAGGATGGGGATGAGATTGCGCTGGTGGACAAGCTGGAAGACAAGGAGCGAAAAGAAGAGCGGGTGCTCAATCATCTGATGCTTGCACAGCTATTGAATCTGCTTGGAAATAAAGAGCGAAAGCTGATTTATATGCGGTATTTTGAAGAACGCTCCCAGACACAGATTGGAAACGAAATGGGGATGACGCAGGTGCAGGTATCACGAATGGAGAAAAAAATACTCGAAAAATTGCGGAAGGATGTATATTTTTCAACGTGAGTCAAATACTAGAGATAAGGAGGCGGGAAAAATGAATGGAAAAAGAAAAATCTGGACGGTGTGCACGATGCTTGTTTTAGTGTTTGTCGTATCGGGGATATTTTATTATTATTATGAGACCAGTCATGCAAATACAGAAAATGAAGGAACGCTCATTATGGAAACGAGACCGGGACAATTATGGCAGTGACCAAACAGACCGTATACATGAAGGGCAATAAGAATACAGAAGTGACCAAACGCGAGGTTCTGCTAGGTGATATCCTGATGATGGAATGCAGCGATCCAACCATTGTTCCAAAGCTTCGTGCCCTGAAGATCCTGAACATCCCAGATCAGGGACAGCATCGATATGTGGTATCGGTTCTGCATATTATTGCCTGTATTCATGAAAAGTATCCGATGCTTGATATCCAGAATATGGGCGAGATGGATCTGATTGTCACATACGAGGAACAGAAGGAACACAATGCACTGTTTCAGGCAATTAAGGTGGCAGGCGTCGTTCTGATTACATTTACCGGATCGGCATTTTCAATCATGTCGTTTCACAATGATGTATCGACAACGAAAATGTTTTCTCAGGTATACGAATGGCTGACAGGAAATGCATCGAGTGGATTTACCATTCTCGAGGTAAGCTACAGCATTGGTCTGGTAATTGGAATTCTGGTGTTTTTTAATCATTTCGGAAAGAAAAGATTTACAGTTGATCCGACCCCGATTGAAGTGGAAATGCGTCTCTATGAAAATGATATACAGACGACCTTAATCGATGAATATGAGCGGAAAGGAAAAGAGATGGATGTGGATCAGACAGGGAATCGAAGCAATCATAGGACTTAGTTCAGGGATTACCGTAGCAGGCGGTTTGTTTGCTTTCATCATTGGTCTGGGGGTCGTCTCGGATTTTGCAGACCGCACGCACACAGGCAGACATATTCTGCTCTATGAAGACTGTATCGGGCTCGGTGGAATTGTCGGAAGCACCTGGTTCCTGTTTGGAATCCGCATTCCGGGAGGAGGCTGGATTCTGCCGATATTTGGAATCCTGTCCGGGATTTTTGTCGGATGCTGGTCGATGGCTCTTGCAGAAATATTAAATGTATTTCCAATCTTTATCCGCAGACTGAAAATTGTCAAGGCAATTCCGTGGCTGATCTTAGGACTTGCCATTGGAAAGGGACTTGGAGCAATTCTATATTTTGCAAAAGGATGGTAAGGAGAGAAGATGAAAACACAGTATCAGAAATATGTAAAAGAAAAAACACCGAAAAACAGGCTGGGAAGCAACATGGTAAAGGCCTTTATTACAGGCGGCATCATCTGCACCATAGGTGAGGCCATCAATCAGTACGGTCAGTATCTTGGACTGGATCAAAAGACATGCGGCGCATGGACATCACTGCTTCTGGTTTTGCTGAGCGTGATTCTGACAGGAATGAATCTCTACCCCAAAATCGCAAAATGGGGTGGGGCGGGGGCGTTGGTTCCAATTACCGGATTTGCCAATTCTGTGGCGGCACCCGCGATTGAATACAAAAAAGAAGGACAGGTCTTTGGAATTGGATGCAAGATTTTTACCATTGCAGGTCCGGTGATATTGTATGGAATTGTGATTTCATGGGTACTGGGGCTGCTTTATTGGGTCGGAATCGGCTTATAGTTTTTAGAAAATGGGCGAAAATTTACGGTATTAAATCCGGATTTTTGCTCTTTTTTTAATTGCTTTTTGAAAAAAATCGTGAAATATATAAAATTTCTATTAATGTTTACATAAATATGTTAAAATCATACTGCGTGTATTGTCATTATTGAACAAAGAAAGTTGTAAAAAAAGCCATTTTAACTTTATTTGTAAAAACATTGACTTTGTCGCATGAAGTGCTAAAATTTTACCATTCAATACAGTTTGCCCACAGCAACAATGAAAGGCACCTGTATTCAGAAAGGAAGTGAATCAGATGGATGCTCTTGTCGATAATTTACTCGAAGAGCTAAACTGTGAGACAGTATTTACAATTCCATTATTTGGTGGAATTCCGGTTACTGAATCAGTGGTAGTCACCTGGATTATTATGGCAGCAGTTTTTTTACTGTGCATAGTATTAGTACGAAATCTGAGCGTGGAACATCCTGGGCGTAAGCAGCTTGCACTCGAAAGCGCGGTAGGCGGGATTTACAATTTCTTTGATGATGTCATGACTGGCGGTGGAAAAGAGTATTACTTCTACCTGATGGCGGTGGCAGTTTACATTGGAATCTCGAATCTGATCGGACTGATTGGATTTAAACCACCTACAAAAGATTTAAACGTAACCGCTGCACTTGCAGTCATGAGTATTGTGCTGATTGAAATCTCAGGAATCAGGAGTAAAGGCGGAGCCGGCTGGCTGAAGAGTTTTGCACAGCCAATCGCAATTGTTCTGCCAATCAACATTCTGGAAATCTTTATCAAACCGTTATCGCTCTGTATGCGATTATTCGGAAATGTACTCGGGTCGTTCGTTATTATGGAATTACTGAAACTCGTAGTGCCGGCAGTCATACCGGTTGTATTTAGCTGTTATTTTGATATTTTTGACGGCTTAATACAGGCATATGTCTTTGTATTCCTCACAGCTCTTTTCATGAAAGAAGCGATGGAAGATTAATACAAAAGAGAGAATGAAAAACAAAAAGAAAAAGAGAGTAGAAAAGGAGAAATTATTATGTCATCATCATTATTTATTGCTATTGGAGCAGGTATCGCAGTTTTAACAGGTATTGGAGCAGGAATTGGAATTGGTAAAGCAACAGCAGCTGCAGTTGATGCAATCGCAAGACAGCCGGAAGCAGAAGGTAAGATCAGTAAGTCCCTTCTTTTAGGTTGTGCCCTTGCAGAAGCAACTGCTATCTATGGTTTCGTAATTGCTTTGTTAATCATTTTGATGTTAAAATAATCGGATCATACATCATACATAGGTAAGGACAGGTGAAAATATGTTAAGTTTAGAACCATCTACACTCATCTGGACAGTGGTGAATATCCTTGTGCTTTATATTGGTCTTCGAAAGTTTCTTTTTAAGCCGGTCATGAACGTGATTCAGCAGAGAGAAGACAAAATTAAAACAGAGCTTGGTCAGGCAAAGCAGGCACAGGATGAAGCAGAACAGATGAAGGCCACATATCAGGCGAAACTGGATGCGGCACAGCAGACGGCAGAAGAAATGGTAGTTACAGCGAAGCAGAGAGCTGCCGATGAACAGAGCCGTATGCTGGAAGAGACGCGTGCAGAGCAGAACCGCATGCTTGAAAAAGCAAAAGCTGATATCCAGACAGAGCAGGAGAAGGCACAGATGCAGGTTCAGTCAGAGATCGCAAGACTGGCAATGTCTGCTGCCAGAAAGATTATGAAGACGGGTGAGCAAAGTGACGCTGGAAGCAATTAATCAGGCAAAAGTTCTGTATCATTTGTCGGAAGACAGAACGGTAATCGAGTCTTTGGAGGCAGTCTACCATGCAAGCCCAATGCTTAAGAAGGCGTTGGAATGCCGTATTGTTCCTTGCAGACAGAAGGAACGCGTACTGGATGATATTGCCAGAAAGACGGCCTTGCCAGAGAAGATAAAGAATTATTTAAAGATTATGTGCCGCTATGGACAGATCGATGAATTGGACGATGCAATCTGTTCGTATTATCAGATCTGGGACGAGAAGCACAACATACTGCGCACGAATTTGATTTTTGCGAAGACTCCGGAACAGTCGGAGATTGAGAAAGCAACTTCATTTTTGAAAAAGCAGTATCCGGAAAAAGAAATTGACATACAGATAAAAGAAAATCCAGACATTCTTGGAGGTGTTCTGATTCAGATTGGACAGAAAGAATACGACTGGAGCTATGACGGCTGCCTAAAACAGCTTGAGAGCAAACTAACTTAGGAGGTGAATGTTTGTGGGCGCAATTAGTGCTACAGATATAATATCCATTATACAGAGTGAAATTGACAACTTCGAATGGGATCAGGAGAGCCGTGAGACAGGTACCGTCATCTGGGTAGGAGACGGAATCGCAACAATCTACGGAATCGATCATGCCATGTACGGAGAGATTGTTATTTTTGATAATGGAGTAAAAGGAATGGTTCAGGATATCCGCCGCAATGAAATCGGATGTATTTTGTTCGGACGCGATACCGGAATCAAAGAAGGAACAAAGGTCAGCCGGACAAAGAAGAAAGCAGGACTTCCGGTGGGGGACGCATTCATCGGACGTATCATCAATGCACTTGGTGAACCGATCGATGGAAAGGGCGATATTAAATCAGACGCTTACAATCCGATCGAACGTGAAGCAGCAGGAATTGTGGAACGTAAATCCGTTAACACACCACTTGAGACAGGAATCCTTGCAATTGATTCGATGTTCCCAATTGGACGTGGACAGCGTGAGCTGATTATCGGTGACCGTCAGACAGGTAAGACGAGTATCGCAACCGATACAATTATCAACCAAAAAGGCAAAGATGTAATCTGTGTCTATGTAGCAATCGGACAGAAAGCATCGACCGTTGCCAAGATTGTATCGACATTGGAAAAACATGGTGCGATGGATTATTCAATCGTACTTTCATCAACAGCCAGTGATCCTGTATCTCTGCAGTATATTGCACCGTATGCCGGAACTGCGATGGCTGAATATTTTATGCATCAGGGAAAAGATGTGCTGATCGTATATGATGATTTGTCAAAACATGCGGTTGCATACAGAGCAATTTCGCTTTTGTTGGAACGTTCACCGGGGCGTGAAGCTTACCCTGGAGATGTATTCTATCTGCATTCAAGACTGCTGGAACGTTCGAGCAGATTATCTGACGAATTAGGCGGTGGATCCATCACAGCACTTCCAATCATTGAGACGCAGGCAGGAGACGTATCAGCATATATTCCAACAAATGTCATCTCAATTACAGATGGACAGATCTTTTTGGAGAGTAATCTCTTTTTCGCAGGAATGCGGCCGGCCGTGAACGTTGGACTTTCCGTATCCCGTGTAGGTGGTGCGGCGCAGACAAAGGCAATGAAGAAGTCTTCCGGAAGTATTCGTATTGATCTGGCACAGTTCCGCGAGATGGAAGTATTCACACAGTTTGCATCGGACTTAGATGATGCAACCAAGGCGCAGCTCAAACATGGTGATGCGCTGATGCAGTTGTTAAAGCAGCCGCTTTGTCATCCACTGTCACTGCATGAACAGGTATTGACATTATGTCTTGCAAATAATGGCTTTTTTGATGTCTTTGAGACAAAGAAAGTCAAAGAAACGCAGCACGATGTTCTGACCTTCATGGATTCGACACACCCGGAGATCGGGCATGCAATTGAAGAGAAGAAGGTTCTGGATGAGACATTGGTAGAGACCATTCTTGCGGCAGCAGAGGAATATAAGAAAAGCAGAAATATCACAGAAAAGTAAGCAGGTGTTACAATGGCAAATGCAAAAGAAATTCAGGATCGAATGAAGAGTGTTCAGGATACATTGAAGATTACGAATGCAATGTATATGATTTCTTCTTCGAAACTGAAAAAATCAAAAAAAGCTCTGGAAGCAACAGAGCCATATTTCTACACACTGCAGTCTACCATGTCGCGAATCTTACGACATCTTCCGGATATCGATGATATGTATTTTAAAGACACATCAAAGATCAAAAAAGAAGAGAAGACAATTGGCTATATTGTTGTAACATCAGATAAAGGACTTGCAGGTGCATACAATCATAATGTGTTGAAGCAGGCAGAACAGCATTTGAATAATTGTCCGAACCCTAAGCTTTTTGTGTTAGGTGAGCTGGGAAGGCATTACTTTGAACAGCGTGGAATTAATATCGACCAGCAGTTCCATTATACCGTGCAGAACCCGACACTCAACCGCGCAAGAAACATTTCCGAGACGGTACTGGATCTGTATCTGGAAAATGAACTGGATGAAGTCTATATTGTCTATACAAAGATGTTAAATGCAATTCAGACAGAGACGGAGTTCTTACAGCTCCTTCCACTTAAGAAGGCTGATTTTGCAATTCCGAATCTGCCGAGCGGATTACCGGTTGAAAATATGCAGTTTCGACCATCCGCGGAGGTCGTGATGGATCAGATCGTGCCGGATTATGTGGTAGGATTTGTGTATGGAGCGCTGGTAGAGTCTTATTCAAGTGAGCAGAATTCGCGTATGATGGCAATGGAAGCGGCGACAAAGAGCGCCAAGGATATGCTCCATGAACTTGGTATTTTATATAACAGAGCAAGACAGACTGCAATCACACAGGAGATTACAGAGGTAATCGCAGGTGCGAAGTCTCAGAAGAAAAAGAAACACTAAAATAGGGAAAAGGAGGCGTTTTCTAAATTGAAAATTGGAAAAATCGTGCAGGTCTTAGGACCCGTTGTTGATGTAGAGTTTGAAGACACTGATCTGCCTGCAATTAAAGATGCCTTAGAAGTAATGAACGGCGATAAGAAATGTATCATGGAAGTTGCCCAGCATGTCGGTAATAATACAGTCCGCTGTATTATGCTGGCGTCTAGTGACGGTCTTCACCGTGATATGGAAGTTACAGCAACAGGAAGCGGAATTAAAGTGCCGGTTGGAGAACAGACATTAGGAAGATTGTTTAATGTGCTGGGAGAGACACTCGATCATGGTGAGAAGCTCAGTGACGCTGAAAAATGGGTCATTCACAGAGAACCACCGTCATTTGAAGAACAGAGCCCTGCGGTTGAAGTATTAGAGACAGGAATCAAGGTAATCGATCTGTTAGCCCCTTATGCAAAAGGTGGTAAGATTGGTTTGTTCGGTGGTGCAGGTGTAGGTAAAACGGTATTAATTCAGGAATTGATCCGTAACATTGCAACCGAACATGGTGGATATTCCATCTTCACAGGTGTTGGAGAACGTTCCCGTGAAGGAAATGATTTATGGACAGAGATGAAAGAATCCGGAGTTCTTGAAAAAACAGCTCTGGTATTCGGTCAGATGAATGAACCGCCTGGCGCACGTATGCGTGTGGCAGAGACCGGACTTACGATGGCGGAATATTTTCGTGATGAGAAGCATCAGAATGTGCTGTTATTTATTGATAACATTTTCCGTTTCACACAGGCTGGATCTGAGGTATCGGCTCTTTTAGGACGTATGCCTTCAGCCGTAGGTTATCAGCCGACACTTGCAACTGAGATGGGTGAGCTTCAGGAGCGTATCGCATCAACGAAGAATGGTTCTGTCACATCGGTACAGGCGGTCTATGTACCTGCCGATGACTTGACTGACCCGGCACCTGCAACGACATTTGCACATTTGGATGCTACCACTGTATTATCCAGAAAGATTGTAGAACAGGGAATCTATCCTGCGGTTGATCCGTTGGAATCAAACTCGCGTATTCTGGAAGCTGATATTGTAGGCGAAGAGCATTATGAAGTAGCCCGTCAGGTACAGGAATTACTTCAGAAATATAAAGAACTTCAGGATATCATCGCAATTCTGGGTATGGAAGAACTTTCCGATGAGGATAAGATGACAGTATACCGGGCAAGAAAGATTCAGAAATTCCTGTCACAGCCATTCCATGTTGCGGAGAACTTTACTGGAATCAAAGGTGTGTATGTACCGCTGAAGGATACCATCAGTGGATTTAAAGCAATCATCGACGGTGAGATGGATCAGTATCCGGAAAATGCATTCTTCAACGTTGGTACAATTGAAGATGTGAAAGCAAAAGCAGAAACCATGTAGAATGGTGAGGTGTGAATATGAGTTCATTTTATTTAAAAGTGATAGCAGCAAACCGCATGTTCTACAGCGGTCGCTGCCGTTCGGTTATCATTCCCGATATGGATGGCGAGAAAGAAATTCTGGCACATCATGAAGATCTGGTTATCGCAATGATGGATGGCGAGATGCGTTTTCAAGAGGAAAATTCCACGGAGTGGAAGCATGCGGTTGTAGGGCGTGGATTTGCCCAGATCGCCCACAACCGTGTCACGGTTCTTGTTGAGACGGCCGAGAGTCCGGAAGAGATTGATATTGCCAGAGCGAAAGAAGCGCTGGAGCGCGCAGAAGAACAATTGCGCCAGAAACAGAGCATTCAGGAATACTATCATTCCAGTGCATCGCTGGCTAGAGCAATGACGAGACTGAAGGTTACGAGTAAGTATCTGTGAGATTGGTGTGGATTGATTAAGTTGAAGTCCGTGAATTTCGGGTGCGTGCTGTGTCTGCGGGCTGTAATTGTGCGTTAAGAGTTGCTAGAAAAAATAAGAGACGATAGGTTGAGTACCGTGATGATACGAGTAAGAATCTGATGATTCTTACTCTATGCATCACTGAACTCATGTATTTGAAATACATGAGTTCCCTCAATCTATCGTCTCTTATTTTTTAAGCATCTCTAACACTTCAATGAATGCCCTTATCCACAACATACACCCGAAATTCACTCACTCCAACTTGCACCAAACGCATCCCTCGCACTTGGAGACGCGTCGGCAGTATGAACATCCTTGTACATTAAAGTTTAGCTGAAGAAACTAGATGAGAGCCTGCGCATTGTCATCACGGACATCAAGCAGTATGTTAGAGATAAGCAACAAGAAGCTGTGGAATTTATGGACTGGGATTTGCTTTCAAAGCAAATTCCAAGTGCACCTGAGAGTCGTTTTCATCAGAAAACTACTCGAATGGGTACGATGTCCATAAATTCCACAGCTTCTTGTTGACTTAGATCTTACACACTGATTATAGTCCGCGAGGGCAATGCGCAGGCTCTCATCGAATGTCTTCAATAAACTGAAATTTCACCAATGCATATAATTTCAAATATTTGGACACACTACCTCTATCAGAGTAAAAGGAGTATCATTCTATGATTAAGGGAAAGCAGAGTCTCTCATTTACGAGAACGCCATATATTGTCAGCAGCGGTTGTGTGGCGGGCAGCAAGGAAGCAAAAGGACCACTGGGGAAAAAGATAGATCTGATCAATCAGGATGATCTGTTTGGTGCAAAGACGTGGGAGGCTGCGGAGAGCGAGATGCAGAAAGAAGCCTGTATTGTTGCGCTTGGAAAAGCGCATCTGGAGCCTTCGGAGGTGCGGTATCTGTATGGCGGTGACCTTCTGCGGCAGGGAATTGCGACAACAATGGGAATTGAAGCACTGCAGATTCCGATGTTTGGGCTGTATGGAGCATGTTCAACATCGGGAGAAGCGCTCGCGCTGAGTGCAATGGCAGTTGCTGCGGGGTACGGCAGTTACATGCTTGCCGTAACTTCCAGTCATTTTGGAAGTGCGGAGAAGGAGTTTCGTTTTCCGCTTGGGTATGCGAACCAAAGACCGCTGTGCGCGCAGTGGACGGTGACAGGAAGCGGTGCATTTCTTGTGGGGACAGAGAGAGGTTATCTCAGTGACGAGGGCGAACAGAGAAACAGTCATGTCAAAATTACAGGGATAACGGTCGGCAAAATCGTAGATTACGGATTGAAGGACTCGCAGAATATGGGCGCATGTATGGCACCGGCAGCAGCGGACACGATTCAGCAGAATTTTGAAGATTTTGGCAGAGATGCAGGTGATTATGATTATATATTTACCGGAGATCTCGGACAAATCGGACAGAGTATCTTATTGGATATTATGGAGAATCGGGGATACAGCCTTCAGGATAAGCATCAGGACTGCGGACTGATCATTTACCGCCGTATCAAGCAGGATGTGCATGCAGGTGGAAGCGGATGTGGCTGTGCGGCAGTCACCCTTTCTTCGTATATTCTGCCGAAGATTGCGAAGGGTGAGTGGAGAAGAGTGCTCTTTGTGCCGACAGGAGCACTGATGTCGACTGTCAGCTATAACGAAGGCGACAGCGTGCCCGGGATTGCACATGGGATTGTGCTTGAACACTGTTAAAGAGGAGGAAATATCATGGATTATTTCAATGCATTCTGGGTTGGAGGTTTGATCTGCGCGCTGGTGCAGATTCTGGTAGACCGGACCAAGATGATGCCGGGGAGGATTATGGTGCTGCTTGTCTGCAGCGGAGCCGTTTTGGGGTTTTGCAATATCTATGAACCATTTCAAAAATTCGCGGGAGCGGGGGCATCTGTTCCACTGCTCGGATTTGGAAATGTATTGTGGACGGGTGTGAAAGAAGCTGTAAAAGCAGATGGGTTCATCGGAATATTTAAGGGAGGATTTACAGCAAGTGCAGTAGGGATCTCGGCGGCACTGATTTTTGGCTACCTTGCTTCCTTTGTATTTGACCCGAAAATGAAAGAATAATTCCCGAAATATATTGTGTTTTATGTGTGAAAATGTTATCGTAAAGATGTTGGTTAAAAAGGTAATATACGGGAGGATGACATGGATTACGTTAACATTATTATCCCTTTTGTTGGGGGATTGGGAATGTTCATCTACGGTATGCAGATCATGGCGAATGGTCTTGAGAATGCTGCCGGCAACAAGATGAAAACCCTGCTTGAGATACTGACGAAGAATAAATTTTTTGGAGTCTTATTAGGAGCATTTATCACAGCAGTAATACAGAGCTCTTCGGCAACGACCGTTATGGTTGTTGGTTTTGTAAATGCCGGAGTTATGAATCTTACACAGGCCATGGGAGTTATCATGGGTGCCAATATTGGTACAACTGTAACCGGATGGCTGGTATCTTCAGTCGAGTGGGCAAAGTTCTTAAGTCCAAGCACATTAGCACCGATTGCAATTATGATAGGTGTAATCATTATGCTGACGGGAACGAGGCGTTCCACGAAGGACATTTCAAGTATTATTATTGGATTTGGTCTGTTGTTCGTTGGTATTACGACGATGTCATCAGCCGTTTCACCACTTAAGGAATCAGAAGCGTTCTGTAATGTTTTCGTGATGCTGGGGCATAATCCGTTTCTTGGAATTATCGCAGGAGCGGCAATTACAGCAATTATTCAGAGCTCGTCTGCTTCTGTCGGTATTTTGCAGAGTCTTGCGGCAGCAGGTCTGGTACCGTTTAATGCGGCTGTATATATTATTATGGGACAGAATATCGGTACCTGTGTGACTGCGATGCTATCCAGTATTGGAGCGAAGAAGACAGCGAAGACTGCAGCACTGATGCATCTGCTGTTCAATGTCATTGGTACGCTGATCTTTAGTATTGGTGCGATTGTATTCTTTAAGGTAATCAATACAACCATCGGTGCAGGTATGATTAACCAGACGGAGATTTCCATGGTGCATACATTATTTAACATCACGACCACAGTATTACTGTTCCCTGTATCCAACTGGATTATCAAGCTCGCTAAGAAGATTGGCCATGTGGAAGAGAACGAAGTGGATGACAGCAAAGTACTTCTGGATGACAGAATGTTAGAGACTCCAAGTATCGCACTTCAGTCTACAGTCAGTGAAGTAATCCGTATGGGACATGTCGTACAGGATACGCTGGATATGACAAAAGATGTCATGTTCACAAAGAACTATTCGGATATTTTAGATATCAAGGAGGCGGAATCCAAAGTGGATCGTCTCTGTGGTGGTATTACAGAATATGCAATCAAATTGAGTACACTTTCCATTGCGGAAAAAGAACATCAGGATGTGGCACATATCCTTCAGATTTTGTCTGATATGGAGCGAATCAGTGACTACTGTGAAAATATTTCCGAATTTGCGGAGGTGCTTCAGGAGCAAAAGGCGGAATTTACGCCAACCGGTGCTAAGGAGATGAAGGAGATGATCGAAATCTGCTTCGACTGTTATAAATATGCACTGGAAGCATACGAGAATAGCGATAAAGAAAAGGCTCTGCTCGTAATTGAGAAAGAGACGCAGGCGGATGATCTTGAGATTAAGTTCAGACAGGAGCATATGCAGCGTCTTGCCGGCAATCAGTGTAACACGAATGCAGGAATCGTTTATCTGGACGCACTTGTCTGTCTGGAGCGTATTTCCGATCATGCGAGAAATATCGTGGAAGAGGTTCTGGGGAGTTTCTAGGACGTATTGTAAATAAAAATAGTTTCCATAATTGAAATGAATTCAAATATGGGAACTATTTTTTTGGGTGTTCCATATACTGACCATATAAATATATGGGGATGGAAATGAGAAAATGAGCCAAAAACTGCCATATTATATGACGTATCCGATGCCGTATCTGTTCGATTCTGAGAAGAAAGAAATGCGAGATCTTGAATATTTAAAGAGTATGTATCCACTGGAAGCAAAAATGCTCCTGCCATATATTGAAGAGGAATGTGATCGAATGCAGTTTGACGGGTGCATGCTTTATGATGAATACCCTGACAGACTGCAGCTTCGCATGATGCTGCGGCGCATCCTGAAAAAAGCCGATATCAGGCCGGAGCTGAATGGACTGGCAGAGGTGCTATTCTACCAGGAATTGTATGAAAGACGCTGCCAGTTCCGCAAAGAATGCAGCAGTTTTCGTTAATATTTTACTAATTAGAAAGTTTGTGGTAAAATAGGAAAAAGATTATTTTAAAAGATATGAGTAGGAAAACACAATATGGAGAATTTAATATTTATAGGGATGCCAACATCGGGCAAGAGTACGATTGGAATCGTGGCGGCAAAGCGGCTTGGATTTCAGTTCGTAGATACAGATCTTTTGATTCAGGAGCAGGAAGGAAAACTTCTCTGTGAGCTGATTGCTGAGAAAGGAATCGATGGATTTCTGGCAATTGAGAATCAGGTGAATCGAGATGTTGATGTGACCAGAGCAGTGATAGCACCGGGCGGAAGTGTCGTGTATTGCCGGGAGGCGATGGAACACTTTAGGAAGATTGGAACAGTTGTATATTTGAAGATGTCGTATGAGACACTCATGGAAAGAATCCAGGATCCGAAAAAGCGGGGTGTTGTCTTAAAAGAAGGTCAGACGATGCGCATGCTGTACGATGAAAGAGTGACACTTTTTGAACAATATGCAGACGTGACATTTGATGAAGACCGCTTTGAATGGGAAGAGATGGCAGACCGCGTTTTAGAGGCTTTGAAGGATTTATAATTGTTACGAATTTATAAACAAACTAAAAAAATAATTTACAAAACTGTAATATGTGGTATAATACGTAGGTTACATTATTGGGAATCAAGAAGAAAATTTAGTTGTAATAAAAGATAAACGATGAGAATGTCAAAAAGTTGAGGTGCAGAATGGAGCAGTATATTATTAAAGGCGGAAGCCCACTTGTAGGTGAAGTCGAGATCGGTGGAGCAAAGAATGCAGCACTTGCAATCTTAGCCGCAGCGATTATGACTGATGAGACGGTTACAATCGATAATTTACCGGATGTCAATGATATCAATGTGATGTTAGAAGCTATTGATGGGATAGGAGCTAGCGTACAGAGATTAGATCGCCATACAGTAAAGATTAATGGCAGCGGAGTTGCAGATTTTAGCATTGACTATGACTTTATTAAGAAGATCAGAGCATCTTACTATTTGCTGGGAGCCTTACTTGGAAAGTATAACAAGGCTGAGGTTGCACTTCCGGGTGGATGTAACATCGGAAGCAGACCGATCGACCAGCATTTAAAAGGATTCCGTGCTTTGGGGGCGGAGGTTGATATTGAACATGGTAAGATTGTTGCCGAGGCAGAAGTATTAAGAGGTACACACCTTTATTTTGACGTTGTAACAGTTGGTGCAACGATCAATGTTATGATGGCGGCGGCTATGGCAGACGGTCTTACGATTATGGAGAACGTTGCCAAAGAGCCACATGTCGTAGATGTAGCAAACTTTTTAAACAGTATGGGTGCGAACATCAAAGGTGCAGGAACTGATATTATCAAGATCCGTGGAGTGAAGAGCCTTCATAAGAGTGAGTACTCTATCATTCCTGATCAGATCGAAGCAGGAACATTCATGTTCGCAGCGGCAGCAACAAAGGGTGATGTGACCGTAACGAATGTCATTCCAAAGCATTTAGAGGCAACTGTTGCGAAACTGACGGATATCGGCTGCGAGGTGGAAGAATTTGACGATGCAGTCCGTGTTGTTGCAAAGGGACGTCTTAGAAGTACACAGGTTAAGACACTTCCATATCCCGGATATCCAACGGACATGCAGCCACAGATTGGTGTCTGTTTAGCACTTTGTTCCGGAACCAGTACGATTACGGAGAGCATTTTCGAGAATCGTTTTAAATATTTAGATGAGCTTGCAAGAATGGGAGCCAACATCAAAGTGGAAGGTAATTCTGCAACCATCGAAGGTGTTGAGAAATTCTCGGGCGCAAGAGTCAGCGCACCGGATCTTCGTGCAGGTGCAGCACTTTGTATTGCCGGTCTTGCCACAGACGGAATTACAATCGTAGATGACATCGTATATATCCAGAGAGGATATGAGCGTTTTGAAGAGAAGCTCAGAGGTATCGGCGGAATCATCGAACGGGTATCGAGCGAAAAGGATATTCAGAAATTTAAATTAAAAGTAGGATGATAACAGCCTGCCCCGAAATCGAATTGCAGGGTTGACATTTTTGCCGATACGGTATAGAGTATAGAACGTAAACTAATTAAATAATTCAACTTTCTCTTATTCAGAGTGGTGGAGATACATAGGATCTATGAAGCCACGGCAACCCCATATTATGGAAGGTGCCAACCTGAGCGAGTAATCGATCAATAAGAGGATTGTTAA
>JAQUVD010000036.1 GCA_028693555.1 Hespellia sp.
TGGTCTCCGGCAGAATTTTGTGTATCTCAATTATGATTGCCTCTACGTAAGTAATATTCCAGAGATAACAGGAAAAGCATAAGATATCCGGTTTCTTTTTGAAAATATCCATTAAAATATCATCTATTTGCTGGTTAATAGTGTACTCTGCAATCTGGATATCAATCCCGTTATTTCCATCGGATTGCTGATTCATATGTTGCTCCGCGTAAGCCTTCAGACTGTAGACCGCAAGATTTGAATGTATATATTTTGCATTAATTGCCGTAAGTAAAGTTTTCATAGATCACTTCCCACTTTCATTTTTCAAAATTCTGATGAATATCTCTTTCATAATACAACCAACAGACATTTTTTACCAGTCCTTCCTCATCCTATACTGCTACATACCGCAATATATGCATTGCCACACTTCGCAAAAACAGTCCTTAGAATCACTCTAAGAACTGTTTCCCATTTATCCATTTTCATTTATCTGCTTTTCATCTCTAATTTTCTTTGATATAATTCACACCCAGTTTTTCCGGTACTTTGAGCTGTTTCCTACATACAGTAAGCACAATTACCAGGAAATATGGTAGCGCACTGAATAGTTCACTCGGCAAACCTGCAAGTCCAAGTGCTTTGACATATACTCCAATGGCATCCGAAATTCCAAATACAATTCCAAATGTCAATGCTCCTACCGGATTCCAGTTTCCAAGGAAACAGATTCCAAAGGCGATCCAACCACGGCCACTGATAATCTCTGACGTATACATTCCAACATTACAGAGTGAATAGTACGCTCCTGCAACACCACCCAGACATCCTGCGACCGCCACGGCGAGGAAACGCACCTGCCGCACATTGATTCCTGCTGCATCTGCTGCTTCCGGGCTTTCACCACAAGAGCGCAGGGTAAGACCAAGAGAAGTCTTAAACAACACGTAGAATATGACTGGCACCAAAAGATAAGTCAGATACGTCACAATGTTTTGAGAAAATACAATCGGTCCAATAATCGGGATCTCAGATAAAAATGGAATGGCAATCACCGGAAGTGTTTCCACTTTCAAAGGTGTTGTCTGAACACCAAAAATGACCCGATAAAAAAAGGTACAAAATCCTGTAGTTAAAATAGCAATTGCAGTTCCCATTACGATCTGATGCTGATTCATATACACGGTTGTCACACCGTACAACATGGCTACTAAAATCCCGCAGATCATAGCCACAAGAAATCCAATCACAAGATTTCCCGACAGATATGCACCAATAAATCCACCCCAGGCGCCAATCAGAAAAATACCTTCCACTGCGGTCACCATCATACCGGTGCGCTCTGCGATGACTTCTCCCAATGCACCTAATATCAAAGGGGTACTCATAAAAAATGCTCGTGTAAGTAAATTAATAATATTACTCATATTACACCGCCTCCTCTCCTGCAATTTTTTGTTGTTTTAATCGTCTCAGTTCAATCTTTCGTCTAAAGAAGAACGACATCAATACAAACAGCATAACAAACCCCTGCATCAGATCAATGACACTGGCAGGCGCATCGGAAGCATGTCCGAGTACGGTCCCGCCCACCTGAAGGAATCCAAATAGCAGTGCTGCCGGAATAACACCCAGCGGGTGCGCATTTGCAAGAATCGCAATTCCAATTCCATAAGAACCAATATCTGTATCAAATCCGGTGAGCAGCATATGCTGCATTCCGTTAACTTCCACCAGTCCCGCCAGTCCCGCAATTGCTCCACTGATTGCAAATGCAATCATATACTGGTTTTTCGGATTGATGCCGGACATTCTTGCAGCCTCCTGATTCATTCCGGTAACACGGATACGATATCCAATCGACGTCTTATACAGCAGAAACCAGCATCCCACCGCCGCAATCACCGCGATTACAATTCCAAATGATACCGATGTTCCGGGAATTATTTTAGGCAACCATGTACTACTGTCCAGATAATCAGTCTTTAAGTATTCATGCTTCGACTCCTGTAGCACCGTGCGCAGCAGTAACTGCATCATAAATGTTATGACATAGGTAGACATCATACTAATCAAAAATTCATTTGCGTTAAATCTCGCTTTTAAAAATCCAATTATAAATCCAACCATAGCTCCGCCAAGCATACTGCATATCATAGCAATCAAGATTACAAGAACTCCCGGAAGTTTTCCGCCAAGTGCCAGCGATGCCGCCGATGCACAAATGCACCCTGTATAAAATTGACCCTGCGCGCCTATATTATACAAATTTGCCTTATACGTAAACGCAAATGCCAGCCCCGTCAAAATCAGCGGCGCTGTCTTGATGAAGATGTTCCCGATTGTAAACGTATCCGAAAATGTATCCTTAAACATGATGGATACTGCTGTGATTGGGTTTACATCAAGCATTGGAAGAAAAACAAAGCTGCAGAACAACCCCAGCACAATCGCCAAAATCGTCCAGATAATAAAATCTTTTGTTTTATTATTTTTCATGGTGTTTCTCCTCCTTTTCATCCACTCCCGCCATCAGAAGCCCTATTTTTTCTGTCGTTAATTCTGTGTTTTTATAGATTCCCATAATTTTACCTTTGTATAGAACCGCAATGCGATCGGACAATGAAAATATTTCTGATAATTCCGTAGAGACCAGAAGAATACTTTTTCCCTGCTCTTTTTCCCGAAGAATAGTTTTGTGAACATAATTGATCGCACCTAAATCCAGCCCTCTGGTTGGCTGATCGAAAATAATCATACTGTCTCCCATGTCCACCTCTCTGGCTACAACTACCTTTTGCTGATTTCCGCCCGAAAGACTTCCCGCACTAATCATATGATCCGGAGCCTTAATCGTATAGTCTTTGATTGCCGTCTCTGTGTCTTCATCTACCTTTTTCCAATTAATAATTCCATGTTTAATCCAACGCGAAAGATAGCTCGCTTTTAGAAGCATATTTTCCGACAAAGACATATCGGCAACCATACCGTAACGGTATCGATCAGACGCCACATACCCCATTCCCCTTTTGATACGTTCTTTCACAGACAATGTTGAAATGTCTTCTTCATCCAGCATAATCTTGCCACTGGTTAGTTTACGAGCGCCATACAAGGCTTCGCAAAGCTCTTGCTGTCCATTTCCGGACACCCCCGCAAATCCAAAGACTTCTCCTTCGTGAATATCAAATGAAATATCCGAAAGCAACGCAACCTGATCTTTTGGTTGAATCGATACATGTTCAACGACCACTCTTTTTTTCCGCTTTGAATAGTCTTCCTCTCCCGGCATCTGAAGTTCATCCAGATCGTGTCCGATCATCTTATATGCCAGTGTTGCCTCATCAATCGTCGCCACCTCGTCTTTTTCAATTTGCCCACAGACACGGCCATTCCGCATTACAATAATGCGGTCTGAGACTTCTATGACTTCTTTCATTTTATGTGTAATAAACACTACCGAATTTCCTTTCGCCACATAGTCTCGAATAAACTGCATCAGAGTTTCCGATTCCTGTGGTGTCAGTACTGCAGTAGGCTCATCCATAATTAAAATCCTTGCTTTCAAATAGAGCGCTTTCAAAATCTCAACCTTCTGCTGCGTTCCAACCGTCAGATTCTTAACATATTCTCCGGCAGGGACATCAAAATGATAATAATCCGCAAGCTCCTGCACTTCCTTTTCTTTTGCCTTATAATCAATCTTCCCCTTGCAGTTGCCCAGAATAATGTTCTCCGTCACGGTATGCGCCGGAACCAGCGAGAAATGCTGTTGGATCATCGATATGCCGAGGCTCATAGCTTCCTTCGGATTTGTAATCACCTTCTCCTGACCATCAATAAAAATCTTTCCGGATGTCGCGTGATACAGACCATACAGAATTTTCATAATCGTGCTCTTACCCGCGCCATTTTCCCCCAGTAATGCGACAACTTCTCCCTCACCTATGGTCATGGACACATTGTCATTGGCAAGCACTTTCGCAAATCTTTTCGTAATGTTCTTTAATTCAATTGCCGGTGTACCCATTTTCGGTCTCCTTCCATTTTCTTCGTCTATAAAAAAGACGGTGTATCGACACCGTCTTTTTATCCAGTCTTACTTTTCAGAAAAGTACTGTGTCAAATCAATATCACCATTTGCAATATCTTTTTCAGCCTGTCCAACTGCTGTTTTGCATTCATCACTGCACTGATCTGTATAAAGCACTTCGAAGACACCCTCAGCAACTCCCACTTCCTGCGCACCTTTCAACTCTCCGCTCTTAATCCCTTTGATAATCCAAGGATATACACCTGCCCAGTTCATATTAACAGATGCTACCACACAGTCGCTTTCGGTATTTTTATCTGCTGCATATCCTATAAACTTTGCATTCTTTTCTGCTGTTGCCTGAATCGATCCTGATGTTGCTTCATTAGAATAACAGAATACTGTATCTGCACCATTATCAATCATTTGTGCTGTCATTGATTTTCCGACAGAAACATCGGTCCACGTATTCAGGAATGACCTGGTTGCAGATGCTCCGGCAATTCCTCTATCCTCAGCTGTCTTAACTGCAATTGCTTCATATGTATCTAACAGCTTCACCATAGCTGCATTGGATTCTCCACCAAGTGTAGCAAATTTTCCATTCTCGGTTGTATATCCAGCAATCATTCCGGCAAGATAAGATCCCTCATACTCTTTTGGAAAAACAGGAACCATATTATCGGTGTCACTTGCCGTTCCGTTGATTACAGTGTAGACCGTATCCGGATATTGTGGTGCGACTGCAGCACATGCTTCATCAAACTGACTTCCAGCTGACATCACAAGATTGTATCCCTTTTCACCATATTCTGTGAACGTAGATTCAAACTCCTCAACCGGCACAGATTCTACAACCTCAATAGACGTTCCAAGTTCTTTGTTACAAGCCTCAGCACCTGCATTGTTACTTGCATTCCAGCTCTGATCATCAATACTTCCCGGAAGAATCAAAACAATCTTCATATCTGCATACTCTCCACCTGACGAAGCTGTACCCGATGCCGAAGAACCACCGGAAGAATCTTTTCCTCCCGAACAGCCTGCCAAGAGCGACCCCACCATGACCAAGCTTAAAAGTGTTCCTAAAATCCTTTTTTTCATAACGTTCCTCCTTTTAATCTCCTGAATTCAACTTGTTAATCGGATTATAATCGAATTTCAGAGTAAAAAGAACGTAATTATCTTACAATTTTGTTTAAAATCTCATGTTTTTATATTCATTGGGAGTCATGCCACTCCATTTTTTAAATGTACTGCTAAAATACCTGGAATCCGTAAACCCAACCATTTCTGAGACTTCTATGATTTTATATGCCGGATTCTTCAGATATTCTTTTGCCTTTTTCATACGCACATCAAGGATATACTCTGATATATTAATCCCCATGTGCTTTTTAAACAGCTCAGATAGATAGTTTGGGGAAATATATAACGCGGTCGATATCTCTTTTAATCCGATTTTCCGCGCAAAATTCATTTCAATATAATCCACCGCCTGTCTGGCTAAAAGGTTTGGAATTGCTACAGGCTCTTCCGCCGGCTGGGCTTTGTATTCTGTTTCACTCTGCTCAAGAACCCGAATCAGCTCTCTGGGATTCGTCGGCTTGGTCAGATAACGATAGACCCCAAGTTCAATTGCCCGCTGTGCAAATTCAAAATCACTAAACCCACTTAAGATAATAATAACAATCCGGTTATTTCGTTCCCGAATCTGCGCAATCAGATCCAGTCCGCTAAATCCCGGCATCTTGATATCTGTAATCATGACATCCGGCACAGTCTCTGCCAACGCCATCAATGCTGCATTGGCACTTTCATATGCCCCCACTACCTCCCAGTCTTTTTTATTTTTCAAAAGTGCTGTCAGGCCATTGCGGATTTTCGGCTCATCATCCACTATCATAATCTTCATCTTTATTTCCTCCTACACGTTCTCTGAGATCACGGCCGCTTGCATCATTGTTCTTTTGGAATCCGTATCATGACCTCGGTGCCGCACGGAATGCATTTTTTAAGTACAATTCCATATCCACTCCCATAATGAAGCTGAATTCTTCTCTGTACATTCGAAAGGCCAATACTTCCATATCTGGATTCTTCCGGCAGTTCCTCTGACGCTATCCCCACACCATCATCCTTTACCGAAATAATAATTTGTTCAAACTGTTCATAAATCCGAATCCACAGATTTCCTCCCGTTTCTTTCGGTTCAATTCCATGAGAAATCGCATTTTCTACAATCGGCTGAAGTGTCAGTTTGGGGATTTTATATCTGCATAATTCCTCCGGAATCTCAATTTCATAATTCAGGCGCTGCTCCATTCTGCATTTCTGAATACGCAGATAACTTGCAATATATTCTTTCTCCTGTTCTATTTCCACCAGCTCAATATCTCCGTGAATCGAATATTTCATCAAATCACCAAGATCAATAATAATATCACTGATATCATTTTCACCTCTCGTCAACAGCATCCAGTTTACCGTATCCAATGTATTATAGAGAAAATGTGGGTTAATCTGTGCCTGAAGTGCACCTAATTCGGCATTTTTTTGTGCCACTTTTTCTTCCGAAATCTTTTGAATCAAATTCTTAATCACGCTGCTCATATAATTAAATGAGTGAATCAACGATCCAATTTCATCCATCCGTCGTTCTTGAATTCGAATTTCAAAATTGCCCTTTTCTGTTTGTTCCATTGCATCTCTTAACTTATTAATCGGCTTCGTAAGCGTATAAGCAAACCACAACCCAATCAGCCAGCACACCAGCACCATGCCGACTACAATCAGCAAAATATAATTTCGGAGCTGCGCCAGTTGTGGAAATACATCCTTCGTCGGCACAATTGTCACAATCTGCCAACCTGTAAGACCATTGTAACGCCCATAAATATAATTCGTTTCCTGATTCCACTTCAACTCAAAATAACGCTCTCCGCCATTGAGTTTCTCTGCAATGCGGTCCAAATATTCTGGCTCTGATGCGTTCGTGGAACAGACCACATTTCCATCTCCATCCAGAATCATCGTGTGCTGATGCGAAAATGCACTCATATTATTAATCAGCAGGTTCGCAAAGCTATCCGGATCAAACTCCAATACAAGCATCCCTTCTGCTTTTGTTCCATCTTCTCCCAAAGTTCCATTTACCGCATGCACCAGATAGATCATCGGCGAGCTGATTCTGGATGCTTTCTGCGAATACTGAACGCCGGTCCAGAACGAACGGACTGAGTGTTCTTTTGCTTTTTTTAACGTCCCCTCTAGATTCGTTAGACTATAAATTTTGCTGTCTTCCTGATATTGAAAGGTAATCTCATTTTCCTCATTCAGCAGATAGAAATTGGAAACAGATTCGTATGTATTATAAAAATGATCAAACCAGGAATTCAGTGCCGCCACGTTCGTATCAGGCAGTGCATTTCCTGAATCTACTGCTTTCTCAATTGCAGGCTCCTTTGCGGTATAATCTGTTAATTCTTCAATGTTTCGAATTGCAGAAGTGACATGGATGTCAATCAGATTGATGGTATTTGACATGTCCGCCTTCTTATTTTCCAAAATTAATCTATGTGCGGACGCATAGGATACTGTTCCGATCAAAATCGCACCTGCTGAAATAAGCGCAACCAATAAAGTGGCAATTCTCCTTCGTATTGACATAGCTCATCTCCTTAAAGTGATATTTTTCCCTGCTTCAAATCTTCTATTCTATCCTCAACAAGCTGCTTCGTTTCTTCCGAAATCTGCTCTGAATATACGGGACAGAACAATTCCTCATCCATTCCAATCTGATACAGTCTATGATTTGTCAGTGTTCGATTCTCATAACGCTCCAAAATAAAACGATACAATTTTTCAAAATCAAAAACGACTGATGCCACTACCGTACTTTCATCTACGGCATTCTGATTACTGGAAAACCCTATAAATTTGATTCCATTTTCCGCAGCCGCCTCTATACAGCCCAGCCCCACCTGATTCGCATACACAAATACAACATCTGCATCGTCTTCTATCATCTGCTCTGTTATTTTTTTTCCCAACTCCGCATCATCCCAACTATTTGTATAAGCTCTTCGACTGGAAGCATCTTTATATCCCCGACTTACGGCTGTCTCAATTGCGGTTGTCTCATATACGTCCATCAGTTTTTCCATCGCATCATTCGGATATCCTCCTATGGCAGCAAATTGACCATTCTCTGTTTCACAACCGGCAATCAGTGCCGCAAGATAGCTGGCTTCGTATTCCTTCGGCTGAACAGAAACCACATTTGTCCCTGTCATCTTGTTGCCGTTTACAACACAGAAAATAGTCTGTTTATATGAGGGCGCCACCGTTTCGACCGCTTCCGAAAACTGAGCGCCTGCCGCAATGATCAAGTCATAATTCAGCTTTCCATATGCACTTAGCATACTCTCAAAATTGCTTTCTTTCACATTTTCGATATATTGCATATGAATACCATACGCTTCATTACAGGCTTCCACACCTTCCCGGTTCGTCATATTCCAGTTCTGATCATCTGCTGAACCAGATAGCAGTATGATAATCTTCGCCTCTTTCAACGGTACTGCATTGGGTCTGGTTGAAATCCAGTACACCCCCACAAGCAATATCGTCAATATTATAATCATCCATATCTTCTTATTCTTCCACAATTGCACGTTTCTGCCCTCTTTTTTCTTTCTTGCTCTGACAAGATGTTTCTCTGGTAAGCAAAAAAGCGCATCAGAAGATCGCTCCCCTCTGATACGCTCGATTTCAAATTTATTTTACGTGCATTACGCTTCGAATCCCATCTCAGGACCGTTACCTTGACAGTTAACTCAACTCAGGCGACCTCATGGCACCCGGAAGGTTCTACTTAGTGCTGCTGCATTCCTGCCCTGACACGGTTCGTAGATTCCCGTCGCATAAGACCCAAGTATCAACGCCACTTTTCAAGGGCAGCTTCCCAATCAAAGACCCTCTGCGTAATATCACCCCTACTATAGCGGATTGTAGGTACAAGGCACCGCTAACGCCCCGGCTGCACGAGACTTAATTATATATGTTTATGTGCAAATTGTCAACGCTTCTGCCCTTTTTCTCTCAACTCCCGAAAAAATGTTTTCATCAGTCCACTGCACACTTCCTCCAGCACGCCCGTTGTCAGTTCCACCTGATGGTTAAACTCCGGCATCTGCAAAATATTGAGTACCGACCCTGCACATCCTGCCTTCGGATTCATGCAGCCCACCACCACGCGTTTCATGCGTGACTGTACAAGCGCCCCCGAACACATCTGGCAGGGTTCGAGCGTCACATACATTGTACAGTCCTCGAGCCTCCAGTCATCCATCTTCCGGCTTGCTTTTCGAATTGCCTGAAGCTCTGCATGCGCCAGCGTATTCTTGTCGATTGTTCGTCGATTATATCCCCTTGCAATGATCTTTCCCTCATAGACAATCACACATCCTATTGGAACTTCACCAATCGCATAAGCTTTCTTCGCCTGCTTCACTGCCTCTTTCATAAAGCGTTCATCCATTTCTTCACGTTTCTTCTGTTCCATTTTCTAGTGTCTCCTCATATTTTCATCTTTTCTATCATAATATAAAAAGAAGGATTTCACAAGAAGCTGAGGTGCATGTTATGAATCAAATCATTTGTTACATTTACGAATATAAAGGAACGAGCAAAATCCAGAACTCTGGTTTTCTCAAGATTTCATCTCGCGGGCACACCCTTCTTGTGCAAATGCATATCAAGGGATTAGCACTTACCAACAGCGAGTTTCTGTCCCTTTCCATCTTTTACAAGAACGGTGATCTCGCCATCATCAAAAATCTGTTAACGCTTCCGGTCAAAAACAAGAGCATCAATATGCAGTTTTCTGTAAAAAATGATTTTTTCCCGGAGCGAAAACATTTACAGGAATGTGACGGTTTTCTATTTTCCGGACCTTATGGGGAAACCTATGTTGCCACTTGGACGAATGTGCCATTTGATACCGGTAAAATCCAAACTGTGCCAACAGAAGTCCGCCCAAAAGAGACAACTCCTGAAAAGATTACCTCAGAAGGAGCCGGCTCGGAAGAAATCGACTCTAAAGAGGCTTTATCAGAAAAAGCTTGCTCTGGAGAAATAGCCACAGTTGAAGCGGAGTCCCAGGCGCCTTCTCTCGAAACACCTGTCCAGACCCTCCCTGTCTGCCGCAAGATTTCCCGTTCCGAGATGTCGGTGCTCCCACGACGAAGCTGGAATCTTGCTAACAACAGCTTTCTTCTTCACGGATTCCACAACTTTCACCATCTTCTTCTCGTAGAATCCGATGACGCGTTTATTCTCGGAGTCCCTGGATTCTACGACAAAAAAGAGGCCCGCGCTGCAGACCTCTTTGGTTTTCCATTATTTTCTGTCGATTATATTTCCGAACTCGCGCTCAGTGATGATGAAAAATCAGACCGTGATAATTTCGGTTATTGGTGTCGTACCATTTCCAAAATCAAAGAACCCTCATCTGGTACTAAATGATGACATTCAATTCCTGATACAGCCGCTTTGCATAGCTATCCGTCATCCCGCACACATAATCGGTCACGAGCAGAAGGCGCAGATACAACCTCTCTGCGTCACTCTTCCCTTCTGCCTGCACTCTATACGCATTCTTATAGTTGTCCGAAATAAACGAAATAATTCTTAAATCAATCGAGTTCAACGGTACTTCTGTGTCATAATAAATTGCTGCGCGAACCAGACGGTCCATCAGATAGTCGAGCACGCGCGCCTCAACCATCTCCAATTTATAAATCGTCGCAGACGAAAACACAATCCGAAACGCCATCTCACCAAGGAGATTCATTAATTCCTCTGCAAATGTGCCATGAAACAGATCATATCTGTAATTTCCAGCCATTATTGCATCATAATTGTAGGTAAATCCATACGTTGCGCAGGTAATCAAAAACCCCTGTACTCGCACGATCCAGTTCTTTACAGCATATTCTTCCGGATTGGAAACATGACGTTCCTTCCCCTGCTTATAACGTTTTATCAGTTCGTCCTTCGGTTTGAATGTATCATTCGGATACTTTTCCTGAAGGTCACCCATTTCCTCGATCAGCATATTGTAGGAAATGAAACCTTTTACAAATGCGTCTTCGATATCCGCAGTCTTGTAAGCCAGATCATCCGCCGCTTCCAAAATATACGTAAGCGGATGGCGTTTCCCATTCGTGCCTGTGTCCGCTTCAATCAGGCGGTAAATGTTCTCGTCCGCATAGTAAAATCCCATCTTTTTATCTTTGATGTCTCCCGTGGTTTCATCAATTTCAAGTGACGAATTCGGATATTTCACAATCGTATTTAAAAGTGCAAAGGTAAGATTCATCCCATTCTCATCCACAAGATAGTGGAGCTTTGTCACAAGTCGGAGCGCCTGTGCATTTCCTTCGAAATGATACAGATCTTCTCTCATCTGGGGCTCCAAAACCTCAGCGACCGGTTTGCCCCGGAATTCAAGTTCCGGCAGCTCCCGCTCAAACCATTCCCGAATCGCCGTCTCTCCAAAGTGTCCAAACGGAGGATTGCCAATATCATGAATCAGTCCCGCGCACTGCAGGATATTGCAGATATCTTCCTTCATCTGGGGTGTGAAACCTGCATCCTTTCGATATTTTAAAATGTTCTCTCCAATGTTCTGACCAAGCGATTTGCCAAAAGACGAGACCTCCAGCGAATGGGTAAGTCTCGTCCTGATAAAATCACTCTTGTCCAATGGAAATACCTGGGTCTTGTCCTGCAGCCTTCGGAAAGAAGCACTTCCAATAATTCGATGGTAATCTTTCTCAAACTCACTTCGAAGGTCTGTCGTCTTATATTTCTTATTAAGCGATCCACCACGCATACGTGTTGTGGATAGCAGTTGTTCCCATCTCAAAAGTTTATCCTTCTTTCTTTAATCCAAATAAATTGGCGGCTCATATTCTTTTCCAAGCAACGCTTTCTTACGTTCCTGATACCCTAGAAATGCCCACTCCGTCATATCTGTCCAACTGTGCTCCGCCCTGTCATACACCTGTACGTATCCGATTCTCTTCGGGTGTACACGCACGCTGTTCGTCTGATACTCTCTTCCTGTATATGGGTTCACATCTCCATTCACGCGGTCTTCTTCAAGATCATCATGCTTCACAACCGGTTCAAAATCAGGATCCTTCGGTGTACGCACACGCTTCTCGTGTAATGCTTTGGAAATACTGCTCGACGGTCTCTCCTGAACTTCCTGAGACGCCTCTTCCACTGCCTCCGTCTCTTCTTGCTCTTGCTGCTCTTCTTCCTCTTCTACGAAAGGCTCTTCACCTGCGGCTTCTTCTAATTGTTCAAGATCTTCATGGATCTCATAGATCTCGCCAATTGTCATATCACGTTCTCCCTCTGCTTCCACCGCATTCACTGTTTCCACGGTATCAACCGGATCTGGAGTCCGGACTTTCTTTATCTCGATCGGCAATTCTGCCGGAACTTCATTTCCAGTAATAATATTAAGTGTAAATGGACATCCTAAAATAGTGGCAATCATCCGCATGTCCTGCTCCTGAAAATTGTCACGCCCCAGTCTCTGTGTTAAATTCTGTCTGGACATCTTCTGCCCGGTCTCTAATTGTATGAGTTCTGCCAACTGTTTGATTGTCATCTTTTTGCGGCTTAAGATAATTTTGACTTGTTCTCCAAATGTTAAATCTTCCATAATAAAACCTCCTTATTAAATTCCCCAACTACCCTTTTCTCATTTTAGCAAATCGTATATCTTTAGTCAACAAAACCGCAGTCAATTCTAACGTTTCTTTTTTATAAATTTTATACTTTTTTAATTTTTAACTTGACATCTCTTTTTTCGTGTGTATAATAAGGGTTATCAAAAACAAAGGCGTTTTCCAATTCGGGAAGCGCCTTTTTTGATATGTAAATTCAACAGGAATGTTAAAAGGAGGTTATACTATGAAGAAATTAGAAATTGTTATTCAGCCGGAAAAGCTAGAGGATCTGAAGGCGATTCTCGATGACAACGAGGTGAATGGTCTTATGATTTCAAACATCATGGGGTACGGTAATCAAAAGGGACACAAGAAAGTTTACCGCGGTGCAGAGTACAACGTCAATCTTTTACCAAAGGTAAAGGTGGAGACCGTTGTAGAAGAATCAATTGCTGAAACACTGATTACAAAAATTGTTGCTGAGATTCAGACCGGCACGTACGGCGATGGTAAGATTTTCGTTCATGAAGTAGAAGATGCAGTTCGTATCCGTACTGGTGAACGCGGAAGCGATGCTTTATAAAATGAAACAGCCAAAACAATCAAATAAGACAATTTATCAATGGGGATAATTTTAAGAAGAACATTTCTTATGATTATCTCTTTTTTATTGATTAAGATCTTCACAAGGAGGAATGAATTATGGATTTAGCAGGATTAATTGAAAGTGGGATGGATGTAGCAGAAGCTTCCGGCTTACTCATGAATGTCATGTGGACAATGATCGGAGCCATCCTGGTATATTTCATGCAGGCAGGTTTTGCAATGTGTGAGGCAGGTTTTACAAGAGCAAAAAATACAGGTAACATTTTAATGAAGAATATGATGGATTTTGTACTTGGAAGTTTGCTATTCTTCGTCTTAGGATTTGCAATCATGCATGGTAAAGATGCAAATGGAATCATTGGAACAACGGGATTTTTTAACCCAACAAATTTAGCGGATGCAGATGGACTATTTAACGGTCTTCCAGTCGGAGTATTCATTATTTTCCACACTGTATTCTGTGCAACAGCTGCTACGATTGTATCTGGATCCATGGCAGAGCGTACCAAATTTGCTGCATACCTTGCTTACTCAGCAGCAATCAGCGTTGTAATCTACCCGGTATCAGGTCACTGGATCTGGGGCGGTGGCTGGTTATCAAGCCTTGGTTTCCATGATTTTGCAGGATCAACTGCTGTACATATGGTTGGTGGTATCTGTGCACTCGTTGGTGCCACAATCCTTGGTCCTCGTATCGGAAAATATGGAAAAGACGGAAAACCAAGAGCTATTCCGGGACATAACCTTCCAATCGCAGCACTCGGCGTATTCATCCTGTGGTTCTGCTGGTTCGGTTTCAACTGTGGCTCAACAACAGCTGCAACAACTTCTCTCGGAGATATTGCCATGACAACAAACCTTGCAGCCGCAGCCGCTACACTTGCAGCAATGGCCGTAACTTGGATTCGCTATGGTAAACCAGATGTTTCCATGACCTTCAACGGCTCACTTGCAGGACTTGTAGCAATCACAGCAGGTTGTGATGTCGTAAGTAACTGGTCTGCAATTATCATTGGTCTGGTCGCTGGTATATTAGTTGTATTCTCTGTAGAATTCTTCGATAAAGTAGTCAAAGTGGATGACCCAGTCGGTGCAATCTCCGTACATGGTGTATGTGGAGCAGTCGGAACACTTCTTACCGGAGTGTTTGCAATGGATGGAACCGGAATTACATTCCTTCACCAGTTAATCGGTGTCGCTTCTGTTATGGCTTATGTAGCAATCATGGCGCTCATCGTATTTACAATCATCGACAAGACAATTGGTCTTAGAGTTTCAGAGCAGGAAGAACGCGAAGGACTTGATGTTCACGAACATGGTTCATCAGCTTACGCAGATTTCAACTTCCGTCTGTAAGCCAGAGGGTCTGTCCCCCCGGCACAGAGCACAAAAAAAGGATGCAGCAAAATGCATCCTTTTTTCTTACCCTATACGTTTGTTAATCCTGCAGATATCTGACCTCAAATGCTTCCGGTGCAATCGGCTTATTAAAGAAAAAGCCCTGCGCATAATCGCAGTGAAGTTCTTTCAAGATGTTGAACTGATCCTGTGTCTCAATCCCCGAAGCGGTTACACTCGCCCCCAGCTCTTTACATACATCGACAATCGCTTTTGCAACAATCTGGCTTCTTCTACTGCTTACAATGTTGGTAATCAGGCCCTTGTCAAGCTTCAAGCTGTCAAATTCCATAATTGATAAAATCGACAGGCTGGAATTCTTCGTTCCAAAGTTGTCCAGTATCACCCGGATATTCGATTTGCGAATCTTATCACTTGTCTCTGCCAGCATCTCCTGATTCATAATCTCATCAGTCTCAGATATTTCGATTTCAAGATATTCATATGGAATGTGATACTGCTCAATCAGTTCCATCATCGTATCTGCCATATGCTCTTCTCTTAATGTTGATCCTGAGAAATTCACGGAAATCGGAATCATCGGCAGATCTCTCTGCATCCAACTATGAAGAATCTTACATACTTCTTCAAACACAAACATATCCACATAATGTGATAGTCCTGTACGGTTCAAAAGGCGAAGATAGCGTTCCGGATCCATCAGCCCCATATCCGGATGTCTGTATCGAATCAGTGCCTCTGCTGCAACGGCCTCTTCTGTATCCACATCAATCTTTGGCTGCAGACACACCACATAATTCCCATTCGCAAGATCTTGCAACAGATCACTCTTAATAACAGGAATATGCTTCACCTTTGAATCCTGCTTTGCAAATTCCTCTTTCGCCTGACGCATATGTTCTTCCGCCCGGTCAACCATATCACTCAGATCAATATCAACCTTTTCCCACGAATATCCCATCGTTGCAAGATTCAGCGAAATATTTTCTAATTTCTCCTGAAGCGATGCAACCTGCTTTAAGAAATCTTCGTATGCAAGGTCTTCTGTAAACACAAGAAATTCATCACCCGTCAGACGGAACACTTTTTCCCCGCGAAAGAACTCTTCAAGCAGTTCCCCTACACGCATGACAACTTCGTCGCCGTATTCACGTCCAAATTCACGGTTGAACAGCTTCAATCCATTAATATCCACGCAGAGCGCTCCCGCTGACTTTAGTGTCTTCACATTCGTATCCTGAAGATATGCCACCAATGAATTACGATTCAAAAGACCCGTTAAATCATCGTGATAACTCAGGTACTCCTGTTGAATTAATAATCGCTGCATACCAAGAGACTGTATGATATGCGGAAGCATGATCTTCGCTAATTCACGCTCATCCCAGTGCAGTGTTACGCCTATGATCGCTAAGATTGCTGTGTTCTTCTCATCCAATTCCAAATGCAGGCTCAGATTTTCGCCCGTTGTCTCGTGGTGAATCCAGTCCGGATAATCCTTACTATCAAGATGTTCCAGTTCTTCTTTCTGAAAAGGCATTCCAATCTTGCACCACTCATAAACTGTTGGCAGTTTCTCGCCTGTCTTTTCAATATAATAGGCATAATCCGCGCCATAATAATCTACTAAATCACACAACAGCTCATTCATATTCTCGATGATGGTTTGCTGCTTCGCTCTATATCCCATATATTTTTTTCCCTCATTTCAATTGCTGTAAACGTTACAAATCATTTTCAGAACAGTAAATATATTTTAGTCTAAATACAAGTAATATGCAAGCAAAAACCCCTACATTGCACATAAAATTTTCGACAAATTTCGATTCCGTTGACATTTATTTCACAGGACAGTATAATATAAATTATATAGCACTTTTTTGAGTTATTACTTATTATAAAGGGAGATTATTATGGACGTTCATGAGATCAGTATGGAATGTAAACGAACTGAATATATCGGCACAGCCGTACTTGATACCATTGGTCTGCTCATTTCTCGTGTAGATGATGCGCTGCTTAAGGAGATGGAGATAAAGCATCCATACAAAGCGCTCGGACTCATCAGCTCCCGCACCGGTGCTGCCGGGCAGATTACCGCTGTTGACGAGGCGGTAAAATCAACCAACACCGAAGTGGTGTCCATTGAACTTCCGCGTGATACGAAGGGCTGGGGCGGACATGGTAACTTCATCATTATTGGCGGGGATTCCGTATCCGATGTACGCCATGCCGTTGAGATTTCTTTGGAATTGATTCATAAATATGCCGGCGAATTATATATCAGTGAAGCAGGACATCTCGAATTCGCCTTTTCTGCAAGTGCCAGTCAGGCTTTGAACCTTGCCTTTGATGCGCCGATGAATCAGGCATTCGGTTTTCTCTGTGGTTCACCTGCTGCCATCGGTCTTGTGATGGCTGATACAGCCGTGAAATCCGCTAACGTTGAGATTGTCAATTATATGACTCCGGATCGAAAGACAAGCCACTCCAACGAGGTGATTCTCGTGATTACCGGAGATGCCAGTGCCGTCAAAAATGCAGTCTTAGAGGCACGTCAGATTGGACTTGAGCTTTTGATTTCGATGGGCAGTTATCCCGAGATACCTACTACCCCTTATTTATAATTTTCCAGATATTTTATGATTCCACTACAGATTGCCTCTGCAATCTGATTCTGATATTCTTCGGACTTTAGTTTTTCTGCTTCCTCTGAATTACTGAGAAAGCCACATTCCACAATCACAAGCGGTACCTCCGTGTTTTTCAAAAGATAATAATTGGTATCCGCTTTTGCCTGACGGTTGTTTTCCGGGTCCACCTGAAGTAATGTTTCCTGCAAAATCTCTGCAGCCGCTTTTCCTTCTTCGGAATTCTTGTGATAAAAAACCTGCGCACCTTTTACAGACTCCGATGTGTAACTGTTTTGGTGAATACTGACCGCAAGATTCGGCTTGGTTTGATTAATCAGTCTGACTCGCGCGCTCAAGTCCGCAGACTTCGAGTCAGCCATGGTCGAATCGTCTTCCCGCGTCATCACAACTGTAATCCCTTTTTGTTCGAGATACTTATTTAGCTTTTTAGCAATAAATAAGTTTACATCTTTTTCAAGAACATCATTGATTCCAACCTTTCCGGGATCGGTTGAACCGTGACCGGCATCAATCACAACCGTTATCTTTTCCTTCCCTGCATCTGCTTTTGTCTGAATCTGATTCAGCATATACGCTCCCGCCTTCTGGCACGCGATAATCGTACCAAGCAGCAGAAGAATTCCGACCATATATTTCCACTTTTTCATAATTATTTCCATGGAGATTCTTCTTATTCCTATCGTATGAACAGGTATAAAAATAAAGAACAAGACAGAATCACTTACTCATTTTTCTGCCTTGTTCTTCTTATTATCACATCATAATACCATAACTGCTTATCAAACCTATCTTGCCAAACCTACCATACGTTCTGTCTCGTCTGACGGATTCGAGATCACTGCGGATGCAATCACCTCACAAGGCGGATTCTCCTTCACAGCGTCCACTGCTGATTGAACTGCCGAGACATCTCCACCCACGAAAATCGTAACATGACCGCCGCATTTTGTATTCCATGTATCAAATCCCACTGCTGATGTTTTCAGCATCTTGTCAACAACAAGTACAGCCGATGCGCTTCCCAATACTTCTACCAAACCATATGCTCCGTATTTCATATCATTCTCTCCATCCGTTTATTTGTTAATTGTCATGTTCATCGCTACATCTGTTCCCTCGGTCGGTGATGCAATAATCGTATGACTCACAATCTTTGCAATCGGCGCCGCCACATTCAGTGCGACCTCCATCGCTGCATTGACGTTCGAGATATCTCCACGCATCTTGACACACGCGCCTGCCTTCAAACGATTTCTTTCAACTCCCTGAATCTTCACATCTGCCGCCTTGCTTGCCGCATCAAGTGCAACATAACACGCTACCAGATTATCCAGTTCAAAAACTCCAAGTGCCTGTCCTTTGAAATTATCCTTCATAGCTTCCTCCTGATGATCGGTCATCCCTTTAATTTAAATATTGACGTATCGTGTTCCATATATCCGCAGTCTCAAAACCTAATGCCCATGATGAGACACCCGCAATGCCTTCCTGCTGAATCAGTTTCATCTTCTCTTCGATCGACTTCGCATCCTCCAGCCACATCTTATAGGTCGTTCCATCACTCTCCCACTGCGCATAATTCTGCTTGGTCTTCTCATCCCAGCTCGCAGCAGCTCCTGCATTGCTTAGAATCTCCGCCTGCATATTCATACGATAATCCTCACAGGCAAATGTTGCACCCGTAATCGACCAGAGTCTGGTATAGAACGGAAGTCCATTGATTACCTTGTCTGCCGGAACCGCATCCAGTGTGTCTTCAATTCCAGCCTTTACATAATCATATGAAGCTACCGATCCCGGCTGTTCTGACCCTGATGTATGTTCATCATATCCCATGATTACAACATAATCAGCTACCACGCCCTGTTCCTTGTAATCTCTAAATTCATTAAACGGCATTGGGACATAATTGTCAACAGAAAATACTAAGTTGTTCTGTCTGCATTTCACTCCCAATTCTCGAACAAACTGGATAAAATGTACTCCGCTTTCTTCCGCTATTAATTCAAAATCAAGATTGATGCCATCTACACCAGCCTGAAGCGCTGCTGCAATCACCTGATTTTCAAGATTCTCGCGCTTTGAAGTATAACTCAAAACCTGTGTTACTTCTTCCTGTGTACTTAATCCGTCATGGAAATCGCGGAACATAGCCCATACTTCTAAGTTCGCATTATGTGCATATTCTACGTAGGAAGTATCTGCGATTGAAGTAAGGTTTCCTTGCGTATCTGCGATACCAAACCACGTTGGCGAAACGGTATTCAGACCTTCCGCCGCCGAAAGTTCGCCGAGTGCCGCTTCATTCGCAGTCGGATTTTCCACGTTATTCCATGTCATATTAATCTTATAATCTTTTGTAATACTTGTGTATTCCGGCTCTGTGAAGTCTCTGGAAATGGTTTCGGTCGTCTGTTTGTTTAATGTGCTCTTTTTCACATATCCGATAAATCCATCGCTGGTACGAACCTTTTTCCAATCTCCTTCATCTTCAATCACAGTTACTTTGTCTGATTTTGATATCTGTGTTAGAATCGGGCTCTTCACCCCACCCTGATAACGAACCTGTGTATTACGTTTTACTGTTGCAACATCTGTATCTCCCGTTGCTGTTACAATCATTGCTCTGTTCGGGTTCTTGCTCACTTTAAAATCCATATCCGTGTACTGCTTCACAAAATCAAGTGCAATATATGCGCTGCTTCCATCCGTCTTTAAAATGATGTTGTCTGCACTCTTCTGTTCCTCTACTACGGTATAATCTTTACTGTCCACACCAACCGTTATATTTCCATTTGGTAATGTATAAAGCAGTTTGCTCTCATTTGCATCCCAGTAAAAACGACTGTTTACATTTTTCCGAAGTGTATCGTACTCAATATATGGGACTCCATCAATTATCTTTCCACCTGCACCGACTACGGTGTTATCTACAATCACTGCAAGATCATCCTCTGCTGTTATTCCATAATATTTGTTCAGGTCAGCAGTTTCTTTTGATCCGCCATACCTCTGCCAGAGAAATAGTCCTGCTGCTACGGCCAGTACCAGTATCAATACAATTGCTATGATAATCCCTATCTTTTTCTGTCGCTTTTTCTTTGCTCTTACGATCTGCGCTCTACGTGCTCTCTGCTCTTCCCGCGCTGCACTTGGTCGTCTGTTTTCAACCGATGGTTTTCGTTTTGGTCTGTTTCCAGTGGGCCTTTGGCCAGTTGGGCGTTTTTTCCTTTGCTCTCTCTCGTCCATACCGTACCTCCTCTATTAGCCCCATTATACCATAATTTCAGTATCCGTCATTATATTTTCGACATTTATTTTACGTCTATTTTGTCTGTAATAGAAGGGGATCTATTCTCGCATAGTTATTTTAATTTCGTAAAATCAATTTTCTCTATATTGCCGTCTTTATTCATGACGTAATCGCGCATATATGCACCGTCTTCCCGGATGATGTGAGCATTCACCACCTGCTGTGGACTTGCCGGGTATCCTTCTATATCGATTTGGACACCTTTTCGTTCCAGTTCTTCTAATTCCGCAAATAATTGTAAGAACCGTTCATTCTCGTCTATCATATTTTTCCTTTCTCCGAATCGGATATACCCTCCCACAAGGATCATTTCGCGGTGTGACACTAAAAAAGAAGGGTAGCAAGAAGATAGTTTGATACTAAAAACTATAGTTAACAATAACACTCTGTTCTGTAATATAATAAAGTCTGCTTGAATTTTGTTCACGAAACGTGAACGATTGAATCAGGATCATTGATATATCCTTTAGAATTGTTAGATTCTCTCATAAATAGTACGAGAATAACTTTAAATTGCATTCCCTCCTTTGCATCTGATTGGTTCCGATCGGGAATACTATCTTCTTGTAACTGCAATTATAATCATTTTATTTTCAGATTGCAAGTATTTTTTTGTTTTTCTTTACATATTTTTTGTTTTTGTTTATACTAATAGTGAGGAACCATTTATGTTTCAATTTGATAAGGATGTGATAATATGAAGATTGAAAAATTAAATGACAATCAAATTCGTTGTACCTTAACTCGTGCCGACTTAGCCGAGCGCCAGTTAAAGCTCAGTGAGCTTGCCTATGGTACAGAGAAGGCAAAATCTTTATTCCGTGACATGATGCAGCAGGCTTCTTTTGATTTCGGATTTGAGGCAGAAGACATTCCATTGATGATTGAGGCAATTCCTGCTTCCGCAGATTCTCTTGTGCTGATCATTACGAAAGTCGAAGATCCAGAAGAACTAGATACGCGATTTTCAAAATTTACACCAAATGGTGATTTTGATTCAAATACAAACACGCCGCAGCTCGAAAAGCTAGAAGGAGCTGAAGAATTTTTAGATTTACTTGACAAAGTGAAAGGTGCGACTGCAAGTGCAGTTCCCCCTGAGAAAGAATCATCTACACCATTTCAAGTACGTCTCTTCTCATTTGAAGATATCGACAGCGTGATTTTGGTATCGCACTTGCTTGCGCCACAATACAGCGGTTCTAATACACTTTACAAGAACAACGCTGCCGGAATTTATGTATTGGCTCTGACTCAGTCAGATCTCACGAACATGGAGTTTAATAAGATTTGTAATATGCTTTCCGAATATGGAGCGTCAGAAAAGGCATCACCTGCGATTCTGGCTTATCTGGAAGAGCACTGCGAGACAACAATCTCCGCAAATGCAATCCAGAAGCTTTCGCAGATTTAAAAAGACAAGGAGCGATTTTTGCTCCTTGTCTTTTTCATTCCTTATGCATTGATTGCTGCATTAATCTTTTCAACTAATAAATCTGCATCTATTCCGTGAACCATCGCTGCTTCCTGAATTGTCTCAGCCTGAGCTGATGGGCATCCAAGACAGTGCATTCCGATTTCCATAAGAATTGGCGCTACTGTTGGCGCTTCTGCCATTAATGTACCAATTGTTGTCTCTTTCGAAACTGTCATGTTCATTTCCTCCTTTATTCTTCAGTGCTTTCTATTATAATCCTAATTATTTAATTTATCAACATTTATTCATCACACATCCGTTCTGTTTCAGAGCTGTGCGAAAAGTCACCTCTTTTTCAGACAATTCTCTTTCTTGTGTAACTACTCACTATTAATTTTTGACAACTTAAAAGTCAATATTTTTTCCATTTTTTTTCGACATTTTTCGATTTTCGTCATTTGTTCACAAAACGCGTGTTCTTTTATTTCTCAAAGTAATCCACCGAAAACACATGTTTTTATGTGGATAATGTGAATAACTTTTTTGAAAAGACCTTTTTTCCACGTTTTTTCTATTTTTCAGTGTGGATAAGTTGAAAAGTTCTTTTTTTTCAAGCTCATCCTTTTTCGACAAAAAAAAACAATTTTGTATATTTTGTATAATTGCATTTTCTATCGGATACTTGACCGCTTTAAATCACTCTTCTGATTGTAACAAGACTTGAGAACAATGCATCTGAAACAACAATTCCATATGTTTCATTCATCGCATTGACAATTGTGCCATCTCCCATGTAAAGTCCGACATGTCCATCATATAAAAAAATGTCTCCAGGCATTGCCGCATCTGCGCTGATTGCTGTTCCCACATTCTCCATATCCCAGGTCGTTCTAGGGAGCGATACGCCAAAATGTGCATAGACGGACTGCACAAATCCCGAACAGTCACATCCATCGGTCAGACTTGTTCCTCCCCATACATATGGGTTTCCTACAAACTGACACGCGTAATCGATAATCGCCTGACCACTTCCGCTTGCCGCCGGTGTTGTCTGTACGGTCTGTACTGCTGCGGTCTCTTCTACCGCGTTCTTATCGGCTTCTTCTTTTGCAATTCTTGCAGCTTCCTCTTCTTTCGATTCTGCATATGACAGATTGTCTGCAACTTCCAGATAATCACCGCAAGACCAGCCACTTATATTTCCAACTTGTATCGGGTACCATCCATTAATCGGTTCACCCAATACGGCATATTTTTCATTATAATTTATCTGTGTGATGATATTGGCATCTGTACTCTGCCCATCTCGTACATTTAATACCGTTGCTGTTACGGTTGCTGTCTCTTTCACCTGATTCACTGCATATTCTTTTGCCGCACCTCCGGTTAAGAGATCTGCTGTCGGCACATATCCGGTTACATTTCCGGATGTCACCTGTGTATAGTCCCCTTCTACTCCAAGAACTGTCGCGATATTTCCCGAATATAGTTTCCCGGTCCAATCACTTTCTGTATTAGGAGCGCTGCGAACATAGACATATTCTTCCTCTATATTCGCAAACGCTCTGTTAGAATACTCACCCTGTTCTGTCGGTACCAGATATAATTCAATCGGATGTTGAACGCTTGATTGATAACATTGTTCTAATACCGTTTCGATTCCTGCTGTTGGTAATACATAATCGTCCGCTGCATGTACCGTAAAAGCCTTCCCCGGAATCACGATTGTTCCTGCGAGCGCAGCAACAACCAGTTTTTGCTTCATATACTTTTGTTTCATATAAAACCTCCTTTGAATGTTTTTTATCTTTAGTAGGAAGTTTTAAATGTTACATTTCTGTTAACATTGTTACGAGGCAATTATATCAATTCCCTGCACCGCTGTCAATATAAGTATGTCCCTAATCGCTCGACAAACTCTGTCATTTCACGACATTTAAGATATTATTTATCCTTTTTATAAATTGTTAAATCTTTTGTAACATTTCATTTTTTTCAAATATGCAGTTGACAAATCTACAATTTTGTTTTATATTGATTTCAGTAACTATTATTGTTATTGATTTGAAAGGAGGATTCCCATTGGCAGCATTAAAATATAGTAGACAACGAGAATCCATCAAAACTTATTTATCAAGTACGGTAGAGCATCCAACCGCGGATACGGTTTATCTCCATGTAAAAGAGGAATTTCCAAACATCAGCCTTGGCACTGTTTATCGCAACTTGAATTTACTATCAGATATCGGAGAAGCAGTTAAGATCAATACTCCGGACGGCGGGTGCAGATTTGATGGAAACGTAATGCCACACAATCATTTCTTTTGTAAGAAATGCGGAAGCATGATTGATTTGGAAATGGATGACATTGACCATGTCAATGAGATTGCCGGCAAGAATTTTGACGGAATTATCGAATCACATTCCATCTTGTTCTATGGAATCTGTGGTAATTGTATTACAAAGAACTGATAATGTTAAATGTTTATGAAATATGTTTCTAACACATGGTTATTTCTATAGCTTTGGTGTTAAAATAAAACTATTAAAAAAAATTATAATAAGAAAAGGAGAAATTAATTATGAGTAAATGGGTATGTAATGTATGTGGTTATGTTCACGAGGGAGATTCAGCACCAGAGGTATGTCCAATCTGTAAGGCTCCTGCAGACAAGTTCACAGAGCAGTCTGGAGAGAAAACCTGGGCTGCTGAGCATGTTGTAGGTGTTGCAAAGGGTGTCAGCGAAGATATTGCAGCAGACCTCAGAGCAAACTTTGAAGGTGAATGTTCAGAAGTTGGTATGTACCTTGCAATGGCAAGAGTTGCACATAGAGAAGGCTATCCAGAAATCGGTCTTTACTGGGAAAAAGCTGCTTACGAAGAAGCAGAACATGCTGCTAAATTTGCTGAATTATTAGGCGAAGTTGTAACAGACAGCACAAAGAAAAATCTCGAGATGAGAGTTGATGCAGAAAACGGTGCAACAGCAGGTAAATTTGACCTTGCAAAACGTGCAAAAGCAGCTAACTTAGATGCAATCCACGACACAGTACATGAAATGGCAAGAGACGAAGCTCGCCACGGAAAAGCATTCGAAGGATTATTAAAAAGATACTTTGGTTAAGCTACAAACCATGCAATAAAGAAAAAGGATATCCGCCGTGGGAGCTTGCTCACTAAGGTGGATATTCTTTTTCTTTATTATACGGCGCCAGCCGTCCATGAATAGACCACGGGTCTATGAATGGGCATGGTTTGTTTCCTAAATCATTCGGCACTCACTGCCGTGGGAGCTCGCTCACTAAGGCAGGTACTTTTTCTTTATTATACGGCGCCAGCCGTCCATGAATAGACCGCAGGTCTATGAATGGGCATGGTTTGTTTTCCAAAATATAATTACATTTCCTATTGACATTCCAGTTTCTATCTGTTATATTAATATCAGTAACAATTACTATTATTAATTAAACAAAATAAAACAAAGAAAAAGGAGAAACAATTATGAGTAAATTTGTATGTAATGTATGTGGTTATGTTCACGAGGGAGATTCAGCACCGGAGGTATGTCCAATCTGTAAAGCACCGGCAGACAAGTTCACAGAGCAGTCCGGAGAAAAGACTTGGGCTGCTGAGCACGTTGTAGGTGTTGCAAAAGGTGTTAGCGAAGATATCTTAGCTGATCTTCGAGCAAACTTTGAAGGAGAATGTTCAGAAGTAGGTATGTACCTTGCAATGGCAAGAGTTGCACATAGAGAAGGTTATCCGGAGATCGGTCTTTACTGGGAAAAAGCTGCTTACGAAGAAGCAGAACATGCTGCTAAATTTGCTGAGTTACTCGGCGAAGTTGTAACAGACAGCACAAAGAAAAATCTTGAGATGCGAGTGGATGCAGAAAACGGCGCAACAGCAGGTAAATTTGACCTTGCCAAACGCGCAAAAGCAGCTAACTTAGATGCAATCCACGATACAGTACACGAGATGGCAAGAGACGAAGCTCGCCACGGAAAAGCATTTGAAGGATTATTAGCAAGATACTTTGGCTAAACCACAAAAGATACATTGACTTTCCGTCAGTGAGGAACGTATAATAAAAACAGACACAGTAATTACAATATAAGGAGGATTTTGATATGTCAAAATATGCAGGAACTAGAACAGAACAGAACTTAATGGATGCATTTGCAGGTGAGTCTCAGGCACGCAACAAGTATACATACTATGCTTCAGCTGCCAAAAAAGCAGGTTATGAACAGCTTGCCGCTTTATATTTAGAGACTGCTGATCAGGAAAAAGAGCACGCAAAGATGTGGTTTAAAGAATTCCACGGAATTGGTGATCTTGAGACGAACTTATCAGACGCTGCTGCCGGTGAGAAATTCGAATGGACTGATATGTATGCACGCATGGCTAGAGAAGCGGATGAAGACGGTTTCCCAGAGCTCGCTGAAAAGTTCCACGGTGTTGCAGGTGTTGAAGCCTCTCATGAGAGACGCTACAACAAATTATTAGAATCTTACAAAGCAGATAAGACATTCAAGGATGATGCACCTCTTGGATGGAAATGTAGAAACTGTGGATACGTTCACGAAGCAAATGAAGCCCCTGAAGTATGTCCGGTATGTGCACATCCAAAAGCATACTTTGAAAGAAAAGTTGAGAATTACTAAACGACAGATGAGAGCCTGCGCAATGCGCAGGCTCTTCTATTTTATTCTTACCGCCGGTACTCCTGATGCTTTTTCATCCATTTCTGTGCAGCCACAGTCGCCCGAATCCGGGAATAATTCGCCTTTCGGAAGTAAGTTCCTTCATTCCGAATCTCAATTTGCGAAAAATAATCATACATCAAATATCCAATATCCGCACTGATTTCTTTCGTATATTCATCATGTACCTCTCTCGGATCAATCTGTGCGACCTCCACAGCTGCGTCCTGAGATAAACACTGCATCATATAATTCACATCGTTGCTTGTCATGCTCTTGGTATGCTGTACATCATATGCAGCAATCCATGCATCGGGTCTTGATAATGACAGCGCAATATACATACACGCAACCACCCCCACAATGAATTTGAACAGTGGAAATCTACTCTTGTACATACTCACAATCACACCCGTCATAATCATGACCAGCACAACCAAAAACCACAAAACCAGCACACGAAGAAAGGTCAGATGATATTCTCCCACATATAACAGCATGCGGTAGACCGCCGAGATCATCATGAGAAATGTGCACCCACAAATCATTGTCAGAAGAATCTTAAGCACAAGATTATTGTCAAACACATACATGCAGACCATAACCAAAATAAAATTAATGATTCCAACAAATAGCAACTGGTAAAAACCTGTCTGTGCATATTTTGCATAAGTCACACCATCCGGAAGCCCCCGCTGCATTCCTGCAAATACATAACACACCTGAATGAACACATAGATGCAGTAAATTACGGTTAACACCGCATTCAATGTAATTCCAATGACCGGACTGAATGTCTTTCTCTTCTTCTCCTGTGGCACCGGAAAATTATACTCTCCAAGCGCCGCAATGAATCCATAGCTCGTAATAATTCCAATCACACATGTAACACACGCACCAACGACCGTCGGAATGTTGATATCCTTTAGAAGGTGATCGAACAGCTTCTCAAACATCATATCTGAACTGAGCAGAAGTGGAAGAATGATTACCAAAAGCAGCAGTGCAATCGCAAGTCCTACGATAATAGAAAAAATAGTCTTCTTTTTCTTGCTTTCACTCTCTGACAGGAACTTCGCCCCATGTATAAACGGAAGGATCAGATTCAAAACTGTTGTTCCGATCAAAATCAGTATCCGCTTCAGATACTGTGGGAAATTCCAGCTCGTATCCGTATAAAACTGCTGGATCATAAAAACTATGAATAATAGAACAATTCCAATCCAATTAAAAAGAAGGAGCGCAACATTCGTCGTCATCGCTGTCGAGATGCCAAGTAAGACCATTCCCACAAGATAAATCGGGGTCTTTTCAACCACCTTGTAATTCATCTTCTTCATGAACAAGATAGCGAATACAATCGTTGCAATCACATAGATTGGAAATGTAATACCATATACATTCTGATACAGACAGAATGTAAAAATCACCCCGTATAAAAAACTAAGTCCTCCAAAATACGTATAATTTTCCCTCATCAATTTGATAATTGGTTTTTCCTGCTTCATCGCTACTCCTCCTCATAGGAAATAATATCACCGGGCTGACAGTCTAACGCTTTACAGATTGCTTCCAGTGTGGAAAACCGTACTGCCTTTGCCTTATTATTTTTCAGAATGGAAAGGTTTGCCATTGTGATATCGACTTCCTTTGACAATTCTGTTAACCCCATTTTCCTCTGTGCCATTACGACATCAAGATTAATCACAATTCCCATATGGCACCTCCTTAGATTGTCAAATCATTTTCTTCTTTGTAACGAACTGCCTGCGCAAAAACCCGTGCCAGAACACCACTGAATAATGCTGCAATAAAAAACACAATAATGATAACTGCCGTTGCCGGTGTCGGAACTACAAATACCTTTATCACAAACATTACGGAAATGCAGATACTAAATCCACCCATGCGATCTAGACTGGTCACATTTCGTTGTACAAAGCAATTTTCCTCAACTACCGTCTTCATCATGCTACGCAGCTCATACAAAATAAGCATTCCGAAAAGTGCCGCTGCCCCTAAGATCCACATCATTGCCACAAAATGTACTTCAATCTCTGCTGAATAATATTTCCCGGCAAGATGCATGGTGAGCGGCAGCGTGATAATCGTAATAATTCCAAGCACTAACATGATATCTAAAATCACCTTCGTAATTCTAATTATATTGAATTTCTTCATCCTCTACGCCTCCTTATTTTATGTTTTCTTTTTTGTATCGTATCACAACTTTTCTTGAAATTCAATATATTTTTATTGTTTTTCGATAAAACAGTGCAAAAAAAGAGAGGAAAAGAGAGGAGTTCATCGTTCCACCACAGGAAATCCAATCTTCATCTCAAATCCTTCCCCATACACCGATTCCGCCTCCAGCGAAATATGAAGGTCTTCGGCAATCACTCCGGCGAGATACAGCCCCATTCCTGTCGCTTTTCTTCTCCCGTCCTCAGAATCTCCGGTAAATCCTTTTTCAAAAATATACGGCAGGTCACACGCATGCACGCCGATTCCGTTATCACAGACAGACAGGATCTTACTTTTTTTATCCTCTGCTACATCGATGTTTATCTCTGCCTCTTTTTCACCGTCACTATATTTGATGGCATTACTGATAATCTGGCTGAACAAAAAGCCCAGCCCTCTCTTATCGCTGTAGACGAACGTATCGAGTGCCTGACATGTGGCTACAATGTTTTTCTCCTCCAACAGTGGTCTGTAATCTTCCAGCACCTCTTTCATACATAATTCCAGATTCACCGGTTCAAACAGATAATCCTTTTTCACGCCCCGAAGTCTCGCATAGAACAGCATCTGATTCACCGATTCCTGCATACGACTTCGAACGAAGTCCAGCTTATGCGCCACATTTCCAGGAATCTCCTCCCTGCGGTTGTCGAGCAGAAGTGTCAGTAACGATAATGGAGTTTTCGTCTCATGTGCCCACATTTCCACGTATTCCTCGTACTCACATACGCGGGTGAGCATTTGCTCCGCTTCAGAAGCCCGGCTTCGAAGTGTCTGTCCAAGCTGGGAAATCATCTCCTGCTCCGCTTCACTTGAAATCTTTTTGAGTGTCTCTTCATAATATTCATCCGGCTGGTTTACGAAATTCAGAAATGCCGCTTCTTTTTTGCGGTCGTGGTAACAGACCACACAAAATACCGCTGTAAACAGGATCAGTGTTGTCAGGATAATCACCGCCAAAACAGCTCCAAATGCCTGCGCATCCGTAATCCACAGCAGCACGGCTGACAGTCCGTCTATGAAAAGCAGCAGTAACAGCCAGACTGCATATCGCTTTATGATCTTCCTATTATGCTTCATCGGGTCCACCCTCCATCATCAGCCGATATCCCGCGCCACGCACCGGGACAATTTTCTGATGCATCTGCAGATTCGTCATTGTCTTTTTGAGCCTTGTTAAATTCACCTGAAGCGCATTTTCATCTATAAATTCGGATGTGCCCCAAAGTGCATCACACAGATCCTCCTTTGTGACCACCTTCTGTCCGCCAAGCAGGAACACTTCTAATAGCTTCCCCTGATTTTTCGGGAGTACGACCGATGCATCGTGGATATACAGCGTATAAGTCTGCCGGTCCAGAAGAAATCCTTCCCCCTCCAGCAGATTCGCACGCCCTTCATAACGTTTTAGTACATTTGCGATACGGGCAAGCAGCCGCTCTTTCCGGCAGGGCTTCGTCAGATACTCATCCGCCCCGATATCTAATGCATGCAGCTCATCCCGCATCTGATCTCGTGAGGTCAGAATCACCACGGGAATCGGACTTCTCTGCTTCACTTCCCGACAGATTTGAAAGCCACTGAGGTTCGGAAGGTTAATATCAAGCAGAATCAGGTTGGGAGACATCTCCAGCAGGTTCTTTGCCACATGCTCAAACAAATCGACTGCATGCACTTCATAGCCTGCCTTTTGAAGCAGATTTTCCAGCTCTTCCCGCATGAAAACCTCATCCTCCACAACCACGATACGCTTCATTTTTATTCCTCCCGCTCCGGCACCATCAGTTTTAAAATATTACGGTTACTCGCTTTTTTCACAGCTTTTATATAGATATATTCTACCATGCCAAGCAGCAAAATCATAGCCAAGGAAACCAGCAGCATCGACGGAATACGCCCCTGCGTGCGTGGTGACAGCAGTCCGCTAAACAACGCGCGCACACCAAAGATACTGCTGATGACCGCGACAACTGTCGGAATGCCAAAATACCATCCGATCTGTCTTCCCGCCGAATCGCACATAGTCTGATAGGTTGCACCGAGCTGGATCAGCGTCTGGTACCGTTTTCCGGTTTTCTGCTGGCTCATCAAAAACTGAACCCCGATGACTGTATTTGCGATAATCAGGAAAATAATTGCCAGATAAATCGTAATATAACTTGACGCAACCACATAAAATAACTGCCGCCCCATATTTTGCAGATAGCTTTCATAGACAAGCCCTGTCCTATCTAGCTTTTGATTCATTTCTGATATTGCATTCAGCAGACTTTTCCCTTTTATTTTATCCGGATTCAGAACTCCGTTTACATAACCGCTATATTCTCCACCCGTAAGCTCTTCGAAGACATCATCCGGCACAATCAGTGCAAAAGAAAGCGTGATGGAACGGTCTGTCACAATTCTTAAAGTCTGCACCTCATTTATCAGATGGTAAATAGCTCCGTCAATCCGGACTTCAGGATATTTTTTCAAAATGAGGTTCAAAATGTGATTTCTTTCATAGGAAGAAAACTCTGGGTCGATATAAACGGCGGCCTGCGCTTCCTTTAGTTCTATTGGCGGCTGTTTCGAAAGTACACAAATCTGGTTATACTCTGACAATGGAATCGCATAAGGTGCTGTCTCATAGCTGAAATTATTCAAAAGGACATCCCGCGCCTCTGACTCTGGCATTGCTCTTAATGCCTCCATAACACTCTCCATCTGAAATGTATTTTCATACTCGCCATCTTCTGTCCGTATAAGACCAACTCTTATATCCATTATTTCCGAAAACTGTGTCTCCAGATTATATTCCGACAACGTGCGGCTGACCTCTTCTGCGCTATGATCTATAAATGTATAGTCAAGCGTATGCTGCTCTGAGCCGCTGTGAGACTGCACCATTGCCACGCCTGCTGCAAAACAGCACAATGCTGCCAGCATCAGCAGCGAGCTGATTGCCAGTGTATTGAAACGATAAATCACCTGTTCCTCCAACTGCCGGAACGTAAATGTCTGCAGCGCCTTTCCTTTTTTTATATGACCGGCAAAAAAGAACAGCAGCGGCTTTTCCTTCTTTCCCACTTCCGGTGCTTCCACCAATAGGGTACCGATTTCCTGCCTTGCGATTTTGCCACTTAAAATCAAAACTGCTGTCAGTTTAAGAAATAGAAAACCTGCCGCAGTCATAAATATAGCAGTCAGCGAAATCGAAAAACGATGGTCCGCGATTCCAAGCCCCACAAGCCGCGCCGTAATCAGACTGACCAGTTCTGATAAAAGAACGGCAATCGGAAGCCCAATCAAAAGTGCGGTTACGCTGCTGCGAAAGTCCTCTGCCAGCAGCATAAGAAATAATCGCGACCGCCTCATTCCCATCATTAGATATACACCAAATTCATGTCTGCGCCGTTCCATCTGGAATTTACTTGCAAAATAAATCAGAAAGAACAAAATAATCAGAGTCAGACCATAAAACAGCGGTATCATCAGCAGTAGCTTGCCTACTGCATCACTTTCCATTTTGGTCAGAAAAATCATGACATCCTGATGCGATAAGGATTGAATCATATAAAATGCAACAATGGATATCAACAGTGACGAAAAAAACAATCCGTTTTCTTTTCTATTTCTTTTGCTGTTACGTGACACTAATTTAAAGAACATTTGCGCTGCCACCTCCTAATTGAGCTATTACCTTTAAAATGCGCTCATAAAACGCCTGCTGTGATTCCCGCGGAATGTCTCTTCGAAGCTCGTGAAAAATCACTCCATCCTGAATAAACAGAATGCGCTTGCAGTAGCTTGCCGCGTTGCAATCGTGGGTCACCATCAGAATCGTCGCCTTCTGCTCCCGATTAAGACCTGTCATCTTTTCCATCAATGCCTTGGCATTCTTCGAGTCCAATGCCCCGGTCGGTTCGTCAGCCAGAATCATTGCAGGATCAAGGATCAAAGCCCGCGCCGCCGCAATCCGCTGCTTTTGTCCCCCTGACATCTGGGATGGAAATTTATCCAACACATCCACAACCTCCAGATAGGAAGCCAGTTTTTCTAATCTCCGGTCACTCTCAGCTTCCGGAACACTGTGAAGTGATAATGGAAGAAGGATATTTTCGCGTCCAGTCAGATTATCCAGCAGTTCAAAATTTTGAAAGAGATACCCGATCGTCTGTCCGCGGTACTGCGCAAGCATATCTCCTTTCAAATGCTGGATTTCTTCTCCCTGCATGACAATCCTTCCTCCGGTCGGTCGGATAACCGTTGCGATACAGTTTAACAGCGTAGACTTTCCCGACCCGCTGCTGCCCATAATTCCAAGGAACTCTCCCTGCATTACCTGAAATGTAATTCCGTCTAATGCCTTTGTCTGACTATTGTTTTTTCCATAATATTTTCGTAAGGATTCTATCTCAAGAATATTTTGCATAAATGTGTACCCCCTTTTTCTCTGTCTTCATCATATCATTCAGTACACGTAAAAAAAACTTACAATCGCTGTAAGTTTTTTTCAATGTCATTGCGCTTTACTTGTTTACAGGGTTGATTGTATCTACAGCGGAAGATTCTTCCTCTTGAAAATCTGCATCCCTGCCGCAAAACACACGATCCCCACACCATACATCACGACGCACATTGCCCATGCCTCGCCATCATTTGCAATCAGTCCATCCACCGAAAATAGCGTCATCGGTGTTGCATATTTCAAATTCTCAAACTTATCTCCCACCTGAGAAATCATCTGCACCAGCACCGAATATACTACAACTGCCGAACTGATGCCAATTGCTGTTTTTGACTCATTCCAGATGCAGGAACACAAAAAGCACACTCCGCCAAGCAGTATCCAAAGTCCAAACAGACCGGCATTGACACGAAGAAATGCCCCCATTTCCAATTCATTTGGAAAAAGCATCTCGGAGGTCATCCATATCACGCCCATCACATACACCAGCATAACGGCAAGACTTGTAACCATGAAAACAGCCTGCGTCTGCACGATCTTTGCACGCTTCTGTGGACCGGATAACAAATAGACCATAGAGCCATTATCTACATATTTTGCCACAAGACGATTTGCCAATATGATAATGTACACCGCAGGAAATGCAGTCAGAAGAATCCCATAGAGATATCCGGTCACGAACTCAAGCAGGGTCTGACCGACATCCGCCATACCGAACGCAGCAAACACCTCCGGCATACTCTCTGCCATAACTTTCAGGCTATCCCCCATCTCCGGGTCGAACATACTCACGATCATTGTTGCATACATCGTCAGCACGCCCATAAAAATCACAAGCATCACCCAGTTTGCTTTCCACTCTCTTTTATATAATGTCAGATTCATCACATTTCACCTCCATAAAAATGCAGAAAGAAGTCTTCCAGTGACTGTGTGTGAATGTCCATATCTGTCACTGTATAATTTCCGGCCTGTTTAATCGCCGCATCCAGTTCTTTTCCAACCTTCATGACCACCGTTCTTTTATTTGCCGCATCGCACTTTGCCTTGTCAAATGCCTGTACATAAGCTGCCGCCATCTGCTCATTTTCAAATGTAATCTGCAGCTCTTTGCGTTTTCCAGAACACAGTTTTTCCATAGAATCCACTGCGACCAGCTCGCCCGCACGGATGATTGCCGCCCGGTCACAGGTCTTTTCAATTTCTTCAAAAATATGAGAGGACATCAGAATTGTTTTCCCACGCTTCTTTTCACTTAAGATCAATTCCACAAATCGATTCTGCATTAACGGATCCAGCCCGCTGGTCGGTTCATCTAGAATCAATATATCCGGGTCCTGCATAAACGCGCAGACAATTCCAATCTTCTGTTTCATTCCTTTGGACATTTTTTTTAATTTGCCCGATGCATTCAGTTCAAACTGTTCCATCAGCTCCGGCGCGCGTCCGAGGTCTTTCATCTGCTTCATCTTTGCCACGAAACGAATAAACTCCACCCCATTCATGGAATCCATAAATGCAATTTCACCCGGCAGATATCCAAGCGATCTTTGTATCTCATCTGCATGTGCAAAGCAGTCCTTTCCAAGGATATTCACGCTTCCGCTGTCCGGTTTGATGTAGCCCATAAGCTGACGAATCGTTGTTGTCTTACCTGCTCCGTTCGGTCCTAAAAACCCCAGCACTTCACCCTGATTCACCTGAAATGACAAATCAAAGACGCCGCGGCGCCCTCCATAGTCTTTCGTAATATGATTAATTTCTATCGTCTTCATCCAGATAGTCCTCCTTATATGTCAGTCTCTTGAGCATTTTCATCCATGTCTGAAATTCCTGCATCATAGGCTTCATCTCCACTTTTTTCCCATTCATTTTCAAATTGTGCATATACCCGTCTGCCATCCACACCAGCATCTTATAAATGTACATTGGATCGGCATCTTCCTTAAACTTATATAGATCCAGATGTCCAAAATACTCCTTGTATACGCTTTGCATCTGCTCAACCGTTATCTTCTGAAGTTCACCTGATACATCCTCTTTTTCTGAATAAAATGTCTTGACTGCAAATTCCAGAAGATACGGATTCTTTTCCAAAATACGTACTTTTTCTCGCGCCGAATACTCTAGCACCTCATAAAAATCCGTAATTTCCTGAAATTCTTTGTTTACAATCTGCTTTTTCATAATATCTGCAACATAATGATACAGATAGAGATATAGTTCCCTTTTATTGTGAAAATAGTAGAAGAGCAGGCCCTTGGAAACACCTGCTTTTGCAGCAATTACGTCGGTCGAGGCACGCTTGTATTCATGCAGACCAAAGACCTCCATTGCTGCGTTGAGAATCCTGAGCTGCTTTTCCTCCGGCAGTTCATAAAATTTATCATTCATAAACCTTCCCCTTCTTCGCGAGATAAATGACGCTCTGACTTGTTCGGTTTGACCACATCGGTCAAGCCTTAAATCTAGCATACCTGATTGACTATTTTTTTCAACCCCTACGAAGTCATTTTATTCCTTCAAATCTGTCCTAAGTTTATCATGTTCAGTTCTTAACGTACACCCAATGTTTCACACGAACTGCGATGTTTCTGCTATCCTTGCTTAGGTATTGATACAACTGTACATCATTTTTAAAATATCGCTCCACCACCGTCATAATCATTTGATCAACATCCGCCTCCAACTCGTCGACCGTCTTTTCTGCTACTGTTTTTTCGATTTCCTCATGTTCTTCACGGCTGATTTCCAACTTCGCAAATGGTTTTTGCAAAATCAGATGTCCGTACATATTTTGCAGGACGATTTCACAAATATTTTCAAAGAGATCTTCATAATCTTCATGAAAGACTCTCAAAACATCGGTCACATAAGTTCCTTCAAACACTGCAAGAAACTTCTGTTCCAGACAGATGCACTGCATATAGCGAAATACGGCATCTACGCCGCTAATCCCCTTCATGCTCTCAAGAATCGGATAATCAAGCGTAAGAATGGTATCCTGTGGCATATATTTTGCATCATAGTTTACAAGAAATGCCGGAATTCCCTGCATGATAACCTCACTTAGACACTTCATCCCATAATCCTGAAATTCCGAAATCATATCATGATAAAGCGTCTTTAGTCGGATCGTCTTTTCCAGAACCTTTTCATAACCCATTTGATATGCCTGTGACGCCGGTGTCGAATCTCCCTCCAACATCCCTTCTTTCTGCTGTCCTTCATATTCCTGAATGCAATACAATACGGCTCCCATAAGCATCTGTGCCGTTTCGTAAGTGACAGATGAATGCTCAAGGCCCGTGTAAGATGCCGCCAGCTTTGCAACAAGTTCTACTACTTCTTCCATCCTGCTTCGTTTCATTTCCACTTAGTTTACCTCCTCCAAAGCTGCCAGATACAGATCCCGGTCCCATCGCCGCGTAAGGTCGAATTTTGCATTCTCCCCCTGTCCGCCATTTACTTGATAATCCTTATATCCTGCACGGATTGCCTGGGCGAACACATCCAGACAGGTATTTTCCAGATAGTCCAGATCTCCGCCGCATACATCCTCAAACTGCTGGCGCATAAATGCAATGAGTTCATCATCCGTTATTTCATCCAGCATTTCATTTTTATACAGATAAAAAATATCCTGCAGACGGATCAGTGTTTCTCTGTAATCACTCTGATTGATCCATGTTGAATCGCAGAATGCGTAAATGATCTTCGAAAGAATACTCTCACCAAATTCGATCCTCCGCTCCTTTTTGAGAGATTCTTTTCGCTCAGCCACTAAAACCTTTGAATCCTCCTCCGTCAGCACCAGTCCATACTTTGAAGTAAATGGATTCATTTCCAGAATCTGCTGCACCTGTGTCTCTTTTATCATCAGCTCCATCCAATTCTTTTGTTCCATGCTCCCGCCCCTTTCTGTTATGAAGTGACCTCTTGTCAAGTGTTAATTTTAAGAAATCACTCTTTTTCTTTATTTCTTATTGTTCCAATGCCTGGAGCACATGGATAGAGCCTCAGATTTAACAGTTCCCGGCCTT
>JAQUVD010000003.1 GCA_028693555.1 Hespellia sp.
AGGGGAATTTAGTTCCCGATTGAGTGGTACATAGATACCGTATATGTGCATTATAGCACATGCATCTACGAATAGGATGATTCTTGTTTCGTTACTAGGTTTGATTGCAGCCAGCGGCTGCGGTATGCTATAGTATAAGGAAAGAAAAGGAGTTGCTTATGAAACTTGGAATTCTTTCTGACACACACGGCGTTCTACGAAAAGAATTGAAAGAGGAGTTGAAAACCTGCGATTACATCATTCACGCAGGTGATTTTGGCACGGAGAAATGTTATGAAGAATTGAAGGCACTTGGCATCCCGTTCTATATGGTTCGCGGCAATTGCGACTACGGACATTGGGCTTCTCATCTTCCGGAGACACTTGCATTTCCAATTGGGGGACGGATTTTTTATCTCATTCACGATTTGAATAAAATTTCGTACATTGCGGATGAACCGGATGTCATTGTGTTCGGACACACACATCAACAGATGTGCTATACAAAAAGAGGCTGTATGTATCTCAATCCGGGCAGCGCCGGAAGACCACGCGGAAATAGCCGGGCTTCCATGGCTGTGATTGATATGATCGGTGCTGATATCAAATGCAGGTTTATTGAACTCTCAAAATAATTTGATAACTTAAGTCGAAAATTACTGATTGAAAACAATGCTGACGCATTCTTGTTACTTTAGTTGTGAGTTAGTCAGCATAAAATAATTAGGTGTCTTCCGGCACTTGAGGATTTTATTCATTTTACTTTATCTGTCTTCGAATTGCTGTTCATTCACGATCTTTCACGAAACTTAAATGAAAAACTAAATTCCAGTTACTCGTTACCGCAGTAAATCTGCGGAACTTAATTCTATTTTGCATCTTAACAACTTCATATATTTATCGTATAATGAACCTAGAAGCACCCAAAATACAAGTTTTACTGCATTCTAAGTGGGCATCTGAAAATAGTGTGCGAGACTAAATTCCACATGCCTTTGTGTAAGACTAAATTCTGGTGCAGTGAAATCTGCCTGTGCTTGTACTATTTTATTTTAATAAGTTTGGACAAAGCATAACGTCGTCAGGCGCGATTGCCGTTAAGTCAAGTGCTTCATGTAGCGTATTGTCCAAGAGTAAAAGAGAGAGTTCATATGGGCTATGTCCATTTAGACTGTCTCTTTTCTCGTTATTAATGTGATTCATCATAAGTCTGATTTTATCATCATCTAAATCAATGAATGTACTTCCTTTTGGTTTGATGTAACGTATATACTCATGGTTCTTTTCGCAGACACCCTTTTGCCAAAAGCTGTATGGGTCGCAATAAAACACCGTCGTACTTTTGGTTCCATCACAGAATTCTTCCATTTCCGTGCGTGCCGAGAATTCTGAACCACCATCCGTAAGAATAACTGGAAAAAGTCTTTTGAATGCTTCCTGCCCCAATACAGTTTCAAACCAGATAAAGACTTCAAGTACACACTCCTGATCTTGATTCTCCATGAGAAACATCAGCATTAGATTACAGTTGCGAAAAGTAAACGTTAAAATCGTAGGACTTTCACATTGCTTACCTTCGACACAATCCATTTCTACAACATTCGTATCTGGATGTTCTTTCATGTATGCTTCAAAATCTTCATAGTTATGATTGATTCGATAAGAACGATCCTTAGCGCTGGTCAGTGTTGATGTCTTGCGCTTTTTGTAACGAACCACACGTCTTAAATCGCCATTTCTCACATCAAAGATACAAGAGTCAATGTAGGAATAGAGTGTTCTTCTGGAACAGCCCAACTCTTCAGCGTGTGTTGCATAAATATGTCCAATTAGTGTTCATTCACGATCTTTCACGAACTGATTTCGAACTATTTTATGCAGCACAAGGAAGAACATACATTCGAAAGCATCTTGATTTATATGTTTACATATGGTATTATATGTATATGGAAAAAACATTTGATTTAAACAATATTTCAAAACTTACGTATGGTCGTGGGTATGTCTACTCCTTACAATACCATATTGTCTGGTGTACAAAATATCGTAAACAAATTCTTAAAGATGGAATAGCACAGGAGTGTAAAGACTTGCTTCAGCTTATTGCAGAGCAGTATGCATTTCGGATAGTGGCAATGGAGGTCATGCCGGATCATATCCATCTTTTACTAGATTGTAGACCACAGTTTTTGATTTCAGATATGATCAAGATCATGAAAGGAAATTTGGCAAGAAGACTTTTTCTTGATCACCCGGAACTGAAATCAAGTTTGTGGGGCGGACATCTCTGGAATCCGAGTTACTGTGCCGTCACGGTAAGTGACCGTAGTTTTGAGCAGGTGAAGCATTACATTGAGAGTCAGAAAAAGAAGTAGGAGTGAGGTCTGTGAACAGAGCATTTTTGTATCGCATTTATCCGACAAAGGAACAGGAACAGAAGTTATGGAATACATTTGGCTGTTGTCGTTTTGTATATAATCATTATCTTTCCCAGCAGAAAGAGCGATATGAAAAAGGGCAGAAGCATCTGAGCCGAACGGATTGCAATAACGATTGTAATCGTATACTGAAAAAGGATTATCCATGGTTAAGGGAAGTGGATAAATTTGCGTTGACGAATGCAATCTATGCGTTGGATGCAGGATATCAAAGATTCTTCAAAAAACAGGGAGGTTATCCAAGATTTAAGAGCAGGCATCGCAGCCGGACATCTTATACAACGAATTTTACAAACGGAAACATTAAGATATTCGAAGATATGATTCAGCTCCCAAAGTTGGGAAAAGTGCGGGCTGTTATTCACCGAAAGGCAGACACCTTATGGAACATCAAGCAGGCAACAATTGTGATGGAACGTGATGGCAGTTTCTATGTGTCAGTTCTGTATGCTTATGAAGCAGAGATAATTCCAATAGGAGTATGTTATAACAAGGTGTTAGGACTTGATTATAAGTCGGATGGTCTTTATATGGATTCAGAAGGAAAGTGTGCGCATATGCCGCATTTTTACCGTATGAATCAGAAAAAGTTAGCAAAAGCCCAGTGGAAACAGAAGCACAAAGTCATCGGTTCTAAGAATTATGAGAAACAGAAACATAAGATAGCCAAAATCCATCGGAAATCAGCAAACCAGAGAAAGGACTTCCTGCATAAGCAGTCAACCGAGATAGCCAATCGGTATGATATGGTGTGCATCGAAGATCTGAATATGCGCAGTATGTCTAATCAAGGCTTTAGGAATGGAAAGGCTACATTAGATAATGGGTATGGGATGTTCACATCCATGCTGGCGTATAAACTTGCAGATCGCGGAAAACAACTGATGGTTGTTGATAAATGGTATCCATCCTCCAAAACTTGCAGTCGATGTGGGAGCGTGAAGGAAATATCATTGGAACAGAGACGATATATCTGTGAGTGTGGAATGAACCTGGATCGAGACTTAAACGCAGCGATCAACATTAGAAATAAAGGGTATGAGATGTACTGCCATATGGCAGCATAATAAAAAATATTACTTATAAAGGAAACAAAAAACTGTAGGGCAGGAACTGTCCAAACAGTATAATCTACGCCTGTGGAGTAAGCATAAGACCAGCATTTATTGTGGCGATTTACGCCGAAACAGGAAGCACGCGACTTCAGTCATGTGAGGGTTCACTAAAGCTAACATAGATGATACTATATCTACATAAGTTTTTTTGTTCCTAGTTTCATTGTATTCATTGGAACATTACAGAGCGTCTGATATTTTAAGGGGAAAGATCGTATGTGTTATAATGGAATATCTGAAAAATTATTAGAAGAGATTAGATGGTGGGCTAAGCAGGATGGTGTCGAAAAGGTTATTTTGTTTGGTTCTAGATCCAGAGGCGATTTTCGAAAAGCCAGTGATATTGATTTAGCCATTCGCGGTGGTAATTACATAAACTTTGTTCTTCATATGGAAGAAGAGACGAGTACACTTCTGAAATATGATATTGTAAATTTGGAGGGATCTATACAGCCCGAATTATTAGAATCAATACAGAAAGAAGGCATAGCAATATATGAGGAAATTTGATAATTTCTGTTCATCATTAGAGAATTTAAAAGATATTTATGATTATTCAGAACCTTATACAAATGTAATATTAATCGGATTGGTTGCATTATATGAGATCTGCTTTGAACAGTCGTGGAAGGCTATAAAAGAAATATTGGAGAAACAAGGTTTTGCAGAAGGTTCAACTGGTTCCCCAAGGCAAGTGTTAAAAACGGCATTTCAGGCAGGGATGATTCATGATGAGCAACTTTGGCTCAATGCTCTGGTTACAAGAGATAACGTAGCACATGCATACAATAAGAACATCGCTTTCGATATTGTTCAACAGACAAAAGATTCATATTATGAAATGTTTTGTCAACTACGCAAAGAGATTGAAGAAAAATGGTTAAATTAAGAAGGTCGGGCATTTTATTTGCCCGACCCTTGTTATCTTAATAATTCTCTTTTCTTGTCTCGAAGAATGACTGGCTCATACCACAAACCGGGCAAACTTCAGGTGCCTTTCTTCCTATTACAAGGTGTCCGCAAATACGGCATTCCCAGATTGCTTCTTCGCTCTTTTCAAATACCTGTTTCATTTCAACGTTATCTAAAAGTGTGCGATATCTTTCTTCATGTGTTTTCTCAATTGCTGCAACCTTACGGAATTTCTCTGCTAACTCGTGGAATCCTTCTTTGTCTGCATCCTTTGCAAATCGGTCATACATATCTGTCCACTCATAGTTCTCACCCTCTGCTGCATGGAGTAAGTTGGTTGCTGTATCTCCGAGATTTCCTAATTCCTGATACCATACTCTCGCATGCTCCTGCTCATTTCTAGCTGTTTTCAGGAAAATCTCTGATAACTGATCGTACCCTTCTCTGGTCGCAATATTAGCAAAATATGTATATTTGTTTCTTGCCTGACTTTCTCCTGAAAATGCTTCCATCAGATTTTTCTCTGTCTGTGTTCCTGCATATGGGTTCTCTCCGCCTACTGCTTCTTCCACTTTCTCAAATACAGAAGCCGGCTGTTTACAGATTGGACATGTGAAACCATCCTCTAATTCGCCTTCATGAACATATCCACATACGCTGCAACGATATTTTACTGTACTCATAGTTTTCTTTCCTCCTAATAATTCACTTTTATTTTGATAGTTTGTATGTAACATTTTCTCCGCTAACTCGGATAATGGTTTCCCATAAAATTCTTCATATAGCTGTTTTATCTCTTCATTGTCATGACTGTTACGAACTGTCATGCTCCGATCTTTCTTATATAGCCCTGCAATTCTTGCCTTGCGAAGTTCGTCGCCTTTTTCAATGGTTCCTTTTGGCTGTCCACCGCCGCCGATGCATCCGCCCGGACAGGTCATTACTTCGATGAAATGGTACTGCTTATCGCCTGCTTTTAGCTGTTCTATCAACTTCGTTGCATTGGCTGTGCCATAGACAACAGCAACATTGACATCCAGATCACCCACCTTAAGTGTGGCTTCTCTGATTCCATCCATGCCGCGTACCGGCTCTAATTCGTATAGCACTGCCGGTGCTTTTTCTCCGGTTATGAATTCATATGCCGTTCGAAGCGCTGCTTCCATAACTCCACCGGTATTTCCGAAAATGACACCAGCTCCCGAAGCCGTTCCCATAAGGGAATCATATTTGTCATCTGCAAGTGCCGCAAAATCGATCTCGTTCTCCTTCGCCCATTTGGCAAGTTCACGTGTTGTAATGACATAATCCATATCCCGCATATCTTCCATACCGAGATACTCGCCCGCAGCCTTCATCTCGTCTCTGCGAATTTCGTACTTCTTCGCTGTACAAGGTGTAACCGCAACATTCACAATCTTCTTCGGGTCAATCCCCATCTTCTTTGCAAAATATGTTTTAATCGTCGGTCCCTGCATTCCAATCGGGCTCTTTGCCGAGGAAATGTGTTCGAGCATATCCGGATGATAAATCTCCGCATACTTGACCCATGCCGGACAGCAACTGGTAAACTGTGGCAATGGCTTCGTTCCCTTGGTAATACGTTCAATTAACTCACTTGCCTCTTCCACAATGGTAAGATCCGCAGAAAAGTTCGTATCTAAGATATAATCTCCACCAAGCTGTCGAAGCAGTGCGACCATCTTGCCTTCCACAAAGCTTCCGTCTGCCATGTCAAATTCTTCTCCCAGTGCAATTCGAACCGATGGGGATGTACTAAAGATTACAATCTTATCCGGATTCTGAATTGCTGCAGCAACATCGTTATATTCATACTTCTCTGTGATGCTGCTGACCGGACAGACATTCGCACACTGTCCGCAGTGGATACAGACCGCCGTGTCATCCGTCTCTGATAATGAATACGTCCCGTGCACCCGAATATCATTCGTACAGACATTCTTACACTGACCACATTGAATACATAGCGATTCATTTCTCATAATCGCCGGGTTGTCCTGTTCGATCGGTACTCGAACATCCATAGATAAATGCTTGCTCATGTGAACCTCCTTGTTCATAAATAGTAATAATTACTGTTATTGATATTATCATACTACATTAATTTCCCAATTGCAAGCACTTTTTTATCCATTGCCCTTTCAAAGTGAAAATTAGTTTTTCACTTCAGCCATGAATTTCGCGCTCCACCAATCCTCGAAATCCTTCCTCGAACCGAGCATCATCCTCCTCAGTCCTCTTCGCCGGACCTTTTACATGGTGCTTTTTCTTCGCCCGCCTTGCTTTTCCAGCCATATGACGTTCCATCAGAAGCTGATCAATGTTATCATTTGTGTACCATTTGCCACTCTGGTGAATTCCATATGCACCTTTTCCAAGAATCATTGCCGCCACACCATAATCCTGAGTTACCACAATATCTCCTGCGCTGCACGCTCCGAGAAGTGCAAAGTCAACCGCATCTCTCCCTGCATCAATCACCTTAACTTCACTGTAATCAGACCGGAGGACATGATTCGTATCACATAATAATATAACAGGAATCTCATGCTCCTTCGCGACACGTTCTACGATTCTTACGACCGGACATGCATCTGCGTCTACTAAGATTCTCATACATTTGTACTCAATTGCTTGAATTCCTCAACGAGTTCCATATCCGAAGCAGATATTCTCAGGTTCGACTCGATTACTTCACCCTCTGCCGTTGTAATTTTAATCTCCATAATTGTGTCTTCCTTCAGACCACTCTGCGCCGCTGCTTTTAAAAATGCCGGGAACTTCGGATGATTCTCCTTAAACTTATTCCACATTCCAAATACTTTCATGTAATCCATTGGGTTCATAATATCTCTCCTTCTTATTTATTTAAGAAGCCCTCAGTCCCATGATAGGATTGAGGGCTGTCTTTCTTCTATTCCATTAATTACCGGAAAACAGATTCTTGATTCTCGTCAGCAGTCCATCTTTGAAACCACTCTCGTCAACTGTACTTGTTGTTACAACATCGCTGCCCAGCACACTGTCATCTGTGTCACTGATAATCCCATTACCGGAGCCTACGAAAAAGCTCTTTACAGAATCCCATGCCTTTGTCAGTCCGCCAACCTGTTCACTCAGATTATCTATTGTACTCTGAATCGAACTCAAATCATAATCATATTGCGACATCTTCTGGAGCAGGCTGATAATCTGCGATCTCTGATCATCCGTCAATGTTGCTCCGTGATTTGCAGCAATTTTATCTACTGCTGCGCCAATCTCATCTGCATCTGTCAGACCCTTGTCCAAAATCTCTGTCTTAGCTTCGTTTACGACTGCCGTCGCCTCTTCCTCACCAATTGCGTCAGACAGAGCACCTGTTAATACAATCTCTTCCGTTGCTGCCTGTTTCTTACCTTCATCAAGCGCCTCACCACTTGCCGATTCATATGCCTTCATAATTCCGGTAAGTGCTCCTGTTCCTGATACTTGGAATGGGCAGGCTGCTACAACATTACAGTTTTCTATCCCTGCTGTCGTAAGTGCACTGGCAATCATCTGACTTGTAACAAAGTTCAGATTTGCCGTCTTAACCTTGATTCCGCCTGATGTTGTAAGCTCAATATAGGCGCAGCTAACTGTATTCGTTCCAATCTGTTCTGCAGTCGCAATCCCTTCCATATATTTCACTTCATCAGCATGTGTCACTATGATGGTGCTGACATTCTCTGCCTTCACGCCAAAATATTCATACATCGTTGTCTTCTGTGCGTCTGATAGCGCCTCTCCAAGTGTTACTACACGGCTGGTATCCGGATCATTCATGGTATTATCGGAAATAGTCTCTTTATCCCCTGTGCCTGCCGCCGTCGTAGTGTCTGTCGTACTATCTGTAGCAGTACCGGTCGTGTCTCCCGTTCCATTTCCACCTTCCGTGCCTTCACTCGTTGTAGAGCCATCTGCTGTTCCTGTTCCGTCGGTTGTTCCTGCACTGTCTGTCGTTCCTGTACTGTCTGTTGTCCCTGTACTGTCTGTCGTTCCTGTGCTATCTGTTGTTCCATCTTGCGCTGACTGCACTTCTGTTCCGTCACCTGCGACTGCGCTTGCATTTGCAGTGAAAGGCACACTTGTCGCAACTAAAACTGCCGCAAGCAAAAATGGTATTATGTTTTTCATCTTCATATGATCATCTCCCCTTTTCATATTGAACATACTTTTCTTACCGTCTTAATATATCACACTCTTTTATTGATGTAAAATTAAGCTTTTCTTAAATTTCCTCCCGCAAAAATGCAAATGGTTCATCATCCTGCAGATAATGCATCAGCATATAGGAACACATAATCGCTACATTTTCTTCTTTCAAAATGCGCCGGATTTCCGCTTTGTCCGCGAGTACGATTTCAATTTCTTCGCTCTCTTCCTGATATTTCTGTGTCACCTCTCCGAAGGCATATCCATAAATCGTTCCACACGCTTCATCTGACATGCCGACAGATGTGAAATAAGGCTTCGAATATGCCGCATCAACCGGAATTGGTTCTAAGGTCAGCCCCGTCTCTTCTTTCATCTCCCGGATTCCGGCTTCCATCATGTCTTCCCCTTCATCCACAAGTCCTGCCGGAAATTCATAGATATATCCGTTTAGCGGATAGCGGTACTGGCGAATCAGAACAACCTTTCCCTCACAAATTGCGTAAATGATGATTCCATCCGGATTTACAATCCCACTTTTCAGTTTGAGGTCCTCCGTAGTCTTCGCCCTTGACGCAACCCAGTATTTTCCAGAACGCCCCGCTTTATTCTCGCGATCCAGCTCGTATATATTTAAAAACTTATTATCCGTCTGTTTTGTCACATTTTTGATGATTCCCATAACATTTCCCCTCATCTTTCCGTCTTATTTTAATTGGCATAATATGTCTATCTACAACTCATTTCGCGCTGTGAAAGCAGACGATCAATCGCAAATGCCACACCATTATCTGCATTCGATTTCGTCACATATTTTGCAGTGTTCTTGATTTTCTCCATCGCATTTTCCATTGCAATGGTTGCGCCAAAGTCCATTGAAATCATGGAATAATCATTCAGACTGTCCCCCAGAACCATGACTTCTTCCATCTGATAACCGCGTTCTTCAATATACTGCTTGATAATCGGTCCCTTCTGCGCTTTTTCATCCGTCAGCTCGATATTCGTCACAAAAGAAGATGCTGACGCAATCCCCGAAATGCCTTCCAGTCTCTCATTTGCCGCAGCAATCTGTGAAGTATCTGCCGAGGAAATGAACACCTTATATACAGAAAGGTTTTTCTGAAACAGCTCATCCAGACTCTTAACACAATGAACCCGCTTCATTGCCACTTTGAATTCTTTATGCTCCTCTACCTTCTCGCCTTCTTTGATGTTCAGCCAGAGCTTCGCCTCTTCCTTCATATTTTGATATACTTCCTCTTCATTTCCGATCACGTAATCGGAACCTGTCACACAAAATCTGGTATGTACATTCAGACCTTTTAAGCGTTCTAAAATCATAGGAAAATCTTCCTGCCGCATCGGTATGCTCTGCAGGATCTCCCCTTTTTGATTCCGAAGCTCCGCTCCGCTCGCCACAATCCAGTCACAATCCAATTCGTAGCCATCAAATGTCCTCACTGCACCTAAATAATCTCTGCCTGTCGCGACCACAAAGCGAATGCCCGCCGCCTGTGCCCGCAAAATTGCCTCATATGTCTCCTGATTCAGCACATGGTTCGTGCCCAAAAGCGTCCCATCCAAATCTGCCGCTATTACTTTAATCATCTAAAAATAAACCTCCTTTGTTAAAATATCCACTGAAAATTCAAAATACGTTTCCGGATATGGTTCGTCACTCAGTGTAAACTGCCACCACACTTTTCCAGAATGCTCAAAGCCACAATGCTTCATAATCATTTCCAAATAGTCACGATTATCTTTTTGCACCGCTGAAATGTCTGCTGTATTCGTAAATGATACCGGATCAAAATAGTCAAACAGACTTCCCATATCCACTTCTTTTCCGTCCTCCAGGTTCACAAGAGTGACAGCAACCGTGCTTCCTCGTGAAAATGCGCTGTTCACAGAAAGGTATCCATCTCGAAAAATAGCCGCCTTATCCGCAAGGTTCGGATAAAAATACTTCTGATTCAAAATATGATTCTCATCTTTTGACCAGCGGTACATCTCATCCACAGTCCCTTTCGGACAATATGCATTATACAATTTCAAACAATATCCATTACGCATCAGTTTCTCATTTGCTTTATGAAGCGCATCCGCAGATTCTTTCGTCAAGATTGCAACCGGAGCATCAAAGCCTTCCATCTGCTTTCCCATAAAATTATAAGTCGTATCATATCGGATCTCCTGCTTAATATCCGGGTCCACATCAGAGAGCATTACAAAATCCGATGAATCCGCCACCGGATCTACGGACTTCACCCCCATACGAATGGGTGCTCGCTGAGATGACACCGTCCTCTTTTTTCCAAAATATAATGCCAATCCCAGCACCGTAGCAAGAATGCATACTCCCAGCAACGCAAACACAATTCTTTTCTTATCTTTTACCATCGGTCATATCCCCTTTGCCATAATCGTATCCATTTTATCACAAAATAGGAGCAGTGACTAGGTTCACGGGAAATTCATGTTTGTCGTCTGTATGAAGACCATCCATGTGAGCATAGAATGATGCCGCCGCGGACGATCATGCAAGTCTAGAGTTACTAAAGCAAAATAAGAGAGCGTGCTGGATCACCGTGATGAGGCGCGCAAAAATCTGATGATTCTTGCGCTTCGCATCACTGACACTTCATATCTGATATACGAAGTGTCTATCCAGCATGCTTTCTTATTTTACTTAAGTAACTCTACAACTTCCGTGAAATGTCCGTGTCGACATCATTCTACGCTCACACGGATTCCTTCAAGACAGATGGCAAATATGAATGTTCAGGCTATGAAGACAAACCAAAACAAACTGGTTAGAGCGCAAAAAGCTTCTTCCTGCAACTATTCAATGCCTTCCAATCCCCGCCAGCAGCCCCGAACGGTCATGTTTGTTGGCTGTCTTGAAGGAATCTGCGGGAGCGGGCAGCGCTGTGGCGGGGGCATTTCATGGAGGTTCTAGAACTGGTTGATAAAAAAGAAGCGTACCTAGTCGATGAACTATGCGCCTCAAGTGCATAGTTCAAGTGATGCGAAGAGTAAGAATCATCAGATTCTTGCTCGCCTCATCACGCTTCGGCTAGATACGCCTCTTTTTTATTTACCAGTTCTTAACCTTTATGAAGTCATCCGTCACAGCGCTGCCCGCTCCCGCAGAAGGACTTCAACCAGTCCGCCAAACACAAGCATCCTCTTACATATACTGCGGACTTCCCCCACAGCACATTCCGCCGCCTCCGCAGCACATGCTGCAGACCATCTGTGCAATGCAAAGCTTCAGACACACGCCATTTCCACTCATCGTTGGATAGCCGTAAGCACTCTGCTGGCTCTGATACCAGCCACCGCCGCCCTGGAGCTGTTGGAGCAGCATCTGGTACTGCATATTTCCTGGTTCCATAGATACTGCCTTCTGAGCATGGTCTAATGCAACCACATTATTTCCCGCACCGGAATTTGCCGATGCACTATAAAAGTACCAGAGTGCACTTCGATTCGACATGCCCTCTAATACATTCAATGCTTCTTGATAATGACCGCTTCTTATGTAGTTCGCTGCTGCCTGAAGGTGGATATCACCCTCACTCTGGCTCGACTGCTGCCGCTGCTGTCCTCCAAAGCCACCAAAACCACCGTATGCGCCATATGCACTGTTTCCATTGGAACTGCCGTAATCCGTCCCGTATTCCTTTTCCTTCATGATCTGCTGATAAGCCTGCTGTACTTCCTTGAATTTCGCCTCCGCCTGATCTTTATGTGGATTATTAATATTTGCATCCGGATGATATTTACGGCTCATCGCACGGTATGCCTTTTTTATTTCCTCATCGGAAGCACCTCTGTCCACTCCCAATACTCTATATGGATCCATTCTTTCTCCTGTCCTTGTCCTTCTCACTTCGTTTTGCTCTTACGAGCTCGTATCTGCACCACACACCTGAGTATAAAATGTTGCGTAGGATATCAGTATACTCTATAATCGGAAGTTTTTCAAATTCCTTTGAACATTCCGCCATCATCATCGTCAAAATTCCACGACATTTCTCATCAAAATCAGGTAAACGCCACGTCGTAATAAATGGATTATAATTGTTCTTCTTAATGTCTTCTTCTATATCTTCATAAGCATCCATCAGGTAGATGAACTTTCCCAGGTAAAAGCCAATCTTGTACAGACTGTCCTTCCAGATGTCATCCTGATACATGAAAATCTGTCCCATGATTTCCCCGAAATAACCTGCCATCTTGTCGATATTCGTCTCGTTTTGCTGCTCGCTCTCGAAAATAAGATTCAGATTTTTTGCGATAATCTCTGCCTTCTTTTCATATTTCTTACGAACCTTTTCATTCTTCGACTCCAGCATCTTTGCAAATATCATCTTCGAAAACTTCTTCTCATCCTGCCAGTCATCCTTGCATTTGTAATAAGATAACAGGATATTCATATCGGCAACATACTCTGTATATTCATTCACAGACGTTGCATGCTTCTCAAATGGATGTGCGATACATCTCGCCTTCCCCTGCTGTGATTCCGGCTCATACAGACCGGTCAGCAGCATCAGCAGAAATGTCATGTCATAGGAGAGTGTCATCTGCCCGCGCTTGCCATACTTTTTCTTCAGAACGCTGCAGAGTCCGCAATAATAAGAATGATACAAATCAAAATCCTTGAACTTCATCTCCGCTTTATTAATAATAATATAGCCAAACATTTTGCTGCGCCTTTCCTAACTACGTTTCATAAATGTAGTTCCACACTTCGGGCAGCGAACTTCGATCTTGCCCTTACCTCTTGGAATCCGAATCTTCTGTTTACAGCTTGGACATGCATAGATATGGTAATTCTTTCCCTGTGCCAAACGGTTCTTCCATGCCGCAAACTTGCAGCGCAGCTTATACGTCTTATCCAGATAGAGCTGGTTCTCCTGCTGCCGCTTACCAATATTCTTAGAGAACATGCGGTAATAAGCATAGATTATAAGCACCCATCCAATCCAGTACACGATATTCGTCTTCGAAAACATTCCCACAATCAATGCGATAAATCCGATGGTTGTAACTACCTTAGAAAGGGAATCCACCCCATATCGACCCTGCATAAACCGAATTAATTTTTCTTTCATAACATACGCCTCATTTCATTCCATATTCCATTGAACATTTCATATTTTTGTCTTGCATAGAACCTATTCTCTGACTTTTGAGGCCATCTGTCAATTAAAATCTTATTAACAATCCTCTTTACCTTCTAAAATAAGTATAAACTGAACTTAAAAATGCCATTTCCACAAGGCTTCCCCTGTGAAAACGACATTTACAATTTCAGTTGCAGATATTTTGTTACATTTATTCTGCAGAATCTTCGGTGCCATCCGATACATTTAAAATATTGTTGCAGATTTCGGTCGTAACTGTGTAGACGATTTTGGAACCGTCCAGTTGCACATAACGATTTCCACTGCCATCTTCACTCCCCAGATATAAGATTACCGTCTGCTTGGCGTCATCCTTCGTATAAACAGCAGTTACCGTCGTGCGGCTCGCCTCATCCAGACCATATTTCGACGCGTCCGCATCTGCCATATGATAATCAACCGGCGTATCAAGTGAAAGCGCACCCAGGCCTCCGGCTACCGCTGCAATATTTTCCGAGTCATCATCATTATCTGACTCGTACTTTGTCTTGCCCCCGCCAGTCTTGATTTCCTCACTGACAAGATTTCCACTTGCAATATGCGGAAATTCATCGAGTGCTGCCATATCAGTCAGTGGTGTCTGCAGATCCGTAATTTTATCTGCCGCAATCGTATAAGCCGTGCTCTCGCCCGCCACCATCGCATAATAATCGTCTTCGGCTGCATTTCCGATATTCACGGTCGTCTCGCCGCCATCGCTGTCTGTCATCGTCACATAATACGTTGGCTCATCCAGGCCATATGCGGAAATGTCATCGCCGCCTTTCAGTTCTCGCTCTGCCTCAAGCTTGCTGTAGACACTCACGATATTCTCCACGGTCTCTGCGTTCAATGGAAATTCCTTGTCATCTGTAGAATACCACTCGCCATCCTCATTTTTCTTGAATGACAGGGTATCCGTGCCACCCTGATACGTGATGGCCTCTACATCGGAAATGTCTGTCATATAAATGGTACTTGCTTTTGCTTCCTCGGACTCTTTTTCTTCCTTCTTATCTGCGTAGATCGTAATCCCGATATAACAGATCAAAAGAACTGCAAAGATCCCGATTAATGATAGTAGCTGTTTCTTTTTCTTCTCTGCCATGCTGCTCACCCCTATGCTTTTCTTCTCTTGAACCATACTACAAATCCACCGATAAGAATGAGGATTGGGAGTCCAAAGATCAGGAATAAACTAATGATTCCACCATGCTGCATGGTATTTGTCTCTGTCGTAAGTGTCTTTGCTTCGATAGAAAGATTGGCAACATCATCAAAGTTATTGTTGACTGCATTCATAAAAAGGGTTACATTTTCCAATGTTGTAAATGCGTCTGTCACCTGCGAATCAATGAGGGATGCTGCTGAAATTGCAGTCAATTGTGCCGTCTTATCATCCACACTCTCCGTTGCCACACCACCAAGCACATAAGTTCCTGCCGTCGTATTGTTCTCGTCCACCACTGCATACCCGGAACTGCTTGTTGTCATAAACGGAATCATCTGAATCGTATCTCTTACCGGATCTGCTTCCTGAAATCCTCTTGCATTCACCACCAGAGTTGTCTGAGAAGAAATTCCATTTGCAAGCTTACCAGATACATCCAGTGTCGGAATTATATAGTATGGATTGCCCTGATAACAGTTCTTTGTATCTGCAATGTAACCTTCCACCTGATTAAATCCATAGTCTTTCAAAAGTGCGCTGAGATTTGGTGTTGCAGTACTTTCTGTGTCACCTAATACCATCATGACTTTCCCGCCTGCTGCCAGATAATCACTCACTGCTGTCACTTCATTTTCTGAGAGATCATTCGTCGGTGCATAGAATAAAAGCAGGTCACAGTCATCCGGAATTGCCCCTTCCTGGAACAGATTTAATTCGGTCACTGTGTAGTTTGATTTTTCCATCATATCGGAAATCGTGGTAGAAAATGTAGCTTCTCCATTCCCGGTTACACGGTAAATGGTCTTTGTTACATCGCTGGTTACGTAGTTGATTGCCCCGGTAAGCTGACCTTCTCCGTCAAAAGAGGTCGGCTCTGATGAGCCAGAATAATAAGACGCATAATCATCCGTCACTAAAATGTCTGAAAATGCAACGGTCGTCGTCTTATCCTTATCGGCACATCCGATTACAATCGTATCTGCATCTGCACTGTACTCGGTCAGCGCGGATGGATGAAGCACCGGATCGATCCATTCTACGGAAATATCCTTCGAAAGTGCCGCATATTTACTGATAAAAGTCTGTATTCTTTCATCTGTGTCATCCTTATTTGCGAGCACGGTAAATGTAATTTTATGATCTAAGGTATCAAGCAGATCCGTTGTCACACTGGAAATTTCATATAGGTTGTTGCTGCTGATATCGATATTTCTTATATTTTCCGGGAGCTGACCAACAATCAGATTGACGACGATAATAATCGCAATAACGATTGCTGTCATCCCTACGCTGTAGCTTCCGTGTCTTGATTCACTTGTCTGAAATAATTTTTTTATTTTATTCACGATAATCCCCTCCTAGCTCCAGCGTCTCTTTTGAATTGCCTGAATCGTCAGGAAGACGAAGAGGACAATGATTGACAGGTACAGCACAAGTCCGCTGATATCGAAGATACTGTTATCTGCGACACCGGAAAAGATGTCTGTCAAAGCCAGTTTCCCGAGCCATTTGCTGAGAAGATTCTCAAGCAGGCTTGGTTTTACGAAGTATACAACGAATGTTGCAATTGCCCCGACCGCCTCTACAATCACACTGATTAAAAAATTATTTGTCATATGGAAAATAAATACTACAATTCCTGTCAGAATGATAATCAGGCCAACTGCATTTCCGATTGCATTGCTTGGAAGAAAGCTTACGATTCCACTCCAGAGATATAAAATCAACAGAATACCAAATGTGCTGATACATGCAATGATCTGACTCTCCGTCAATGCTGAGATGAACATTCCAATGGAAATGTACACACAGCCGAGAAGGAAAAATACCAGGATTGACAGGTAATCCGAGCCAATGTATGCCGTTCCCTGCATCTTAATGATCCACGGGAATAACAGGAAAATGACATTGGGAATCAAAAACATCACTGCCATTGCGAAATACTTTCCAAGAACTACTTTTGTCACACTTACCGGTGAGGTAAGTAAAAGCTGGTCTGTCTTGTTCTTGCGATCCTCCGAGAAGCTTCTCATGGTCAGGATCGGAATGGCTACCAGAAATACTATCAGCGCTCCGCCAAGTGCGTAGGCAAAGTACGGATAGCCCCCATTTAAGTTGTATGCAAGGAAATAGATCCCTGTAAATGCGAGTACCACTGCAATAAATACACATCCGATCATGGAGGTGAAATACGATTGTAGTTCTCTTTTAAATATTGCTTTCATCTGTATCATCCTCCTCATCCTTATACTCTGCTTCGTCTTCGTCATTTTCTATGTCAACTTCATCGTCGTAATCTGCGTCTTCGTAATCCGCTTCGTCTGCTTTCTCACTTTGTGTAAGTTCCAGGAAGACGTCCTCTAAGGAAACTCTTGTGTTGTTCATAGACAGCAGTGCCTTCTGCGCTTTCGCAAATGCAAAGAAGACTTCTTCGCGGATGTCCATATCCTCCACCACATCGATCTTCGCATATGTGAGCCCATCCTTGTACTGTTCTGTTTTGATATCCCTGATTCCGACCACACCTGCTAAGATATCACGGACCTCTGAGCGGCTTGCCTTCGTTGTAATCTCAACAGACTCGGCTCCAGCCATTAACTTTTCAAGGTTCTTTGGTGAATCACTCGCCACCAGCTTTCCTTTGGAAATAATCAGTACTGTATCACACACTTCACTGACCTCTGCCAGAATATGTGAGCTTAAGATGACTGTATGATCTTTGGCAAGCTTACGGATTAGTTCACGTATTTCTATAATCTGTTTTGGATCAAGCCCGACTGTTGGCTCATCCAGAATAATGATTTCCGGAAATCCCAGCATTGCCTGTGCCAGCCCGACTCTCTGTCTGTACCCCTTCGACAGGTTACGGATCAGACGCATCTCCACGTCCTTTAATTTGGCAAGCTTGATGACCTGTTCGACTTCTTCCTCCAGCTTCCCCTTCTTAATTCCTTTTAATTCTGCCGCAAAATATAAGTACTCTTCCACTCGCATATCTGTGTACAACGGTGGCAGCTCCGGCAGGTAACCGATGCATTTCTTCGCCGCCTCCGGTTCCTTTAATATATCGTGGCCATTGATGATAACCTGCCCTTCCGTAGCACCATGATATCCTGTCATGATGTTCATGGTCGTCGATTTACCGGCTCCATTTGGACCAAGAAAACCGTAGATCTGCCCCTTCTCAATTGAGAAAGATAGGTGATCTACGGCTACATGGCTGCCATATTTTTTTACTAGGTTCTTCACTTCAATCACTTTTCCATACCTCCATAATCATGTCTAGAGAATAGCCTAGCAACGAAATGTGACGGTTTTGTGTTGGAAATGTGTAAATTATGTTCCACATGATTGGATTGGGCGGCTGGAGTGACAAAGAAACTTCCTGGTCCTCACCAGCCCCGAAAGTTCTTATGCACTATCTATTTGCCAATAGTAGCACACTCAGAAATCCAACCACTAATACAGTTCCGATTCCTGCCAGCACATTTATGATGAGCGTTGTTTTCTCACCACATATTTTTGCTAAAATCAGATATAATCCAGTTCCAATGAAGCATCCAAATGTGTTTCCTATCACATCCGTAATGTCACTTGCACCAATTGCAAATACATACTGTAATATCTCAAATGCAAGACTGACACAAAATCCCAGCAAGATATTTTCCCATATTGCTGTTTTCTTTTTTAACACACTCCAGAATATACCAAGTGGAATGAATACAATGATATTATAAATAATTTCCGACAAATCAATACGTCCATTGAGAATCAGCGAATCGTGAAACGGAATGAGATTAATGTTTCTATAATGACCCATGTTCTGAATGGATATACTGAATTTGAATAAGATAAGCCATACCAATAAAACAAAATAAATAGCAAATATGATGCCTGTTACTATTTTTCTTTTCTTACTTTTTTGCATGAATCATCTCTCCAATCCTCTGTACAAATTTAATTTCATTCGGTCCTGCTAAATCCGGAATACTCTGATAACGATAAATACTCAATATAAGACCTAACAAAAGATAGGATACCATCTTGTCCGATCCGCCCCATGAAAAAAATGGTAAATATGCCGTAATGGGCGGAATGATATTCAAATTCATCAAGATATACTGGATTGTCTGGGTTGCGAAAATAAGTCCGCATCCGATTCCAATCATTTGTCCCTGTTGATTTGATTGATGAATTGAAATCTGAAATACTTTACAAATCATGAAAGCCAATATCGCAATAATGAGCACAACAACTGCCATTCCAAAATACTCAATAAGATATGCAATGTAATAATCTGTAAAAGCTTCAAAACTTCTCCAAGGACCGCTGACCGCTTCCTGAATCATTTGTTTCTGATGCATTACACGTTCTGCGTTACTTATAAAATGATTTGAAAATCCAAGTCGAAAATACAGAATAAAACCCGTAATGAGCGGTAATATCACAAATGTACTCCATAAGATCAAAAATGATGAAATCCTTTTTATGCAAAACCATTTTTTATAAATTGCAATGGACAATAAAAGCAATAAGATCAATAGCATATTCATTGCCAAAGATATACAAGGCATACAAAGTGCAAGAAAAACAGGTAATATCATAAAAGCCACACATTTTATCAAAGCCTTGTATCCGCCATTTTTATTTTGAAACAGAATCACCGCATAAATCGGCACATACAAATATATCAATGCTGTTAATGAAAGAGAACGACCAAACGGCATCCATAGATATGCTTTTACTCCATTCACCATTAATCCATTCCCCCAAATTGTCATTGCAAAAAGCAGGACGAAAGATATGAGTATCACTTTTACATATCTGCAAAAAAATGTGTAATCTACATAACATACAACTGTCATACCTATGATTCCCACCATGGTAACTCCGATTTCATAAACACTTCCACGTAATATCCACATAAGAATTATGCTAAAAGCACTCATCGCAAGCACAAATCCATAAAAACTCCAATTCATCTTAGGCTTATGAACAATATCCAGTGACACTCCTGTTTTCACAGGATCACCCATATCGTCAATTGCCGCCTTCTCAGCTTCACTGCGAGTCATGCCATCCGCCATAAATCCACTGATTTGATCATCAATATGGCTGCCGATTTCGCTTTCCACTGACTGGCGTGCCCGCTTGTTACGGATCTGTTCTGTCAGCAGCATAAGGTAATCCCGTTTATTCATAAATCATCCCTCCCAGCACACGGACAATTGCACCTGAATATTCCCTCCACTCCTTCTCTTTTTCTGCAAGAATCTTTTTTCCTGTTTTCGTAATTCCATAATATTTTCTGACCTTTCCTGCTACTTCCTGCTCGTAAGATGTCAGATATCCTTTTCCTACCATATCATGTAAAAGTGGGTATAGTGTTCCCGCCTTTAATTCAAACACATTTTCTGATTTCTCGCGAAGCGCCTCAATCATCTCATATCCATACCTGTCTTTTTCAGAAAGAAGCTTCAAAACCAACATCATCGTACTTCCAGAAATCAAACTTCGATCAATCGCCATTTTTTGTCCCTCCTTATATCGGTTATCTATATATGCATTATATATCGGCTTTCGATATATGTCAAGATAGAAAGGCTTCTCTGTCCCACCATCCAGTTTCTCCCGTTCCACCTCACCACCCCTGTACATTCTGTGGTGTGTCTACTGTCTTGAAAAAATCTGCATCGGCGGAGCACGTTGTCGCTGTGAACATTTCATAAAAGCCTGAAAAGACTTAATAAAATAGAAGCGAATGACGGAGAGACACTTTGTGCTTCAAGCACAAAGCGTCAGTGATGCGAAGCACTGGAATCATCAGATTCCAGCGCGCCTCATCACGATGCTCCTTCATTCACTTCTATTATATTTAGGCTTTTCAGGCTTTTATGATCGTCCACAGAGGCAACGTGCTCCGCCGATGCAGATGAACTTCAACCAGTTCAACACCCCACAAATTTACGCTTGATCAATATACTGGCATGCCGCCAGTCCTGCTACCGCTCCATCCGCCGCCGCTGTTGTAAGCTGGCGCACTTCCTTCGTCCTGCAGTCTCCCGCCGCGAAGATGCCGGGATGTGAAGTCATACAATCCTCCGACGCAAGGATGAATCCGGAACCATCAAGTTTAACAACATTTTCAAATGCATCATTCTTTGGAGTCTGTCCAACCGCCATGAAGATGCCATCGACCTTGATTTCAAAGTCCTCGTCCGTTGTTTTATTAGTAAGGAGAAGACCTTCCACGAAGCTCTCACCTATAATCTCTTTTACCGTTGCATTCAGAACGAATTCCACATTCTCCCTTGCCTCCAACGGTTTTACCAGACCCTTCTCGCCACGGAATTCATTTCTCCTGTGAACAAGATAGACATGATTGCAGTAATTCGAAAGAAATGCCGCATCCTGAAGAGCTGTATTGCCGCCACCAATGACTGCAACATCACGATTCTTGAAAAATGCACCATCGCAAGTCGCACAATAGGATACCCCGGCTCCAACCAGCTCCTCCTCTTTTGGAATGCCAAGATGTCTGTGTGTCACTCCGGTTGCAATAATGACTGTTCTGCACGGATATTCTTTTCCCGTCGTCTCAATCACTTTAACGCCCTCATCCTCACGGATTCCAGTGACTGTCTCAAGTTCCGTCTCTGCCCCAAATGCAATTGCCTGATTCAACAGATTTGTCGCAAAATCACTGCCGCTGATGCTTGCAATTCCCGGATAATTCTCAACCTTTGGCGATGTCACAATCTGTCCGCCATATGTCATTCCTTCAATCAAAATCACTTTTTTCCCTGCTCTAAGTGCATAGATTGCAGCCGTAATTCCAGCTGTACCGCCCCCAATAATACCAATGTCATACATCATATTCATATCCTCCGCCTTATCTTGTTTCTTATTTCATAGTGTCTTCTGCGTACTGTTTAATATTCGATGCATTTGCCACTTTTTTCACACCGTCCGCTCCGATCACTACAAGTGTCGGTGCCTGCATCACCCCATATTCTGCCACAAGCTTCTCATTTTCCTCTGCATCTATAACCTCATAGGAAATATTTGCCTTTTCGAGCATTCCCGTTGCAATCTTGCAGTTTGGACAGGTCTTTGTTGTAAAGAGCAGCTGCTTCGTCTCGCCAGACGGTGCCTGATTTTCTGCTTCTACCTCTTTTGCAGCCTGTGATTTCACATGCAAATGCGATTTCGTCATATCATATAACTTACGCTCTTTGTATTCCTGTGTCTTTCCATCATTCCAGTTCGAAACCGGACGATAGTAACCAGTAATACGGCTGTAGACCTCTGTCGTCTCTCCACAGACCGGACAGGTGAATTCTTCACCTGCAAGGTATCCATGATTCTTACAAATGCTGTAAGTCGGAGATATCGTGTAATAAGGAAGTCGATAGTTCTCTGCAATTGCGCGGACAAGCGATGCTGCCGCCTTCCAATCCGGTAATTTCTCACCAAGGAATGCATGGAATACCGTTCCTGATGTGTATAAGCTCTGCATCTCATCCTGTACATCGAGTGCCTCGAAGACATCCTCTGTGTATCCAACCGGAAGATGTGAACTGTTCGTATAATAAGGTGTTCCATTCTCTTCTGCTGCTGTAATAATCGTCGGGAACTGAGCGACATCGTGCTTTGCAAGACGGTAAGTCGTCGACTCCGCAGGTGTTGCCTCTAAGTTATAGAGATCGCCATATTCTTCCTGATAATCCGAGAGTCTCTCACGCATGTGATTGAGCACTCTCTGCGAGAATTCCTGCGTCTCTTTTGTCGTCATGTCTTTCCCGATCCATTTCGCATTCAGACCGGCTTCGTTCATACCAATCAAACCGATGGTCGAGAAATGATTGTTAAATGTTCCGAGATAATGCTTGGTGTATGGATATAATCCCTCATCCAGCAATTTCGAAATAACCGTACGTTTCGTATGAAGAGAACGTGCAGAAATGTCCATCATGCGATCCAGTCTGCGCATGAATTCCGTCTCATCCGCTGACAGATAGGCAATTCTCGGCATATTGATCGTGACAACGCCAACCGACCCTGTACTCTCTCCACTACCAAAGAACCCACCTGATTTCTTGCGCAATTCACGAAGGTCAAGACGCAGTCGGCAGCACATACTGCGGACATCACTCGGCTCCATATCGCTGTTGATATAATTTGAGAAGTAAGGTGTGCCATACTTCGCTGTCATTTCAAATAATAACCGATTATTCTCTGTGTCAGACCAGTCAAAATCTTTGGTAATCGAATAGGTTGGAATCGGATACTGGAATCCGCGGCCATTCGCATCTCCCTCAATCATAACTTCGATGAATGCCTTGTTGACCATATCCATCTCTTCTTTACAGTCTGCGTATGTGAAATCCTGCTCCACGCCGCCAATGAGCACTGGAAGATTTGCAAGATCATTCGGCACGGTCCAATCCAGTGTTATATTTACAAATGGTGCCTGTGTTCCCCATCTGGAAGGGATATTCACGCCATACACAAAGGATTCGATGCATTTCTTTACTTCCTCATACGATAGTCCGTCTTTCTTTGCAAATGGTGCGAGATACGTGTCAAATGATGAAAATGCCTGTGCACCTGCCCATTCATTCTGCATAATTCCAAGGAAGTTTACCATCTGGTTACAGAGCACACTTAAGTGCTTTGCCGGTGCAGAAGAAATTCGTCCCGGCACACCGCCTAGACCTTCCTCAATCAGTTGCTTCAATGACCATCCGGCACAGTAGCCTGTCAGCATAGACAGATCATGGATATGAATATCTGCATTCTTATGTGCCTTGCAGATCTCATCATCATAAATCTCCGACAACCAGTAATTTGCCGTGATTGCTCCGGAGTTACTCAGAATCAGTCCACCCACAGAATAGGTTACGGTAGAATTCTCTTTTACACGCCAATCCGTTACTTTCACGTAGCTGTCAACAATCTCTTTGTAATCTAATACCGTCGACTTGAGATTACGGATCTTTTCTCTCTGTTTTCTATAAAGAATGTATCCCTTTGCGACATCTGCATAGCCTGCCTGAACAAGAACAGACTCCACGCTGTCCTGAATGTCTTCTACCTGTACAAGACCATCCTTCACTTTATCTGCAAACGCTGCTGTTACTTTCAACGCGAGTAAATCAATAATATCCTGATTGTATTCTTTCTCCTGGGCATCAAATGCCTGGCTGATTGCTTTTGCAATCTTCGATAAATTAAATTCTGCTACTTTTCCATCTCTTTTGGTTACTTTGTACATGGCCATTCCTCTCTCTTTCCTTCTCCTATTTCACCGTATCTTATCCGTCCACTTTCTCTTATAGAGTACGATTGCCCAACCTGTTCTAAGGTGTGGGCGTCTACAAATAGAATACCACTGCACATAGGCTCTGTCAACAAAAAATAACAAGATGTAGTGAAACTATAAAGTTTCGCACACTACATCTTGTTATTTTTGCTTTTTAGAAAACGCCCTGTTTTCAAGGTTTCTGCCACATTTCAGGTATTATTCCACACCGCGCAGTGCGGTATTTGGAATCTGCTCACGCACAAGATTCACTGCCTGATCCATGATTTCTTTTGTGTATCCGTGGAGTCCCTCGCAGATCAAATCTCCGGAATCTTCAAACCCCTGTAGGAAATACGGTTCATCCCCTGCAATCCATCTTGCAATATCCAAAAAGTCATCTTTTTTATGAAATTCCCGCACGACAGTCGTGCGGAATTCAAAAGGTACCACATTGGACATCAGATACTCAATGCTCTCCTCAATGCGCGAGAGATCATACGCCTCAATACCGATGGTCTCTGGATATTTTCTCGCCGAATTTTTGATATCCATTGCAACATAATCCACCAGCTTCGCTTCTACCAGTTCCCTCAGCTTCTCCGGAAAGCTTCCGTTCGTATCTAGCTTTATCTTATAACCAAGTCCTTTGACCTCTTGCATGAACTCGTACAGATCCGGCTGAAGACATGGCTCACCGCCACTGATACATACGCCACCCAGAACGCCCTGCCGTTTTTTAAGAAATGAAAAAATTTCCTCCATCGGAATATTGCAGGATTCGTCCACATGCGTGACAAGCGGTGCATTGTGGCAGAACGGACACCTGAAATTGCAGCCCGCAGTAAAAATCGTACAGGCAAGCTGCCCCGGATAATCGAGTAATGTTAATTTCTGTAAGCCTTGAATATTCATCGCTTTGTCTCCTTTTACTGGTCCGTTCTAAGATCCAGATACTGCACTTCATTTTCCGTCAATTCAATCTCTAACGCTGCAAGATTCTCCTTCATCCGCAACACATTTGTGCTTCCGCAGATTGCAAACATATCCAGCATTGGCTGGCAGAAAATCCATGCCATTGCAATCTGTGAAATGGAATATCCCTTTTTTGCGCTCAGCTCTTCCACTCTTGCAAGACGCTTGAAATTCGCATCGCAGTCGTACCCAAACTTTGTCACTTCATCTAATATCTCTGCCATCCGAGCCCGCTCTGAGCTCTTGATTTTTCCGGCAAATAAACCTCGCGCAAGTGACGAGTAAGCAAATACCGGCATATGCTGCTCCCGGCACCACTGTCGGTCCGCCTCGTGATCCGGTCCGGAAATCGTGGTACATCCGCCGCTCCACACATCATTTACCTGCTCTGCCAATCCAAAATTAGGACTGGTCACGGTATACGGAATCAGACTATGCTGCTTTGCATATACATTCGCCTCTGCAATTCTTGCAGTCGTCCAGTTGGAACCTCCAAATGCACCGATGAGTCCCTGCTCGTGCATCTCGTTAAACGCTTCCACCAGCTCGCCGACCGGTCGGTTCTCATCATCACGATGTAACAGATAGATATCAAAATAATCGGTCTTCAGTTTTTCCTGTGAAATTTTCAGATCTTCCCACATGCACGCTGCATTGACACGAATATTTCCCGCCTCGTCCGGATGTCCGCATTTTGTCAGAATTGTCACCTGATCTCTGCATTTTCTCGCATCCAGCCAGTTACCGATCACTTCTTCACTCCCCTGATACGCACGTGCGGTATCAATGGTTGTCACGCCAAGCTCAAGGATTCCATCCAGCAGCTCATCCACATTTTCACCTTTCAAGAACGGCTCAAGCGCTGTACCAAATACAATTCGCGATAACTCTTTTTCTACAAAATCTATTTTTTGATATTTCATATCTTCTCCTCTTCGATTCCATAGTCGCTATTCGGACCGCTAAATACATTTCTTAAGTACGCCACTGACTGTTTCGCATCCTCATCCAGTCTGGCCTCCGATGCCCCCTTGCTCAAATCTCTCCAAATCTTAATATCATTTCCAACTGTTCCGCCACCGCGCACAAATGGCTCCATGACCACATTTCCATTGTAGTTCACCGCGCGCAGCGCACATCCAATTGCGTGCCAGTCCATGCTGCCTTTTCCCGGAAGTCGTCTGTTATTCTCTCCCACGTGAAAATGGCCCAGCTTATCGCCAGCGGTCATAATTGCATCCGTGATACTGTCTTCTTCAATATTCATATGGAACGTATCCAGCATAATTTTTGTTGCCGGAGTACCCACCTCTTCGACAAATTGCCTTGCCTCCTCAGCTGTATTTAAAATATAACCTTCAAATCGGTTCAGAACCTCCAAGCAGTAATCCACACCACAACTCTCCGCAATCTCAGAAACCTTGCGGACATTCTCCACACTTCTTGCCCAGTCTCCCGCTTTATCAATTGGTTTTGAATAGTCTACCGGCCAATAAGAATAGATCCCACCACCGATGCTGTGAATATCCAGTTTTTCCAGTTTTTGCAGAATATCTGTATAAAATGTAATTGCATGCTTTACAACTTCCGGATCATCTGATGCCAGATTTTCGTTTGGTCCCGGTCCATATCCGGCAGTTAATATAACGCCGCAGTCCTCGGCTGTCTTACGAATATCCCTAAGATCCTCATCACTGATTGTCTTTAATGCCGCACATGACAACTCTAGAATATCAAACCCAAGTGATCCGACCTTTTTCACGTACTTGATTAAGTCCGCATCCCATTCTTGCTCCCAATATGCAAAATAAATACCGTATTTCATTCGTTCAACCTCCTTGTGTTGTGGACAGTTACCTTATTCTCATTGTAGCGTTTTTCCAACTATGTGTAAAGAATATTTCCCATAATGAATATTGCAAAAAGAGGGTTCGGCACTTCCATGCCGAACCCTGTCTTTCTTTCATTTCCGCTTACTTTTTTACTTGTTTTTTCTTCGCATATTCTACATCATCAAACGGATCGTCCTCGCGTCTGTCTTCCAGCTCTTTGAAGGTTCTGTGGTGCCCCACATAACGGTAAGCCGGACGAATAATCTTGCCTGCATTAACCAGTTCTTCCATACGGTGCGCAGACCATCCGGAAATACGTGAAATTGCAAAGATCGGCGTAAATAATTCTCTTGGAATATTCAGCATCGTGTAGACAAATCCACTGTAGAAATCGACATTTGCACATACCGGTTTGAAAAGTTTTCGCTTTTTCATAATCAGTTCACCTGCAACGCGCTCTACTTTCTCATATAACTCAAATTCTTTCTGAAGATTCTTCTCTTCTGCAAGATTCCTTGCGTATCGTTTTAAAATGACCTCTCTCGGATCACTCAGCGTATAGACCGCATGCCCCATACCATAGATGAGCCCTGCTTTGTCAAATGCCTTCTTATCCAGAATTGCATTCAGATACGCTTCCAGCTTCTCATCATCCTCCCAGTCCGGACAGTGCTCCATAATATCCGCAAACATGTCCTGAACCTTAAGATTCGCTCCGCCATGCTTTGGACCCTTCAGTGATCCAATGGATGCAGAAATTGCCGAATAGGTATCGGTTCCGGAAGAAGTTACAACGTGTGTCGTAAACGTAGAGTTGTTACCACCGCCGTGTTCTGCATGAAGCACGAGTGCGATATCGAGCACCTTTGCTTCCAGATCTGTGAAGCGGCCATCTTCGCGAAGCATGTATAAAATATTCTCCGAGAATGACAGCTCCTTTTTCGGATTCTTGATCAGCAGATTCTCATCCTGTCTGAAATGACGATACGAATGATAAGAATACACCGCAATCAGCGGCATCTTCGCAATCAACTGCATCGACTGGCGAAGCGCATTTTCAGGCGTGATATTATCCGCTTTATCATCATAAGTGTAGAGCGTCAGAATACATCTCTGCATCGCGTTCATAATATTTTCATTCGATGCTTTCATAATGACATCGCGGATAAATCTCTGCGACAATTCCTGCATATCTGTCAAAATACTGCGAAACATCTCAAACTGTCTCTGCGTTGGCGATCTTCCGAATAATAACGTATAAATAGTCTCCTCAAAACCATATTTGCGCTGCTCGAAGCTCTCTACCATATCTGCAACATTATATCCCTGAAAAAACAATTTTCCATCAGCCGGAATCTTACGTCCGCCCTCATATTCATATGCAACTACATCAGAAATCTCTGTCAGACCGGTCAGCACGCCTTTTCCATTTGCATCACGAAGCCCGCGTTTTACATCATATTCCTGATATAGATTCGGATTGATTTTACCGGATAAAACAGAATATTCGAGCAATTCTTTAAACTCATCTTCGTGAGACTTACCAAGCTGCAGTATCTCTTCTGTGATTGTATTCGATTTTGTCTCTGTCATAAATCCCACTTCCTTGTTCCTTATTTATTCATTGTCTCAGCAATTGCTTTGATAAATCCCTCGCTATTTAATACCGTTGGATTCTCGATTGAAGTAATGAGTGCTAAATCCTTTGTCATCTTACCTTCTTCAATGGTCTGAATGGTAGCGTTGTCAAGCTTATCTGCAAATTCCATTAATTCCTGATTGCCATCTAATTCCCCACGTTTGCGAAGTGCACCTGTCCATGCAAAGATCGTTGCAACGGAGTTCGTCGATGTCTCCTCCCCTTTCAGGTGCTTGTAATAATGACGCTGTACGGTTCCGTGAGCCGCCTCATATTCATAAAATCCCTGTGGTGATACAAGTACCGAGGTCATCATAGCAAGGGAACCAAATGCAGAGGAAATCATATCACTCATAACATCTCCATCATAGTTCTTACATGCCCAGATATATCCACCTTCTGATTTCATCACACGCGCAACTGCATCGTCAATCAATGTGTAGAAATATACAATGCCTGCATCTTCAAATTTCTGTGCATACTCTGCGTCAAAGATATCCTGGAAAATGTCTTTGAAGGTGTGATCATATTTCTTGGAAATCGTATCCTTCGTTGCAAACCACAGATCCTGTTTGATATCCAATGCATAGTTAAAGCAGCTTCTTGCAAAGCTTTCAATCGAATTATCCAGATTGTGCATTCCCTGCGCTACACCGGGCCCTGCATAGTTGTGCACAAGCTCTTTGATTTCGGTTCCGTCTTCTGCCGTGTATACCAACTCAACCTTGCCCGGTCCTGGAACTTTAATCTCTGCATTCTTATATACATCACCATAAGCATGTCTTGCGATTGTAATTGGTTTCTTCCAGTTCTTAACAACCGGCTCGACTCCTTTTACAACAATCGGTGCCCGGAACACCGTTCCATCCAGAATCGCACGGATAGTTCCGTTCGGACTCTTCCACATTTCCTTCAGATCATATTCTGTCATACGCGCTGCATTCGGTGTGATTGTTGCACATTTCACCGCAACACCATATTTCTTAGTGGCTTCGGCAGAATCAATTGTAACCTGATCGTCTGTCGCATTACGATGCTCCAAACCAAGATCATAATACTCTGTCTTCAAATCTATAAATGGAAGTAAAAGATCTTCCTTAATCATCTTCCAAAGGATGCGAGTCATCTCATCTCCATCCATCTCTACCAACGGTGTCGTCATCTGAATCTTACTCATGTTTTTTGTCCTCCTGATTTTCTGTCTTATCTGTTTTCTTCTTCATATCCCTGTCTGCGTAAATTTTCCATGACACGCATAATGTGTTCATTTGCAAGCTGCTCTGCCAAATCCGCATCATGATCGCGAATTGCTTCCAGAATCGCTTTATGTTCTCTTACCGATTTCTTCGCGCGATCCTTCGCCGCCACAGAGGAAGTTCTTGCATGCTTCACATAGCGGTGAAAATCCTCCAGCACATGATCCAGCATACGCGAATTCGACGCTTTATAAATCAGTACATGGAATCTTCCGTCCAAAAGCACCATCTGATCCTGCTGCTCTTTTCTCAGATTGAATTCCGAGAGCAGCACGATTTCTTCTAATTCATTTAATTCCTCTTCTGAAATGTTCTCTGTCGCCCATCTTGCCGCCAGACCTTCCAGATAAGAACGAATCACGTAGATATCTTTGACATCTTTACTCGTAATTCCATTCACTCGTGCGCCCTTATTTGGAATAATCTCTACCAGACCTTCCAATTCCAACTGCCGAAGTGCTTCCCGGACCGGAGTCCGACTTGCCCCAAGTTCTTTTCCTATCGAAATCTCCCGAAGTTCATCGCCTGTGGCATATTTTCCAGAAAGAATCCCATCACGAATTTGCTGCAATACCCTTCCCCGCAAGGACAGATCTTCTTGCTCTTTCACTTTACTCGAACCTCCCATGTCATTTTGTACTATTGTATACACTTGTACATCTTTTGTCAATCTTTTTTTCTTACTTCTCATACTGTTTCTCTGCATCAAACTCCGTCAATAGAAACTGTCTTCTTCCACGCTCTTTGGCTTCATACAATTTGTAATCTGCCGCCTTAAGCATACTGGAAAGGACCCATCCGGATACTTCATGGCAGTAGAGATAGCTGCCACCAATGGAAATGCTCAGATCAATCTGCTGATGGCAGAATTTTGTCGATGAGATTCGCTTATACAATGCGCTCAGACGCAGCTTTAATTCTGCTTCTTTTTTGATCCACATTCCAACAACAAATTCTTCCCCGCCAAAACGGATCACATTTTCTTTCCCAAATGTCTCAGTCAGTATATTACTGATTTCAATGAGTGCCTGATCGCCGGCATCATGGCCAAATGTATCATTGATTTTCTTAAACCAGTCAATGTCAGCAATTAAGAGTGCTACACAATACCCTTCTTTTCGCGTCTGATTCAGATATTTAACAAGTCGGTTATTGTAATAGCTTCGATTATAAACGCCCGTCAGAGCATCTATATAGATTTTATCATACTGAATCTTGCGGTATTTCGTGTAGAGAAAAGCAAAGATCAAGGTCAGTGTCAGTGTTGCAACCACCAGCAGCAGTGCCAGTGCCCCCATCGCGCTCTTTCGGTATGTATCATAATCCTTTGTCTCAAGTTCCACACCAACCACGCCGATATAGTCACCTTCGTTCGAATAGAGTGGTGCATATCCACAAATATGATCTCCCCATTCACTCGAATGCAAAATATAAAGAGGTGCATCCTTGAAGATTTCCTTATCCTCTTCTATATAATACGAATAGCGCAGTATATCTTCCTTGGCCTCTGCCTGCGCATTGTCATTTGCCTGCGTATCTGCCAGCGTGACATCTAAAAGCCATAAGATATCAAGAGGTGTCCCAACCTCTGCATCGAACCACTTTTGATTGTCCTCTGTCACTTCGTATTTCACTTCCTCTTTTGGAAGCTGAACCATCACGTAGGCATAATCCACCTTACTGGTAAATTGAGGATTCGATATCAGCTCTTTCAGTGCCTGATTCTGCGCAGAGGCCTGAAGATCCGCTGAGGAGAGTCCTTTTAGCATCGTTACCTCATCATTGGACAGATGAATGCTCGCCGCCGTCAATACAGCGAAATTCTGGGCAGCATTTCCCTCCGATGCCAGATAGCCCTTTTCCACTGTCTCATTGGTCTTCTGAAATGTAAGAACCGCAATACCAAGAAATGCTACATATAGCAGCACTCCGATCGAAATAATACCTTTTTCCTTCTTCATCCGTGCCCCCTCCTTGCATTCTCTCCTCCGTTTTCTTCCTTTACACTCTCACTTCTCGAATATCATATTTTTTCCAAATCAAATCGTCCGGTTTCTTCTCCGTCAAAACCGTAACTCCCTCAAATCCGGAAAATGTAACCGAACTGATCTGTCCGAATTTCGCATGCGCACTTAGCACAAATCGGTTACCGGCCTGTGTATTTTGAACCGCCGCTTCTTTTAATAACGCCTCATTGATATCCGGTGTTGTAAATCCGGATAACGGATGAATTCCATTTGTGCCAAAAAAACCTTTTGAAAAATGGTACTTCTTCAACTGCTCCACTGCCTCCGCGCCAACAGCCGCCTCTGTTGAGCTCTTAAGCATTCCGCCAATCAAAATGACCTGAAATCCCATCATCGCAAGTCTCTTTGCATGATCCACTGCATTGGTTACATAGGTCGCATTCTTCTCGGTCAGATACTCCAGCATACGACCGGTCGTTGTCCCGGCATCGATATACACAAAATCGTCAGATGCAACAAGAGAAGCCGCAAATTTCGCAATCTGCCGCTTCTCTTCTTTATCAACTTCTTCTTTCTGTGAGACAGAAAGCTCCAAATGTGAAATGTGATCCCCATTTGCAACCGCCCCGCCGAACACCTTTGTCAGGCGCCCCGCCTTATCCAGGCTCGTAATGTCCCTGCGAATCGTAGATTCTGACGCCTGAAACAGATCCAGCAATTCCTGAAGGGTAATGCTGCCTCGTTCCTCTACCAGTTTTACAATTTCTTCCTGTCTTTTTTCTGTAAGCATAAATCTTCTCCACAATACTCAGCGTAAACGCTTTTTATTGTATTATACTACTTTTTTCTTAAAAACACCAAGCAATATTGCAGAGATAACGGTTCCAATTACAAGTGCTGCCAGATAAGCAAGTGCATTTCCTACAACAGGGAATACGAAGATGCCTCCGTGAGGTGCCATCAACGTACACTGGAACGCCATAGAGATTGCTCCTGCAATACCGGATCCGATGATACAGGCAGGCAGTACGTGAAGTGGATCTGCCGCCGCAAACGGAATAGCTCCCTCTGTGATGAATGCAAGCCCCATAATAAAGTTTGTCGGTCCTGACTCTCTCTCTTCTCTTGTGAATTTATTTTTGAACAATAAGGTTGCGAGTGCAATTGCACATGGAGGTGTCATACCGCCGACCATAACTGCTGCCATAATATCATAATTTCCTGCCGCAATTGCCGCTGTACCAAATACATAGGCTGCTTTGTTGAATGGGCCACCCATGTCGATTGCCATCATGCCACCCAAGATCAGTCCAAGTAACACTTTACTTGTCTCGCCCATACTTGCAAGTCCGTTATTGAGCAGGGTGTTCAATCCACCCATGACCGGTTCTACTGCAAAGTTCATACACAATCCAATCAGAAGCACACCCATGATTGGATAGATTAGTACCGGCGCTAGTTTTTCAAGCGCTTCCGGTAATTTATCACAAATCTTACGAAGTAAAATAATAATATATCCGGCAAGGAAACCTGCTACTAACGCACCGAGAAATCCTGATTTTCCATTTGCTGCGATCATACCGCCAACAAAACCAACCGCAAGCCCCGGTCTGTCAGCAATTGCTTCTGCGATATACCCCGCTAGTACCGGAAGCATCAGTCCAAATGCAACACCACCCAGATTCTTAAGAAATGCCGCAATCGGTGTAATGGTTCCGAAGTTTGCCCTGTCAGCCGCTGCCAGTGAGTTCAGGTCTACACTGAATCCGTCAATCAGGAATGCAATTGCAATCAAGATACCACCACCGACTACAAATGGAAGCATGTGAGATACACCATTCATCAGTTGTGTATAAATCTTGTGACCTGCACTACCGCCACTCTTGGTCTGTGATTCTCTCGCCCCGCCATTCTCAGCTGTATAGATCTCTGTCTTTCCAGATACTGCCTGCTCGATAAGCTTGTCTGCTTTGTTGATTCCATCTGATACCTGACACTCAATCAGATGCTTTCCATGGAACCGTTCCATTGGTACTTTCGCATCTGCTGCGACGATGATACAATCTGCTGCTGCGATTTCCTCATCGGTCAATACGTTCTTCGCACCGCCAGATCCTCTCGTCTCAATCTTTACGAAGCATCCTTTTGCTTTTGCTGCTTTGTCAATTCCCTCTGCAGCCATGTAAGTATGTGCAATACCGGTTGGGCAGGACGTAACCGCCAAAATCTTAAACTGCTCCAAAGAGGCTTCTTCCGTCGTCTCCAGTCTCTCATCAATACTCTTCGACTCTTCATCGGCCTGATCAACCAATGCCACGAACTCCTCCGGTGTCTTCGCCGCTTTCAAGCGATCCGTAAAATCTTCGTCCATCAGCATGACCGACAATTTACTGAGTACATCCAGATGAACGTTATCTTTTGTATTTGGTGCCGCAATCAGGAATAATAAGTTCACCTTTTCGCCATCCATGGATTCAAAATCAACCCCATCCGGAATGACCATTGCCGCAAGTCCAGGCTTTGTCACGGCATCACATTTTCCATGAGGAATGGCAATTCCTTCTCCAATCCCGGTCGTCCCTTCTTCCTCTCTCGCAAAGACTGCGCTTCGATACCCTGTGATATCCGCAATCTTGCCGCTCTTTTCCATAAGTGCGGTTGCCTGATTCAGTGTGTCCTTCTTATCTGTTGGCGCACATCCGAGTGCAACACTTTTCACATCCAGCAAATCTGTAATTCTCATCCTTTTACCCTGCCCTTTCTGAATTTCATTGATATGTCAACATCATTGCAATGTGCGATACACTGCTTCTACTTCGGCTCTTGTTGCAAGATTTTCCGAAAATGCACTGGCGCTTCCGGAAGCGAGTCCCATCTTAAATGCATGTTCATAATCGTTCTTCTCCAGCCATCCGGCTAAGAATCCTGCCACCATGGAATCCCCAGCTCCAACCGCATTGACAAGCTTTCCTTTTGGTGCTTCACTCATATGAACCTCGCCATTTGCATCTACCAGCACGGCACCTTCGCCTGCCATAGAAATGAGTACATTCACTGCCCCCATCTCCTGAAGCTTCTTCGCATATGGCACGACCTCTTCTCTTGTTTTTAATTCCACACCAAAAAGCTCACCAAGCTCATGATTATTCGGCTTTACCATGAATGGTTTGTAAGGGAGCACATTGACCAACAGGTCTTTCGTAGCATCTACAATCGTCAAAACATCCTTTTTGGCAAGGTCCTCCATCAGCTCACTGTAGATTGAATCCGGAATCGACTGAGGAATACTTCCCGCAAGGATCAGCGCATCGCCACTTCCAAGACTTCGTATCTGATTCTTCAATTCCTCCAGCTTTTCCTTGGAAATCACCGGTCCCATACCATTAATTTCTGTGCCGTCAATATTCTTAACCTTCACATTGATGCGCGAGATTCCTTCCTCAGTCCGAACAAAATCCGCATTGATTCCATATTGTGTTATCAGTCTCTGCAGCTCGTCGCCGACAAATCCTGCCAAAAATCCAAGTGCCGTATTCTCAAATCCGAGGTTTTGAAGCACCTGTGATACGTTAATTCCCTTGCCGCCCGGAAGCATCAGTTCCTGCGAAGTGCGGTTCGTCATGCCAAGTTCAAACGGATCCACTGTCACAATATAATCAATGGATGGGTTAAACGTTACTGTATAAATCATCTCATTCCCTCCTTAAGTATTTTTATTATACGTTCACACTCGGTCAAATTCAATCGTATTATTGCACAAAATTCCCACTTGTTTTTTAGTGAGTTTGACCTATTATGATCGTTTATGATTGAACTAGATGTAAAAATGGGAAGAACGTCAATCACATTCTTCCCATTTTCTCGCATTTACATTCCAAATATCTTCTTCGCATTTCTCATATTCTGCATAATCGACACCCCGAACGGACATCGTGTTTCGCACGCCCCACAGGAAATGCATTCTTCTGCATGATGCTCAAGTACAGCATAATGCTCACGCACGGTCTCCGGCACTTCCCCCTGTGCGATTGCCAGATTCAGAAATTTCGTCACCGATGCGACATCAATTTTCTTCGGACATGGCGCACAGTGGCTGCAATACATGCAGTGTCCCTGCCAGTTGATTCGTGGAAATGCTGCAAGTGCCGCCGCATAATCTTTCTCATGCGCCGAGGCATCTTCATATGCGATGCTCGTCTTCAACTCCTCTAAGCTTCTTGCCCCGCACATCACAGAAGCCACCGCCGGACGATTCAATGCATAGCTCAGGCACTGATAAGCCGTAAGCGCTTTCCCTGCCGGTGACAGTTCCTCATCCAACAAGTCTCCGCCGCCAAAAGCCTTCATAACCGTAATTCCCACACCAAGCCTTTGGCATGTTTCGTAGAGTGCTTCACGTTCCGGATTCATATTCGTCAGTGGCCTGCTATAATTCTCTTCTGCCCACAGACTCTCAACGTCTTCACTCGCCGGCTGAAGATCGTAACAGGGATTCACACTGAACATCAATACTCCAACCTCGCCTGTATTCACTGCCGCCAGCGCAACCTCCGGATTGTGACTCGAAAGCCCGATTGCATGAATGATACCATCTCTCTTTAACTGCTTTGCATAATCCAGAACGCCGTTATCCAACACCTGCTGCCAGTCTTCCATAGAATCCACATAATGAATCATTCCGACATCTGCATAATCTGTCTGCAAAAGCTTTAACTGCTCCGTAAATCCTGCTTTTACCTCATCAAGATTTCTCGTTCTCTTATACTGTCCATCTTTCCACACTGCGCATAAATGAGCCTGAATCACAAACTTCTCTCGCCTGCCAGCCAGCGCGTACCCGAGGTCTGTTCTCATCTGCGGGTCCGGTGAATACAGATCAATACAGTTCATGCCTCCCTGCTCCATAAGATCAACTATTTCTCGAACCTGCTCGCGCGTCTTGCCGATAAATCCTTCGCAGCCCATGCCGATCTCGCCGACCTTGATTCCGGTATTTCCTAATTCATTCAAAACCATAGCATACACCCTCCTTGCTCTAAGTAAGGATATTGTAACATTTAATGCAGGGAGGAACAAGCACGCGAAAGAGGAGATTCCTTATACTCTATTCATATGAAAGCACTTCATCCAGTGTTGGTATCGTATTCGCCGCTCCCTTTCTGGACACTGTAATTGCAGAAGCCTTCGCACAGACAGCAAGTAACTGTTTCATCTCCATTTGATTTACTATTCCACCGATAAAGAATCCTGTAAATGTATCGCCAGCCGCTGTCGTGTCCACAGCGTCCACTTTATAGGCTTTCTGTGATAGTGTCTGTGTTTTATCTTTATAAATGACGCCATCCGACCCAAGAGTCAGGACAATCTTTGCATTCGGATACGTAATGCTCATTTTTTCCAACGCTTTTTGGCTGTCCTTTTCTCCCGTCATCATAGAGGCTTCCACTTCATTTAATATGAAATAATCAACCTGATTCAAATCGCACTTCTGTATCGTTTCATCGAAAGGTGAAGGATTTAAGACAATCTTCATTCTCTTTTTCGATGCTTCTTCAATTAAATAAGGTAATTCATTCACCTCATTCTGTAACAGAAGCATGTCACCTTCGCCAAACGCTCCCAGCACTTCATCAATATGCTCTTTTGACTGTTTTTGATTTGCTCCTCCATATAAAATAATACAATTTTTTGCCTGTTTATCTAATTGAATAATGGCGTGTCCACTACGATCCCTGCATTGATCAATATATTCTGTGTTGATGCCATTGTGTATGCAAGTCTGCAAAAGACCTTCTCCGTCTTCCCCGACCGTGCCACCATGATATACTTCTACTCCTGCTTTGGCGAGTGCAATGGACTGATTCAGACCCTTTCCCCCGACAGAAGCCGTGAGATTCGACGATGATATCGTCTCTCCTTCCACCACCATATGATCCACTTCATAGATGTAATCGTAATTTAAAGAACCATAATTTAATACTTTCACTTTTTATCACCCATTCTTTATTCTTTTTTTCAAGTAAAGAGTGACTTAATTATAGCATATCTTTTTATTTTTCAATACCAATTGTATCAATTTGTCTAATTTGTGTATTTTTAATTGCTCGTGCTGCATCCAGCTTCACGATAAAATCCTTCCAGCACCTTCACATCCATTCGCAGCTCTGTATCGCCATCCTGCACACACGCAATCACAGGAACCCCGGTCATCGCTTCCACCATATTCCAGTTATCCTCCTCCATCACATCGCCCGGATGGAAATGATTCAGCACAATTCCGCGAACGCGCATTCCACGCTGCTCCATATAAGATACAGTCAGTACAACCTCGTTGATGGTTCCAAGTCCCGCTCGCGCGACAAGAATCGAGTCAAGATCCAGTTCTCGTACCACATCCTCAAGCATGATGGTTCTTTCATCAACACAAAGCGGGCAGAGAATTCCACCGCTTCCTTCCACAGTGACATACTCATGTTTCCTGCAAATATTCTCGTAATAAGTTTTCACGACATCCATTTCCACAGGGTTTCCCTCCAGCCGCGATGCCAGATGCGGTGAAACAGCATTTTCATAAATATACGGAACCATCTCATGGAAGTCATCCGTAAGTCCAGCCATATCAGCTACGAACTTTGCATCCCCCGGAATCAGTCTTCCGTTTGCTCTTACATTTCCACTGACAGCGGCTTTGAAATATCCGGCGTCCAAGCCTGCATCACGAAGCTTTTTTACGATAAGCCCCGTCACATAAGTCTTGCCGACATCGGTTCCTGTTCCCACAATAAAGATCTGCTTACTCATTCCACAAACGCACCTCGTATCCCATCCCTGTGACCATCTTCATATCCTGATCAATCGTGATTCCTGCAGTTGTCAGCATGTCACCGGAAATTGCCGCATTCGCGCCTGATGCAAAACAGACTTTACCTTTATCTTCCATAATCCCGCGTCCTCCGGCAAGTCGGATTGACGCATCCGGCAAAATAAAACGGTAGATAGCAACGATACGGTGCATGTCCTCTGCCGTCAGCTTTTTGTTCTGTTCATAAGGCGTCCCCGGAATTGGGTTTAACATATTCACGGGAACCGACTTCACACCGAGCTCCCGAAGCGAAAGTGCCATGTCAATGCGGTCTTCCATCGCCTCTCCAAGTCCCATGATTCCGCCGCTGCACACGCCAAGACCTGCCCTTCTCGCAGCCTGAATCGCCTCAACCTTATCTTCAAATGTATGCGTCGTGCAAATATTCGGAAAATTATTTTTTGACGTTTCTAAATTATTATGTACTCGCGATGCTCCGGCTTCCTTTAATTTACAAAACGCTTCTTCATCAAGCAGCCCCATTGAAACACAGACTTCAATCTTCGTTTCCTTCTTAATCGCACGGATTGCCTCACAGGCTTTCTCCACATCCGCATCACTCAGACATTTCCCGGAAGTCACAAGCGAATAGCGCAGCACTCCGCGATCATCATTATATTTCGCCTGCGCAACGATCTCTTCTGTCGTAAGAAGCAGATAACTTTCCACCTGTGTGTCATAATAAGAAGACTGTGCACAGTATTTACAGTTTTCTGAACATTTTCCACTCTTTGCATTGATAATCGTGCACATATCAAACCCATTTCCACAAACACGCTCGCGAATTTCATCGGCAGCTTTTGTAAGTTCCTGTAAATCTGCATCTACAAGCCCCAGCGCCTCCTCCTTGGAAATGTGATACCCCTGTATAATCTGTTGTTTTAATTCCTGTAACTCTAACATGTTCTACCGTCCCTTCTTCCTATCTTGCTTTTTGTCTCGCATGTGCCCTATGACTGTACATCATCTTTCTTACGACCGGCACAAGTCTCACCGCAAGCAGTGCTGAAAGAAGACTGAGCAGAATATCCCCCGGCATATCCAACGGAAAGCAGTCCAAAATCACCATTGTAAATGCCGTCTTTTCTCCCACATAGAAGTTGAGCATGAAATATTTGTACACAAGCCCAATCGCATACGTTGTCACAAATCCACCGGCAACCGCAGGCAGATACCAAAGGAACTGATTCTTTCCAATCTTCTCTGCAATTTTCCCCGTCACAAATGCCGCCACAATAAATCCGAATAAATAACCGAAGCTTGGACGAAGCACATAAGTGATTCCCCCGCCAGCAGCAAAGATCGGAAGCCCGATCAAACCAAGAAGGACGTAGATTCCAACGGCAATCGCACCGTTTCGGCTTCCAAGTAACAATCCTGCCATTAGAACAAATAAAAACTGCAGCGTAAAATAATCCATCCCCGGAACCGGTATCTGAATGAAAGCTCCACATGCAACCAATGCTGCGAACAGGCCGCACATCGCCATCTCTTTTGTTGTAAATTTTTTCTCCATGAAAAAACTCCTCTCCTGTAATCGGCAAAAACATATCTGCCTTCTGATTTCATAATCATTATACAAGAAAGGAGTTGATTGTCAACCTATTTTATCTGTTAGTTAACATTTCAATATAACGTTATATATTTCCACTCAGTTTTCCAAGTGCAATTAAAATAGAATTAGAAATGGCCACACCTAGCAGAACTGCATCGCCACAGACGGAATACCTGCTCCGCTGTATCCGACAGATTTTCTTTTGCCTGTTCCTTTTCCATTGCCTCTTCCAATGTTGAAATTCTTCTAAGAATCGGGAAGAATGCATCGATGCCGTTTTCATTACATGCCCTGGCTTCTTTTGTAACGCTTCCGGCAAATGCCACCACTGGTTTTTTATATTTCTTCGCCAGTCTTGCTACGCCGATCGGTGCTTTGCCCATTGCGGTCTGAAAATCAAGCTGTCCCTCTCCAGTCACCACAATGTCCGCATCTTTGATATACTGTGCAAGCCTCGTCTCTTCCAGAATAATATGAATTCCCGATTCAAGCACCGCATTTGTAAACGAAGCGAAGGCAAACCCGAGCCCGCCTGCTGCCCCGACTCCTTCTGCTTTTGGATCTGCCTTCTGAAATTTTTGTCTTGTAACTGCTGCATAATGGGCAAGCCACTTGTCCATTTGCTGAATCACAGACGGGCTCGCCCCCTTTTGCGGACCGTACACAGCACTGGCTCCATTTTCACCGCAGAGTGGATTATTGACATCGCACGCAATCTTAAATTCACATTCCGTAAGTTCGGGAATGACATTTGCCTCTGTAATTGTTTCCAAATGCTCCAGCCCCTTTGCACCAAATGGAATTGTATTTCCATCCTGATCCAGAAATCCAAACCCGAGTGCCTGCAGCATCCCGACACCACCATCATTGGTGGCGCTTCCGCCAATCCCCACAATAAACCGACGGCATCCTCTTGCGATTGCATCCTTGATCACTTCCCCCACACCAAATGTGGTTGTCTCCAGCGGATTCCGCTTCTCCACCGGCACGAGTGTGATTCCTGCCGCTCCCGACATCTCAATCACTGCAGTCTTTGTCTCTTCCATCACACCATACTCACATCGAACCGGCGTACCGAGCGGTCCCGTCACCATTACCACCTGCATTCTGCCATTCATTCCGGCAACCAGTGCCTCCACGGTTCCCTCACCACCGTCAGCTAGTGGTCTTACAACCACCTCTGCCCCAGGATCTGCGCGGTGTACCCCCTCTGCAATTGCATCGCCTGCTTCCATCGAAGAAAGGCTTCCTTTTAACGAATCAATTGCTACTACAACTTTCATAAGTTTCTCCTTTTCCGCTATTGTTTCTATCTAATATAACAAATTTTTACCACTTTATATATGTCTTTTATACCACTTTATATTAAATAATTCTATATTTATTGTTCTATGTAACATATTTTGATATAATTTCATTAGATGGAGACAAATTTCTCCGGAAAGGACAGATTTTTATGATAAAAAACATTGATCAGCAGCTTGCGCAACAGATTGTTGATACCGTAAAAGATGTCTGTGGCAAGGACATTAATTTTATCGAGCCATCCGGTATGATCCTCGCCAGCACAAATGCGAAACGAATCGGATCGTTTCACGAAATCGGTCAGCAGGCAGCCACCCAGAAAACACCTATCGAAGTCACCTCCGATGAAGACTATTCCGGGACAGAAATAGGGGTGAATATTCCAATTTATCATAACAAATCTATACTTGCAGTCATCGGGATCAGTGGAGATCCAAACGAAGTCCGTAAGTATGCCTATCTGGCCGAACGAATCTCAAACCTTCTGATTCGAGAACGAGAATTAAGTACAATCAGCCGGAAGCAGGCAGACAAGAAGCAGTTCATCCTCGATTCCCTGATTCGAAATGAACCTTTCAATCATGAGTATCTGAAGGATTGTCTGAAGAGCTTTCATGTAGATGTCAAATCCGATAAACGCATCCTTCTGCTGCATATCAATCCTCAAGATAACCCGACAACTCTCGCACTTGTCGAGCAAAAGATTGAGCAGCTATTTGAATACATTCATTTAAGTATCTATGCGTTTCATTACCCGAATGAGTACCTTGCTATCATTGATTCTGTCGGTTTTGACTGGCAGACAGCTTCTCTGCGGGAATTCGCAGACAGCCAGAAAGAAATCCTCAAGATTGCAGTCGGAAAATCCACTCCGCTTTATCAGCTTTCGGATTCTTACCAGACTGCACTTACCGCACTTCACAGCCTTTCTGAGACAGACGATGTATTTGTATTATTTGATAACCTGACGTTGGAAATTATCTTGTCCGATGTCAAAGAGAACAACCGCGATGCATTCTGTCACAAGATACTTCATAATCTGAACGAAGAAGAACTCCAACTCATCCGCATTTACTTCGAATCAGAGATGTCTCTTGTCAAGACATGCGACCGCCTGTTTCTTCATAAAAATACACTACAATATAAATTAAACCACATTTATCAAAAATGTGGTTTAAATCCGCGCGCCTTTCGCGATGCAGTTCCATTATACCTGGCTTTAAGATTGAAATAATTGCATTTTCTGACGGGCTGTTTTCAATTTTCTGACGGGTTATTTTCAATTGGGGACGTAGTACTTTTGAAAAGTACTACGTCCCCAACGCCAACCGCCTACTCGAAAATCGTCACCATCTGACTCAATGCATCCTGTTCATCCTCGCCATCCGTCTCAATTAACACTTCCATGTTAGGTTCCATCTTTAATGCAAATACTCCCATCAGGCTCTTGAGATTGAATTTACTCTCTCCTGATTTTAAATATACCTGACTTTTATATTTGTTTGCCTCAAACACTACGTCTGCCACCTGCTTCGTCTCAATTGATTTCTGCATTTTAATTTTTTTGTTTAACATAATAATTTACCTCTTCTAACTCGTCTCGCTCAGTTAAATGTCTTCTAATTACTACCTAGTTGCCCTGCTCTTTTTTCATTCCCTCCGGAAATGGTCTCTGCTTTGCAGAATACGCAGAAACTTTAATCTCAATTACGTTTACAATGGACACCAGCTTCTCATTAAATTCGAAATCTCTACCGGTCTGTGTCTTCATCAAAATTGTAAGTGCACGCATTTTTTCCTGTGGATTTTCCACGATTTTGGCTATGCCCTTCCCAAGTACACTGGAATAGGATGTACCATACTGACATGCTGTCTTTCCAGAAAATGGATTCACATCACACTCAATTGAAAAGGAAACCTTCGGATTCTTCGCCAACACTTCGTACTTGTATCCTTTTACAGCACCGTGTACATAAAAGGTAAGTTCTCCATCTTCCATCGTGAACCCATAATTCATTGGCACCACATATGGCTGATCACCATCACATAGTCCGAGATGAATAATCTGTCCTCTGCTTAAAAAATCCAAAATCATTTCCGGATCTGTAATCTCTCGTTCTCTTTTTGTCATCGTGTCAATCCTTTCTTCTTATGCGTTGTATGTAAATACAATATATAAGTATAAGGCTTTCGGCAAATGTATGCAAACTTTTTATGAAAATAATCCGGAAAACCAAGCTGTGACCGGATTTTTAAAGACAGTATCTGGTCGTCCCTCAACATACCAGACATTCACATGGTTCCCATTGTTGTAATAAGTAGAAACAGATACCCTGTTTTTAGATGTTACATAGTGATTGCCACATTTATAACTAATATTTGCCCAGCTTGGGATTCTGAAATAACGAGCTCTTGGATTTTTTATTTTTGTATTTCTTCCTTTTATGTTGGTAATAATTCCATCTACCTTAATAATTTTTTTCATGTAATTCCTCCTGAACTATATGAGTGGTAAGTTTCGGTTCATCCTTTACAGGCCAAAACAATTCATCCAGTGTCTTACCCAGAACCCGGCAAATTGCGATACACAAATTCAGAGTAGGATTATAATTGCCCTTTTCGATGGAACTAATTGTTTGCCTTGTAACATTTACCTCGTCCGCCAATTGTTGCTGTGAAAGATCCAGCGCAACTCTAGCTGATTTTAGTCTTAGGTTTTTCAATGTTATTCCTCCTCCGAATGTAACAATATGAATTGTTTGACCACAAACAGTAGAAATAGAAGAAGGAACGTAATCCCCATCAAAAGATTCATAGAGATATACTCAAGAGTCCCATTTTTTAACACAATAACATCTGACAGAAACAGACCAACAACAATATTTACAGCACTAATACTTGCAAGTGATACCGCCATATTTTTGGGGTCTGTTTTCGGCGTTACATATGCATCTTGAAGTATTGATGCACTTGCAAATGCAAAAAAACCAATGCATATTCCAATGACAAAAAGTACATACGCACTGGCAAAAGCTTTTATAATCCCACTTTGGGTCAGCATACACAGAGTCAGATAACCTAATAGCACAAAAAACGCATATTTATAGGATTTTCCTCTGGCAATTAATTGTCTTTCATCACAAGGTGTTGGTTTACAAAATGAAAAAAATGAACTGTTCTTTTGAATAAAGAAATAAATGGTAATACAAATTGCTAGGTAGAGTAGTAGCATAATTAAAGTTTGCATGAAATTGGTCCTCCTTTGGCAGGCAATCCGTTCTTTTGTTGCAATCAGTATATAACTTATTATTCATAATGTCAAATATATTTAACACGCAAACACAAAAAAAGACAGAGACCCCCTTAAACAACTTCAGATTTATTGACATTCCTTTCTTAGGATTTCCTTCGGCGCTTCTATCTCTTTTGCAATCGTATGCTCTGTTAGTTCCGACAACATCTTTATTTTTTTGTTTATTATGGGCCTCATGCAATTGGGAACATGCTCCTGATGTGCTCGGTGAATTGCCACACATTCTTTACAGTTTCCATGATATCTGCATGCTTTTTGACAGGAACAATGGTCTTTTTCTTTATATTCTGTTCTAAAGTCCGATGCAAATTCTTCCTGAAGTCTTAATCCTTCCTGACGATTTCCTTTATGAAATTCCAGCATCGCCTCAATTTCTTTTTTGTTTCCTTCAATAACCATACTTGATATGAAACCTCCAGCTTTGTATTTGTATTCTATTACATAATCACCGGCTTCTGTCCATTTACTTTTTCAGCCTCTCAATTTGTTTCCTTAGTTCTTTGTTTTCCTTCTCAAGTCTGAGCTTTTCCGCTTCTAACTGATCGATTTGGATCCGGTATTTATCCAGTGGAAGTTCCACGGCTCCGTCCAATAATGGTTTCATTTCCCCGGCCCCCTTAGCTCTTCATAGTGATCACAGATATGCTGATACAGAAGATTCGTCATTTCAATCAACTGGTCTGCATCGTCCCTTGTGATATTCCCTACCTGAAAGTTTGCTTTGATACTTCCGAGTATATCATTCTCAATCAGATTCTACAACGCTTTCAGTGTTTCTTTTGTGATGCCGTTTTTCACCATTTTTTTCAGTTTGAGCAGTTGAAACGGGATGAGCACCACCATTTTTTTACGATTCAGTTCCACCAGTTCTTCCTCCGGGCTCCTTTCATTCTTGTCTTCTGATCGAACCAATGCTAGACTATGCAGTAACTGTAATGTCACTAGAAAAAGTATATTTTTCACCTAACTTCCCAATTCTCAATATAAAAATAGATATTTGTTATAAAAAGATAATTCATGAGACACTTTTCTGGATTTTACCGTCTAATGTATAGAAGCATGAAAATACATGTTTCCTGTACGTACAAAAAAAGAAAGGATTACATATGGAAAAACTGATAATACGAGCAAAGCTCAGAAATCCAGATGCTTTCACAGAACTGATGCAATCGCAGATGCAGAATATGTATAAAACTGCAAGAGCCATTCTCTATAATGATGAGGATGTCGCAGATGCTATCTCGGAGACAATTCTGACCTGTTGGGAAAAAATCGGGCAATTAAATGACAATCGTTACTTTCGTACTTGGATGACACGGATTCTTGTTAACAAATGCAATGATCTAATTCGAAAAAAAGAAACATTATTGAGAAATGAAGCCCCTCCGGAACAGGCCGACACTGATAAAGGATTTGAAAATGCTGAGTGGAAAGCCGTTTTAGAGACATTGTCAGAAACATATCAGCTTGTTATGATGCTGTACTATATTGAAGGATTTAAAACCTGCGAAATCAGTCAGATATTAGAAATTCCAGAGAGCACAATCAGAACGAAGCTTGCAAGAGGCAGAGAACAGCTCGCAGATATTTGTGAATTGAGGAGGAGGACAGTATGATGGAAAAAGAAAAACTGGATTTATTACGGAAAGAAGTTATCATTCCCGATGTCGTTAATAAAAAAACGGAGGATGCATTTGCAAAAATCCAAAGAATGGCAGAAGATCATCCACCTGTATTATTGTCTGATATAAAAACAAAGAAAAGATTTCCGCGCAAGAGAACTGCACTGATTATCATTGCTGCAACACTTGCATTGGCAACCATGTCCGCTGCTGCAGCTGCCTATATGAAGTGGAGCAAGAGCTTTTCGGAAGGATTGCGCATGTCTGAGGAGCAACAGCAAAAACTCGCAGAAAGTAACTTAAATACATTTGTGGAGCAGTCGTGTACAAATGCCGGAATTACAGTGACAGCAGTTCAAAGTATGACCAATGAATATTACACGTATATTGCATTTCGTGTAGAAGGGTATTCGGTGGAGGATGGCGTTCAGCCTGACTTTCAAAATCTTTCTGTCACGATAGATGGAATGAATGACTTTTTTACATTTGGAAGCTTTTATGATGGGTTAATATGCGGGGATGATGGACGCCCAGTACATGCGGAAGATGGAAGTCCGCTTGAACTAGATGCGGACGGTAGGATTATAAATAGTTACACTATGGATGACGGTTCTTTGGAATATGAAATCTATTTGAAGAAAACAGACGAAAAAGGGTTTTTTATGAATAAAGCAATCCATGTAGAGATGCAAAATCTAGGAACAGTTGCGAAAGCTGACTTCACTCCAGAAGTCGAGGGGACATGGACGTTTGACTGGAATCTGGAAGGTTCCTGTGAAACGAGAGTTTATGAAGGCACGATGGCTCTCGGTGACAGCAAAGCTACTGTGACGCGAGTTGAAATTTCTCCAATTTCAATGAGAGCAGAATATGAATTTCCGAAGCAGGAAACAGAGACAACTCGTTATTCTGAGCCACCGAAATTGGTTGGAGTAAAATTGAAAGATGGAACGTTATTGCCATGGATCAGCATGGGTGCTGAAACAATGGGCTATGTGGATGATACAAGCAACACGTATATCTGTTCCTTTTCAACGAACCGAATCTTAGACATCAGTCAGGTGGACAGCGTATTATTCCGAAAGACAGAACCTGATGGAACCGCCGTTACGGAAGACGATTTGTATGTTGTCCCGATGGAATAAGAGGCACAATCTTGCCCTCGCCTACATTTACAAGTCCTTTATTGGTCAATTTCAGTTTTGGGCTAACTGGAAGTGTCAGTGTACACAATGACATGATCGGATTGTAATGGCAGTAACCTTGCCGAATCATCTCTTCCCGCACCCGTTTCAGGTCTCTGCTGATTTCCTCAATCGGTTGTTCCGACAGGATTCCACCCACCTGAAGCGGCAGCTCAGCGGTGACTTTTTCGTTTCCGGCTGTCACAATTCCCCCTTGGAGTTCGATTACCCGATTTGCGGCCAACTGCATCTCTCTCGCCGTGGCTCCCACGACCAAAAGATTATGACTGTCATGTGCATAGGAGGTTGCCACAGCCCCTGTCTTTATTATGTCTCCGCACACCAGCCCGTAGCCGATGGAACCTTCTTTTCCGTAACGTTCCGCAACTATAGCCAGCCTGCACTCACTGTTTTCCCACTGCAGAAATCCATTTACTACCGGAAGTGTCATGTATTGTTCCTTCGTCTTGGTGCTGCCGTCACAGACCTCCATAACGCGGACCGTCACCTGATCGGCTTCTCCTTCCACTGGAATCTGAAAGCGATCTAGCGGCATTTTCTCCAACTGAATGCTGTGGTAATATTCTGTACCAAAGCTGTGTTTTGCCTGTGCCTGACCACACGGTGCATCATTTTTCCGCATATGCTCTAAATTGCTTTCCTGCTGATATATGCACTGGCCGTCCTTATAAGTAGCAGTCACCTTCAGGGACTCCGGATTTTCTACCAGCACAAAGTCTGCTTTCTTCCCCGGCGCAAGCACGCCCCGGTCCAAAAGATTCATTCTCCGAGCATTGGTGTAGGTTGCATTATATATGGCCTGTTCTGGTGGCATCCCCAGCTGAATTGCCTTTCTCACCACATGATCCAGCTGTCCCTCTTCAAACAACGTATCTGCCATCACATCATCCGTCACAAATCCAAAATATTCATACAGCCCATGTTTTTCGATAAACTCTAATATTTCACGGGAAACCATTTTCTCCTGAAGTTCCACATACATTCCGTTTTCAAACCGCTGTCTGATCTCTTCGATATCATGTTCTGTGTGATCCCCATTAATCCCAAGATACAGGAATTTTGCCAGATCCAGATTCACCAGATCCGGACAATGCCCCTCAATGACCAGATTAGAATTTATTTTCTTCAGATAGGCGAGAAACTTTCCGATCTCCAACTCATTTTCTTTGATAATCTGCCGGTAATTCATGATCTCACCCACGCAGATAATCCGCTCATTCTCCAATAGACGCTTCATCGCCTGACAATCTATGATTCCACCGGTTGTCTCAAGTTCCTCACTTGTGGACGGTACACAGCTTGGTATTCCGTAAAATATATCGACGGCGCATGATTCCCCCGCGTCGATCATATCCAGAATTCCGCGGATTCCGTTCACATTTGCCATCTCATGAGGCTCTGAGACAATCGTTGTGACACCGCAGGACGCCAGCTGGTCGCAGAAAATCTTCGGTGTCATCATAGAACTCTCGATATGCATATGAACGTCCACCAGTCCGGGTATCATATAGCTGCCTGATGCGTCTATCTCTTCATCTGCTGTCAGCTGTCCGCTTTGTTCACGGTCGATATAATAGATTTTCCCATCCAGTACGCTCACGTCCGCCAGATGAAAGCTTTTGAAATAACTGTTGTAGACCTTTACATTTTTAAAAATAATGTCTGCCCGATTCTCCATTTTGCGGCTCCCCTTCCTTCTGAACTACCGAATGATACTGTAAAAATAAAATACGCACACAGCCACGATCACATACAATGCCGGTGAAAGTTCTTTTCTCTTTCCGGAAATCAGCTTGAGAATTAAATATACCGGCAGTGCTGCACAGATACCATTTGCAATGTTGTTGGCAAAAATTGTAAATACAATACAGATAAATGCCGGAAAGCACTCTGTTTCATCACTGTAATCAATATTTTTCATAGAACTGAGCATGCCGATTCCAATGTAAATCAACGCAGGTGCCGTGGCTGCTCCTGGAATCATAAGTGCAATCGGTGCCAAAAACAATGTAAGTGCAAATACCACACTGGTTGAAATTGTAGTCAGACCAGTACGTCCGCCGGATTCTACTCCCACGGAAGACTCCAAATAAGTGGTCAGACATGGAATACAGAACAGACCGCCCAGTGCCGTGGCAATTGCATCTACCTGAAAGCATTTGTCAATTCCCGGAAGATTTCCATCCTTATCTAGATAACCTGCCTTCGCACCCACACCAAGAACCGTTCCGAATGTAGAGAAGAAATCCGGTATGAAAAGCGCAATTAAAAATGGGACATAGGCGATTCTAAGTGCACCGAAAATGTCAATATGAAGAAAAGTATCACCAATACCGGATGGCAGTGCAAAAATCTGCTGCGGCATTTTTGTAATTCCCATAGGGATTCCGATAATTGTGGTTGCAAGAATCGATAAAATAATATATCCCGGCACATTTTTGGTCTTTAAAATGAGAATAATCACAAATCCAATCACAGCGAGTATGACTTGCGGTGATTTCAGATCCCCAAATCCCAGCACATTTTTTGCTTCATTTGCTACAATCAGTCCGCATCCTTTCGCTCCGATCAGCGCAATGAACAGACCGACTCCGGCACTGACAGCAAATTTCAGACTCTTTGGAATCACACGCACAACAGCTTCCCGCAACCCCAGAAATGAAACCAGTATAAACAGCACACCGCTCAGAAAGATAATCCCTGCAGCTATATCCACCGGGATCCCCTCATTTGCAACCATACCTGCCACAATACTCACACTTCCAAGTCCCGGCGCCAACGCAAACGGGCGATTGGTATAAAGTGCCATGGCAACTGTCGTAATGATAATCAATAAAATCATGGCTGTCAGAATGCCGCCCTTATGAAACCCTGCTTCTCCCAAAATGTTAGGAACGGTTGCCAACACGTACGCCATTGTCACAAATGTTGCGATTCCGGCAAAAATTTCCGTTTTTACATTTGTGCCGTTCTCAGACAGCTTAAATTGTTTCTCCACCCAACTCTTCATTTCTCTTCTCCTTTTTCACGTATCCTTTGCATTTCTTACCCATTTATTGTATAGTGAAAAAGATTATAAGTCCAATGCATAGTCTGTATATTTACCATGCATTACCGCTATACTATATTGCCTGTCACACCCGGCGGAAATGCTGCCAGATTGTGCATCAGAAGGAGAATACACATGGATCAGAAAGAAGCTTCCTACATGATCAGTATTTATAAAAACAAGAATATCACCAAAGCTGCCCGGGAGCTCTACATATCACAGCCATCCCTGAGCCGTTATCTGCAGAACGTGGAACAGCATTTGGGATTTCCTCTGTTCAATCGCATTGGGAATGAATATCTTCCCACCTATAACGGTCAGCGGTATCTGGATTATGCCTCCCGCATCCTGCAGGTGGGAAATGAATGGGAAAAAGAATGCCTGGAATTAAAGAATGAACAGCGCGGGAAATTGACGATTGCCCTTCCACTGATGCGCAGTTCATGCATGATTCCGGAGACATTTCCTCTCTTCCATCAAAAGTATCCAGAAGTATCTCTCACTCTTTTTGAGGAGGCATATGCCATCTCTGAGCAGCTGCTTTTGACCGATACTGTGGATTTTGCAGTCTATAATCCCCCAGAGTTCTCCACAGCATTGGAATATATTCCACTGCGGTTTGAGCCGTTTGTTCTAGTCTGTCGTAAAGGACATCCCATCGAAAAGCTGGCGAAGATAGATAAACAGGCACCTTATCCTGTTATCGATCTGGCCGACTGCCGGGAAGAATCTTTTATTCTTCATGTTCCGGAGCAGAACTCCGGTCATGTTGCCATGAAATTATTCGAACAGCAAAACTATGCCCCTCATATTTTATTGCAGACACACAGCACTCAGGTTGCCATCTCTCTTGCCGCCTCCGGTATGGGACTTGCCTTCGCCCCCGAGACCTATGTGCATCAAATGCAGCAGACGCTTTCTCTCTCCTGCTTCTGCGTGGGCAGCCCTCCTGCGCAGGTACAGCTCATGGCTGCTTACCGCAGGGGCAAATATCTGCCCGCTTACGCACAGTATTATATAGAATTGCTGAAGGCGCTTTAAGCCTTCCGTGCAGTATGGATACCTTTTCGTGCAAAAAGTCTGACTTGCCTGCCAAAGATGTGAATACAGCGAATGTTTACCCTCTTTTCTTGAACAATTTACTCTCCGACAGGAACAGGCCCGCCAGTGTAAATACGATTCCAACTACCGCCATGAACGTAATCTTTTCACGAAGTACCAATACGGATGTCACCACCGTAATGACCGGCACCATGTAAATATACACACTGGTCTTAACTGCCCCCAGTGTCCTGACCGCGAAGTTCCAGGTCACAAAGCACAGAGCTGACGCGCCCAGTCCCAGATAGATCATGTTCATCAGTGGCACTGGTCTTAAAAGACGGGAAATATCCAGTTTGAAATCGAACAGAAACAGCATCGGTATCATAAATAAAAGACCATAAAAGAACACCCGTCTCGTAGTCAGAATGGTGTGATATCCAAAACTGCTTATTTTCCTTGTCAAAATCGAATAGCAGGACCAGACAAAAGCCGCCAGTACCGCCAATACATCCCCCATTGGATTCAGTTCCATCCTGGAGCCATTAAAACTGATAAGAAAGATACCCGCCATCGCCACCACGAAACCAATCAGAAAATTTGCTCCCAGCCTTTCCTCTTCTTTCAGAAATAAGTGACCTAAAATGGCGGTGAAAAATGGAGCTGTGGATATAATGACGCCCACATTCGATGCCATCGTATATGTCAATGCGATATTTTCCAGCAAATAATACATACAGATGCCGCACAGCCCAGCCGCCGCAAGGATTCCTTCCTGCTTTGGTGTAGTCCCCCTCAGTCTGTGAGGGTACACTACGAGCAGCGCCAGCAGTCCTATAAGGAACCGAAGGAACAAGATCTCCACCGGCTGAAAATCGTTTAACAATATCTTGGTCGATATAAAGGTGGTGCCCCAGATGATAATCGTAAGCAATGCAGATAGATGTCCCATCGTATTTTTAGTTTTCATCTATCTGCTCCTCCATATTCCGGGAAAACGGACGTTCAAGAAAAATGTCCCGATAAATGCCTGGTGTGAGACCAATAAATCGGTTAAAATAATTTGTAAAATGGCTCTGATCCGTAAAGCCTGTCTGCAGAGCGGTTTCCACCGGTGCCATTCCCTGCTCCAATAGTTTCTTTGCCTCGCTGATACGGACATTTTCCAGATAACTGTATGGGGTAACGCCTTTATCCTTTGTAAATGCCCGCAGCAGCGTAGATCTGCTCAGTCCGGCATGACGGCAGATCTGATTCAGATAGATATGTTCTGTGTAATGCTGCTTAATAAAAGTACATGCCTGCTCAATTTCCTCCCGACATTCCGGGACGCAGTTTTCAAAAGGCTGACCATACTGCTGAATCAGCAGGGAAATCAGCAATAACAGATTTTCTTCCTTGCCAAATTCACAGATTCCCTCCATCACCAGTTCATGCAGTGGCCGAAGATAACAGGTTACTTCTTCATCATGAATAACATTTTCTGAAAAACCCGGTAATTCCCGCTTTCCGGTCAGTTCTTCCGACAAATCTAACATGACATCTTTCGAAATATTAAATCCTCTATAATCCAGCGTATCTCCGTCATTCTGCACACAGGCATGGTTATCACCCGGGTTAAATAATACCGTATCCCCTTTTTTTATTAAATATTCCTGATTCCTGCAGAAAAGCATGCGCTGCCCATCTTCTACAAAGCCAATGACATAATATTCGTGGAAATGATTGGGAAAGGACTGTACGATTCCTTCAAAACGATAAGCTTCTATTTGCAGTTCATCATCAAAGACCACTGTTCTTGTTTCTTTTTTCATGTGTGCTCCTCCTCGCCGGTCTAAAAGCAGTTTACCATTCTCTTTTATGTATGGCTTGTAAAATATCTTCAATTTTTATAGCTGCCCTTCGCTCATATTTGCATATACGTTTTCGACCACCTGAGTTTCCTGGCTACATCAGATCTTTGGTTTCCGAGACGCTCTTTCATGCCAAGGGAATTTTTCAAATGATTTGTATTCGAGACAATTATATTCTCTTCTACTGCAGCCCACAACAAGATAAAGGTCAAAAGCTATTATGCCTCTGACCTTTGTTCTCTGTTTTCTATTCTATTACATAATCACTAGCTTCTGTTCATTTACTTTTTCAGCCTCTCAATTTGTTCCCTTAGTTCTTTGTTTTCCTTTTCAAGTCTGAGCTTTTCCGCTTCAATCGCTGCTTTTTCCGCTCCGATTGCTACTTTTTCCGCTTCAACCTCTGCCTTTTCTGCCTCTAACTGATCGATTTGGATCCGGTATTTATCCAGTGGAAGTTCCATGGCTCCGTCCAATAATGGTTTCATTTCCCCGGCCCCCTTTAATTCTTCATAATGATCACAGATATGCTGATACAGAAGATTCGTCATTTCAATCAACTGATCTGCATCATCCCTTGTGATATTCCCTACCTGAAAGTTCGCTTTGATACTTCCGAGTATATCATTCTCAATCAGATTCTGCAACGCTTTCAGTGTTTCTTTTGTGATACCGTTCTTTACCATTTTTTTCAGTTTGAGCAGTTGAAACGGGATGAGCACCACCATTTTTTTACGATTTAGTTCCACCAGTTCTTCCTCCTGATAGACAAGGTTTCTGACAGAGAATTCAAACGTCCCCTGTCCTGCAAAATCCAGTAGCAGTGTGCTTGTTCTTGGTACTTTGTTTTCCGTATCCAGATAGATTACAATTGGCTCTGGGAAACATAAATAATCGTCATCCTCTCTGTTTTCCAGCGCATACTGGAATCCATACTCAAATACGCGTACCACAATGGCCGAATCCTTGTACATCTGTGCTTCTAAATGATACGCATCCCCATTGATCAGCACGATAACGTCCGCAAAGCGGTGGCTCAGTTTTCGCCCCACGAATTCCTTGTTGCAGAAATGTACCGTGCTGTCCGGCTGATAATTCGTCCCAAACAGACCATTGATCAGGTTGATGATTGCCAGTGCCGATAAATTAAAAATACGTTTAAAAATACGATCATAGATTTGATAGATTTGTTCCATAAGATTTGATTCCTTTCAGATATGATAATAGATGTGCATGTAGCTTAAAATGATAATGAGATTACTGTGGCTGAAAGCGCCGGATAAAAATAAGAAAAGATTATGTAATAGAATGAATTTACTATAACACATATAGTACGCGAAGACAATCCCATTTGTATGCTATGGGAATAAAAAACAGGGAAAATACCACCACACAATTGATATTTCCCCTGCCCCTTTTTTCTCTGTTCTTCTAATTTAATCCCAAATCTTTTACGACCGTCAATGCTTCGTTCACGTTTTCACTTGAAACAAAAATCATCACACCATCATTGAGCCCTCGCCCCATACCATAGCGCACCGAAGCAAACCCGGCATCGCCCATATCCTGCTTATAAGCCGCAATGTCATTTTGTTTTAACGCTTCTATTATCATATCAGCCTGCATATTTCCATCCGCAACGAAAAAATTCACCGGCTCCACTTTCTCAGCTATAGAAGTCTTAGCAATGATACCTTCTTTTTCTTTTCTCTTGCTATTAAAGTAATCTAATATTCTTAAGGTTACGAACCCCAATATTGTAATACCGACAAAGAACAGAATTGCAATATGCACAATCAGGTCCGCTTTCGCACCCATTTGATGATAACAGAGCGCTAATACGACAGTAAACAGAGCAGAACATACCACGCTTATTAAAACATCTTTAGACGGTGTACTATGCACACTTGACCCGGTTGACCATGTACCATTGTACACCATAATGCCAATATATGTGATCCCACCAACCAACAATATTACTGTTTCTCCTATTACAGCCATCAGATTATTTGTCATGATCAGCTGCATCACAATCATTACCACGCAAATTCCAAATGTAATCCCAAATGCAGTATTTCCGGCTTTCGCAGTCTTTTCTTTTTCCATCTTACTGTAATCTGCAACCCTGGATAATGTCTCCTTCAGTTCTTTGTCCATAATCTCGCCTTTCCTTTCACCATTAATGATTTCCTTAATATCGACCTCATAATAGTCTGCCATTTGGACAAGTATACTCAAATCCGGCAGATTCGTTCCGGTTTCCCAACGGGAAACCGTTCGACCTGATACCAAAAGTATCTCTGCCAATTGTTCCTGTGTTAATCCTCTGCCCTTACGAAGTGTTTTTAAAAATGCGCCGATTTTTCTGGTATCTGTATCCATTGTCAGCCCTCCTTTCCTATCAAGATTACCATTTATCATGTGAAAACGACACGACACAAAACGAGAATTATCATTTTTTCTTCGGTTTCATCTTCCAAAATACAAGATTCATTAAAATGACGATAAGCACCACCGCAATGATAGCTGTCCAAAATCCCATATTCAGGCCGAGAAACTGTGTCGTTCCAAAAAGTTTCATCCAGATCGTTGTCCATTTCATAATTCATACCTCCTTAAAGTAATTCGCCATAGTGGCGTACATACGCTTTTTTCAAGCTGGTTGCAAGACACATATACAGCAGGATACACGGAATCAGATAGGCAAAGTAGGTTGCCGGAAGTGCCACAAATCCTAATATCCTGCCCAACCCGGTAAATGGAATGATCGTCAGCAGTGCGATTCCGGAGCAGGTCAGCAGCGTTAATGGTGCTGAAGCATGACTCTGAATGAATGGCAGTTTTTTTGTGCGGATCATATGAATAACCAGTGTCTGGCTCCACATAGATTCCACGAACCAGCCCGCCTGAAACATTGCAGTATAAGTGGTCTGCATCTGTGCAAGCTCTGCCCCGCGAAAATGATTTGCAAGATCATTGTACAGCACACCGCCGGAAACAAACAATGGGCAGAATACAAAATACATAAAAATGTAGGTAGTAAAATCAAAGATCGAACTGGTTGGTCCAATCCAAATCATAAAGCTGCCGACAGACGATGCATCCCACTTTCGCGGAACCGCAATAAAGTCCTCATCTACATTATCCCACGGAATGGCGGTACAACTTAAGTCATAAATCAAATTCAATAAAATCAGGTGAATACTTTCCATTGGCAGAAACGGCAGCAGTGCAGAAGATACCAGTACCGAGAACATATTTCCAAAATTGGAAGAAGCAGTCATCTTGATGTACTTTATCATATTTGCGTAGGTTTTCCGTCCTTCAATAATTCCCTCTTCCAGCACCATCAAATCTTTTTCCAGCAGAATAATATCTGCGGATTCCTTTGCCACATCCACGGCCGTATCTACAGAAATACCGATATCGGCAGCCTTCATAGCCGCGGCATCGTTGATGCCGTCTCCCATATAGCCAACCGTATGACCGGCACCTCGCAGGATTGTCACCACGCGGGATTTCTGCTCCGGTGTCAGTTTGGCAAATACATCCGTGACCTCTGCAGCCCTTGCCAGCTGTTCATCTGTCATGCGGTCAAGATCGCTTCCAAGCAGCATATTTCGAACTTCCAACCCCACCTGCTTGCAGATAGTACGAGTAACCTTATCGTTGTCACCAGTCAGGATTTTTGTCGTAACACCATGTGCTTTCAGAGCTTTAATCGCATCCGCGGTAGACTCTTTCGGCGGATCAAGAAATGCCAGATAGCCGATCAAGACCATATCACATTCATCTTTGACTCCAAATGTTCCCACCGGAGACGGATTGTTCTTTTGCGCAATGGCAATCACTCGCATACCATCCTCATTCAAATCCTCCACTGTTTTTAAAATATTGCAGCGCAGCTTTTCGGTCAGCGGCTGTACCGTTCCATCCACCTCGGCATACGTGCAGATGGAGAGCATTTCTTCCACTGCACCCTTGGTCACAATCTGAGTTTTACCACTTTTATCCTGTACCACGGTAGACAGACGGCGACGAGTAAAGTCAAAGGGGATCTCATCCACCTTAATATAATGTTCGGACAGATCGATCAGTTGTGAATCTTCTGTCTCTTCCTCCTCTGTTTTACGAATGATAGCCAAATCCATCAGATTTTTATATCCGGTTTGGAAATAGCTGTTCAGGTAGGCATGACGGAGCACCCGCACGTCCTCGATTCCATTTACGTCCAGATGATATTCCAGCACTACCTGATCCTGGGTCAGAGTTCCTGTTTTGTCCGTGCAGAGAATGTCGATCGCACCAAAGTTCTGAATGGAATTCAGATTTTTTACGATGGTCTTTTTTCTGCTCATAGCAACCGCACCCTTGGCAAGGCAGGTTGTAACAATCATCGGCAGCATTTCCGGGGTCAGTCCGACCGCAATGGAAACGGCAAATAAAAATGCCTGCAGCCAATCCCCTTTGGTAAATCCGTTGATAAAGAGTACCACCGGCACCATAACCAGCATAAATCGAATCAGCACCCAGGATACCGCGTTGACACCCTTGGTGAAACTGGTTTCCACCGCCTCGCCTGCCACCGCAGAAGCCATGGAGCCAAACAGTGTACGATCACCCGTACATACAATAACGGCAGATGCACTGCCAGAGATTACATTGCTGCCCATAAAGGCAATATTACGGTAATCTGTGATGGCCTCATACGGCTCACTTACATTCGCAAGCTTTTCGATCGGCTCACTTTCGCCCGTCAATGATGACTGACTGATAAACAGATCCTTTGCTTCCAAAATTCGTACATCCGCAGGAATCATATCCCCTGCAGACAGGTGAACAATATCTCCCACAACTGCATCATCCAGCGGAATTTCCTGCTTTACCTGTTCCTTTCTGTCCACGGTACAGGTGGTTGTAATCATTGCAAGCAGTCTCTCTGCAGCATTTCCACTGCGGGACTCCTGCACAAAACGCAGCGTTCCGGAAATGATGACCATCGTAAGAATGATTACAACAGTCAGACAGTCAAAGTCCTCCGGTGTGTTTCCGAATAAACGCATCATCGGAAACAGCATATCTGTGACTCCCGACACCAGTGCCAGGCAGAACAAGATACCGGTAAACGGATTCACAAATGCTTCTGTCAAACGCTTGAATAAAGATTTCTTTTTTTCACGCGTGATTTTATTTTCGCCATATTGCGCGCGGTTAGAAGCAACCGATGTTTCATCCAGCCCTCTCAGACTGGAATTCAGACTTTTCAAAACATCCTTGATGGGCTGGGTCGCTGCATCATGAATGCGGCGTTCCTGCGCTTCACGCTGGATGACTTTTTCTGTCATTTTGTATCCCTTTGTTTCATGATTGATTTTTCTATTCATTGGTCTTATCTCCTTTTCTCTTTTTTTAGGCCTTTTTCAGTATAAAAAAAACACAAGGAAAATCACATGGTCAAAACCTTGCGTTTTCCTTGCGTTTTAGCAAGAAATTCCTATGTACGTTACAGATGATCGTTAAACTTGTAGCCGATTCCCCAAATCGTCAAAATGTATTCCGGTGCATCCGGGTTTGGTTCAATCTTTTTTCGCAGTTTCCGAATAAACGCCATGATATTACTGTCTGACAGTAAGAAGTCTTCTTCCCAGACGGCACGGTAAATCTGCTCTTTTGTGAACACCTCCCCGCGATTCTGGATTAAAAAATATAAAATATCAAATTCTTTCGGAGTCAGATTCACCTCAAGACCGCGAAGTATTACTTTCCGGCTCTTTGGATGTATAGAAAGTTCCCCGATGCAGATTCCATCCTCTCCCGCCGCAGTGGGAAACGTATCTGCATCCCCCTGTGCGCCCAGCATCAGCGTCTGGGTTTCTCCAGTCAGCAGTTCCTGCACACCAGTCAACAGTTCTGCGGCGCAGGGTGTCTCGGGAGGTTCCTGTTTTAACTTTTTGTAGAGCCATTGAGACAGGATGGAGTCCATTGGGATAAAGCTTATATTCTTTTTCAATGTAGTCCCCCCTCTCAAAGTAATTCATGATACCGTTTTTGATATGCCCCCTTGGCGGCTGTTGTCAGCAGCATATAAAACAGCACCATCAACAGCAGAAATCCAAAATATGCAAGCGGCAGTCTGGTCAATCCCAGCACGGCTGCCAGCGGCGTCATAGTCAAAAGCGTAAACGCGACAATTCCAGCCAGCGTAATGAGCAGAACAGGATTGGATGCCCTGCTTTGCAGGAAGGTGACTTTCCTCGTACGCAGCAGGTGTAGAATCAGCACCTGTGTCCACATAGATTCTAAAAACCATCCGGTCTGGAAAATGGCAATATACTGTACCTGTATCACCGGGTCAGCTATCTGTGTATAGGTCAGCCCACCACATAGGGCAGGACACAACATAAAATACAAGAACAGAAAGGTCAGAATATCAAATACAGAACTGATTGGTCCGAAGGCACACATAAACCGTCCCAGTGTTTTCCCTGACCAAGCTCGCGGTGTAACCATATCCTCCGCGTCTACATTGTCCCATGGCAGAATAATACACAGCGCATCGTAAAGCAGGTTCAAAAGCAAAAGCTGTATGGCCGTCATAGGCAGGAATGGCAGCACTGCACTGGCACAGACAATGGACAGAATATTTCCGAAATTAGAACTTGCCGTAATTTTTATATATTTAATCATGTTGGAAAAAGTTTTTCGGCCCTCCAAAATTCCCTGTTCCAAAACAGTCAGATCTTTTTGCAGCAAAACCACATCTGCTATGTCCTTCGCCGCATCCACAGCAGTGTCCACAGAAATACCGACATCTGCCTCGCTCAGCGCAGGGATATCATTCATGCCATCCCCCAGAAAACCTACGGTATGACCGTTTTCTCTCAGTGCATTTAATATCCGGACTTTTTGTCCCGGTGCCAGTTCCGCAAACACATCCGTCTGTTCCACAACCGAGCGAAGATGCTCATCCGAAAGCTGATTGATTTGTGAACCTGTCATAAGCCAATCTACAGAAATGCCCACTCTGCGGCAGATTGATGCCGCGATTTCCGCTCTGTCTCCGGTTAGGATTTTCGAACGTACCTGCAATTTTTTGAGTGCCTGAACGGAACCGGCCGCAGATTTTTTAGGTGCATCAAAAAAGGCCAGATAACCCATGAGCGTCAAATCCTTTTCATCCGCTGAGACAATCGTGTCCTGCATTCCAAGGCTTTTGTGAGCGATCGCAATGACCTTCATGCCATCTTCCAGCATCTCATCTACAATCGCAGTCACATTCTCAAATCCACTGTTCTCGATTGGAAGCGTCTTTCCCTGATATTCCACAAAACTGCAATGAGAAAAGACCTGCCCAATGTCTCCCTTCACAATCAGTTCATGCATTCCGTTTTCATCTGTCACCAGCGTGCTGACAAATTTTCGGTTGTAATCAAAAGGAATCTCATCTGCTTTTTGAAAACGATTGACTAGCGCGGCGTAGACAGCCTCCTGCTTTGGCATGGTGCGGCAGGCAAGAATCGCATTATCAATGGGATTGCGCACGCCGGAGTGATAATAGCTGTTCAAATAAGCAAACTCTAAAGTTTTTACACTTTCATTTCCAATGACATCCATATAATATTCCAGAAGAATACGTTCATTGGTCAATGTACCGGTTTTATCCATACAAAGCACGTCCATGCTGCCAAAGCCCTGCATGGCGTTGATATTTTTCACGATCGTCTGCTTCTTGGACAGTGAGAGGCTGCCCTTTGCAAGACAGGCGGTAATAACCATGGGAAGCATTTCCGGGGTCAGCCCCACTGCCACGGAAAGAGCGAATACAAAAGATTCCATCCAGTCTCCCTTGGTAATTCCGGAAACCAGAAATACGATGGGCACCAGAATCATCATAAAACGAAGCATCACCCACGCAATGGAATTCGCGCCCTTTTGAAATGCTGTAGAACCTTCGGAATCGGGCCGGATAAAATTGCCGTATAACGTATCCTTTCCAACCGCCAATACGATTCCCTCGCCTTTTCCGCTGATGACGGTAGTTGCCATAAACGCAAGGTTCTTTAGTTGTATGATCGGAAGCTGCTCCGAATATCGACTGGTACGGCTGTCTTTTTCCAGAATTGCACTCTCCCCTGTGACTGCGGCCTGCGAGATGAACAAATCCTGTGTTTTCACCAATCTTAGGTCAGCTGGAATCCGGTCACCCGGAGAAAGAAAAACCAGATCACCTACCACAAGATGTTCTGCCGGAATATCAATCAACACGCCCTCCCGCTTGACGGTAACACTGGCGTGAATCAGCTTTCCCAATCGGTCAGAAGCGTTTTTCGCGCGAAGTTCCTGCACCAGTCGGATGGTTCCGCTGATCAGAATCATAACGCAGATAATCACAACTGTTGTGATGTTTCGGCTAAAATCAGAAACCAGCAGAACATCCGTAATCAAAGAGACAGCCGCCAGAACAAACAGAATCATGGTAAATGGATTAATAAAAGCACGTCGAAAACGATACCACAAGGTATCGTTTTTTCTGCCAGTCAACCGATTGGCGCCATATTGCTCCTGCATGACTTCCACCTGTTTGAGTGGCAGACCTTCCGGTGATGTAGGAATATCCTGATAGATTTCCGACGTGTCACAGTATGCATACTTTTTCATACGGCTGTTTAACAGCGTCGATTTCGGCAAGATAAATTCCCCCTCTCTTTTTTACATATTGCTATTTTAACACAAAGATGCCCGGAAGGCTTTTCTTTAATTCTTGTTTTTTTCTTGCGATTGCGGTTAAGTAATGTGAAACCTTCCGGTGCATTTCCTGTATGGATGAGGAGGAAATCTTTACATTTCATTCATGATGTCGGTTACTGCCATATTCTTAATTCGTTTTACCGGTGTATGGACTGCGATCATTGTTGCTGCCAATACGAATACAAGAATCACGGTGAGCGGAATTGCAGGAAAACTCCAAACAGCATAGCTGTAATGTGTGGTAATTAAATTGTCATACAGCAGCTTGCTCATCACTAATCCAACTACGCAGCCGACCATACAGCCAGACAAGGAATATGTGGCGGCTTTAGCAGCAATCATTTTTGTAATCTGACGGGTATCCATACCGACCGCACGCATTGCCCCATATTGCTTGATTTTTGCAGACACGCTCATGGAAATAACAATTCTTTGCCCTTATTTCATTTTCAACATGGGAATTTAAGATGGTAGCCAACGAATTCACTTCATGAAAAAGTCGGTATAACTCGCCCTCTTCATTACACTCAATACGTGCGTTATGATTGCCTGCAATATACTCTGTAATTTGTGTTACAGCGATTTCAATCTGTTGGTGCTGTTCCTTAAAATATAGATAACAGAATACTAATATAACTGCTGCCATAGACAGAGCAGCGAGAAAAATGTAAAGTGCTGCATTTTGAGGATTCAACTTCAAAACACAAAGTGCTGCAGCAGAAAATATCACGACACAACACAGTATCTTATAAAACAGGGCCTTGATTTTTTATTTACTAAGATTTTCATCGTACACCTCAATCCGTTGCATTCCACTTATAGCCCATGCGCCGAACTGTAATAATCCGTTTTGGGGCACTGGCATCATCCTCGATTTTCGTGCGCAATCTCCGGATATACACAGTAAGCGTGTTACTGTCTACATAGCTTTCATTGCAATCCCACAATTGACATAAAATCTGTTCCGAGGAAAGCACCTGATTCGGGTTTTCCATAAACAGACGCAGTAATTTATATTCGCTTGCCGTTAATTCCAATTGTTTATCATCTTTGTAGACCTCACTTTTTAAAAGCAGCATCTTAATATGATTCGAGCATAGTTCTGTCTCATCCTGAACGAAATCATTGCTTCTGCGGAGCAGGGCATTTATTCTTGACATAAATACAGCCAGCTTAAAAGGTTTCGTAATATAATCATCACCGCCAATATCAAGCCCCATGATAATATCCGTTTCCTCATCTGCAGCGGTCAGAAATATGATAGGCACCTTTGAAGTCTGCCGGATTTTTTTACATATATCAAAGCCGGAACCGTCTGGCAGCGAAACATCTAAAATCACCAGATCATATTTTCCATCCGCCCATATGGTATCCACCTCACAGTAAGTGCGGGCAATATCCAGATCATACCCCTGCTTTTTTATGGCAAATGACAGACCGTTGATCAAACTCAGATCATCCTCAACTAAAAATATCTTTTTCATGTATCCTCACCATCCATTGTCTTATATTAGTCTGTTACAATAAGTCAATAAGTAACCCAGTCGAAAAATCCAAGCAAAAAAGCAACTGCTATAACAGCAACCGGCAAATATGCCATCCCTGCCCGTCTGTCACGCTCCTGATTTCCATGCAGTTTTACGATTTTCAGCTTTACCAGCAGTCGAAAACATAAATATCCGATGATTGTCCCCAAAGTATTTGCAAGCAAATCATCAATATCCGTAACTCGGTACAACGTAAATAATTGAGAAATTTCAACAAACAGAGTCAGTGCAAAACCAAGTAAAAGCGTGTGCCTGAACTTCTCATAAGTTCTGTCAAGTAACGGGCACAAGAAACCAAGCGGCACAAACAGCAGCATATTCATAATAAATCCTGCAGTTAGTCCCTCCGATAATGGAATCAAATTGATCTTCGGACTGAAAAACGATTCTCCGAGCCGGGATATGCGGAAAAACTCACTCAAAGTCGGAATACCAACAATATTCACAAATAACACGCATAAATAATGATACAGTACAATTGATATGATTGTTGTCTTTATTCTGGGAATATCCTTGTTTCTCTTAAATACTATCACTAATAGAATACCAATCATTATAATGCCCAAAAGAAAAAACGGGTCTATCAATAATAGATCCTTCAGCGCATCCAATATCGTATATTGCATAACGTCAACCTCCACCCCTTTTGAAGTTTATCCTTATCTAGTAACAGTATATCAGAATATATTTCACAAAAAATGAAGATTTCCTTTATATTTCTTAAATATTTAGCGAGACCATCGTTTTTCCAATGCAATACTTCCGATCAAAAGCAGTGGGAATATGATTGCAGCACCAATTCCGATTTTTAGATTATCTGCAAACTGACTGGAAATGATGCCCACAAAGGTTGGACCACCGGAGCATCCAAGATCACCTGCCAGTGCCAAAAATGCGAACATGGCAGTCCCTCCATTTCGCAGTACAGCAGAGGATTTGCTAAAGGTTCCGGGCCACATGATCCCGACCGACAGACCGGTAATTCCACAGGCAATCAGACTTACCACCGGATTAGGAACAATTGCAATTGTCAGATATGAAATGATACATAGTATCCCACTAAGAATCATGAATCGATCGAGATTGATACGCTCTCCGAATTTTCCATAAAAGGCACGGGATGTTCCCATCAGCACCGCGAACATCATCGGTCCCGCGAGATCACCGATGGTCTTCGTAACCCCCAGTCCCTTTTCCGCGAAGGTCGATGCCCACTGGCTGACCGCCTGTTCACTGGCCCCCGCACACATCATCATCAACAAGAAAATCCAAAACAGCTTCATTTTAAAGAGTTCCGCAAAAGAGATTCCTGTTTCGCCTTCTTCCACAAGAGGTGCAAACGGAACCGTCAGGAAAAAGATTCCATTCATCAGCGTAAACAGCGCCCAGACGATACTTAAATATTTCCAGTTGGCAATGCCAAAAACCGTAAAGAACACAGTGGAAATCGCCACAACACCCACGTGTCCCCAGCAGTAAAAGGAATGCAGAAGACTCATCGCGGTCTCCTTATTATCGGTCGGACAGGATTCCACAATCGGACTTACCAGTACTTCTAATAAACCGCCGCCAATTGCATACAGTGTGACGGCAATCAGCAATCCGGCAAATGCATTGGAACACAATTCCGGAAGAATTGCGAGTGACAACAGGCCTGCTGATGCAAAGAGATGCGCAAGAAATGTCGATGCCCGATATCCGATTCGGTCAATGAATCCCACAGCCAGCAGATCCGTTAGTAGCTGCACGCCAAAATTAAAAGTCACTAACATCGTGATCTGTGAAAGTGGGATGGAATAACTTCTTTGAAAAGTAAGAAATAACAGTGGTGCAAAATTGTTGACAATTGCCTGAACGATATATCCCAGAAAGCAGGCATAGATTGTTTTTTGATAATTAGGTTTCATGAGTATCTCTCCTGTCAGTGTGATTGAACCTTTTCATTATATCGCACATGTGTCACCATTCCCACCACTTTCTTCGCTATAAATTCAAAAAGTTCTGACTCTTCGTAATGAAGAATCAGAACTCTAAGTTCACCATAGCTTATAATTTTCTACCCCAGTGCGATTTTTCCCATAGCATCCGCCTGTAAGATTGCATCGTACAGTTCAACAGGCTGAACATCGCCGGCAAGATTATGGATTGTCTCACCCGGAACACATGCATTTTCAGAAATGGTCTTTACCTGCTCTAATGTAGTGACACCGATCTCTCCCAGTGTTACAGGCAGTCCTACTTCCATACAGAAATCCTGCACTTCCTTAAATTCATCTTTTGGCACTCCCTCAAGTACGAGTTGAACAAGTGTACCAAACGCTACACAGTTACCATGATCCCCATGTTTCCCATCCAATGAAGTTACTCCATTATAAAATGAATGCGCGGCTGCACAGTTTACATTATCTGCACCGACTCCGGAAAGGTATACATTTGCCTCGATAATTGCTTCCAGTGCAGGAGTCACAGCATGTACTTTGCAGGCTTCAACTGCCTGTTTTCCGTATGCTCTGAGTGTATCATAGCAGAGTCTTGCAAGTGCCTGTCCTGCTCTTGTAATTCCTGTTCCTTCCAGACTTGCGGACTCGGTACGAATCGATGCCCTTCCCTCGAAGTAAGTTCCCAAAGCATCACCCATACCGGCAATCAAGAACTTGACCGGTGCATTTGCAATCACGTTACTGTCAACCATAACCGCATCCGGATTCGTTGGGTAAAAGAGATACTTGTCAAAACTGTGATCATCATTATAAATGACAGAAAGTCCTGTACATGGTGCATCTGTTGCCGCTACCGTTGGAACAATCACAATATGCGTTCCCGCATAATAGGCTGTCGCTTTTGCCGTGTCTACCGCACTTCCCCCACCTACTGCAACAACCGTATCAATCTTATCTTCTTCTACGATTGCCTTCATTTTGGCAATCTCACCATTGCTCGAAATACCGCCAAACACCTCATAGCGTCTGTAATCATCTAAATCCCCGAAACTTTTTTCGATTTTATCGTGACATGATTTATATCCACTGTTTGAACATACAAACAACCAGCGTTTTCCCATATATCCCATTTCTTCGTGAAACTTCAATAATGCATCTCTTCCCTGCACATATTTCAGTGGTTCTCGCATCGCTCTTAATCTTTCCATCATAGCTAGTGTCCTCCTTGTGAGTGTTGTTATTTTTTTAACAGCGTCTTGCATTGATAATCATAACACTCTCACACAGGGTTTTCAATGTGAGATTGAAAAAGTACTTCATCATCAGTAAACATTAACCGTTTTTCCGAAAAAACTCTTTCGTTGATTTGCGTACTTCAGGCCAAAGAACAACTAGTGCAATTAAGTTTGGAATGATTAAAAGACCTAGTGCAATGTCCTGAATCGTCCAGACCAAATCAAGCTCAAACGTTGCACCAACCACACAAAACAGTGGAAATATGTATTTAAATTTTTCAGCAATTTTTTCATTTGATAAATATCGAATGCCGACAAAGCCAAAATACCATTGGCTCATTAAGGTAGATGCACAAAACAGCAGCAGACTAAACGTAATAATATATTGCAGTGGTTTCCAAATATTAGAAAAAGCATAAAGCATGAGCACACTTGCATCAACTCCTGAATCTAAAACACCTGTTACGCCTAATACCAGTCCTGTAATCGTACAAATCACAAATGTATCCAAAAATACTTCTGTTACACCAAATATCCCCTGTTCTACCGGATGATTTACGGTAGCTGTAGAGTGTAAAACCGGAGCCGATCCCTCTCCTGCTTCATTCGAATACAGCCCCCTTGAAACACCGCGCTGCATAGCAATAATCATGCTCCCGGCTACGCCTCCAGCCATCGGTTTCAAACCAAATGCGCTTGTGAATATTTGGGTTAATACGATAGGAACCTCTTCGATTTTCAATAAAATGACAACCACTCCACTAACCACATAGAGGAGTGCCATTGCAGGCACTAGTCTTTGGGTTATATTTACAAAACGTTTCAGTCCTCCTATCGTCACGAAAAAAATCAATATCATCAGGACAATCCCTGTGATAATAGATGGCACCTTGAAACTATTTCTCATAATTCCGCTAATCGTATTCGATTGAATAAAATTGCCACCTATAATTTGCAGTATCATAAATACTGCACAGAGCGATGCTAACCAAGGCAGATGTAAGCCCTTTTTTATATAATACATCGGACCGCCGAACAAAGACCCATGTTCATCTTTTTCCCGATAAATAATACCCAGTATAATCTCACCGTATTTTGTTGCCATACCAAAGAACGCCGCAAACCACATCCAGAAAATTGCGCCCATTCCACCAAGCAATACTGCCGTAGATACTCCAACAATATTTCCACTTCCAACGCATGAGGCAAGTGCCATACATAGGGCCTGAAACGATGTAATTGTCTTTTCATCTTTTAATGTTTGCTTTTTCTTGAAAATAGGCTCCCACAAGGTCTTTTTCATGATAAAACCAAAATGTCTTATCTGAACAGCTCCCGTAATAATCGTGTACAGAATCCCTACTCCAATCAGTACAAACAGCAGCCAGTTCCCCCATAACCAGCTTGCAAAAATGGATAAATATTCCGTGATTAGTTTCATCTCTAGACCCCTTTCCGGATGTACACTCAACTATTTGTATAAGCCTTACACAATTGCTTTGTATAAGCAACACTTCTTTCCACGCCTTCCATTTGTTTGATCAATAGTTCTTCCAATAATTCCTCAGAAACCTCCTGTGGGTAGTAATACTCCTTGGGTTCTAGGATTGTAGCATCGTACAATGGTTTTTCAACCTGAAAGCACCCTTTTCCTACACTACTTACGCCCCCTGCGCCGGGTGTTCTTTTAAATTGAGCGCAATATGGATAGCACATTTCGATGACAAGCCGGTCTAAAGAGGAATGATCCATCATGATCTTCAAGCAGTTTTTTAAATCAATGTTTCCTTCTCCTACCGGAACACCACAAACAACATAGTTATATTCATCATCTTCGCAAGGAATCACGATATGATCTTTAAAGTGAGTTGCATACGTATACGGAGCCATATTCTTTGCTGCCTTTTCCGGTTCTTCCCATGCCATCATTGAATTTCCAAAATCATAGTGAAGTCCGATCCAAGGCGAATCTATTTTTCGAATTACATCTACTAATTCTTCTGACGTTTCATATTCATGATTTTCCAAGGCTAATTTGATTCTATGTTTCTGAAGGATTGGAACAATTTTCTTTAGTTTCTCAACTGCTTCCTCAAACACTTTAGGGTCAAAATCCAATCTTACCTTACCTAAATCATAACGACCGTCCCCACCTGTTTTTCGACATGATTTCGGATTAAGCGTAATTGGAATATAGGTACGAATCGTATCAATTCCGAGTATTTCTGCTGCTTCAATTAATTGAATCAAATGATCATATTCAATTCCTTTTGCTGCAAATTCCGCAAACATATGATATTTGTCCAAGGTTTTTCGAACCTTTTTCAAATGTTCTATATCATTAGACTCTAAAGTTCCCCAATCTGGATCAAGATTATAATCCTGAATCACATTAATCATAACCCCATCCAATCCTAATTCATTTGCTTTTTCAATAAATTCTATAATATTCATTCGCTTATTTTGAAACCACAGATGAAGGCTCTCTGTATCTAATCCTATTTTTATCATATTTTTTCCTCCTACTCTTTCTCATTTTCCTGATGCATCTTAATGCGTTTAATCAAAAAGGTGGATATGACAAGTCCCACGACCGCCCACGCAATCATTACCATAAACACAATTCTAAAACCTTTCATTCCAGGATATCTATCCAAAAGATTTCCATACATCACATACGCAAAGGAATTCGGCAGATAAATAACAAGAGATGCTAAACTCATAGCTGCACCTGTAATTTTTTTTGGAACTTTAACTTCATCCATTGGTGCAAAGAATACGGCTCTCATTGTAAATACAATTGCTCCAAATGTTAAAGTACATGCTGCACCTATCATCCATTTTCCACTTTGCCCCAATGCTTCATGCGGAATCAAAAGAAATACAATCATTGCTATAATACATACCAGAAATCCCATTCGGATGTGCTTTGCTGATGATTTATGCACTTTGTCAGACATCAGACCTCCAACTGGACCGCCAATCATTTTCAGTCCATACTGGTTAATAATTCCATACATTCCCACCGCTGTCGCCGGAAGAAAATATATTTTATTCAAAAACGGAATAAAATAAGTCAATCCACAGTAAATGCAGTACACTACAAATCCATTTAGTGCAACAGCCCAAATATCAATACTTTTAACCGCTGCCAGCATTCCATCAAAGGCAGTTACCGCTTTATTAATTTTCTCTCCATTTTTACCTATCTCTTTTTCATCATTTGGTACAAAAATGAGACATAAAACGCCTGCCAGTGCAGTAACTCCTGCAAGAAACAGTAATCCACCTCTTAAAGCTGCAGAGTTTTCTCCCATCATATGGAAAATTGCCAACGCAGACGAAGCAATGATTACATCTATGACACCTCTTCCCATCTCGAGAAAACCAAACATGCGTCCTTGTGTTTTTTCATCTCCAAGCAGACGGATTGCCTTAAGCAAAACCGGCCAATATGTAACTTCACCAAAAATTGCAAGTAATCCAAACGATACCAAAAAACCCCAATATCCAGGAAATGTCGAAAGGTATACGCCAACAATACCGATTCCGATTAGCGATCCGCCAATCATATACTTCTTGCTAATCATATCACATATGTATATCCCCACAATTAGTCCGATAGTCTGAACAATACCATAAGCACTCAAAGCTCCACCTATCTGTGTGTTTGATAATCCCATAAATTCCTGCATCGGGACATAAAACATATCTTTCATACTGGATATTTTGAATGCGATTCCCCCCGAAAAAGTCAAAATGCAAAATACGAACCAACGATTTGGTAGTGCTTTTATTACGTTCACTTTTTTCTCCATAGTATGTCTCCTTTTTTTGATATCTTCACTTAAGTGGTTCCATTATTATTGCGCAAACCAATCATAGCATTATCGCAACTATTTCACAACCAAAACCAATATTTCGCAATTCTTTTCGTCGTTTTTCCCAATTTCGTAATTAGCGAAATTGCATATTTTTGTATATTATGTCTTTTTATTTGTTTTTTCCTGATATCTGTTGCACTTATATGTGTTTTTTACTAATATTAATAAAGAAAATACTATTTTTAAAAATATACTTTAATTTATGCGAAAACAAAGGAGACGTCATGCTTACACAACAACGCCAATCATTCATATTAGACCTGCTATCTCAAAACGGAATTGTACATACTGCGGAATTAGTCGAAAAAATGGAAGTTTCTTCAGAAACCATCCGAAAAGATTTAAGCTATTTAGAAAAGGCAGAGAAATTAGTACGAATCCATGGTGGTGCCATACCTATTGAAGCCAACAATAACACCCCATATATTCCTTTTCGAATTCGTAACACTCAATATCTGGAAGCCAAAGACTCCATAACCGCATATGCAGCCTCACTTATTGAGGAAAATCAAGTCATAGCTCTGGATTATGGCAGTACCAGCCAAATGATGGCATTTGCCCTTAGAAAAAGATTTCAATCATTAACTATCATTACCAATTCTGTTCAAAACGCATTGATATTAAATGATTGTCCCAAATATACTGTTATTTTAACCGGAGGAATATTAGACAAAGAAGAATTGACCTTATCGAATGATTTTTCTTCATTACTTGATCATTTTCATATTGATGTTTTATTTATGACTGTAAGCGGTGTGGATTCAAAAGCCGGGTTGACAGATATGCAAATCAGTGCAGCTAAAATTCAAAATGAAATGCACAATGCTTCTCTCAAAACCTATGTATTAGCTGATTCCAGCAAATTTGGCCATGCCAGTTTGGTAAAGATTTGTAAGATACAGGATGTAGACGCTATTATCACGGATTGCGGAGTATCCGATGCCACACAAAAAGAGATTAGGGCTGCGGGTGGTAATCTGATTGTAGTGCCTTAATATCTCTTCAATAAAAAGCCGTTTCCTTCACCTCAGATGCTCTAATTATAAAAAGAACATCTTAAACTGAAAGAAACGACTTCTCTCCTGAAGTTCTGTCATCACTTCGTCAAGTTCCCATAGTACGCATTTGCGCCATGTTTTCTAAAGTAATGTTTATCCTGTAATTCTTGTGGCGCAGGTTTGACTTCTGGATTAATCATCTCACATCTTGCAGCCATCTTCGCAACTTCTTCACATACAACTGCGTTATGTACAGCCTCATGTGCATCTTTTCCCCATGTAAACACTCCATGATTCTTGCATAATACAGCAGGAACTGCCATGTACTCTTTATCTTTGAAATAATCTACAATTAAAAGACCTGTGTTTTTCTCATAAGCTTCTTCGATCTCTTCTTTTGTAAGATTTCTAACGCATGGAACTTCTCCATATATATAATCTGCATGTGTCGTTCCATAACACGGAATACTGCGACCTGCCTGTGCCCAACTGGTAGCCCATGAAGAATGTGTATGTACAATCCCCTTCATATCAGGGAATGCACGATAAAGTTCTAAATGCGTTGGAGTATCAGAAGATGGATTATATCTTCCTTCTACTTTATTTCCTTCCAAATCCATTACGACCATATCCTCCGGTGTTAATTCATCATAATCAATTCCACTTGGTTTGATTACAAAATGCCTGGTCTCAGGATCGATTGCGCTTACGTTCCCCCATGTAAATGTAACTAAACCGTATTTTGGCAAAAGCACATTTGCCTCATATACTTCTTTTTTTAATTCTTCTAACATCGTTATACCTCTCTCAATCATTTAAATTTAATATGGATACGCTGGCACTTCTGAATGTCCAAGGTATTCTTTTAAGCAAGAAATCACAAACTCGTGATCTGCTATGTGAAACAGGTTAGAAGCAATCACTGCACCAACCGGTACACTGTTTCCCTTCACACGAATTGGGAATCCACCTCCACATAACGCATATTCATCTGGATTTAATCCATGTATATGTGCATCACATCCGTCTTCTTCCCAGGCAAGTGCTGACATAAGAGAACTTCTTTCCATCAATTTCACAGTGTTGAATTTTCTCTCCATCCATTTTTGATTCAATAGATTGGTTCCATCCGGACAATACTGAAATACAATGCAGCCACTATTCATACGAATTGAAAATGCAATTGTAATATCGTTCTTTTTGGCATATTCCACCATAAGATTTCCGAGTTTTAAGGCATCTTCATGCTGGAAGGTATCAAACTGAAGTAGTTCCTCCTGTTTTTCTAAAATATCAACATGCTCTATCATATCTTACTCTTCCCCCGGGAATTTATAGCCCCATGAATCACGAATTCCATCCATAATCTCCATTACTTTAATTGTCTCAGCATGTGGAATCTCTTCACATTCAGTTTCACCATTTGTAAGAGTACGTTGGCAAGCTAATACTTCATACTCATAACCTGTAATCTGTTTTGGTACAATAAAATGTTCAATCTGGTTATATTCCTCATCAAAAACTTTGATTTCTTCTGGATTGTTGATGTTTGTAATTTCCATGTAGCCTTTTGTTCCGAAGATAGATCCATTACGGTTCTGAACTGCATGAACGTTTGTCTGCATTGTAGCCATCTGCTCATTATTGAAGTTCATTGTGATGCTAGAACACATATCAACACCGCTCTTCATAACTGCATCAGAAGTAACTTTTGCTTCTCTTTCGCCGAAGATCATGCGTGCGAAATGTAAAAGGTAGATACCACAGTCTAAGAGTGCTCCACCAGCAAATTTTGTATCCCAAATTCTTGGAACTTCACTCAACTCATATCCGATGTTTGCGGTCAAAGAAGTAACTTCTCCGATTTTGCCACTCTTGATGATATCATCGATCATCTTACGTGACGGCATGTATCTTGTCCATATAGCCTCTGTTAATAAGAGATTCTTCTCCTCAGCTAATGCAAGAACTTCTTTTGTCTGTTTCGTATTGATACAGAAAGGTTTCTCACATAATACATTTTTCCCAGCCTCTAATGCCTGTTTTACACATGTATAGTGAAGTGTATTAGGCACTGCAATATATACTAAATCGATGTTTTCATCCGCTAACATCTCTTCTGTCGAGCCATATGCCTTTGTAAAATTATGTTCTTTTGCGAATGCCTGTGCTCTCTCAAGACTTAAATCTGAAATTGCATATGCTTCTACGTTATCGAGTCCTGCAATTGTATTTGACATTTTTACTGCAATTGCTCCTGCTCCGACCACTGCCATTTTCATCATAATTATTCTTCTCCTTCAAACGATTATTTACATTGTTTATCTAAGATTTCTCTCATGCTCTTATTAGCAAAACAGATATCTTCTTTCCATGTCTCTTGTCCAACATCCCACATCTCAGTAACAAAACGACGTACACCTAAATCCCAGGCTGTCTCAATCATGTGTTCAAATTCCACATGACCTGTTAAGAAAGGTACTTCTCGGAATATTCCAGGTTTACTTTCTTTTAAATGCAGTGCAATGATACTGCCTTTGCCAAGCGACAAATCCTCACATACATCGTGTTTGTTCGATACTGCCGCATTCGTAATATTCCCAGAATCCGGATATATCTGCAAGTATGGTGAATCCACCATACTTACATATTTTACCGCTTTTCCTGTTGTATTCATGAAGTCATTTTCCATCGTTTCAAAACCTAACAAAACACCTTCACGAGCACCAATTTGAGCTGCTTTTTTTATATTCTCAAGAAAATGCTTCTTTGTCTCTATCGTAGATTCCCCAAAATAGATATCATATCCAGGGAGCATCACCGTCCGAATACCAAGATCTGCTGCTAACTCAATAGCTTTCTCCATGATTTCCTGCGCTCTTTTTCTCATTTCATCAGAGGGATCTCCAAGTGCATATTTTGTTAATGCACTCACACTCACCGAACGAATTGGAAGACCTGTCTGATACATAAGATCAACGATCTCTTTTCTCTCACGTTGATCCATATAGATCCGATTAATCTTCTCCTCCGAAGCATCAATACTGATTTCCAGATAATCGTAGCCGCACTCTTTCGCGCACTTCATCTTTCCTTCCCATCCAAGAGAATCACTCATTGCCTTCTCATATAATCCAATCTTATATTCACTCACCGATGCTACTCCTTAATTCTAATTTTTAAAATGAGACCATGCACTACTTAAGCCATCGATCACAGCTCTGTATGTTGCATATTTTTCTTCATATATTGACTTATATTCAGATCTGGGGGTAATTGTCTTTGTAATCGTAACCGTACGTGTAATTGCATCCTGATAATCCTTATAAATACCTGCTGCAATTCCAGCTGCCATAGCTGCGCCTTGCGCTCCGATTTCTTTATCCTCAATCACATCGATTGGGATCTGAAGAGCGTCAGCAAAGATTTGAATCCATACATCTGAATTAGCCGCGCCCCCCGATAAACGGATGCTTTTCGGAACCTCACGATTCTTAAGTAACTTCTTTACATGTGTTACATGCGAGAATACAATTCCTTCGTATACAGCGCGTAACATATGTTTTTTATTATGAAAAGCTGTTAAACCGACAAATGTTCCTTTTGCAAGCGGATCTTCATTTGAACCATTTAAGAACGGTAAGAAAATAATATTATTATCCTGAGGTTCTATCGATGCAACCCATTCATTTGTAATATCATAAATGGAACCATTATTTTGTTTTGCATCTTCTTTTTCATAATTCATAAGATTACGGATAAACCACTCCATGTTTCCAGCTGAAGTCGGGCTGCTCTCTTCAATCAAATAGTATCCCGGAATACAGAAAAATGAATTAAGATCAACGGTACCATTTGTTACCGGTTCCTTTTTGATAAACTCATTAATGCTCCATGTTCCGGCAATCATGCACATTTGTTTCTCATCTGATAAGCCCGATGCGATTCCACATGCATTAACATCGAACATTCCTGCCGCTACTGGAATTCCTTCAGGAAGAAGCGTTTTTTCACTTGCTTCTTTTGTAATATATCCACAAATATCTGCAGAATATTTCAAAGGCGGCAGCTTGTTATAGCATTCCTCGAGATCAAATAATTTCATCAAGTCTTTGTCATGCTTTTTTGTCGTTAAGTTTACTAAATTTGATCCTGAACAATCTGTATATTCGCTGTAAGCTTCACCCGTTAACATATAGCGGATATAGTCTTTGACAGCAAAAATATACTGTGTATTGTTCAATACTTCGGGATTATTTTGTTTAAACCAGGCTAATAAGCTTACTGGCTGTACTGCCAAAATCTCTTGGAACGTCCTCTCATAAACTTTTTTATTTGTTCCGTCCCGGTACCAGTTCTCAACCTGAGCCCAGGCACGCGTATCTGTTGATACAATGCCGTTATAAGATGGTTTTCCATCAAATCCCACCATGTAGAGACCTTTTCCATGACCAGAGAAAGAAACACCTGCAATATCTTCAGGATCAATTCCACTTTTCTTAATTGATTCTTTTATCGCTTCTGCGTTTACGTCCCAAAGCTGATCCATGTCACGTTCTGTATAGCCTGGTTTTGGTGTGATGGTAACTGTTGGAACACTCGCTACTGCAATCTGATTTCCATCTTCATCAAAAAGAGCAGCTTTTGAAAATGTCCCACCATTATCAATACCCATTAAGTATTTCATTTTATACCGCCTTTCCCTTTGTTCTATTCCTTAATTGTTTCGAATTACTTTACTTCTGTTGGAACTCCAGGACAATTCGGACCAAAGTGTTTCAATACAACCAATGGCTCAACTTTACTTAAGTTTGTGATTGTCACTCCTTCTGTTGCAGCTTTTTCAGATACAAAAAATTCGTCTGTACTCTGCTCTCCGAAATGAAGAAGTGTAGCAGCTTCACAATCGTATACACCGAATTTACCATGTCCCTGTACGAAGATACATCCATAAGCTGCACCATCTTTGATTGTTACAGTCTGTCCGGGGTTTACTGTTAATTCTTTCGCTGCGATGTATGGATTTGCATATGTAATCCATTTCTGTGTATATTCTTTTGTCTCAAACTCGATAATCGGATTTCTGAAATAGTGTTTTCTATAGTGTGGATCTACGTTCTTCTCCCAATCTAATAAGTTAAATACAGCATCTACTCCGTTGTCATCTGCCGGACACTCTTCATTCAACATTTCCGGTGGGTAAACCTCCCCTGATACAATATTTTCGTATACTGAGTTTACATCCGAGTTCCACTGTGGCTCATACGTAAGTACAGATGCCGGTGCATGAATAACTCCTGCCGGTGTATACCACCCTGTTCCAAGTTCAATCCTGTAAGCTCTTGAAAGATCTGTAATTCTTGTATCATCATCTGCAAAGTTCGCAATACGTTCTTTAATTTCTTCCGGTTTTACATCTGGATCAAATCCGAAGTATGTATAGTTTGCTTCACCAAAGTAGTTGTTTAACTGTTTTGGGAAATAGTAACATTCAGGTTTTCCTAATTTTCCAACCTTCGCAGCATCTTCAAACGTAAGATGTAAGTGGTGGAATAAAGGATTCTCATTGTCAAAGAATTTAGAGTACATTGGCCATCCATTGTATTTCTCCATTAATTCTTCACCAACGATTTCTTCCTTTAATACTTTTACAGCATCTCTTAAAGAAAACTTCTCGTCAGAATCGTAATCTACACAAGCATAAGCCATACCTTCATCCGCCTTTGCAAGTTCTCCATTCTGTGCTGCAATTGTAGAAGCGAACCATCTCTCTGTAATTGATCCTCTTTCCATACCAAATGCGAAATAATCATCTGTATGCAATTTTAATCTACGTCCGGCTTTTCCAAAACGTCTTGGAACGAATGCTGGGAATAAACGCAAGATTCCCTCTCCTTTTTCAAATGTGCTGCGAATAACAGCCTCGTCTTTTGTCGCATCTTTTACTACTAAGTTTCCTGTTTTCTTTGCTTCCTCTAATCTAACGTCAAGATCTGCACTTGCTTTCATTGTTAATTCTTTCTCTGTCATATCTTTTTCTCCTCTTTTCATAAATTCTTTTTAATTAAATTTTTCTTTTATTTGTTTCATTTCTTCTTCGTTGCTTAATACATAGAAGTTTAAATAATGTTCAATATATTCACCTGGTTCAATGTACTTCATCGATTTGTTCTCAACTGCATCTTTCATTCCATCAATCGTTGCGTTTGCCGGTTCTAATCCCATTACGTAATCGCCTGCACCCATCATTTTCCACTGTACGAAATGATCGAGCGAGTCTGTATCAAATTCAATAGCAACTCCCATATTGAGATCAGGGTTGAAAATAGCTGCAGTTGACATGTTATTTTCATCTTTTTTCATATCATGGTAATAGCACATTTCTTCATAATCCGGATTTGGATTTTCTACCTTCATCCAGACATCAATACCTTCTTGTGCATGGGCATTTCTTGCCCGCACACTTGTAGACGGAATAAAGATTTCGCTATTGTCCGATAAAAGCGGATACCCGAGATTGCAATGATATACAATCATATGACGTGCTTTCTTGTATCCTTCATTTATAACTTTATCTCGAACTGAAATTTTGCGTTCTTTATAGTAACATTTGATTTCACGTTCTAATACAAGTTTATCTCCGAAAATAATTGCATCGCGAATCTTTCCGGTAATTCGAATGTATGGTACTTCTTCATCTTCGCATAATATGCATGTCACTTCCTCCGCCGGAGTATGTGATGCATTTCCATGTAATCCATATGATTGGCCCTCATATTCACAAGGGGCACCTGCCATTTTCAAACCACAAGTTGTCAGGAATCCACATGTGAAGCTTTTTAAAAATCCAAGCTCTTTATCGTCAAAATACTGCGGTGCAACAATTCCACATGGTGAGAGAAAGCCGAAATTTTGTCCCTCAAAATCAAGAAATGGAATATCCATTCCTCTGCTGAGGTTTATGTCAAAATGCATTCCAGAACTGTTTTGCACATCGACCATTTCCACGCCTTTGGCTTTTCCTTCTTGCAGCTGCACTCTCATCGCACGAAGTAATTGACTTCTATTTCCAATATATTTTTTTTCATCGTTATATTTCATGCCATCCCCCTTATACGCATACACCTTTTTGAATGATGATATTTCCATATCGAGATGTGTCGCCTGTCTGAATGACTACGTATGCCTTTTCAGCTTCTCCATAAAAATCAAGTCTGTCTACATAAGCAAAATTTTTATATGCATTGTCTTTATCATACTTTTTAAGAAGTTCATCGTATGTATTCCATATTGTAACCTCTGGTTCATGAGGTAGTTTCTGCATTAATCTTACAGGATCTTCTACAAAATAATCGAGTGGGAAAAACGGAAGAATTGCTTCAAGTAATTCTGGAATTTCTACGCTGTCCATACGAATCATACGTTTCGCATGAGCTGTTCCCGGGAAACCTGCATCTGCAATTACAATGTAATCAGAATGTCCCATTTCCATCATGTACTTCACTAAATCCGGAGGAAGAATTTTAGGTATATTTCTTAGCATATTGGTATATCTCCTTTTGTTTTTTTATAATTGCCCCACACAAAATCGTGAGGGGCAATCATCATTCATCACTATTCATAATCACTTTTCAGATCCATAATTATTTAGAGATAGCATCTACTCCACCTTCAAGGTAAGCATCTACGTTGTCTTTTGTGATTGCTCTAAATGGAATACGAGTGTCTTTTTCGTATTTTTCTCCATTAACAATCTGCATTGCCACATCAACAGCTCCGGATCCCTGTCCTTTTGAATCCTGAAGAACCGATACTCCCTGCTCGCCGTTCTTAACTGCTGTTACAGCATCCTCAAGACCATCCACACCACCGATAACGATATCTTCTCTTCCGGCTGCTTTACAAGCAGAGAGTGCACCAAGTGCCATATCATCATTCTCACATACGATACCTTTTAATTCATCACCATATGTTGTGATCCAGTCTTCTGTAAGAGACATAGCTTCATCACGTTTCCAGTTAGCTGTCTGTGTAGAAAGAACCTCAAAGTTGTCAAGCATTCCTACTTCTTCAAATCCAGCCATACGACCAACCTGTCCAGATTGTCCCATAGGTCCTTCAATGATACAGATCTTAGATCCTTTTTCAAGGTTATCAATAAACCATGTTCCAAGGATTTCCCCTGATTCCTGATCCGTACATCCGACGAATGCTGTATAATTGTCATCACCGATATCGCCATTACATACAATAATTGGAATTTCTGCTTCATTTGCCATAGCTACTACCGGAGCACTACCTTCTACATCCTGAGGGATAACAACAATAGCATCTACCTGCTGCGCAATCATTGTCTCAACATCACTGATCTGTTTGTTAACATCACCTTCCGCATCTGCCATGATTAATTTTGCACCTTTTGCATCTGCTTCCTCCTGAGCTGCATCTGCAATTGCTTTTACAAATGTGTCAGAGTTTGTTTTTGAAGAAAAACCAATTGTGATCTGCTTATCAGATCCTGCTGTACTTCCTGTTGACGATGCTTCTTTGTTTCCACATCCTGTTGCCATTGCAACCACCATAGTTGCTGCTAATAATACACTTGCAATTCTTTTTTTCATAACTTCTCCTCTTTTCTTTTTATTTTTAATATCTTCCGATACTAAAATCATGAATACTGTTTCTTACTGCTTTTTACCTTTTGATGTCATATCCAAAAATACAGCTAAGATAATTAAAATACCTTTTGCAATCTGCTGATAGAATGAATTGATATTTAAAAGGTTCATTGAGTTTGTCATAAGACCTAAGATCACAAAACCAAATACAGTTCCTGTTAATGATCCTAACCCACCGCTCATACTTGTTCCGCCAATTGCTGTTGCTGCGATAGCATCAAGTTCGTATCCTTCACCGGCTGTAGGCTGTCCAGAACTAATACGTGCTGATAAGATTAAACCAACCACTGCTGCACAAACGGAAGAAAGCATGTAAACCATTAATTCGATTCTTCTTGTTCTTACACCAGAAAGTTTCGCTGCACTTTTATTACCGCCAATTGCAAATACGTATCTTCCAAATGTTGTTGTCTTTAAAATTATGAGTCCAATTGCTACGATAATAACTAAAAGAATTACCGGGATTGGAATCGGTCCAACATATCCCTGTCCAATTTTCAAGAATGTTTCATTTGTAATTGTGAACGGCTTTCCATCTGAGAATGCAAGAGCGATGCCGCTTCCCATTGTTACAGTTGCCAGTGTTGCGATGAAGGGCTGAAACCCTACATAAGCAATCATGAATCCGTTAAATGCGCCAAAGACAAGAGCAATTCCGAGTGCTACAACGCAGGCTACTAACCAGTTCGATCCGTTCTGTAATAAGTAACCACAAATAACACTTGTGATCGCTACTACAGATCCAACTGAAAGGTCGATACCACCAGTCAGAATTACAAACGTCATTCCCACAGCTATAATACCGTTGATTGAAATCTGTCTTACGATATTAATCAAGTTCTTCGATGTCAAAAACACAGGTGATGCAAAACTCATTGCCACAAAAATTATTATGATAACAAACACAAGCGCAAAACTTCTTAGTGATGCCACCTTCTCTTTTTTCTTAATCATTTTTAATTTCCTCCTAATGCTAATTTCAAAATTTTCTGTTGAGATTTCGTCTCTTCTCCTTGTAATTCGCCAGTAATCTTACCATTCGCCATAACAATCACTCTATCGCTCATACCGATTAATTCTGGCATTTCCGAGGAAATCATGATGATTGCAATCCCGCGTTGTGTCATTTCTAACATAAGACTATAAATCTTTGCCTTTGCTCCGACATCAATACCTCTTGTAGGTTCATCCATAATTAAAACCTTAGGATCAGAAAGCATACATTTTGCAAGTACTACTTTTTGTTGATTACCGCCCGATAAACTTGATGCTGCATCTTCAATACCGTTCATCTTAGTTGTCATCTGTTCTGCATACTCTTTACAAAGACTCTTTTCTTTTGCGTGATTAATAAAACCACCCTTACTAAATTTATTGAAATTCTGTACAGCAATATTTTCTTTAATGCTTCTTTCCAGAACCAGACCTAACGCTTTTCGATCTTCAGAAGCCATAATAATATGATTGCTGATCGCATCTTTGGGATGCTTAATTTGAATCCGTTTTCCTTCCAGATAAATTTCTCCACTGTCTAATGGATCATATCCAACGAGCGCTCTCATCACTTCACTTCGTCCAGCTCCGACTAACCCTGACATTCCGAGGATTTCTCCGGCATGTACTTTCAAATTAACATTCTCAAATACGCCCGCTCTTGTGAAGTTCTTAAGTTCTAATACTACGTTGCCTTTTTTTGCCGTATTGCTTGGGTATCCACCCTCCAGGTCACGACCAACCATCATGTTAATCAGTTCTTCTGGTGTAGCCTCTGAAACTTTTACACAACCGATAAACTTTCCATCTCGTAAAATCGATACGCGATCCGCTAATTCAAATACTTCTTCCATTCGATGTGATATGTATACGATTCCAACATTTTTCTTCTTTAGATTATCAATAATTCTAAATAAAACCTCTGTTTCTTTATCTGAGAGAGATGATGTCGGCTCGTCCATAATGATGACCTTCGAATCATATGAAACGGCTTTGATAATCTCCACCATCTGAATCTGAGCAATGTTTAATTCTTTCATTTTTTTATTTGGCTTAATGTATTCTGCCAGGTTGTATTCTTCTAACAACTGCTGCGTCTTTTTATTCATCTCTGCCTTATCTACAAAAGGTAAACCTTTCATTTTTCGATCTTCTCTTCCAAGATATACATTTTCTGCAACTGTCATCTCTGGAATCGGACTTAACTCCTGATGTATCATTGAGATTCCGGCATCAAGTGCCTCCCTTGCCGATGCGAAATCCACTTCTTTTCCATTGAAAATAATCTGTCCGGCATCTTTTGTGTAGATTCCCATGATAATTTTCATAAGGGTTGACTTGCCTGCTCCATTCTCACCCATCAGCGCATGTAACTCACCAGCCTTAATCGATACCCCCGTATCACTTAAAACGGTTACACCAGAGAAAGCTTTACTCAAACCCTTTGCTTCTAGAATATAGTTTGTATCTTCCACTATGATTTCCTCCCTGCTTTTTCAAAAAAACGTTTTTCTTGATATGATCATACTTTTTTCCACTCAAATTGTCAATGAATTTGTCATTCTTTTATTTATTTTTGTCAATTCTATTGGTTTTTAAGTTCCTATTTTGTGCACATTGTATGCTTTTTACATTTTTATTCACACTCGCGCACTGGATAAAACGCCAATTTCAGTAAAACGTTTTTCTTTGAGATAAAAAAAGAGATTGGGGTTTTACCAATCACTCAAATCCCAATCCTCTTTCGCATCCTCTTTTGTAGATTTTCTCACAATCAACCGACTCTCTAACTTTATTCCGACTGCCATCTCATCATTGCCTTCTCGCTCTATTCTCTCAAATAAAACTGTTGCCGCGCGTCTCCCTGCTGTCTTCTTTTGAATATGAATTGTTGATAGTGGCGGTTCCACTACACTAGACACAAAAGCATCATCATAACCAATGATTTTAATTTGTCCCGGTATATCAATGTTTTTTTCCTTTAAATATCTCAATGCTCCGATTGCCATCTGATCATTACCACAAAATACACCATCTATATCTGGTACATTCTCTAACAGTTCTTTCATCGCTGTATATCCACTTTGATGCGTATAATCTCCATAAGCAATCATCTTTTCTTCGTCTAATTCCATGGCATGTAATTTCAGATAATCTTCATACCCTTTTCGACGTTCGTTTGCAATCTGCAATTCTACAGGTCCAGCAATATGCCCCACCTTCTTGCATCCGCATTTCGCTAAATGTTCTACTGCTTTTTGTACATTGTTATAACTATCAAAATAAACCGAATCAATTCCAAGCATGGTTAAATCTCGTTCCAAACTGACCATTGGAATTGCTCCATTTTTATTTCTTGCCATTTTTTTTAACTCTGCAAAATATTCATCTTGACCCTCGCCAGTGATTGCGGACACAAATATTATCCCATCCACACGGCTCGCCAACAGTTTGTGAAAGAGAGCTCGCTCTCTCCCCAGCGCTATTTCGCTGGAGTGAGAGGAACCATCTACATCACACATAATAACCTGATAGCCCTTTTCATCTGCAATCGAGTTAATTCCTTTCATGATATAAGGATAAAATACGCCACAAATGTCCTGAGTAATCACTCCAATCGTCTTTGACCTTTTACTTTTCATTCCAGATGCAATCGGATCCACTTTATAATTCAGTTCTTTTACGGCTTTTTCCACTCTTTTTACTAATTCAGGACTGACATATTTTGATTTATTTAATACATTCGAAACGGTAGCAATCGATACTCCAGCTTTCGTTGCCACTTCCTTTATTCCACTCATTTTCTCTTCCTATCTACTCTCTTCCTCACTTAATTACCAAATCCGGATTATCTGAGAAGTGCTTCAAAATCACGATTGAATCACTCTCTGATGGATTTGTAATTGTTACACCCTCTTTTGCTGCTTTTTCTGTAACAAAGAACTCATCGTTTGTTAATTCACCATAGTGGATCAATGCCGGTGATTCAATTTGCCATTTTCCAAACATCCCATGACCTTCTAAACAAATCAAACCATAAGGTGCTGAATCTTTAATTGTCACCGTCTGTCCCGGCAATACAGTTAACCGCTTTGCTGAAACGCAATCACATTTATAACAAATCCACTCTTCCACATAACCATCCGACATCATATCTTCCATCGGTTTTACCGGAATTGGCTTCATGAATCTATTTTTATGGAACTCAGGATCCACATTCTTGTCCCAATCAATCACATCGAGAAGATACTCGTAATTGCCAGCCTCTTCCTCCGGTGTATTCTTCCACAGCAAATCTTCGCCTACAATCTGTCCATTCATCAGGACTGACTGGTACATTGCATAAACATCTGATGCAAACTGTGGTTCATATGTACATAGACTTCCCGGTGCATGCATCACCCCCGGCGGCACATCAAATCCTGTATCTAACTGCAATTTATACGCCATAGCTAAATCCAGAATATGATTATCTCCCTTAGAGAAATTCTTCAACGTTTCAAGAACCTCTTCTTTTGTGGTCTCTGGATTGAATCCAAAGAACGTAAACGGAAACTCCCCGCCATGATTGTTTAACTGTGCCGGGAAGAAATACATCTCAGGCTTGCCCGAGGCTCCTACACGTTGTGCGTGCTGATTTCTATGATGAATATGATGTGGCAATGGTCCCGCATTATCAAAGAATTTTGAAAACATTGCCCATCTGTGGTACTTATTCCACAATGTCTCACCGATTACTTCCGCACCTAACAACTCAACTACATCGCGTAACAAAATCTGCTGTGTTCCTTCTAAATCAACTACCACATAGCTCAATCCTTCATCTTCCGGTGTTCCCGGTCCATTCTCCGCCCAAGTAGTAGAAGAGAACCATCGCTCATCAATTCCGCCTCGTTCTCCCAGACAAAAATAATCATCTGGATGTAGCTTAATTCTCTTGCCAGGTCTGCAGAAACTCCGTGGAACCCATGTTGGTTTCAAACGTAATATCCCGTCTCCTTCTTGTAAAGCTTTCTCAGCTAACAATCTCTTTTCCATGCCGTTCTCCTTCCAGTAAAACGTTTTTCTATTTACATTTTAATACAGCATATTCCAGTTGTCAACACTTTACAAGTTTAGGTTCGTGTTAAAGATAATCCATAAACAAAGGATTTTCGTTTATAAGCCAAATATTAGATTCCGTTTCTGAGATTCTTAACTGTCTTATGTTCCAGTTTGATTTTGCTGAACACTCTGTTTCCGCCTTCTCCTGACGGACATTGAGCTTCTAGACCGACTTTAACTGTTTCCTGGACAGGCAAACGAAATAATCTCACCATATGATAATTCTCTCCATCTAAAGAATAATGAGTCGAAAAAACATCGCCAACTCTAACTATCTTTAACCATACATTTTCCTGATTAATATCACAACCATTCGCATCATCGGATACTTCATTCGTCACTACACAAACAGCGGCTTTTGTCCCAAAATCAGATGCTTCGAATGCCAATTTCGTCCATAACACATCATTTTCTATAACCATGAGTGCACCAGCATCATAGATGCTTTTATGATCTGGTTCTACTTTTGCACTGAATATAAAATCACCCGTTACATTCGTATAGAAGAATGGAGCATTTGCTACGGGTTCTTCCAATTCTCCGCCTGCATCAGGTACTGGGTTTCTAAACCAGTCCGTCTGTGCGGGTGCATAGATGGAAATCTCATCTCCCCCCAGTCTAATTTTACTTTCATTTATCCATTTCCAATTTTCAAAATTCATATAATACCTCCTCGTATTATGTAGTCATAGCTGTTCCTCACCCTTTCTCTAGGTTCAACCTCAGTTAGATGCCGCATGACATTCAATTTATTGCATTATATCGCATAAGTAAATTGTATTCAATACACTATATCACATAAACATTCCTTTTTGAACAGCGCACGACACATTCCGGTTTTGGATAATGCGTTGTTTTCTCTGGTGCATATCCCATCAGGCAACTGATCATCGGCGTATTTGGTCCGGAAAAGCTATTGCCGCTGTAAAGAATAAAAAACACCTGCAAATCCCGTAAAATCAACAAAAAAGCCCCGACTTTCAACTTCCGAAAGCCGGGATCTTATGCCTGCGGATAACAGGACTTGAACCTGCACGGGTATCCGTAAACCTGCATAGAAAGGAGGTTCTTCCGAGTCTTTTTCAAAAGTGTACCCCGTTATTATCAGTGAATAATCTAATTCCCATTTCTTTTGTAATTTGATTTTCGGGAAATAATACTAGAAGGATGACTGTCATTGTTTCTAAACCAGTCATCCTTCTCTTCATTTATAACACATTTTTCTTTTTAAGATAATCTTCTATCAATGGCAGCACAAATTCTGCCGTCTCAGTTTGTTGTTGTGCTTCTTCTTTTGAAGCAACAAAAAAATCATCATAATCACTTTCTTCCCGCTTTGTTTTTAATCTTCCTATCCGGCGTCCCATCTCTCGTGGAAATATGCCAGTAGCAACGTATTCTTTATTAAAATGAGCAACAACATCCTTATGTCGCTTAAAATCAATGTTTCTATTGCAAGGTTGAAACGATATTTTGACAATTCAAGATCTTTATCCAGCAATTAATTCAACCCCCTCTTCTTGAACATTTCGATAAAACGGAAGTGCTTCAATCCAGTATTCAAAATGCTTTTCATTTTTTATTATTGGCGAAATGTCCACTCCATAATCCATCAGGAAGTCAAACGCAACATCTGAGACTTGATCTGAGGACTTCTTTATCTCTTCATCTGAAAGGTTAACCAAAATCATAATATCTATATCTGACGAACTATTGTAATCTCCTCTTGCGTAAGAACCGTACATTATTATCTTTTTTAAAGAAGTACCATAGATTTTTTTTATCTCTTGTGAAAACTCATATATTATTTCATTCACCTTAGGCATAAGACACCTCCCTTTTTTTCAAGTATAGCCCATTTTATCTAATATTTAAAGACCTTTACAAAAATCGATTGCATAAACTCAGCTTTGGATTAAACAGATTAGAGTTCTCTTACGATGTGCTTATAAAGTATGTGTATGTGATCCACACAACATTCTGCTTCAATTATTTCCACGCCTTTTCTTTTACATAATGTGCTTAATATATTTGCAACATCTGCTTTATGTATTCCTCATAACCCTTTTCTAGCAATTGAAAATCACAACTATTTTCTGTCAAAAGAGGTTTTCGATTCTTTGTGACCATCTCATAGATTTTATTAGCTTTTTTCTGAATCCGCTCTATATTTTCAACGCAGAACCTATATTCTTTGTTCAATAATACTCTATATTTTTCATCCTCAACATCTTTGATAACCAATTTTGTCAGGCACGAATCTGGCACAGGTATCATATAATTAAATCTCAAAGAACCTTTTACTGGTTTTGCGTCACCTTCCACCCGAATCAAAATATTAGCCTCTTGTCTTTTATCAAATGACGATACAGAAACATAATACTTTTTGCCTTGAACATTCAGCACTGCACCGAAAGCAAACTTATTTCTATCTGCATAGCGTATATTAGGGACTTTTGTTGTACCTCTATATTTTGTTTCATACTCCTGTAAAAATTTATTGTATTCTTCATCCACTCTGTAGAAATCCATCCTATCCTCCGTATACTAAAACAAGGAGACGAGAAAACTCATCCCCTTGAAATTAACATTCGCACTTGCAAGTGGCGAAGCACTTAAATTAAAGGTTCACATTCAAAGTAGTGAAGCACTTAAATTAAAGGTTTGCACTCAGAGTAGCAATGCACTCAAATGAACAACAATAATTGTTGCTCATCTATAGTATATGCAATTCTCATCGTTTCGTCAATAATTTAATCACATTAATTCTATATTATCCTTTTTTCCTTTTTGGTTATGTAACTATTTTTCCTATCATTTTGTATGTCATTTTCAATTTTAATTCTAATCTTCATATCACTTCCGTCTTTAGAAATAGCAATTTGAGTGCAATTTATCTTAGACTTAACAATATCTTTAATGTCTGAATGACTCATTAAAGACATTTTTGAAGCGGGATATGTAAATACTATATCTTTATTAATAATGAAGTCCCCATAATAAAAATAATATCACAAGAATTTTTACCCTTCATTTCGAGGGGTATTTTTATCAAAAGAAAAAAGCCCTAACCCCTCGAATCAGAAAGGTTAAGACTCTCGCTGCGGATAACAGGACTTGAACCTGCTCGGGTGTTCGTAAACCCGCATAGAAAGGAGGTTCTCCCGAGTCTTTTTCAAAAATGTACCTCGCAAAATTAAAAACAATATTTGACCTCACGTTTCTAGGCAATGCTCTTATATTATTCATCTTATATCATTGATAAGAAAATCTATCAAATTCAGATGAATAATTCCATCGCGTGACATCATAATTCGATCCATAGTAATCACATATTTCGGATAATTATCATTTATATTGTCATACGCGCCAAACTCTCTTTCAACCACTTTTTCATCACTCAACATATACGCAGCCTGAATATAGAATTTTTCCTGCCCTTTTGTTGCAATAAAATCCACTTCCCCCTTAAATGTTTTTCCGATATAAACTTTATACCCTCTAGCAATCAATTCATTGTAACAAAGCGTTTCAACCATATAATTATACTCATCTTTTATTCTGTTTTTTTTCAAATGAAAAAAACCTAGATCACATACATATGTCTTTTCCTCATACGCCAACACCTTTTTTCCGCGAATATCGTATCTTGAAACCTTGTCACAGATGCAAGCCTCTTCCATATATCTCAGATAATCATAAATGGTTGGAGCCGATACAATTTGCTCTTCTTCATTCATCACATTGGCTATATTATTTCCCGAAATCGTGAGCGAAGAATTTGCAATCACATATTCCAATACTTTTTCGAGTGCAACCGGTGAAGCAACTTTATTTCGCATGATAATATCTTTCAATACGACAGCATCATAAATATTAGAAAGTAATACTTCCTTACTTTCCTCTTCTGTCTCCTTACATACAATCGGAAATCCGCCCCACTTCATATATTCATCCAAAAGTTGTTCTTTTGTCATCCCACCTTTGTATTCATTTTTCAATTCACAAAATTCCCGAAAAGAAAATGGCATAACGCGAAACGACACTGTTCTACCGCTTAAATGTGTCGCCAGTTCTCCTGACAGCAATTTCGAATTAGAGCCAGTGATAAAAATGCTAATATTGTGCGTTGAGCGAAACGAATTAATCACTAATTCAAATTCATCCACGTTCTGAATCTCATCAATAAACAGATAATACTTGTTATCGTCCGTTATCAATGCTTCCACATAACGATATAATGCATCTGCACTACTTATTTTTCGAAACTGGTAATCTTCAAAATTAATATAAATGATGTGATCCCCGACAATTTTATTCTTACTGATTTCAGACATAATCTGCTTCATAAGTGTAGATTTCCCGCAGCGTCTGATTCCGGTAATCACTTTTACCATCTCCGAATCATAAAAAGGTCTGATTCGCACAAGGTACTGTTCTCTGATAACCATATATTTTCTCTCCATTCTTTTTTATTATCATAGCATTTTTGCAAAACAAGTTCAATCATTTTAAATTCGTTTAATTCTCTTGTTGTATTATTTTATTCAGTTAACTTGATTTTATTCGTTTTATCGTTTATTATCAAAAGGAAAAGCCCTAACCCTTCAAATTAGAAAGGTTAAGACTCTCAGTGCGGAGAATAGGACTTGAATCCGAATTCTTGGTCTTCTGAATAATTTTTGCATAAGCTTCCATTTTTCAAAATGAAATCATCATTGAATGTTTACCCTGGCAATCGCACTTCTCTGCCGGGCAGTCGTCAGCCGTCGTTCCGCATCCTCTAATGTTGTTGTCTTTTCATTAATATAGGAAATATCTGTTTCCGTAAATGTACACAAATCTCTTCCTATTTGAATAATAACGTTTTTGTTTCTTCTTGCTTTCATGTCCAAAAAATTCTTTCGTTTTCCTATTATTTTATTATCGCTTCGTTCACAGCATCTTTTAAATTTTTTCCAGGTTTAAACTTCACTACATTTTTTTCCGGAATTATAACACGTTCTCCTGTTCTTGGATTTTTTCCTGTTCTTTCTGTCCGCTTACAGCGCTTAAAAGTTCCCCATCCTAAGAACTGTACTTTTTCGTCTTTTTTCAATTGCTCCTCAATGATTTTCATAAATGCTGTTATACACTTTTCGCTCTGTGCTATTGTTAATTCTGTTCTCATCGCTAATTCCCTCGTAAATTCTTTTTTATTCATGTTATATTATATCCTCCTTTTGTATTCTGTTCCGTTAACACGCTCCATTTATCTATAAAAGGCTTATGAAATGTCTCTTCTGCTAATTGCCTCGCTTTGATGGCATTTGCCTTCTTATCAAAAGTTCCAAGGTAATACCGTTCTCCTTTAAAGGTAATTCCCGCTTTGTATTTTCCATTGGAAAGTTCAAACACACCTGTATATCCACTTTTATTATCACTTCGCTTTTTTCTGGTAAGTGCTTCTAGACAAGTTCCATCTTCAAAATGTCGATATTGAATTAATTCACGTCCCATTTCCAATCTTCTGCACCCACAGCTCTGACGATTTCCGTGCACTAGATCTGACTCCGACACATGAATCTCCTTCCCGCAGTCACATCTACACTGCCATATGATTGAACCATTTACAGCTCGCAGTTCGGTCTTGGCTACTACCAGCAAACGATGAAATCTTTGTCCCGTCAAGTCTTTATAATAATAGACTTTATTCTTCTTTTTGGAACATCCGCAGTGTGTTGAAAATCCACGCACTAGATTTCTCTCCATTTTATAACATGCCTTTCCACAGTCACATGCGCATTTCCAAATTACACATCCATCTTGTCTGAAGCTGGTCGGTTCCATTGCAACGAGTTTTCCAAATCGCTTACCTGTCAAATCCACATACTTTCTGCGATTCTTTTCTTCGCCGCATCCACAGCTCTTTGTACGTCCTGTTGGCACATTTGTATACAGAGGATACGTCACATTTCCACAGCTGCACCTACATTCGCAGCGGTATTTCCCTTTGTTGTCCCGAAACACATCCAAGACCTTTAGTTCTCCATATTGGTTTCCTTTCATCTGATTCATTTTACTATTCTCAGCTATTGATCTTTTTTCCATATTTGATCCCTGCCTCAACTACCTTTCTCTTCAGTTCATCCCATTTCGCTCGATCTTTCTCATACTCGGCTCCCAATTCACTCATCTTCACAACTCCATATTGAAGTGCTTCCTGAACAATCTTTGTCTGTTTTTTTTCTCCAATATTTCGAATTCTAAATAATGAAACATTCTGTTGATCACTGATCAAAAGCTCACGAAGCTGACCACATGTTTGAATTCGAAAATCAGATAAACGGTTCAGAATTCTACTATCGAATGGCAATTCACCGAGATTCTCCGATAAGATACTTTCGAATTCGTTCTCCCATTCCTGATATTCTTCCATGGTTATAAGTTCCAATTGCTGAAACAAACTGACAGTATCCTTTATCTGTTTCTTTTTAGACGGCATAAAATATTTCTTTTGGCTGTCACGAATAGTGCTGCTTAAGTATTTTCTTATATTTTCTTCCATGTCCATACCTCCTTCTAAATTGGTCTGTTACTCCGCGTCTTTTCTTGACTTCTTACAGCTGCTTACAATATTGCCAGAAACACATCCGCAGCTCCGCCTGTCTGAGATCATTTAACTGAAAATTAAAAAGAAGTAGCTCCTCACTTTCTATTTGTCCCATTTCACAGAGAAATTCATCGTAACTCAACGGTTTTATATTTTCCTGTCCACATATTTTTTCGCAATTTTTTATAATTTTTTGAAATATGATATCTGCCTTTTTTTCGTCCATTTTTACCTCTTTTTAGAAACTAATTTTGTCTTCATCACATACCATAGAGCTCCCGTAATACATACGGAAGAATATCCGCCGCAGATAAATCCGACCATGAGCGGAAGGGCGAATTCTCTGATGGATGTCACACCCATGATATATAAGACTGCAACCATGATAAAGGTTGTGAATGTCGTATATATCGATCTTGTTAATGTCCTTGTGATACTGCGATTTACAATAGACTCCAGATCTTCACTGCGTTTCTTCGCGCCAAGTTCCTCTCTGATACGGTCAAAGATAACAATTGTCGCATTAATGGAATAACCGACCAGAGTCAGCATGCATGCAATAAATGTATTACCAACTGATACTCTTGCCACTGCGTAAAATGCAAGAACAACCAATACATCATGTATCAATGCAATGACTGCACTTCCCGCAAAGCGAATATCCTTGAAGCGGAGGAAAATGTAAATCAACATGCAGATGGTTGCCACTATAACCGCCAAAACTGCATCTGATCGCATCTCAGAACTCACTGTGGAGCTGATGTTCTCATAAGTGATTTTTGAACTGTCTACATCAAGCTTTGAAACCATTGCTTCATCAAACGAAGTTCGCTGGTCATTGTCCATTGTTGTTGTCTTAAAGATGATTGCATTGCTGTCCTGAACAGGCTGAACCTGTACGCTCTTTACACCCGTTACGTCCTTGATCACTGGTACAATCTTCTTCTCCGCTTCTTCAATGGTGTAGTTCTTATCAAACGTGACATTCGTGGAAGTCCCACCTTCAAATTCCAGACTATAATTGAGCATACTAGTGCCATTCGCCTGATTCACACCCATTACAATAAATCCAGCTGCGACAACTACAATTGAGATGCCAAAGAACCATTTTCCTTTTGCAAGGAACCCAATTGGCTCTCTTACCTGTTTTGACCGTCCATACACTTTTGTAGAATGAATGCCTACTGCATACATTGAGTAAATAATGATACGTGTCACAAAAAGTGCGGTAAACATCGATAAGAGAATGCCCATTCCCAACGTAATTGCAAATCCTTTGACACTGCCGGTTCCAAGCCAATATAAGACCGCAGCCGCAATTAATGTTGTAATATTACCATCCAAAATTGCAGATAACGCTTTGTGAAACCCAGCTTTCAATGCTGTCTTTACAGTCTTCCCCGCCGTCAGCTCCTCGCGTACACGCGCAAAGATGATAACATTCGCATCCACCGCCATACCAATACCAAGAATGATACCTGCGATACCTGGTAACGTTAATGTCAGATCAAATGCATTCAGGCTGACAAGCATCAATCCTGTGTAAATAATCAGTGCAAGACTTGCTGCAAGACCAGGAAGTAAATAGACCCATATCATAAATAAACATACAATTCCTAAACCAATGACGCCGGCTTTGATACTGGATACAATCGCAGCCTGTCCAAGCTGTGCCCCAACAACATTCGAACGAAGTTCATTTAATTCCAAATTCAATCCACCAATACGAATCTGAGACGCTAATGTCTCGGCTTCCTCATATGTCATGCCTGCACTCTCGATAATCGCCTGTCCATCTGTAATTGCTGCATTGACACTCGGAACACTAATCAGATTCCCATCGTAATAAATGGCAATCGATTCTCCTGCCTGATACGCATCTGTGGTCGCATCTGCAAACTTCTGTGTTCCATCATTCGTAAAACTCAGTGAAACCACATACTGTTTTTTTTGTGTCGTAGAATCCGTCTGCGTCTTTGCTGCTGCGCTGCTGACATCTGTTCCGGATAACAGAAGACTTCCATCTTCCTGCAGTTCATCAATGGTCTTCGTCAATGAGTAACCGTTCTCTGCAGATGCGTCTGCCTGATAATTAGCGGTTCCATCACTGCCCTTCTCACTGACAAAATATAAGGTCCCCGGATTACCAAGTTCCTCTAAGATTACATTCGCATCCGTCACCCCCGGAATCTCAATCGTAATCCGGTTATCACCTTCCTGATTTACGGTCGCTTCTGTACTGTACTGATCAACACGCTGCTGCAATTTATAAATCGTATCACTCATATCCGTTGCTGAAGGAGCCTTAGCAACTGTCTCATATGTGATGCTGACTCCACCTTCCAGATCAAGGCCAAGCTTGATATTCTTCGCTGCTCCTCTGCTGTCATTGCCAAATCCAACGATGCTTGTATAGCCTAATAATCCAATTACAATTGCAACTAGAATCAGGTAGATTATGCCTTTACTTTTCTTCATGTCTCCATTTCACTCCTTTGTTCCTCTATAAACTTCGTATATCGTTCGTACTGCATTCGAATATCTCCGGCATCCATTAAATCCGCATAAAATCGAAACAATACCAGTTCATCATTTGGAAGATGACCAAATGCCTGCATAAATGCATCAATATTCGGATATGCGACCAAATCATTCTCTTCACTACTATTGAGTGCCGCCTGACTGTTTTTCATAATCCGACGATATATTTTGCCGCATTTACGCTTGTCCATCTTTCTGCCTCCCTGCCATCTGTAAACACTGTTCTAATAATTTTTTATATTGATCTTTTTGTTCCTCCGGACTAATCTTTACACATTCCCGGTAAAGACTGATTGCCATAATGAAAGCTCCCCTCTGTTGAAGTGACTCTGCTTTTGCCATCATACTTCTTAGCTGCTCTTTATTTTTCTGCAAATTCATCAGACGCTGCATCTCTTCCGATACCTGCTGACGAACGCGCTCATTTTTCGCATTCTGCCGCTCTCTTTTTTTCCTTGCCTGTCGGATACGTTCCATGGATGTATCCTTTTTCTTAGGTTTGGGCGACACAATCGGCTTGGCAGCTACAGGTGCAGCCGGCTCCATCTCCTGTTTCGGCTCCATTTTGGGTTCCTGATTTGTGATTGGCTGCGCTAAGGTGACCATTACAATGCGCTTATTCTCTTTTTTTGTAATTTCATCATCTGTCAGATAATATTCTGCTATCATATCTTCTCTGTTATCCTCTGCTCTTTTTACCGTTTCACTCTGTATCAGGCTATACCAATCCGTACTCCTGCGCCGCCCATGATTTGTCTCATTCCCCTGCATATCCACAAAATCACTCCGTAAAATCCCTGCAATTGTGATAATTCCCAGCACACTGCATAAAAACAGCAGATACCTTGGCAGATGAAGATATACCATAGCACCAATCAACAGAATCGAATACAAGAAGGAGATCACTGCAAAAATGATTGTCATTTTGATTCTTTTCTGCATCTGTTTATATGCTCCTTTCTGGATCTTTCGGGTCATTTACAGGCCACGGGATCTCATCTCCCGTTATCTCATAAAGAACGCTTCCTCCATTGATTTCCTGATCGCTCACACACAAATTTACACGATAGGTCACCGTCTGAACTTTCGTCTCCCCCGGCAGCAATTCCGGAAGATACCAGGTCACATGCTCCCGACCTTTGATTGCACCATAGCTTCCACTACCTGCATGGGACAGATAGAGACATTGCTCCGGCATATAATCCCGTATTCGGATCCCTGTTACGGTCTGATCTGTCCGGTTGTGTACCGTCACAGTCTGTGTGATCTCTGTGCCTGGCAAGAATGAATTCATGTTATAGGAAGTACTCACGTCCACAGCGTTCTGTCTTGTGTTGTAAAACACAATGCCATCCACCTCTGTACCGTCTTTCAAATATCGAACCTCACTGCTTAATTTGCCATTCTCATCCTGTGATACCGCAATCAGAACCTGATAGACTGACTGGTCGTAGGTATATTCTAGATCTGTTCCCGCTTCCTGCTTGATCAGAAGCACATAGGTTCCTGACTTTCGAAATGTATAACTGCCAAGTCCCAGCGTGCCGCAGCCATTCCATGTGTAGTTCTCCTGCTCGACGGATAATTGCTCGCTCTCACTGATCACCTGAACGACGAATGGATTCTCCTTTGTCTCATCAGCTGTCAGATTTTTTCCTTTCTCATCGTTAACCTGAATCTTAACAGTCAGATAGACATCCAATACGTCTTTCTCACTTGCCTGAGCAGGATGGATACCCGCAAGCAAAAGCCCCACAATTGCCACACCAAAGAACCACTTCTTCTTTTTCTTCTCCGGAGGCTCGCCAACCTCAATCTCATTCATATCTTCACGATTACTAATCTGAATCAGCCCGTCTATATCCTTCAGACGATTCTTCGTATAGCGTCGGATACCAAATCCCACACATAACAAAATCAAAAGAATGAAAAGTCCAATTACACTGATCATCGTCATGTACTCACACTCCCTTCCCTCTTATACCATCGCAAAACTGATAAATCCGATAGAATCATCAGCAAAAATATAATCAAAATCAGAAGATCCGTGACTGCAATCACACCATCCATCACGGTAATCTGAAAGGGCGGCTCCATTTCTGGTTTTGGCACCACGGATACCCGCTCTTTTAATGGAGTGGTGATTGGATCTACAGATATTGATAACACGGGGATTACCTGCATCTCTTTCTCACCGCACCTTGTGCAGGTCCGAACCTCTTCTCCCTGCTGATCGGTAGTGGCCGCCTTTGTGATTGTCCAGTCTCCATAATGATGTCCGTATGCCGGAATGGCTTCTTCATAGGTCGCACCACATAGAATACAAGTATAAGTTCGGATTCCATCTTCCGATTCTCCCGCCGCCTTTGTAATGACTACTTCATATTCATGTAATCCCGCGGTGCAGTCATAATCGCTTTGCGCATATACGGACTTTGACGATAAAATCACCGCTCCCATCATTACAATCAGCAATCCCAGTAATACAGCTGTTTTCGTTAATTTCTTCATGTCTGTGCCTCTTTTTTCTCATAATTCTGGGAAAATGCCACACCCTGAATATCTTCAAGGTAACGCTCCCTGTCCAAAAGTCTGCGCAGTTCTTTTGCCCGCGCATTGCTGACAGCGATACGAACGCCACTATTTAGTATCACTTCTTTTGCATTAAGTCCTTCTATTGCACTCAAATTCACCAGATAGGATCGGTTTACCCGAACGAAGTCATCCTGTGCAAGACGAAGTTCTAATTTCCCAATGGTTGAATAGAAGGAAAATTCTTCTTCTCCATATACCACGGTAATGATGCGGTCCTCCACCACAAAGTAGTCAATCTGACTCACTTCAATCCTTCGGCTCTGAACCCCTCTTGCGAGATGAATATAACGCTTCTCCTTCTCTTGTACCGCAAGCACCGCACGGCTGAAAATCTCTTGAAAGCGTTCCTTGCTATAAAGGCTCTTCACCAGATAATGAAATGCTGCTACATCAAAGGCCTGCAGTACTTCTGCCCTGGATACCGTCCAGAAGATAATCTCTCCCTTATATCCATTCTGCCTTAGTTCCTGTGCAACTGTAATTCCATCTCGCTCCGGCATGTGCATATCCAGATATAGAATCTGTACTTTTCTTATCCCCATCTGCAGGTCTCTGCTCAGTTCAAATGAGTCTGCATAACAATGGATCTGAACCTCAACACGCATAGCTCTTGCTGCCATACGCAGTTCTCTGGCACACCGCTCCTGCATGGTCTGATCATCATCACATACTGCAATCTCTATCATTTTCTTATGCCCCCTCTTTTTTGATGACTCGATATATCAGAACAGTCCGTGACTGTGAAAATTGATAACTGCAAGTCGATAAGCTTACAAATTGATCGGTCGTCTTTAAATCCGATGGCACGGCTTCCGCTCCATGAATACAATCTTGTCGGATTCGATCCAGAAATGCCTGCTTCTCTCCATCAGAATTATAATCTGCCCGATAGACCTGACTATCCGTGTCCTTTACCACAAGACAGGAAACCAACTGCAGCGTCAGATTCTGATGTGGAAGATAAATCATTCCCTCCTGATAAGAATCATAGAACTCCTTATCCTCAAACTCATCAATATCACCGAACATGCTGCCATTGTTCATGTTATGCCCAAATAAAATCGTATTAAATCTCGTAAAATCCCGGTCACAGCGATAGTCAAGGAAAATTGATCCTGCAATACTCGAATCACCCTCGTAATCGGTATAGAGGTACGAATCATAGTCGGATGCCCACACAAACGGATAATCCATCTGTGTTCCCGAAATCGTTACCCAGCCAGCCACATCCGGATTCAGTGCCTGCAGATCCAGAATCCCCTGATTATTAACATCTGCTGGTTCTGCATCTGCTGTATCAGTTGGGGATTCTGGTCTATAATCCATCAGTTTTTCATGAAGTTTTGCTTCCTTGGTGTATTGATTGTTGATATAGATCAGCTGATAAGCGGAGAAGCCGAGTATCACAAGGAGAAACAGGGCTAATCCCACACGCACCACAATGCTTTTCCTGCTCATGAGCGTTGCTCACCTTTTCTGTAGTTCTGCATCTAAATTCCTCCTTTGTCATGTAAAATAATTGAATGAACCATAAAACCATCAATGACAATTGAATTTCTTTCATGCTTTGATTGCTTTACGCTTCATTCATGCCATATCTCAAATATTTTTTTATTGGCCGAGGGCAAGGCAGTTGCCCCCGGTCATCAGAAATTTGGAGTTTTCACCCCTACACTTGTCAAAACGAATGGAGTGTTTTGATCTTTTTTATGGAACTGGCAGAATAGCTTCGTTGCTCATACCAGTTCCATCTATAGCTATATGTTTTAACCCATCTAAGTGAGTCGGTTTTGAGATCAGACTTTATGAAAATTTAATAGGGTCTAACCCCTTCTTATTGTTAACACAAATGGGCTATTACTTATACTGTAAGATTTATTGAACCTCTATCCAACAAGCAGGACGGACACCGAATCTATTCGCCGTGAAGTTGCCGCCGCCGTCGGTGACGTAGCCGGCGTAATACACGTAGTAGGCAGACGTCGAATAGGAAGCAGACGGCGTGCGAAGCCAGTAAATACTATAGCCTCCTGTCGTTGTAAAAGAAGGAGAAGCCAGGCTATGTCCATCCGCAAATTTACACTGTCTCGCTGTATTGGAATTGAAAATTCCCTCTGCTGCTTCCGCACTGCTGAGTGCGAACGCGTACTGATATCCATCTGTCGCATCCTTTGGCGTGGAATCTCCAGTTACTGGTACCGTTGCTGTTACGAACGTTCCTGTTGTACTTCCGGCTTCAATCAGATACTTCGTTCCAGTTGATGTATTGTATACGTGGTTGTTACTCCAGTTCTTCATCCATGTCTCTAAAGGAGATCCTGCATAAGTCTTGCTTGATCCGAATACGGATTCACCCTGTAGGTATGTGGTTGTAACGAGTGCATAAGTCTTGCCAGCAACTTCTTGTGTCTTTACAACCTTCCACTCCGTCTGATCTGGATCGGTTGGGTAGGTTGGTGCTTTTGCATTGACTGTAAGTGTATAGCTCTGTTCAACTGTGCTTCCATCTGGATTTGTGATGGTTGCTGTGATTGTAGTTGTTCCTGCGCCAACTGCGGTTACTTTACCAGTTGCTGAATCAACGGTTGCTACATCTTCATTGCTGCTAGTCCATTTTACATCTGTTGCTGTTGCATTTTCAGGCTCGATTGTTACACTTGGTGCTGCCTGTGTATCTCCTACTGTTAATGTATCACTAGCTGGTGTTCCCAATGTAATGCTTGTTGCTGGAACTTTATTTTTTGCTGCCTGCCACTGCTCATACTCACTGTTTTTATCTTCTGGATCATTTGTTAAATATCCTGGGTATATGTTATCAAAGTCCTCAGCACTTGGCTGTGATAAAGTTGTATCTGTTGGTGCAATGATCTCATATAATGGAAGGAATGGGCTTGGTGTCTTGTTTGTTCCACCCACAAATGACTGTGGATCTTTTGATGTAATTGCTCCTGTTGTCGGATCAAAGGTAATCTCTTCCCATACACCGCCACCTACTGGTTTGTAATAGTTTCCGTTTTCACCTTTGATGATGCCTGCATTTCCTGCATTCTTGATTGCATCTTCGTATGCTTTGTTTTCATCGTCTGTCAGATAGCCTTCTTTTGTATTGTCAAAATCTTCTGCAGAAGGTGTTGTATTCTTCATCGAATCCGTGATTGGTGTCAGCTTCTGCTCTTGGCCGTCCGGCTTGCTTCCATCACTCATGTTGCCATTTTTATCATAGATAAATTCAGGTGGAGTCTTGCTGTTTCCGTCTTCATCTACCTTCTCGTAAACATCCTTGTCACCAGTTGGTTTGAAATAATCACCATTCTCATCTGGTCCGATCAAGGTGTTCTCTACATTGTCACCGACAACTGCTGCATAGTGGATATCCTGTGACTGACCATACATGTCTGTGAATTTACCTGTGATATTGGCTACACCTGCTTTGGCTACTGCAGTGATTTTTCCATTTGTTTCGCCGACAGTTGCAACGGAAACATCGTCAGATGTCCATGTGATCTGTCCTGTGATTGTCTTATCTTTTCCGTCTTTCATAGTGATCGGAATCGTATCTGTATCTCCGGCCTTCTTTAAGTTTGACTGGTTTTTTGTGATCTTATAAGATGCCGCTTTGCTGGAATCTGCAATCAGATATAAATTGGATGTTAAATCTCCTTGCGCAGTACCTCTGACAATCCGTACCATCCCCGGAGCATTCAACGTTACGTTTCCGCCGGTTACCGTAGCACTATTGGTGTCACTGCTAATCCATCCATTTACTCCATCCGCTGAAATCGTAAAGGATGTTCCATCTGCCATATCCTTATTTAAGTTTGCCAGTGACGGTGCGCCTGATGGCTTTTGCACCGTCCAGGATACTTCCTTTGCAGTCAGTGTTGCGCCGATACCTGTGATCAACGTTGCCGCAGCCACGGTAAGGGCGGCTGCCACTGCTGTGAATTTTTTCATTTTCTTGTTTCTCATCTGTATTCTCCCTTCCTATCCTTATCTTTTACCATTCCCAACCTTCGTAGCCAGTAACATCTTCAATTGCACCTTCAAAGTATCTCTGAATTGTAATATCTTTACTGCTTCCGTCTTTTGTCAGCGTAATGGTTACTGTTGGATGCCATTTACTAAATCCATTCTTTGCATACTCTTTGTATGTTGGCAGGAATTTATCGTAAATATAGCCATCTTTAAATTCAATGTTACTGTCCGTACTTGATACAGTAACTCCTGCTGTATCAGCAACCAAAGCACTCAATTCCACTTTTCCATAACCTCTATTATATGGACTACCGACCTGAACATTGTATCCACTTTCTTTTTGCTCTGCTTCTGTTCCTCTTACAAACCAAAGTTTCATATCATTGATGTTTGTCAAAATACCACCATCTGTCTGTGTGATTTTGATTGTTTCATCAAGACCGTCCTGTGCATATGTATAATCGTTATTCTTTACTTCGTCTTTGATCACTTCGTCAATCGCAGAGGTTGGTTCTACTACGGTGATTTCATAAGACACTGTTCCTTTTCCATCTGGTGTGGTTGCTGTAATGGTAACTTTACCAGGTGCGACTCCTGTAACCTTGCCTGTAGAAGGATCTACTGTAGCAATTTTATCGTCTGCGCTTGTCCATGTAACTGCTGTGCCTTCTGGTGTTGTTGTAACACTTGGTCCGTCAACACTCTTGCCAGCCTCAACGGATTCCGGTGCAGTACCTGTTATTGTGGCAGTCTGATTCTCCGCTGTAACAGTTACTTCATAGCTGGTTGTTGATCCGTCTGCTGCTGTTCCAGTGATTGTCGCTGTGCCGGCTTTGACACCTGTGATTTTTCCTGTTTTCTCATCAACACTTACAATACCATCATCCGATGATGCCCATGTAACCGTCACGTCCTTGCCATCTCTGTCTGTTACTGCAGGTGCATTCGCATTCTGGCCTACTGTCAGTGCAGATGTCTGCCCTGTCGTGATGAGTGTTGTTGTTCCTTTGAGCATATCCGCTGCATCCTCTGTTGCCTTGTCTGTAGTCTGTCCCTTGTTTCCACCATCTTTGATCGCGTCTCCATCTGTCCACGCACCAAGATCGGTTTTATCAACATATTCCATTGTTGCTTTGATCGCATATGCATAATCCAGAGTGTTTTCTGCTGGAATTGTAACTCCGTTTAACAGATATCCTGTAGAAGCTCCTGCTGCGAGTGGTTTTGACCAGTATGCATAACCATCTGTGTCATAGATCCATCCTGTGTAGGCTGTCTTTTCGGCTGCTGCAAGTGCTTTGTACTGAGCCATTGTAAGGACCTGTGTAGCCGGTACCGCTAATGTCTCTGTACTCTTTGATGTATCTGCTTTGTTACCCACAGTTGCACTTCCCAGTGCATCGGCAATCAGGTTGTCACGATCTGTCTGTGAAGCTGCACCTGTAAATTCTGTCGTGCCTGTGATTGATTTTTCTTCTGTAGCCTGATCATTTCCCATCGTCCATTTGAAATAGTCTGTACCATGGAAGAGCGTATCAGCATCTTTGTTCTGATTTCCACAGTCTGCAGCGGATGTCTTTGGAATATGCAGTGTGTAATCTGTGTCTTTCAATGCCGTGATATCAGTATCTCCTGCACCCGCACCTGCTTTCAGGAATTCGCTTAATTGTACTCTTACATAGATATCTGCTTTTCCTGTATTTTCTGCATAGATTTTCTTAGTTGTACTTCCATCAAAGTCATCATGTAGGTTTCCTCCCACACCTGCAGTTCCCTTGAATGGGTTGACTGCGTTTGCCACTGCCTGCCATGCAAAGGTTCCGGTCATAAGCATCGCCGCTGCGCATGCAGCTGCGACTGTTCCGGAAAAAATTCGTTTTTTGTTAGATTTCATAATGTTCCTCCTTCGTGTTTTCCTTTTTTAGTAGTTAATTTTATTTATATTGTAAAAGCCTCTCTGTGCTGATCCTCATTTGAACCGTCCTACTTTTACTCCCTCCTTCATATTCATTTCCAAATATGACGGGATCAGCAGCATTGAAATCTTTTAACCGTAATTCACCGGGTTCTCCGGTTTAGTTCTTCATTGGGTCCTTGTAGAACACAACGAATCGAAGTGCAAGTACACTGGCAATCATTAAGGCAAACCACAGCCACATCATGGTATTGTCACTGGTCTGTGGTGTAGAGCTGCTGCTTCCACTGCTGCTTCCAGAGCCACCACCTGTTGTTCCACCACCGTTCCCACCGCCTGTAGATGTGTAGGTATTGGTAATGGTATAGCCCTTATCCCCATTCTGAGTAATAACTGCCGTGTAGCCGGTCGGTACATTATTCTCCTTGACGGTCCAGCTGATATCTTCACTCTTCTCAAGATTTGCCCAGGTGTGTGTCCAGCTGTTGCTTGTGCCAAGTGTGATTGCTTCTCCATATGCAGCTCCGTTCTTATAAAGCTGCACACTGACATTGTCCGGACGTCCGGTATATTTTGCATCACCAGTCCAGACTTTGTTTACGGTGATTGCCGTATCGTCTTTTTCTGGCTCATTGTAGGTATTCGTTACGGTAAATGCCAGATTGCCATTCTCATCGCGGTCACTGGTGATCGACTTCGTGTAATTCGCATCAAGCTCTGTGATCTCCTCGAGTGTCCAGTCCGATGTTTTGTCGAGTCCTGTCCAATTGGTCGTCCACTGGTTATCGGCATTCAATGTAACTGCCTCACCCGATGCGACTCCATCCTGATAGAGCTGTACCTGAACCTCTGTCGGCTGATTTGCATTTGCATCTCCTGCCCATACTTTTGTAGCACTGATGTCGATCAACTGTGGCAGTTCGATATTGTAACTGTTCGTAAAGACTGCAGTCTCACCGTTAAAGGTATCGTCTCCGACTTTGATCAGGCTCGTTTCCGCCTTCAGCTTGCCGCCATCCTGCGTTACGGTTACGATATAGTTGTAAACTGCCGCATCGTAGGTATATCCATTCTCTTCACGATTCTGCTCATAGATTTGGTACGTATAAGTACCTACGTTTCCGTATGTAATATCACCAAACTCTCCGCTTCCTTCACCAGTGATATGAATGGTCTTTACGTCATTTTTTGCATCCTCTGGCATTGGTGCCTGATTCAGCCCCTTTAATACAAATGAGAAGACACTGTCTTTTTCTGGTTTCTGTCCTTCAATCGTAAGTTTCTTTTCTACGGTTGGTGCAGCCTGAACGGTCTCTTTCACCTCTGTATTTATAATTGTGTAAGAACCGTCTTTTTCCTGCACGACTTCGCTTACATATCCAGACTGGTCTTTCTCTGAGATGGTGTATGCGATTTCATTGCCATCTTTGTCGAACTTCGGAAGTCCGGTGAATGTATAGCTCCAGTCATCGTCTGCGGTAATGACAGCCGATGCTGCAATCTGATCCCCTCTCATGACATATGCTGTAATCTGATCTGGGAGCGTTGTACCGTCTTTGACATCCCATTTCTTTGTAACTGCAATATCTCTCATCACAAGATTTGGAAGATACTTATTTGTCACGGTGACGTTGGTCTCATCTTCTTTCGAGGTTCCACTTCCGTCTACGACTGTGACTTGAATATAACCTTCACTTAAGTAATCTGCTTCGGTTACTTCATATGGTGTTCCGTATGGAAGTGTGAATTCTTTCTCTTCTCCATTTGCGAGACTGAACTTTTCACTCTTTTCAGAGTCCGTTCCTTTATTTGTTGTCAGGGTGAAATCAAACTTCTTGTTCAGATCTGCACCCTCTCCCGTGGTTACTTTTTTCACTTTAATCTTTGTATCACGAACCGTCTGGCAGTTTACAAAGGATGCGGTTGCTTTCGCACCTGCTGCAATCGTTCCTGACTGTGTTGTAATACTCTGCAGATATCCTTCTGCCGCTTCCTCCGTCACGGTATAGACCACGCCTGCCGGAATTCCGGTAAATGTTGCCGTATATCCTGCCTTAAGAGTCAGCTTTCCATCTTTATCCAATGAATAATCTTTCTTCTCTTCGTCTGTTGTGCCTTCCTTTCCGTCATCGAGGCGATAGGTATAGCTTCCTTTATCTGAGAACGTCACTGCAAATGTAAACGCCTGCTCTTTCTGTTTATCTGTAACTGCACTTCCATCTGCATTCAAGATTGTCTTCGTAATTGCGAGGTCTCCTTTGTTGATGCCCTTCGTATTGGTATAAGCTGCAGTTGCATCTCCGTTGATATTTCCTGTTGCACCGGTACTGCTTCCGATATAACCAGTTTTCTCGTATGCATCATTTTCCACTACGGAATAGAACGTGCCTGCTGGAATATCTTTAAACGTATAGGTCTCGCCATGTTTTAATTTGATGGTCTGAATCTCTTCATTTCCAATCTGCACCTGGAATGTGAATTCCTGATCTTTCTGCTCACCGGTTAAATCCGTGCCATCTTCATTTACAACCGTTTTTTGAATCGTCAGAGTCCCTTGTTCCGGCTCTGGTGTCAGCGTATTGGTAAATGCTGCCTGGTTCTCTCCAGCAGAGATGCTGCCGTCACTTCCGGTTGCTGTTGTAATATATCCTTCACTGCTGTAATCATCTTCGACTACCGTGTATTTTGTTCCAAGTGGAATGTTCTCATATGTTTTACTTTCCCCAGCTCTTAACTTGAACTGATAGTCTTTTCCACCGATGACTACAGTAAATGCAAAGTCCTTGTCTGCTTGTTCCTGCGTCAGTGCTGTCCCATCTGCATTCTCTACCGATTTGGTAATCATCAGATTGCCGACTGCTGTTTTTTGATTGACGACATTGACCGAGTTCGCGCCCGCAATAATTGCACCGGTCTGGTTCTGCGTCAGTGTGGTATATCCTTCCTGACTATAGTCATCTTCTGTCACGGTATAGACCGTTCCAACCTGAAGGTTACTAAAGATAGCACGCTGACCGGACAATAATGTAATTTTTTCACCATTCTTGACACTGCCTTCCTTTATCGGCTGTGCGTCTGCATCAATCGTACCTTCTGCATTTAGTTCGTATACCTTATAGTCATGTACCGCTTCTGCATCTGTTCCGATGTTCACGGTAAAGGCAAATTCCTTTTGTACGTCATTGACATCACCGCCTGTCACCTGTTTCGTAATTTCCAGATTCCCTACCTTTGCAGGCTTGTATGTATTGGTAAACTGAATGTTATTCGCTGTCGGGTCAATCTGGACATTTCCGCTGCTATTGCTCGAAGATGTCATATACGCATCTGTGGCTGTTTCGATTACTTCATAATGGATGCCAACCGGTACTTTCGCAAAGGTTGCCGTCTGTCCATGCTTTAAGGTCAGCTGCCCTTCGGCGGTCAGGTTCTGTTCTTCCCCTCCATCAATACTGTATGGATACTGTTTTCCATCTGAAAATACGATAGTAAAAGTCCAGTCCCGCTGTATCTGTTCTGTTGTAAGTTCAGCCCCATCACAGTTCACAACTGTTTTTCCGAGCGTCAGTGATGAGGATAGCTTCTGGTTATATGCGACCACTTTGATGACGTCATTGCTGTCTGCGGTCTGTGTGTTGACCTGAAAGCTGTATTTTACTTTGTCGGTTGCTTCTGCACCCTGCAATGCTTCCTTGTCGTAAGTGTATCCATAGGAAGGATCCGCTTCCAAGAAATAATAGCTTCCCGTTGCAAGTCCGCCAACCTTGATCTGTCCTTCTTCATCTGTGGTATAGATTCCACCAATCTGTTCGACGGTATTCGGTTCCGTCGTACTATCCGTGATGTGGAACAGATAGAAGGTCGCCCCCTTGATGGCAGCCTGCGTTTCGTTCCCATCGATATCCTTCTCCAGCTTCACAAGCTGAACCTGATAATTGCCCTTATCCCCAGTAAACACGTTGGTAGCACTTGCCAGTGCCTGCCAGGCATACGTGCTGGACATCAGGGTGGATAACAGGCAGACGACTGCAAGCAGTGCAGCGAGCCATCTCCTGCCTTTTCCCAGTTTTAATAGTTGCTTTTTCATAACTTACTTCCTCCTCTAGTACTATTCATTTCTGAGAGCTTTTTTGGTTTCCCGGAAGAATATCTTCAGGAAAAAACTAAAGGCAACTAATGATCCAAACACCGCAATCAATACCCACAAATTTTCGCCCAGCCAGCTAATCGTTGCTCCCACCTTCGGTATACTGTAGATGACTTTACCTACTATATTTTTTTCATCTACCACACCACTATCCGGATCTGCATTTTCCACACCTTTGGTTATGAATCCTTTGCTTCCGTTGCCATCGTAATTCTCTTGGATTTCTATGATTCGATGCGTAACGCTCGTAGAGCTGTTACGATAAAATGTAATATCATCTCCCACCTCTAATCTGTCGCTGTTCACTGCCTTAACCAATACCAGGCTTCCTCTTGGGTAAACGCTCTGCATGGAGGTTGTCAGCACTTCAAAGTACTGATATCCTGCCAGCGAATTGTTTCCTAAGCCGTTTTTGGAAAAAAGCACTGCACAGAGTACCATCGCCACCAATGCCACGTAGAAAATGATGTCACTGGCTAGAGATGCTTTGGTTGCTACAGATTTTTTTTCTTGCGTCTCCTGATTGGATGTCCGCTCTGCTGCTTCCACCTCTGTAAGGACTGTCGCTTCCGAGGGCTTCTCTATCCGAGTTTCTTCTATCTGTTCCTGCATTTCCGGCTCTGCTGACTCAGCTTCCGTCTCCGGGTTGTCTTTTGTCTGCATATGAAGTTGGAATTCTTTTTCTATTTCTTCCAGAGTTTTTGCCATCTGTGTTCATTCCTTTCTGCCTGTCAAGTTTCCCGGAGTCATCCTGCATTTTTACGATTCGTTCTACAGTGCATCCAGTTCTGTATTTTTTTTGCTTAATTCCATATATTCTCGGCTTGATGTCTCAATCAGTGTTCTAATCTGGGCGTATTCTTCTTTGGCTTTCTCGACAGTCAATTGAAGCTTCGCTTTTGTCTCTTCCTGCATTTGTTCACAGAGACCTTCTGTTTCTTCTTTTTTCTGCTTTGCTTCTTCCTCGATTTTGTCAGCACTGCTCATTGCCGTCTGAACAATCTCTTTTGCTTCCTCTTTCGCTTCCTGAATGACCCGGATAGACTTTTCACGGCTCTCCACACGCAGCTTTTCAGTTGCCTCATCCGCTTCGATCTTCTGTTCATTCATAAGTCCCTCTATTTGTTCTACATAGGAATCCGCTGCCTGACGGGCTGTCTCATAGATGTCGATATACTTCTGAGCACCTTCTGGATCATGCTGCACACTTACCTGCTGAATCTTTTCTTGTTGTTCTATCATCTGCTGTTCTTTTTCCCGAAGAGTCTGCTTCGTGCTGTCCAACTCCTGCTGTATTTTATCCTGTTGTGCTTTTTGTTGTTGCGCTTTCACTTGCTGTCCTTGTTTCTCACTTTCTAGTTCCTGCTGCAGATCAGCAATTAATTTACGAGCAACCTGTAATTCTTCCGCACTCTGATCTTTCTGATTTGTCTGGCTCTGATCCTCCAGTGATTTGACTTGTCCTTCCAGTCTCTTCACATCCTGTAATAGCTTCTTCTTTTCCGATGCAAGCAGTTCATTCTTCCTTTTTAACTCTTGTTTGATTTCGTCTTCCTGCATCTGCGCCGCTAATCGGTCATTGGCACTCTCGATTTCACCCAGTCGCAGATCTTCCATTTCCTGCTGCGTATCTAAATACGCTTTTTGGAGCAGTTCTATATAAGTATCTACTTCTGAGATTAGGTAAAATTTTCCACCACGTTGTTTTGTAAAGTTAGGTTTTTCCATCATTTCTTATCTCCTTTAAATAAATCGGATGTATCTTCCAGAACCGACTTGCTAGGTGTCTCATCTTCTACCACTGCTGTCAACGTATCTCTTAATTCAACAACACCTTCCAACGCCATCTGCTTCGCCTCAAGTATCTTGGCCAGATTCTGGGATGCAGACTGACTAATCAATTCTGCTTTACGATTTGCTTCATCTATAATTCTTTTTGCTGACAGTTCTGCACTGATTAATGCTGCCGCAATCGCTTCTCCATAATCTTTTCCCTCAGTCAACTCCCTCTTATCTCGATCGAGCTGTCGTTCCTGTGGCTGATTCTGCACTTCGCCGGCAGCTTCTCTTAAGATTCTATTTTCTTTTTCCAGTCGCTTATTCTGTTCGATCAGTCTCTTACTTTTTTTTATGAGACCCGATGTCTTATCTTTTTCTTGTGTCAATTCATTGAGAAGAATCTGATACTCCTCCATAAATTTTTGTAAATACTCATCTACCTCTGTCTTGCTATATCCTTGTTCTTCTTCGCGAAAATCCGGCATATCAATGCTCCTTTCTCTGTTGTTGCCTGCCTTCTAGCCAATACAGGAATGACCATTGAGCGCCAAGCCCGATTAGATAACATATGACGATAAGATATCCAATCCACGATGTCTGCTCTGATGCCATGTTCTTCTTTTCCTGCGATTCTTCCTTGACTGTATCTATCTCTGTAGAATCCTCACGATGTACTTCCGTCTCATCTTCCGAATTCTCGTTTTTGATTGTCTCTTCTGTATTCTGGCTGATCGTTCCCGTCACTCCATCTGCAGAATCTCTGGCCTGCTGTGTATATTGTTCTAGTTCTCCGGGGTAATTCTCCTCATAGAAATCCTTTTGCTGCAGATACTCCTGATACAGGCTTTCCTGCTCAAGTGTGCTGCTGGATGTCTGTACTTTCGTCTTAATTGGCTCAGGGTACTGTGTGGAAGGAACGATTCTCCATGTCCCATCCTGCAAAGTTGTAATAAATGTGTAATACATTGGGAATTCTTTTCCTTCTGCCAACACCGCTGTGCAGTATGTACCTGTATAGGTGTAGTTCCCCTCTTGAAAGATTTCTTCGCTCCCATTGATTTTGAGCTCTTGCGTATCCATTACCTGCAGATATGCGATAATCAGATTCGTAAGTTTCAAATCCTCCTGATTGCTATCTGAGTCTTCTAACTGCATGCATTGACGAATCATATCCTGATTCTGGTCCATGCAAGCCTGCAACAGAGTCTCTGCGATGACCGTTGCCGAATCATCCCGCATCTGACCCTCACCGCTCGGCTCTTCTGCCGCATACACCGTCGTTGTATTTCCATTTTCTGAGAATACGACCAATATTATCAGCAACAATACTCCAATTGCACACCACCGCCTGCGACGATCCAGACTATCTTTACTCGGCGTGCATGGCAACGTCCACCAGTGCATCGTGTGCCTCAGCCTCCTTCACTATCTCACTGGTCAGGATTGTTCCTTTTTCTACAAAGAAGGCACCATCCTTACTCTGAACGCTCTCTGTCATTTTCATATCTTCCATGTCTGCCAATGTCAGAGCTTCCTCCGTATCTAGCTCACTCTTTTCCGGAGTGGGTAAAGAATGAATGGCGATGATATCGGAGTGACGTTCTGCGGTCTGCGACTGAGGGCGTGAGGCGATCTTCTCTATATCAATAAATGCATACAACTCACACAATTCGCTAATACGTGCGCTATCAAAACTCTGTCCATTGTCTAACATGATGTTTCCCATTCTTCCATTCTTGTAGTCCACTTCGAAATCCTCGATTACACCTAGCGTATTTCCTGTAACGCTTACGGCCTTTAACCCGCAGACAGAAAAGTAAGTCTGAATCTCCTCACTCAGTTCTGGTTCTTCCGATACGGCATGGATACAGGATTCATCCCGAATCAACAGATAATCTTCTCCGATGCTTCCAATCTCCGCACAATTCAACAGGCGCGTCTCATTGATTTTTTCACTTTCCAATACAAGATAAAGCTGTTTCTGTTCTGGATTGATAATGATCTGTTTGGTTTTCCCTTCATTTTTTCCGGTCTTCATTTCGACAACTGGTAATTTGATGATTTCGCTGAATGTTTTGAGTTGCTGTTCCTTCATTGTTGTTTCTCCTTCGTCTTTTGGTTTCTATGATTCACTTGCCGCCGTGTCTGCTACCAGGCAATTCGGTCTTCTTACATATTTGAAGCCTACGCTGCTTGCTTCCTCTATTGTTACGCCGTTATTGCTGCTGTTGCAGTGTGCAACCACCAGATCACCGGCACTGTTTCTTCCAATTACAATCCCTACATGATTCAAAGGACTATCTGTCGGTACCTGCAGAAACACTAAGTCTCCCGGCTGTGCTTCTTCCTGTGTGACCGCCGTACTGCTATTCCATTGTCCTGTAGTTCCAGTTCCTACATCTCCAATCGCCAGATTGCTTCCTGCCGCACCATTTAAGTACGCCCATGATACATATCCGGAACAATCCAGTCCATAAGCACCAATCGTGCCCGATGAGTCGCTTCCTTCCGCACTGACCTGCGTTGCCTGTCCCCATCTGCTGTCCCATCCAATTACCGTGGACTTGCCACCCCAGAAATAGGATATTTTTCCGACCAGACTATATGCGCTCTTGACAACTGCCTTTCTTCCATTCGATACATTCTGCAGTGTCTGATTCACAAATCCATCCGCCTGTGTTGCCGCCGCACAAAGGAGCAGACAATCCTGACTGCTGTATTTCTTAAGAATTGAGATCTCTTCTTCGCTATATAGTTTATGAATTCTGGCATTCTCAATCGCAAGTAGATCACTTATATGTAAATTCTCATATGCGACAGTTTTATGTGTTCCTGTCTGATAAAGAATTGTGGCACCGTTTTTACTCTCTCCCGGAACCAGTGCATTTAGCTTTTCAAAGTCTTTGGCAAGCACCTCTTTTGCATTGGCATCTAATACATATGTCTTGTTCCCTGCCTGAAACTGTTCAAGCACATACAGGGTTATCACATCCTGCCAGTTCTGCGCCTGTACCGCCGCACCATTTATCCCGGTCACGCCATTTTTTTTCTGATAGTCCGCCTCAATACCACTCATAACCTTGCTAAAATCATCTGCAATCGTCAGTTGATACTCTTTGGTTAGCGAATCTGTATAAAAGCTTGTGCCCGCATGGATGAGACTTTTTTCTAAGTCTGCCGTGTCCACGCTTTCACCTTCTGTGACCGTCTCTCCTGTTGTGTCTCCCTCGACTACTTGTACCGGCTGCGTCGGCATCGAAGTCTGATCCTGACCCTCTTGAACATTGTCGGTAGTCGATTCTTCTTTTTTTTCACTGTCTGATCCAGTGGTGTCCTCCGTAGGGGTATCTTCCGCAGGAGTATCTTCTTTGTCCGAAGATTCTTCTTTGGAATCCGTTTTCGTTTCCTCTGTTGCTTCTAATAACTGATCCGAAGTCTGTGCACTGCTCTTTTCTGTATTTTGTTGCAATGCATATGTCCCCGGTGGGACCGCCATCATAATTCCAGCAAGTAACATACAGCCAGCTCCAGCTGCGATTTTCTTTTTGTACATAGCATGTTCCTTTCTCCCCTTCGGGTAAGCTTCTTTATAGTATTAAGAAAAGCAGTACCACATAATGCACATTATGTGGTACTGCTTCAAAAGGAACATGTTGTTTATATAATATGTTGAATTGATTCCAGCACAAAAAACGATCTGAAATAGGATACGTTTACTCAATTTGGAAACCTGAGTTCACTATATGAATGAATTTTGAAATATAGAGAAAAGCTAGGGGTTCCAATATTGGGAATCCCTATTTGTGGTACGGTTATGAGTTGGTTAAAGACTAGTTTGAAAAAAATGTACAAAAAAAGAACCATCAAATTAGAAAAGGCGGTTCACGAATGCGCGAAGTGGGGGTTTTAATGTGTGAAGTGAATTTTTCTCCTGCATACCTGTCAAAAGTACACAAAGTTTAAAAAAAAAGGCTCTTTAGAAGAAAAAATTCAAAATTTGTGATAAAATATATACAAATTAACTTATTGTATCATTAATTGCATTTATATTTAGTACCACATAATGTGCATTATGTGGTTAGTTATAATATAGCACATTTTCCATTTTTTGAAAATGAATTCTTTTATTCTATATAATTAAATCTAGCTTATTAATCTGCTGCTCATGCTCTACACCTGATGTCATAGTATAGATACGTGTTGTATTCACGCTTGCATGTCCAAGCAGATCCGCTAATTTAACGATATCTCTGTGCACATTGTAATAGCTGACAGCAAAGAGATGTCTGAGGTTATGAGGAAAAACCTTGCTGAGTAACACTCCTGCAAATCCAGCCAGCTTCTTCATTGATTTACAAAGATTACTCCGATCAATGGGTTTTCCACCTGTGGTCTGAAAGACAGACCCTTGATGTATCTGATTGTCGTTAATGTACTTACGGAGCTTGATTTTTAGTTTGTGTGGGAGAAATACAGTTCTGATTTTTCCTTTACAATCAACCTCTGCTCTTCCGTTTTTGATACTTTTTACCGTAATATGTTGCAGCTCACCAATTCTTATTCCTGTTGCACAAATGGTTTCTAAAATATAAGCTAATCGATAGTCTTCTCTTTTTAAAGCACACTCTACCATCTTTCGGTATTCTTCTTTTGTAAGATTTTTTTCTTCCAGCTGATAGACGGCTTTCTGAATCTTCAGACCCTTTACCATACACTCCCTCATATCCATCAATTCTAAAAAACGATTCAACGATACAAGCATTGAGTTTACACTGGTGGCTTCATAGTCTTCACTCAGTTTGTTTTTGTATTGAATACAAAGCCCCTTGTCTATGGTATTTAGAAACACATCTTCCCCATTTTCATCACTTGCAAATTCCAGAAACTTTTTTACATCTCTCGCATACTTTGCGATTGTGTTCGCACTTTTTTCCTCCAATCTTAATTTTTCTGTAAATTGTAATAGTAATTCTTCCATTACATTTCCTCCAGGTTTTGTTCTTTGGTATGTCACGATGTTTCAGTATACATTATTTGCACGGGAAAGAGAAGTCTACTTTTCACTTCTTTTCTGCACTTTACATTTTAATCTATTGATCCTCCCGATTCTCTATTTCGACCAAAAACGTATTGTTTTCGACCAAAAAAACGTTATGTTAAGCCTGATCAAAGATTAAATTTACGTCAAATCTTGCCTCCTGATCATAGATATTTATTCTAGCACCATACTGACTGGCAATTGCTTGTACAGATGCCAGTCCAATCCCCCATTGTGTTTTTTTGTTATGTGTCTGTTCGTAATAATTTTCAACTTTGATGATGTATTGAGTTCCCAGCATTCTTACATCTATTTTTATGTAGGCTTTTTCTCTTCTCGCGGCCCTTTGGCTTGCCTGTACTTGCAGATATTCTGTGATATAATTCGTAATCTGCTCGTATTTTCCATGATTTAACTGTTCTTGAATCAGACAGAGATGATACCTGTAATCATGACGCTCTCTTCGCTGCTCATCCCACACTTTTTTCCAACCGGTCCACTGATGCTTCTGTGCCTCAATCTGATCTTCTAATGCCTGCGCTTTCTGTTCGGTAAGCGTTTCCTTGTTCATACTCCAAATCAGGTTTAACACGACACAGTAACTAACCGTCATACAAAGTTTTTGAATCTTGGGAAACTTAGGATGATAGGTGGAAAACAATGAAGCCGAAACGTGATCTCCGCAAGATTGATAATATGAAATTGAAAGGTTAAGATGGATGCATAGGAGAAACAAAATCAATGCCACCTGCGGATGTCCTTTTTGCACCGCATTCCAATCACCTACCGCGAGAATAATGACTGCGTCCACCACGAGATAGACCACACATAATATAACAGTCGTTTTCTTTGAAAACCGGGTTCGATTTTGATAGGGGTAATATACGAGAGACAGATATACCACTGAGTGAATTAATATATTTACATTTTCCGTCAGAAAGATAAATCTTGGCATTTCTCTTATTCATCCTCCATTTCCATCCCAAATCGATAATCAATAAAAAGGATCTTGCTGATTGGAATCTTGTGCTCCTCACGTCTGCATGTCACAGTTATATAGAAAGAATTCTTCATATATGCCATCACACGTTCCATTGCATTTTGAACCTTCTCCTGTGTACAGGGTTTTACAAGATAATGTGTTGCTCGTAATTCAAAGCCTTCCAGTCCATAATCAGTGCTTGTTGTTACAAATATAATTTTTTGTTGATCCTCTTCTTTCCCCTCCCCCCTAGTCCTGAGACTTCTGGCTACATCAATTCCGGATAGCTTATTTAAGAAAATATCCAAAAAAATCACATCATACTGCTCCGGCATCTCCTCCAAGAATTCTTCCCCTGTCTCATACTGATCAATCTCCACATAAACATTGGACTGCTGACAATATTTTTGTACCATTGCATTTAACGACCTTGCATCCTCCTGTCGATCTTCTACGATTGCTATTTTCATCTTTCGTAACTCCCTTTTCTTTATTGTTTTTAACATAATATTTTATCTTTTGCGCTATATAAAATCAACAGGAAAATTTCTCCAATTTAAAAAAGCCCCGGCTTTCATCTTCCGAAAGTCGGGGCCTTGGCCTGCGGATAACAGGACTTGAACCTGCACGGTCTCCCACTAGATCCTAAGTCTAGCGCGTCTGCCAATTCCGCCATATCCGCATATATAATATGTATCCTTAGATACAAAAGAACATGTTTTCACATGTTCTTCAGTGAAGCATCGGGGATTCGAACCCCGGACAACTTGATTAAAAGTCAAGTGCTCTACCACCTGAGCTAATGCTCCATATTCAATTAAGTAAGTACTGCTCTACTCTTATCTGCTACACTAGATTCGTGAAAAACCTCATCAAGTGTCCAGATATGGTTCGTACTAAGCTCGCGAAAACCTCGCTAAGTACTCTACTCAAAACTGGGCTAGCTGGATTCGAACCAGCGAATGCAGCAGTCAAAGTGCTGTGCCTTACCGCTTGGCGATAGCCCAATGCATACATTCCCAAAAGAGATCTCATACCTGGATTCCCAAGAACTTTGCCAAGTATTTTACTCAAGGGTGGGTGAAGGGACTCGAACCCTCGATATCCAGAACCACAATCTGGCGCGCTAACCAACTGCACCACACCCACCACAATATTTTATTATTCATCTGACAAATATATCTGTCTGATGAAAACGAGCCTGGGGGGATTCGAACCCTCGACCTACGGCTTAGAAGGCCGTTGCTCTATCCAACTGAGCTACAGACTCATACACACTCTCATTCCGGGATAATGCGTAAAAAAAAAGCTTTCTTATATCTTGGATATAAGAAAGCGGGTGATGGGAATCGAACCCACGTATCCAGCTTGGAAGGCTGGTGTTCTACCATTGAACTACACCCGCAAAGTTATCGGGGTGACAGGATTCGAACCTGCGACCTCCTGGTCCCAAACCAGGCGCTCTAGCCAAGCTGAGCCACACCCCGATATTCAGATAGTCACTTCGCTATAAGTCTTAGCCGTGACGCAAGGATTATTATATTACACGCCCCACTAAATGTCAACATTTTTTTAATTTTTTTTGATTTTTTTGGCCCCTCTGCTTTTTATCCGATTTTTCAATGCCTCTAGAAAAGAGCTCTGCGGCATTCATAAGTCGCTCAAATATCTCTGTGAATATGTAACCGAGCCGTCTGGAGCAATCTCCATAATCATATAGCTGCCCTGTCTGCCCGCCTGACGCGGGAAGGAGATACTGCCCGGATTGAGTACCACGATATCCTCCGCTTCATCCAAATAAGGTTTATGTGTATGTCCAAACATGACTACGTCCGCACCACGGGCGCGTCCTTCCCCCTGAATCTCATTCGGATCAAGTGATACATAATAATTATGGCCATGCGTAATAAAAGCCCGCAAATCGCCGATAAGGAACTCTTCTTCTGCTTTCAGGTCTGTGAAAAAGTCGTTATTTCCGCGCACAATATGCTTCTCACAGTCAACGAGAGACTCTATATACTCCTCGCCGCCCTCTACATCACCCAGATGGATCAGCATGTCTATCTTTCCAGCCTCTTCCACTGCCCGCTCCAATCCTTTATGACGTCCATGTGTATCACTTACAATTAATATCCTCATATCTTACCTCTGCTTACTTTTTGATTGATCATTGCCTTCTAATTCATCTTCTCTGCCATGATTTTCTTCATCGCACAAAGTCCTGCGCCTCTATGGCTCAATTCATTCTTTTTCTCCGGCGTCAGTTCCGCCGATGTGCAGCCGTACTCCGGAAGAAAGAAGATCGGATCATAGCCAAAGCCATTCTCTCCGGATATTTCATGTCCGATTATGCCTTCCATCGTTCCGCGAACCACTTCGACACTTCCATCCGGAAATGCAGCCGCTATTGCACATACAAACCTTGCCGTCCGCTTCTCATCCGGCACTCCGTCTAATCGGTCAAGAAGCATCTGATTCTTAATATCATAAGACGTATCCACCCCTGCATATCTCGCCGAATAAATTCCCGGCTCCTTATTTAAATAGTCAATCTCAAGCCCCGAATCATCTGCAAGCACAATCGCATCTTTCGCATACTTTGCAATCCCGGTCGCTTTCTTGATTGCATTTTCTTCAAAGGTCGTCCCGTCCTCAACTACTTCGATGTCAATTCCTGCCTCCCTCATTGATTCAATCCGCATTCCAAGATCTGCAAGAATCGCCCGGATCTCTACCATCTTATGTTCATTTCCTGTTGCAAATATAATTCTATTCTCCATCTGCTATTACTTCCTTCTACTATATCACTGCTATATTTTTTTCTGTCTCGGCGGCTTCGGCCCCATGAATTGATAAAAATAAGTCTTAATCATACCGTTGTAAAGCTTGCGGTTCTTATCTGCCTTGCGCCCGAAATCCTGCTCCATATCCTCATAACTCGTAATCACATATGCCGACCAGGAATCAAGCTGTTTGAACCGATCGCCGAATTCACGATACAGCTTTGGCAATGCTTCCTTCTCCTCCAGCCTCTCGCCATACGGAGGATTGGTAATAATAAATCCGTATTTCTTCGGATGACTCAAATCCTGTACCGCTCTCTGCTGGAAATGTATCAGATCCGCAACTCCCGCTGCATCTGCATTTTTGCGGGCTGCGAATAGTACCTCATGATCAATATCATAGCCCTGGATATCAACTTCAACATCCATATTAACCTGCTCATTTGCCTCATTCACAGCATCATACCAGGTCTGCTTTGGAATCAGATTCGCCCACTCTTCCGATACAAAGTCGCGGTTCATCCCCGGAGCGATATTGGCCGCAATCATAGCCGCCTCAATTGGAAATGTACCACATCCGCAGAACGGATCGACCAGAATACGGTCCTTATGCCACGGAGTGAGCAGAATCAACGCTGCCGCTAACGTCTCACTAATCGGCGCCTTGCTCTGATACAGACGATATCCGCGCTTATGCAGAGAAGTACCTGTCGTATCAAGTCCGATGGTCACCATATCCTTCATCAAAAACACGCGCACCGGATACGGCGCGCCCTTCTCGTCAAACCAGTCCACATGATAGTGCTCACTCATACGCTTTACCATAGCCTTCTTCATGATCGACTGGATGTCCGACGGGCTGAATAACTGGCTCTTTACCGAAGCCACCTTCACAACCCAGAACTTACCATCCTTAGGAATATACTCTTCCCACGCAATGCGCTTCGTACCCTGAAACAATTCCTCAAATGAAGTTGCTTTAAATGTTCCCACCTTCAGCAGTACACGTTCCGCTGTTCTAAGAAATATATTTGCACGGCAGATTGCCTCTGCATCTCCCCAGAATGAAACACGTCCGTCCTCCACCTGCGAAATTTCATATCCCAAACCCTGTATTTCTCTCTTTAATACTGCTTCCAGTCCAAAATGACATGGTGCAATCAATTCCATTCTCTTCATTCGTATCCTCCGCTTTCTATACGTTCTATATTAAGTGCAAGACCCTCGGCTGTCAATAACGAAAATGCCCAGGAAAAAACCGCCGGTTTATTTTCACATAAACCGGCGGTCCAAACTGTGTTACTGTATGCAGTTCTTAATAGTTATCACTCTCATCAAGATCGTCCATGTCTTTATTCGAAGTTTTATTTTTGCTCGAATAATTCTGGCTGCTGTTCTGGTTTGAGTTGCTGCCGTAACAGTTTTTGTTACTGTTCTTGTTCGTGTTTTTGTTGCTGTTTTTGTTACTGTCTGAGCTGCTGTTTGAGCTGCCGTTTGAAGAACTGTTATAATTTTTATTCATGTGATTACCTCCTGTGATTTTTGGTACACTATTATTGTGTCAGATTCACAATTTTTTATTCATTTCACATGAAAATCAGCCTTCATTTTTATCTATTATTTTTTTAAATTCAACTTGCTTTTTCCTAATCCATATATTATACTATTACTTGTAGAAAGAACTTTTCTACAACCCCTTATTAATTATTTATACTCCCCTCAAAAGACCGATGGCTCCCCCATCGGTCTTTTACTTTGTCTTTTTAATAAATCGCAACCGCGAAGTTCCCAATCTGATTGTACAGCGATTCCACTGTATCAATGGGCACTTTATAAAGTCCCTTCATCGGATCATATAATAATACCGTATTGTCTGCCAGATTATATCCGCCAAGCATTACACAATGTTCCTTCTGATACCACAGATATTCCTGTCCGTCATAATATACAGAATTCCCATTAAAGACCGGATTTTCATAATTATATGTAATCCAAAGCAGCACCGAATTACCTTGGTCTACATAAGAAAACAAATCCGTAAATGCTGTTCCGCTGATGTTATAAGCACTATAATCGCTCCCTTGCGCCTGCAGATAATTATTCGCAGTATTCGTCAATCCGGGAGGAAAAATTCCTCCACCATTCGTCGAACGTGGGTCGCCCACAAATCCAGCCGCATAATTCTGACCATCATAGATTAAATACTGATCCACAATCTCTGTTTTGCTAAGATCATAGCCCAGAGACTCCAGGGCCATCGTAAGAGCTACACTTTCGCACCCCGTAGGGAACTGTGGATTCTGCAAAATCGGCGTTGTACTGATAAACGTATAGTCATCATCCTTTTCATAGAACGCTACGCTAATCTCACTTCTGACTTTTTCATAACACGCTTTTATCGTCTCCGGAATATTGGCAGGGATACCTCCATTGTAAACAATCACGCCGCCTGCAGCCAGAAGCAGACATAAAACAATCACACTGAATAAGTATTTTAAAAATTTCAACTTCGTCCACCAATGAGTCGAATAACGATCATCACAATGACAACCGGAATAATAATCGGTACCAGAAGACTCACCAATCCACTAACAATCGTAATAATGACAACAATCACCATAATTACGGCTAAGACAGCTAACACTTTCTTCCACCATGTGTCAAATCCAAACACATGCACTTCGCTCTGATAAGAGTTTTGTGAGTCCTGACTGCTTTGCGATCTACTCCCTGCATCCTCATACACTGTCTCTGTCGCGTCCGGCTGGTAATACGCCGATCCGGGTGAATCTACGATCCCCTTCGCAATTACCCACGGATCGCCAAGCTCGTCCAACACTTCGCTCTCACTTCGTCCTTTCGCCATTTCATCCGAAAGATATCCATTATAATAATTTACATTCTCAGAAATCGCTGCGCTGCTGAGCGATTCGTTCTGCAATGCTTCCTTTAATTCCTGTAAGAATTCACTTCGTGTCATAAAAACCTCCATCCTCTCGCAGCAAAGGCTGCGCATTATCATTATAAAGAAAACCCTGCACAAAGAATAACACAATTTTGTGTTCTTTCCAAGTCCAGGGTTCAAATCATTTCTTATAAATTTATGAAGGTACTTCTATTTCCCTCAATTATAAACAAACTCTAAATATAATTACACTTCGAACATTAAATCTCCATAAGAAGGCATTGGCCACACTTCTTTATCTACAATCATCTCAAGTGCATCGATTGGCGCGCGAAGCTTCTCCATTGCAGTGCATACAGACTCATGATAATAGACTGCCTGAACTTTTCCTTCTTCTTTTCCAGATGCTGTCTTTGTCACCTTCTGCAGATTTGCAAGTGCTTTGTTTGCATCTGCAAGTAATTTTGATACCTCTTTTAATGTATCAATCTGAACTTTCGCATCAACACCAGCCTCTTTTACAGCAATTACCGTATCTGCAAGCGTCTTTGTGTAATTCATAACTGCAGGAATAATCTGTTTTGCAGCAATATCAATCATTGCAAGTGCTTCGATATTGATTGCCTTTGCATAATTCTCATATTTAATCTCTGCACGAGACTCCAGTTCATCTTTTGTAAATACGTTGAATCTTTCAAACAATTCTACAGCTTTATCTGTTGTAAGTGATGGAATCGCTTCAACCATAGACTTGATATTCGGAAGTCCACGTCTCTCAGCTTCCGCAACCCACTCTTTTGCGTAGCCATTTCCATTAAATACGATGCGCTGGTTCTCTGTAGCGTATTCTTTGATAATGTCGTGAATTTCTTTCTCTTTATCTTCTGACTTCTCAATTCGGTCGCAGGCATCTGAAAATGCTTCTGCTACGATTGTATTAAGTACAACGTTCGGTCCTGAAATCGAATCACGGGAACCGACCATACGGAATTCAAACTTATTTCCGGTGAATGCAAATGGTGAAGTTCTGTTACGGTCTGTTGCATCTTTCATGAAGTCCGGAAGCGAATCCACACCTGTTTTTAATTTTGATCCCTTTAAGCTATGTGTTGCATTTCCGGTACTAACTAACTGCTCAAGGACATCTTCAAGCTGCTCGCCGAGGAATACGGAAATAATTGCCGGTGGTGCCTCATTGGCTCCCAGTCTGTGATCATTTCCCGGATCTGCTGCCGACTCGCGAAGTAAGTCTGCATGCTCATTTACTGCTTTTAAGATACAAGTCAGTACCAGTAAGAACTGTGTATTTTCATGAGGTGTCTTACCCGGCTCTAATAAATTAACTCCATCATCTGTTGTGATTGACCAGTTGTTATGTTTACCGGATCCATTCACGCCCGCAAACGGTTTCTCGTGAAGCAGACACTTCATACCATGCTGGCATGCGATCTTCTTCATCGTCTGCATTACAAGATGGTTGTGATCAACCGCAATATTACACTGCGCATAAATCGGTGCAAGCTCATGCTGTGCAGGAGCAACTTCATTATGCTGTGTCTTGGCACTGACACCGAGTTTCCATAATTCTACGTTCACATCTTTCATGAACCCTGCGATTCTCTGGCGGATCGTTCCAAAGTAGTGATCATCTAATTCCTGACCTTTTGGAGGCATTGCTCCAAAAAGCGTACGTCCTGTATAAATCAAATCTTTACGCTGTAAGAACTTCTCTGCATCGACAAGGAAATATTCCTGTTCTGCACCAACGGAAGGAACCACTTTCTTGGATGTTTCGTTACCAAATAAGCGGATAAGTCTCAGTCCCTGCTCATTGATTGCCTCCATAGAACGAAGCAGTGGAGTCTTCTGATCAAGGGCTTCTCCTGTATATGAACAGAATGCGGTAGGAATACAAAGCGTTGCACCTGCTGCATCGTGTCTTACAAATGCCGGTGATGTGCAATCCCAGGCTGTATAGCCTCTGGCTTCAAATGTAGCTCGAAGTCCACCTGACGGGAAGGAAGATGCATCCGGCTCTCCTTTGATTAACTCTTTTCCGGAGAAGCTCATCAGAATCTTACCGTTTGGTGTCGGAGCGGAAATGAATGAGTCATGTTTCTCAGCGGTTGTTCCGGTTAGTGGCTGGAACCAGTGTGTGTAGTGAGTCGCACCCTTTTCGATTGCCCATTCTTTCATCTCATGTGCAATCACATCTGCTGTATTCAAGTCCAGCTCGCCGCCGTCTTCAATAATCTTCTTGATCTCTTTGTAAACTTTCTTAGGTAAACGTTCCTGCATGACTGTATCGTTAAAGACGTCTTCCCCAAAAATGTCTGCTACATTAAATATCTCTGTGCTCATATTCTTATCTTCCTTTCTAATCTTACCTGCCAAAACAGGGGTTTCTTGTAGAACGTAATAAAGGCACTCCAAGTAAACTTGGAACGCCTTTGTTCTTTCTATGTGTGTCAGTATAACTCAATCAGTTTCAAAAGGCAAGTAAATTTTTTCAAGTTTTTAATTAAGCCTTACCTACTGATCCGAATAATTCTATCTTGGTCTTAACACATTCAGCAATTGCATCTGTACCCGGCTTTAATAATTTACGAGGGTCAAATCCCTTTCCTTCAAGGTCTTTTCCTGCTTCGATATATTTACGTGTTGCATCTGCAAATACTAACTGACAATCTGTATTAACATTAATCTTAGCTACTCCAAGATCGATTGCTTTCTTAATCATGTCATCAGGAATACCTGTACCACCGTGAAGTACTAATGGCATATCTCCTGTCTTCTCCTGAACTGCTGCTAATGTCTCAAAGCTGAGTCCAGCCCAGTTTGCAGGATATTTACCATGAATGTTACCGATACCTGCTGCAAGGAAATCAATTCCAAGATCAGCGATTGCTTTACATTCGTTCGGATCTGCACATTCTCCAGCTCCAACTACACCGTCTTCTTCTCCACCGATTGAACCAACTTCAGCTTCAATTGACATTCCGTTCTCATGAGCAAGCTTTACTAACTCTGTTGTCTTCTCTACGTTCTCTTCGATTGAATAATGAGAACCATCGAACATGATTGATGTAAATCCGGCCTCGATACATTTCATGCATCCGTCAAATGAACCGTGATCCAAATGAGTTGCTACCGGAACTGTAATTCCAAGTTCATCGATCATGGCTGCTACCATAGCCTGTACTGTCTTATATCCTGTCATATATTTTCCAGCACCTTCAGATACCCCCAGAATTACTGGTGAATTACACTCCTGTGCTGCTGTAAGAACAGCCTTTGTCCACTCTAAGTTATTAATATTAAACTGTCCAACTGCATAATGTCCTGCTTTTGCCTTTTTCAGCATCTCTGCTGCCGATACTAATGCCATAATCAATTCCTCCGTTTTCTCTATAGATAGATTTCAAATACGTTTATAGTATAGCGCATAAATCGCGAAAAAACAATGAAAAATAACGATTCTGTGATTTTTACCAAAATGGAAACTGAAAGTGGAAATCTTTTTATTCATTCGATAAATTTATTACTTTCTAAGGGTATAAAAAAAAGAAATCCAAATGGATTTCTTTTTTGATGACCCCCAGGAGAATCGAACTCCTGATTCCAGCGTGAGAGGCTAGCGTCTTAACCGCTTGACCAGGGGGCCTAGCTATGAGCACTTAGCGGTTGTTCTTTAACCACTTACGTGCGATGCATGCAAATCACTTAGCGAGGCACTTCCGAGCTTCGTGTATTTGTATTGCTATGAGCACATTTTGTTGTGCTACGGACACGTTTTGTCGTGCTTAGATATAATACTACAGTTTTCCCCAATATGCAAGCGTTATTTTATTTTTTTAACAATTATCTGTCATATACCTCCGGACTTGCCGAAATCTTCGGAACACTCTTTTCTTTCACCATAATCTCAAGTCGCTGTTTCATATTCGAAATCTCAACCCTGTCATGCTCGCCGCCAAACTCGCCATCTAATGTCCAGGGAATCTCCTCGATAGATTCAAAGGTAATCTTGTCCGTCTTGAAGGTATACATATAGTTGGAATCTATCTGCATTCCAATCAGCGATACGATAATTTCATTCAGCTCAATCGGATTGTTGGGCTTCTTGATCAGTGTGACTTCAAATTCGCCATCATCAAAGACAACATCATTTCCAACCATGCCTTTGAATCCGCCAACCGATTTCGAATTGGTCACCATTCCATAGATGAATTCATCTTCTATCACTTTATCACTTGTAGATACTTTAATTCTGTAGGATGGGATATTGAAGATCCGCTTCGCACCTTCAAGCACATAGGCAAGATGACCAAGTACATTCTTTACTTCCTGCTTTGTCTCATATGATACATCGGTAAACAGACCAAACGCTGCAACATAAACAAAGACATCGTCATTGAAACTTCCGATGTCACACGCAAACGGTGTTCCATGCACTGCGGTATACGCAGCATCCAAAAGGTTCTTTGGAATGTGCAGGCTGTTTGCAAAATCATTTGTCGTTCCTGTCGGAATGTAACCAATCGGAACTGCTTTGTCACGCTTGACCATCGCCGTTACTGTCTCGTCCAGTGTCCCGTCGCCTCCACTGCAGACCACAAGATCATAATCGTCCTCGAAGGTTTCCACCTTTCGAAGTGCATCATGATAGCACTGTGTTGGATAGATGGTAACCTCATAACCACCCTGTACGAAAATATCAACGATATCGGATACCTTCGGTTTTAGAAGACCTGTTCCTGCATTAGGATTATAAACAAATAATAATTTCTTCATAAGGCCATCCCCTTGTCTTATTTCACTTTACTAAAAAAAGTTACAACGCCATCTGCAGCCGCCGCTTCATCCGTACCCTCAGTGATTACCGTAACATTCTCACCTTCTGATAAGTTCAGACTCATCATTCCCATGATGCTCTTGCTTGAGTTTCCGCAAAATGTAATTTCAAAAGAGATAACTTCTTCTAAAGTACCAATCTGTCCTATTTTTGAAAAAAATGAAAAGACAGTATTGTGAATAGAGGTACTGAAATAAGCCCCGCCGGAAC